>NZ_JBIVUY010000005.1:0-563522 GCF_044757425.1 Streptomyces sp. NPDC091281 | reverse complement strand
CGGATCAACGTGCTGTTCGCGATGCTCCGCGACGGCACCTTCTACGAACCCCGAACCCCACGCCTCGCTTGACGAAAGACATAGAGGCACCCCCCGCAACCGGCGCCACGCCCGCCCCGGCGGCGGACGGGTGCGTCGTCGCCGGGGCGGGCGCGGTGTTCAGGTCCGGGTGCCCGCCGTCCGCGACCGGGGCGTCGCCGCGGACGACGTCCCCGCGGTGGAGGCCCCTTCCGCGGGAGTCCCTTCCACGGTGGTCCCTTCCGCGGGGGTCCGTTCCCTGGAGGTCCCCGCCTCCCCGCCCCGTTCCGCGCGGCCCGGCCGGACCAGGGCGAACACCAGCGCCGCCGCCACCAGCCCGGTCACGCCCGCCGCCAGCAGCGCCGTGTCCAGACCGGAGGCGAACGCCGACCGCAGCGCGTGCTCCCCGTACGCCCCGCGCAGCGCTCCGGCGCCGCCGCCCGCCAGCGCGTGCGCCCCCTCCTGGCCGAGCGCGTCCGACATCCGCGACGTCAGCACGGTGCCGAACACCGCCACGCCCAGCGCGTAGCCGAGCTGCCGCACGGTGTTGACCGCGCCGCCCGCCATGCCCGCCCGCTGCGGCGGCACCGCGGCCAGCGCCGCGCCCGACACCGTCGGCGACACCAGGCCCGTACCGAACCCGACGAGGACCAGTCCCGGCACCAGCGCCACCCAGGTCGACCCGGCGTCCAGCAATGCCTGCGCGCAGCAGCCCGCGCCGATCAGCAGCAGCCCGCCGCCGATCGTCAGCCGGGCCGGAGCGCCGTGCAGCAGCCGCCCGACCAGGATCGCGGTCACCATCGCCGCCACCGTCATCGGCAGCAGCGTCAGACCGCCGCGCACCGGGCTCATCCCCAGCAGCGTCTGCATCCAGATCGACAGGTACGGCGTCACCCCGAACGCCACGCCGTTGAAGGCCATCGCGCCCAGCATCACCCCGACGAACGCGGGCCGCCGCAGCAGCGCCAGGTCCAGCAGGGGGTGCGCCGCACGCCGCTCCGCCAGCACGAACGCGCCCAGCGCCAGCGCGGCCAGCGCGAACGCCGCCAGCGCCGCCGTCGCCGACCAGCCGTCCTCCCCGGCGCGCACCACGCCGTACGTCAGCCCGCCCGCGAACGCCGCGAACGTCACCGTGCCCGCCCAGTCCACCCGCATCCCGCGCGGGCCCTTCGACTCCGGCACCACCTTCAGCGTCAGCCACACCGCGAGCACGCTCACCGGCAGGTTCACGAAGAAGATCCACCGCCAGCCCGGTCCCGCCGTGAGCAGCCCGCCCACCACGGGCCCGACCGCCGCCGCCGCGCCGCTCACCGCGCCCCACACGCCGAGCGCCGCCGACCGCTGCCGCCCCTGGTAGACGGAGCCGAGCAGCGGCAGCGTCGTCGCGAACATCGCCGCCGCGCCCACCCCCTGCACGGCCCGCGCCGCCACCAGGGTCCCCGGCCCCGGGGCGAGCCCGCACAGCAGGGACGCGGCGGCGAAGACCACCACGCCCGCCACGTGCACCCGCCGTCGCCCCAGGATGTCGGCCGCGGCGCCCGCGCCGAGCAGCAGCGCGGCGAGCGCCAGCGCGTACCCGTCCACCACCCATTGCAGATCGCTCAGCGAGGCGTCCAGCGCCGCCGCCATGTCCGGCAGCGCGACCACCACGATGGTCACGTCCAGCAGCAACATGAACGTGCCCAGGCACACCGCCGTCAGCGGCCCCCATGCGCGCATCTCTTCACTTCCCTCGGTCTCCACACGACCCCGGGCCCTGCGGCCCCGCGGCCTTCCTTCCGGCACGTCCGCGCACCGGGTCCGCCCGGTCCGCGGAACACGAACGCTCCGTACGATGGGGAAGCGCGGGGCGATCGCCGTGGAAAATACCCCCCTGCCGACGGAATCCGATGGGAGAGCGGCCGATGAGGATGGAATCCGACACCTTCGACGCGCTGGACCTCAAGCTGCTCTGCGCCCTGGAGGTCGACGGCCGGGCCTCCTTCAGCCGGCTCGGCACGGTCCTCGGCGTCTCCGACCAGACCGTCGCCCGCCGCTTCCGCCGGCTGTGCGCCGAGGGCGGCCTGCGCGTGGTGGCCGTCCGGGACGCCGCCGTCCTCGGCGAGGACCAGTGGATGCTGCGACTGCGCTGCGTCCCCGACAGCGCGGCCGTCATCGCCGACGCCCTAGCCAAACGCCACGACACCCACTGGATCGGCCTCGGCTCCGGCGGCACCGAGATCCTCTGCATGACCCGCCCGCGCCGCCCCGGCGACCACGACGACCTGCTCCTCGGCAAGCTCCCGCGCACCCCGAGCGTCGTCGAGATCCGCGCCCAGCAGATCCTGCACCGCTTCTACGGCGGGCCCAGCGGCTGGCTGCGCAAGTTCGGCGTCCTCGACGACGACCAGGTCGCCGCCCTCACCCCGTGCCCCGCCCCGGCCCCGGGCCCGCCCCGCGTCGACCCCGAGGACCAGCCCCTCCTCGACGTCCTCGCCCGCGACGGCCGCGCCGGATACCCCGAACTCCAGCGCGCCACCGGCCGCTCCGAGTCCGCCGTGAAACGCCGCCTCGCCACGCTCCTCGGCTCCGGCGCCGTCTACATCGACGTCGAGTACGACTCCGAGATCCTCGGCTTCCCGCTCGCCGCCGTCCTCTGGATCACCACGACCCCGGCCGCGCTGCACCGGGTCGGCGAGGCCCTCGCGGGCCACGAGGAGGTGGCCCACGCGGCGGCCACCGCGGGCCCGTCCCACATCGTCGTCACCGCCGTCGTCCGTGACACGGCCGGGCTGTACGCCTACCTCAGCGGCCCCCTCGGCCGCCTCGACGGCGTCCAGCACGTGGAGGCCACGCCGTTCCTGCGGCGGGTCAAGCAGCTGACGTACCAGCGTCCGCCGCGGTAGCGCCCGGCGGGCGATGCGGGGACCCGGCGGGCGGTGCGGGGGCCCCCGGCGGGACGTCGACCGCCTGGGCCGGGGGACGTCAGGCGCCGTCGGGGTGGGGATGGCGGGTGCCGCGGTGGAGGCGGTCGCCGCTCGCCAGAATTGCCGCGGCCAGCGCGTCCGCCGCGTCCCGCGCCGAAGCGCGCTCCCGCTCCCTGCCGTAGGCCAGGACGAAGTCCACCGGGCCCAGCTCCGGCAGCCCCGCCCGCTCCGGCAGCCGGACCAGGCCCGGCGGGATCAGGCCCCGCGAGTGCGCCATCACGCCGAGCCCCGCGCGGGCCGCCGCGATCAGCCCGTTGAGGCTGCCGCTGGTGCACACGATCCGCCACGGCCGCCCCTGCCGCTCCAGCGCCTCGAAGGCGAGGGCGCGCGTGATCCCCGGTGGCGGGAACACGATCAGCGGTACCGGCCGCCCGGCGTCCAGCCGCAGTCCCTCGGCCCCGATCCACACCAGTTCGTCGTGGCGGACGAGAGTGTCCTGCCGTACCGGCGCGTCCCGCCGCGACCGCGGGTCCTGCCGTACGGGCGGCTCGGGCGGGGTCTCCTCCGGGCGGCGCTTGGCGAGGACGAGGTCGAGGCGGCCCGCCGCCAGCCGTTCGTGGAGCGTCCCCGACAGCTCCACCGTCAGCTCCAGGTCGACCTCGGGGTGGTCGTGCCGGAAGCTCTCCAGGATCTCCGGGAGCCGGGTCAGCACGAAGTCCTCCGACGCCCCGAACCGCAGCCGCCCGCGCACCCGGGTCCCCGTGAAGAACGCCGTGGCCTGCTCGTGCACCTCCAGGATGCGGCGCGCGAAGCGCAGCATGGCCTCGCCGTCCTCGGTCAGCTCCACCGAGTGCGTGTCCCGTTCGAACAGCGTCCGCCCGGCGGCCTCCTCCAGACGGCGTACGTGCTGACTCACCGTGGACTGCCGCAGCCCGAGCCGCCGCGCCGCCTGCGTGAAACTCAGCGTCTGCGCGACCGCGAGGAAGGTCCGCAACCGGGACGGGTCGTACACGCGTCCAGCGTACGCCCGCTCATCGCATCATGTGATGACAGTGAGTGCGGTGTGCGGGATTCCCGATGACGGGGCGGGGGAGCACGATGGGGGAGATCACCACGAGAGCGCTGGGGAGGACCGTGAAACGCCTGAGCCGGCCGCGCCGGATGCCCGTCGACCCGTACGTCCTGCTGCTGCTCGGCACGGTCGGGCTCGCCGCGCTGCTGCCCGCCCGCGGCGCCGCCGCCGACGCGGCCTCCGGCGCCTCCACGGCCGCGATCGCCTTCCTCTTCTTCCTCTACGGCGCCCGCCTGTCCACCAAGGAGGCCCTCGACGGCGTCCGGCACTGGCGGCTGCACCTCACCGTCCTCGCCTGCACCTTCCTGATCTTCCCCCTGCTGGGGCTGGCCGCCCGCGGACTCGTCCCGGTGCTCCTCACCGACCCCCTCTACCAGGGCCTGCTCTTCCTCACCCTCGTCCCGTCCACCGTGCAGTCGTCGATCGCCTTCACCTCCATCGCCCGCGGCAACGTGCCCGCCGCAATCTGCGCGGGCTCCTTCTCCTCCCTCGTCGGCATCGTCGTCACCCCGCTGCTCACGGCCGCCCTGCTCGGCGGCACCGGCGCCGGGTTCTCCCCGGACGCGGTGATGCGGATCGTGCTGCAACTCCTCGTGCCGTTCCTCGCGGGCCAGGTGCTGCGCCGCTGGATCGGCGGCTTCGTCACCCGGCACAAGAAGGTGCTCCAGCTCGTCGACCGGGGCTCGATCCTGCTCGTCGTCTACACCGCGTTCAGCGAGGGCGTCGTCCAGGGCGTCTGGCACCGCGTCAGCGCGGCCCGGCTCACCGGACTGCTCGCCGTCGAGGCCGTCCTGCTCGCCGTGATGCTCGCCCTGACCTGGTACGGCGCGAAGGCGCTGCGGTTCGGCCGCGAGGACCGCATCGCGATCCAGTTCGCCGGGTCCAAGAAGTCCCTCGCCGCCGGACTGCCCATGGCGAGCGTGCTGTTCGGCGCGCACGCCTCCCTCGCGGTGCTGCCGCTCATGCTCTTCCACCAGATGCAGCTCATGGTCTGCGCGGTCATCGCCAAGCGGCGCTCGCACGATCCGCTGCCGCCCGATGCGGAGCCGGAGGCGGAGCCCGAGCCGGAGGCGGGGGCAGGCGCTGACGCGGTCACGCAGGGCGGGGACGGCGACGGCGACGGCGGCGTGGGGCGGAGTCAGGTCGACTCGGGGTCGGGGGCGCGCTGACGGGTGCCGGGGGGCGGTCCGGGTCCGGGCGGCCGTCGCCGGTGGCTCAGCCCTGGGCGGGGGCGACGGCCGTCGCCGGTACGGTGATCCGCTCCTCGCCCGCGTACACATTCATGGAGCTGCCCCGCAGGAAGCCCACCAGGGTCAGCCCCGTCTCCGCCGCCAGGTCCACCGCCAGCGAGGACGGCGCCGACACCGCCGCGAGCACCGGGATGCCCGCCATCACGGCCTTCTGCGCCAGCTCGAACGACGCCCGCCCGGAGACCAGCAGCACCGCCCGCGACAACGGCAGGCGGCCCTCCCGCAGGGCGCGGCCGACCAGCTTGTCCACCGCGTTGTGGCGGCCCACGTCCTCACGGACGTCGAGCAGTTCGCCCTCCTCGGAGAACAGGGCCGCCGCGTGCAGCCCGCCCGTCCGGTCGAAGACGCGCTGGGCCTCGCGGAGCCGGTCGGGCAGGAGGGCCAGCAGGTCGGTCCCGAGGCGGAGCGGGGGCGTGTCGGCGATCGGCCAGCGTGCTGTCGTACGGACCGCGTCCAGGCTCGCCTTGCCGCACAGCCCGCAGGACGACGTGGTGTACACGTTCCGTTCGAGGGTGATGTCGGGCAGCACGACGTCGGGGGCCGTACGCACGTCGACCACGTTGTACGTGTTGGAGCCGTCGGCGGTCGCGCCCGCGCAGTAGACGATGTTCAGCAGGTCCTCGGTGCGCGCCAACACGCCCTCGCTGACCAGGAATCCGGCCGCGAGCCCGAAGTCGTCGCCGGGGGTGCGCATGGTGATGGCGAGCGGCTTGCCGTTCAGCCGGATCTCCAGCGGCTCCTCCGCCACCAGGGTGTCCGGGCGGTGCGAGACCGCGCCGTCGCGCACCCGCAGCACCTTGCGCCGTTCGGTGACTCGTCCCATGTCGTGATCAGCCCCGGTTCCGTCCGTGGAGTTCCGCCCGCGCGGCTCTCCGCCCGCGGGCCGGCCGCGCTCGCCCCGACCCCGTCCATTGTCCGGCACCGGCCGACCGTTCACCGCACGCCCGCTACCGCTCACCGCACCCGCGTGATCCCCCGGCTTTCCAACCCACCCGTCGCTGCCTACCGTCCGGCCTCATGAGTCCCCCGGTCGCACCTCCGGGCTGGAGCCGCTGGCTCGTGCCGCCCGCCGCCCTCTCCGTCCACCTCTCCATCGGCCAGGCCTACGCCTGGTCGGTCTTCAAACCGCCCCTCGAATCCGCGCTCGGTCTCAGCGGGACGCAGAGCGCGCTCCCCTTCCAGGTCGCGATCGTCATGCTCGGCCTGTCCGCCGCGTTCGGCGGCACCCTCGTCGAGCGCAACGGCCCGCGCTGGGCGATGACCGTCGCCCTGGTCTGCTTCTCCTCCGGCTTCCTCGTCTCCGCGCTCGGCGCCGCCACCCAGCAGTTCTGGCTGATCGTCCTCGGCTACGGCTTCGTCGGCGGCATCGGACTGGGCATCGGCTACATCTCGCCCGTGTCCACGCTGATCAAGTGGTTCCCGGACCGACCCGGCATGGCCACCGGCATCGCCATCATGGGCTTCGGCGGCGGCGCCCTCATCGCCTCGCCGTGGTCCGCGCGGATGCTGGAGTCGTTCGGCGCCGACCACACCGGGATCGCGCTCGCGTTCCTCGTCCACGGGCTCGCGTACGCGGTGTTCATGACGCTCGGCGTGCTGCTGGTGCGCGTCCCGCGCGCCGCCGCGGCTGCCTCGGCTACCTCGGTTTCGGCGCCTTCCTCGGCATCCGTGGCCTCCTCGGCCGTTGCCGTCCCGGCGGAGGACGGGGCGGGCGCGCCGGGGACGGCGGGGGCGTCGGGGACGTCAGGGACGGCGGGTGCGGTGGGCGCGGACGGTGCGCGAGGCGGGGTGCAGGTCTCCGCCCGCAGCGCGGTGCGCACCCCGCAGTTCTGGTGTCTGTGGGTGGTGCTCTGCATGAACGTGACGGCGGGCATCGGCATCCTGGAGAAGGCCGCCCCCATGATCACGGACTTCTTCGCCGACACCTCCGCCCCGGTCTCCGCGACCGCCGCCGCGGGCTTCGTCGCCCTGCTGTCGGCCGCCAACATGGCCGGTCGCATCGGCTGGTCCTCCGCCTCCGACCTGGTCGGACGGAAGAACGTCTACCGCCTCTACCTCGGCGCGGGCGCCTTGATGTACGGGCTGATCGCGCTCGCCGGGGACTCCTCCAAGCCCCTGTTCGTCGTCTGCGCGCTGGTGATCCTCTCCTTCTACGGCGGCGGCTTCGCCACGATCCCCGCCTACCTCAAGGACCTGTTCGGCACCTACCAGGTCGGCGCCATCCACGGGCGGCTGCTCACCGCCTGGTCGACGGCGGGGGTGCTCGGGCCGCTGATCGTGAACTGGATCGCCGACCGGCAGGAGGAGGCCGGACGGCACGGCCCGGACCTCTACAGCCGGTCCCTCCTCATCATGATCGGGCTGCTCGCCGTCGGCTTCGTCGCCAACGAACTCGTCCGGCCCGTCCACGCCCGCCACCACCACGTCCCCGCCCCCAGGAAGGCCCCCGATGCCGCACGCGTCGAGCCCCAGCAGCCCCAACAACACCAGTGATCCCGGCAGCCCCGGCGGCGTCAGTGAGCCCGCGGGCACCAGTGGTTCTGCCGGTGCCGGGGGAACCGGCGGTCGTCGGCCGCTGATCGTGTTCGCCTGGCTCTGGGTGGTGCTCCCGCTCGGCTACGGGCTGTACGAACTCGTCCAGAAGGCGACGCGCCTCTTCACGGGATAGGCCGCCCGTCCCCGGCGAGCGCCGGGCGGTCACCGGGGACCGGCGGGCTACCGGCCGTCACCGGCCGGAGTGACGGCCGCCCGACCCGGCTGACGCGGGTACCCCGGCGACCGGATGTTCGGACGCCGGGGCGCCGGGCCCTGTCGGGAAGCCGACAACCCCGAAGCTCGTTTCCTGTCACATCACGTGTCCGCGTACCCGTGAGTCACTGATCAGACTGGTGGATCCCGCTACCCACGGCAACGAGGGGATTCCCCAATGAACGGCTCGCGCATCGCCGCCGTCGGCCACTACCAGCCCGCCAAGATCCTCACCAACGAGGACCTGGCCGGCATGGTCGACACCAGTGACGAGTGGATCAGAAGCCGGGTGGGCATCCGCACACGCCACATCGCCGGGCCCGACGAGCCGGTGGACGAGCTGGCCGCGCACGCCGCCGCCAAGGCCCTCGCCGCCGCCGGGCTCACGCCGGGCGACATCGACCTGGTGCTCGTCGCCACCTCCACCGCCGTGGACCGCTCGCCCAACATGGCCGCCCGGGTCGCCGCCCGCCTCGGCGTGCCGAGCCCGGCCGCCCTGGACATCAACGTGGTGTGCGCCGGGTTCACCCACGCCCTCGCCACCGCCGACCACACCGTCCGCGCGGGCGCCGCGACCCGCGCCCTGGTCATCGGCGCCGACAAGATGTCCGAGGTGACCGACTGGACCGACCGCACCACCTGCGTGCTGGTGGGCGACGGGGCGGGCGCCGCCGTCGTCGAGGCCGCCCCGGTCGGCACCGAGCCCGGGATCGGGCCCGTGCTGTGGGGGTCGGTGCCCGAGATGGGGCACGCGGTACGCATCGAGGGACAGCCCGCCCGGTTCGCCCAGGAGGGGCAGAGCGTCTACCGCTGGGCTACCACCAAGCTGCCCCCGCTGGCCCGCGAGGCGTGCGAGCGGGCCGGACTCACCCCCGCCGACCTGGCCGCCGTGGTCCTGCACCAGGCGAACCTCCGCATCGTCGAACCCCTCGCCGAGAAGATCGGCGCCGTCAACGCCGTGGTCGCGCGGGACGTCACCGAATCGGGCAACACCTCCGCCGCCAGCATCCCCCTCGCCTTCTCCAAGCTGGTCGAACGCGGCGAGATCGGCAGCGGCGACCCCGTCCTCCTCTTCGGCTTCGGCGGCAACCTGTCGTACGCGGGCCAGGTCGTACGCTGCCCGTGAACGGACCGGCCGCCTCCGGCCGTATGTGCCGGTGAACCCGGCCGGTCCCGGCCGCAGGCCGCCGGTGAGCCGGACGGCTGCGGCCGTGCGGTGCCGGTGGGCGGGGGCGGCCGCGGTCGTACCCTGCCGGTGACCATCGACACGGGGACGTCCGGCCGCCGCCACCGGCGCCGCCCCGGAGGGGGAGCGACCATGCCGCCGTCAGGACCGCCACCGGCCGGGAGACCCCGGCTGGAACGACCGGGGCCGCTGCGCGAGCGCGTCTACGAGGCCCTGCTCGAACTCATCACCACCCGCGCCCTCCGCCCGGGGGAGCACCTTGTCGAGAACGAGCTCGCCGACCGCCTCGGCGTCTCCCGGCAGCCCGTCCGCGAGGCGCTGCAACGCCTCAACGCCGAGGGCTGGGTGGAACTCCGCCCCGCCCAAGGAGCCTACGTACGGCTGCCGACCGAGGAGGAGGCCGGGCAACTCCTCGCCGTACGCGCCCTGTTGCGGTCCGAGGCCGCCGGGCTCGCCGCCACCCGCGCCCGCCCTGCGGACGTCGAGGCCCTCACGGGGATCTGCGGGCAGGGCGGGTCGGCCGTCGCCGCCGACGACCTGGACCGCGCGGGCACCCTCGACGCCCTCTTCCACGCCAAGGTCATGGACCTCGCGGGCAACGCCGTCCTCGCCGGACTCGCCGCCCAGATCGACCGCCGCGCCCGCTGGTACCACGCCCCCGGCAGCCGCGCGCGGGACGGCCGGACCTGGAGCGGGTACCGGGACGTGACCGCCGCGATCGCCGCGGGCGACCAGCCCCTCGCCACCCGCCTCACCCGCGAGCAGGCCGAACCCGAGCAGCCCGCACCCACCACCCACCCGGTCCGCCCGGTCCGGCGGGACACCTAGGCCTGCCTGACAGGCTCGGCGCACCTGTCGCACCCGGCGCGCGGGGCGTCACGAGCCGCTTTCGCCGGGCGCCCTCACCGGTCTTTGTCCTGTGAGTGGGAAAAGATCGCAGCAATCCCTGCACGACTTCTTCCCCCGCCCGGCAACCGCTGCTACGTTCCCCTCGAAAGCCCGACAAGCAGGCGGCCGATTCAGGCGGGGAGGGGTCCGTGAGACGCATGACGGCACGACCCGCGAACGCGCACCAGGCCAGGCTGCTCAAGCTGCTGCGCGACGGAGGACCCAACTCCCGGGCGCAGCTGGGCGATCAGATCGACCTCTCGCGGTCCAAGCTGGCCGTGGAGGTGGACCGGCTGCTGGAGACGGGCCTCGTCGTGGCCGACGGGCTCGCCGCCTCCCGCGGTGGCCGCCGCTCGCACAACGTCCGCCTCCACCCCCAACTCCGTTTCCTCGGCGTGGACATCGGCGCGACCTCGGTCGACGTCGCGGTCACCAACGCCGAACTGGAGACGCTCGGACATCTCAACCAGCCGCTCGACGTACGGGACGGCCCGGTCGCGGTGTTCGAGCAAGTGCTCGCCATGGCGGCGAAGTTGAGGGCCACCGGGCTCGCCGAGGGCTTCGACGGCGCCGGGATCGGCGTCCCCGGCCCGGTCCGCTTCCCCGAGGGCGTCCCCGTCGCGCCGCCGATCATGCCCGGCTGGGACGGCTTCCCCGTACGGGAGGCGCTCAGCCAGGAACTCGGCTGCCCGGTCATGGTCGACAACGACGTCAATCTGATGGCGATGGGGGAGCAGCACGCGGGCGTCGCCCGGTCCGTCGGCGACTTCCTCTGCGTCAAGATCGGCACCGGCATCGGCTGCGGCATCGTGGTCGGCGGCCAGGTCTACCGGGGCACCACCGGCAGCGCGGGCGACATCGGGCACATCCAGGCCGTGCCCGACGGCCGCCCCTGCGCCTGCGGCAACCGCGGTTGCCTGGAGGCGTACTTCAGCGGCGCGGCGCTGGCCCGCGACGCGGTGGAGGCGGCCGAGCAGGGTCTCTCCGCCGAACTCGCGGCCCGGCTGGAGGCGAGCGGCGCCCTCACCGCCGTCGACGTCGCGGCCGCGGCCGCCGCCGGTGACGCGACCTCGCTCGACCTGATCCGCGAGGGCGGCAACCGGGTCGGCCAGGTCATCGCCGGGCTCGTCTCCTTCTTCAACCCCGGCCTGGTGGTGATCGGGGGCGGGGTGACCGGCCTCGGCCACACCCTCCTCGCCGCCATCCGCACCCAGGTCTACCGCCAGTCGCTGCCGTTGGCGACCGGCAACCTCCCCATCGTCCTGGGGGAGTTGGGGCCCACCGCCGGAGTCATCGGCGCGGCCCGCCTGATCAGCGACCACCTCTTCTCACCCGCGTAGCCCTGACCCCGTACGGCCGCACCGCCCCGCACGGCACCATCCCGCACGGCACCTCTCGGCACGGCACCGTTCCGCGTCGCACCACCCCGTACTGCCGTCCTGCAAGCGCTTGCCCGCACCCGCGCCCAGGCGCACCCTGCTCCGACCCGCCCCACTCCGCTCGGCCTCGCTCTGCCCTGACACCGGCCCGCACGCCCGCAGAGGGGAACCCCATGGCACCCGAACCACCCCTGCTCAGCATGTCCGGCATCACCAAGTCGTTCCCCGGCGTCCGGGCCCTCGACGGCGTCGACCTCGACGTGCAGGCCGGCGAGGTGCACTGCCTGCTCGGCCAGAACGGGGCCGGGAAGTCCACCCTCATCAAGGTGCTGGCCGGTGCCCACCAGCCCGACGACGGCACGATCCGCTGGCGCGGCGAACCCGTCACCCTGCGCTCGCCGATCGCCGCCATGCGCCTGGGCATCGCCACCATCTACCAGGAACTCGACCTGGTGGAGCACCTGTCGGTGGCGGAGAACGTCCACCTCGGCCACGAACCGACCACCGCCGGATTCGTCGTCCGCGGAAAGGCCGCCCGCGCCTCGACCGCCGCCCTCCTCAAGCGGCTCGGGCACCCGGAGATCGCGCCGGGGCGGCTGGTGGGCGACCTCTCGGCGGCCCAGCAGCAGATCGTCTCCATGGCGCGGGCCCTGTCCCACGAGGTCCGGCTGATCGTGATGGACGAACCGTCCGCCGCCCTCGACCCCGACGAGGTCGGCAACCTCTTCCGGATCGTCGCCGACCTCACCGCGGACGGCGTCGCCGTCGTCTACATCTCGCACCGGCTGGAGGAGATCCGCCGCATCGGCGACCGCGTCACCGTCCTCAAGGACGGGCGCGCGGTCGCCGGGGGACTGCCCGCGAAGTCGACCCCGACCCGCGAGGTCGTCGCCCTGATGACCGGCCGCAACGTCGAGTACGTCTTCCCGCCGCGCCCGACCGCCGACCCGGCGCCGCAGCCGGTGAAGCCGCTGCTGGAGGTCCGCGGACTGGCCCGCGCGGGCGAGTTCGAGCCCCTCGACCTCGACGTGCGGCCCGGCGAGATCGTCGGCCTGGCGGGACTGGTCGGCTCCGGACGCTCCGAGATCCTGGAGACGATCTACGGTGCCCGCAGGCCGACGGCCGGTCAGGTCAGCGTGGACGGACAGAAGTTGAGGCCGGGCAGCGTCCGGGACGCCGTCCGCGCCGGGCTCGGGCTCGCCCCCGAGGAACGCAAGGCCCAGGCCCTGCTGATGCTGGAGTCCGTCACCCGCAACGTCTCCGTCTCCACCCTCGCCCGCTTCTCCCGCGCCGGATGGATCGACCGGGGCGCCGAACTGCGCGCGGCCCGCGCGGCCACCCGCGAACTCTCCCTGCGCCCCGACAACCCGTCCGTCCCGGTCCGCACCCTGTCCGGGGGAAACCAGCAGAAGGCCGTCCTGGCCCGCTGGCTGCTGCGCGGCTGCCGGGTCCTGCTGCTCGACGAACCCACCCGCGGGGTCGACGTCGGCGCCCGCGCCGAACTGTACGCGGTGGTCCGCCGGTTGGCGGACGAAGGGCTCGCCGTGTTGCTCGTCTCCAGCGAGGTCCCCGAGGTCCTCGGCCTCGCCGACCGTGTCCTCGTGCTCCGCGAGGGCCGCGTCGTGCACACCGCGCCCGCCCACGCACTCGACGAACACCGCGTACTCGACCTCGTCATGGAAGGAAGTCCGGCGTCATGACGCAGCCCGTCTCCCCGCCGCGGGACAGCACCGACAAGGTCCCGCCGCCCCAACCCCCGCCCTGGCGCGGCGCGGTGGCCCGCGCCGACGTCCGCACCCTGTCCCTGCTCGGCGTGCTGGCCGTCCTCGTCCTCATCGGCGGCATCACCAAGCCCGACGAGTTCCTGGACACCCGCAACCTTCAACTCGTCCTCACCCAGGCCTCGGTGATCGGGGTCGTCACCGTCGGCATGACCTTCGTCATCATGTCCGGCGGCATCGACCTCTCCGTCGGCGCCATCGTCGCCCTCGCCTCCGTCTGGGCCACCACCCTCGCGACCCAGGACTACGGCTTCGGCGGGGTCCTGTTCACCGCCGTCCTCGTCGGCCTCGGCTGCGGCCTCGTCAACGGCCTCCTCATCGCGTACGGCGGGATGGTGCCCTTCATCGCCACCCTCGCCATGCTGGCCTCGGCGCGCGGCCTCGCCCTCCAGATCACCGACGGCAAGACGCAGATCGTCACCATCGACGGCATCCTCGACCTCGGCGAGCGCGACGCCTACGTCCTCGGAGTGCCGCCGCTGGTCATGGTGTTCGCGGTGGTGACGCTCATCGGCTGGCTGGTGCTCAACCGCACCACCTTCGGCCGCCGCACCGTCGCCGTCGGCGGCAACGCGGAGGCCGCCCGCCTCGCCGGGATCGACGTACGCCGTCAACGGCTGTACCTGTACCTGCTGTCCGGACTGTGCTGCGGCATCGCCGCGTTCCTGCTGATCATCCTCTCCGGCTCGGGCCAGAACACCAACGGCAACCTCTACGAACTCGACGCCATCGCCGCCGCGATCATCGGCGGCACCCTCCTCAGCGGAGGCCGCGGCACCATCGTCGGCTCCGTCCTCGGCGTCCTGATCTTCACCACGATCACCAACATCTTCGCCCTGAACAACCTGCAGAGCGACGTCCAGCAGATCGCCAAGGGCGCGATCATCGTCGCCGCCGTGCTGGTCCAGCGCCGTACCGCGAGCACGACCTGACGAGAGGGTTCACCGCCATGCCAGAGCCGCTGATCACCCACCGTGTCGCCAGCCGCAGAGGACTGCTCTTCGGTACCGCCGCCGTCTCCGCCGGAGCCCTCCTCGCCGGCTGCACCAGCAACGACCCCAAGGACGACGACGGAGCCCCGGCCGGCAACAGCCAGCCCGCCGCCGACGACAAGCCCGGCAAGCAGGTCACCATCGGCTTCGCCGGACCGCAGGCCGACCACGGCTGGCTCAACGCCATCAACGACAACGCCAAGAACCGCGCCAAGAAGTACTCCGACGTCACCCTGGAGATCACCGAGGGCTCCAACGACACCGCCCAGCAGATCGGCCAGATCGAGACCCTCATCAACAAGAAGGTCGACGTCCTCGTCATCCTCCCCGCCGACGGCAAGGCCCTCACCCAGGTCGGCCTCAAGGCGATGCGGGCCGGAATCCCCGTCATCAACCTCGACCGGATCTTCAACACCCCGCAGGCGTACCGCTGCTGGATCGGCGGCGACAACTACGGCATGGGCCTCAACGCCGGTCACTACATCGGCGAGAAGCTCAAGGACACCTCCGACGCCCGCGTCATCGAACTCGCCGGACTGGACAACCTGGAGCTGACCAAACAGCGCACCCAGGGCTTCGACGACGCCCTCAAGAACTACCCCAACATCAAGAAGGTGGCCCGCCAGGCGGCCGACTTCACCGTCGAGTCCGGGCAGGCCAAGATGGCCCAACTCCTCCAGGCCCAGTCCAAGTTCGACGCGGTGTGGAACCACGACGACGACCAGGGCGTGGGCGCGCTGCGCGCCATCGAGCAGGCGGGCCGCGACGACTTCCTGATGGTCGGCGGCGCGGGCGCCCTCTCCGCCTTCGAGGCCATCAAGCAGGACAACGGCGTCCTCAAGGCCACCGTCCTCTACCCGCCCACCATGGCCGCCTCCGCCATCGACCTCGCCCGCGCCCTCGGCCAGGCCAGGGGCATCGGCGGCCTCGCCGAGTTCGAGATCCCCGCCTCGCTGACCCTGTACTCGGCGGTGGTCGACAAGGAGAACGTCGACCAGTACATGTCCACCGGCTTCCGGTGAGCCGACCGGACCACGGGGGCGGGACGGGTCTGCCGGGACCCGGCCCGCGCCACGGCGGGACGTACAGCGGGGCGTACGACGGTGGAGCGTACGGCCGTGGGGCGTGCCGCCTCGGGGCGTACGGCGCCGTCCGGCGGGACGTCGGCTCCCGCCGGACCCGCGCGCCGCGGGACCGCGCCCCGGCGCTCCGGCCGGGGCGCGGCCCGCCCGCCCGGCAGGAACCGCCCCCCATCGCGCCACGACGACCAGGAGGACACCTGCATGGAACAGCCGCAAGCGTCAGCGGGACCGGAGGAGGCCGTCGCCGAGGCCGGCCGGCCACCGCTCCGCGTCGGCATGGTCGGCTACGCCTTCATGGGCGCCGCCCACTCCCAGGGCTGGCGCACCGCGGGCCACGTCTTCGACCTGCCCCTGCGCCCGGAACTGGCCGTGCTGTGCGGCCGCGACGCCGCCGCCGTGCGCGCGGCGGCCGACCGCCACGGGTGGGCGGCGACCGAGACCGACTGGCGGGCCCTGATCGAACGCGACGACGTCGACCTCGTCGACATCTGCACCCCCGGCGACAGCCACGCGGAGATCGCCGTGGCCGCCCTCGCCGCGGGCAAGCACGTGCTGTGCGAGAAGCCCCTCGCCAACACCGTCTCCGAGGCCGAGGCCATGACCAGCGCCGCCGAAAGGGCCAGGGAGCGTGGCCAGTTGGCGATGGTCGGCTTCAACTACCGCCGCCTCCCCGCCACCGCGCTGGCCCGCACCATGGTCGCCGAGGGCCGCCTCGGCACCCTGCGCCACGTGCGGGTGACGTACCTTCAGGACTGGCTCAACGACCCGGAGTTCCCGCTGACCTGGCGGCTGCGCCGCGAACTGGCGGGCTCCGGCTCCCTCGGCGACCTCGGCGCCCACATCATCGACCTCGCCCAGTACCTGGCGGGGGAGCGGCTGGCCGGGGTCTCCGCGATCACCGAGACGTTCGTACGGGAGCGGCCCCTGCCCGACGGCGCCACCAGCGGCCTCGCCGCCGGGACGGGCACCGGCGGCACCGCCACGACCGCGACGGTCACCGTGGACGACGCGGCCGTCTTCACCGGCCGGTTCACCTCCGGCGCCCTCGCCTCCTTCGAGGCCACCCGCTACGCCACCGGCCGCAAGAACGCCCTGCGCATCGAACTCAACGGCGAGCGCGGCTCGTTGGCCTTCGACCTGGAACGCCTCAACGAGCTGTCGTTCCACGACGCCACCGAGCCCGGCACCCACGCGGGCTTCCGCCGCATCCTCGTCACCGAGCCCGACCACCCCTACCTGGACGCCTGGTGGCCGCCCGGCCACGGCCTCGGCTACGAGCACTCCTTCGTCCACCAGGCCCGCGACCTGGTCCACTTCATCGCCGAGGGCCGCCGCCCCGAACCCTCCTTCGCCGACGGACTCCAGGTGCAGCGGGTCCTCGCGGCGGTCGAGGAGAGCGCCGAGAAGAACTCCGTCTACACCCCGATCGCCGACTGAGGAAGGCCCCGCATGCCCCGCCAGTTCACGCTCTTCACCGGCCAGTGGGCCGACCTCCCGCTGGAGGACGTCTGCCGCCTCGCCCGTGACTTCGGCTACGACGGACTCGAACTCGCCTGCTGGGGCGACCACTTCGAGGTCGACAAGGCCCTCACCGACCCCTCCTACCTCGACTCCCGCCGGGCCCTGCTCGACAAGTACGGGCTGACCTGCCGGGCCGTCTCCAACCACCTGGTCGGGCAGGCCGTCTGCGACGCCATCATCGACGAACGGCACGAGGCGATCCTGCCCGCCCGGATCTGGGGCGACGGCGAACCCGAGGGCGTCCGGCGGCGCGCGGCCACCGAGATCGCCGACACCGCCCGCGCCGCCGCCGCGTTCGGCGTCGACACCGTCATCGGCTTCACCGGCTCCGCGATCTGGCACCTGGTCGCCATGTTCCCGCCCGTCCCCGAGGCGATGATCGACCGCGGCTACCAGGACTTCGCCGACCGCTGGAACCCGATCCTCGACGTCTACGACGCCGAAGGGGTCCGCTTCGCGCACGAGGTCCACCCCGGCGAGATCGCCTACGACTACTGGACCACCGTCCGCGCCCTGGAGGCCGTCGACCGCCGCCCCGCGTTCGGCCTCAACTTCGACCCCAGCCACTTCGTGTGGCAGGACCTCGACCCGGTCGGCTTCCTCTGGGACTTCCGCGACCGGATCTACCACGTCGACTGCAAGGAGGCCCGCAAGCGGCTCGACGGCCGCAACGGCCGCCTCGGCTCCCACCTGGCCTGGGGCGACCCGCGCCGCGGCTGGGACTTCGTCTCCGCCGGGCACGGCGACGTCCCCTGGGAGGACGTGTTCCGCATGCTCCGCTCCATCGACTACCGCGGGCCCGTCTCCGTGGAGTGGGAGGACGCCGGGATGGACCGCCTGCACGGCGCCCCCGAGGCCCTCCGACGCCTCAAGGCCTACGACTTCGACCCGCCCACCGCCTCCTTCGACGCCGCGTTCGGCAACTAGGGCCGCTCTTCCGGACCTTGCAGTCGGTCGCGGGCCCTGGCCCGCAGCCCGCCCGCCGGAACCGTGCCGGAGCCCCCACGGCCCGGCACGGCCGCACACCGCTCCGTCGCACCACCCCGGCCGCCCCCCGGCCGGGTCCGCTTCCCCGCAGCCGGGACGACGGCGCGTCCCGGCGACCGCAGGCACCACCCCGCACGTACCACCGGCCCCACCCTGGAGGACCCGTGCACGGGAACGACCGCACCACCCGCACCGCCGCCCCCACCGCCCGCACCCGAACCCCCGCGCCCCGCACGGCGATCGCCGTCCTGGCGGGCGCCCTGCTCGCCACGGCGCCGCTCCACCTCACCGCGCCCCGCGCCGAGGCCGCCGTCACCGACCCGGCGACCGCGGCGGCTCCGGCCACCGCGCCGCACCCGACCGGTACACACACGACGGGCACGCACCCGACCGGCACCCACCGCGCCGACTGCCCCCCGGAGCGCGGCTACCGCCCCCTCTTCGACGGCACCTCCCTCGACGGCTGGCGGCAGGCGGGCCCCGGCTCCTTCACCCTCGGAGCCGACGGCACCCTCACCTCCTCCGGCGGCATGGGCCTCCTCTGGTACGCCGCCTCCGGCTTCACCTCCTACTCCCTGAAGCTCGACTGGCGGATGTCCAGCCCCTCCGGCGACGACAACTCCGGTGTCTTCGTGGGCTTCCCGCCCTCCGACGACCCCTGGTCCGCGGTGGACAACGGCTACGAGATCCAGATCGACGCCACCGACGTCCCCGACCGCACCACCGGCGCCGTCTACGGCTTCCGCTCCGCCGACCTCGCCGCTCGCGACCGCGCGCTCAACCCGCCGGGGGAGTGGAACACGTACGAGATCCGCGTCGAGGGCGAACGCCTGCGCGTACGGCTCAACGGCGTCTGGATCAACGACTACACCAACACCGATCCGGCCCGCAGCCTGCGCGACGGACACCTCGGCCTCCAGAACCACGGGGCCGACGACCAGGTGTCCTTCCGCGACGTCCGGATCAAGCAACTCCCCGCACGGGGCCACTGAACGGCGGCGGGCGGAGGACGCCGGACCTCCGCCCGCCGTCTCCCCGCTCCGCCGCACCGGAACGCCGTTCTGCCCGTTCCGCCTTCCCGGCTCCCCGCACCAGAAGGAGGCTGCCCATGTCCGCGCCCCGCCCGCTCCCGCCGCGCGTCGGCGTCTGGCTGATCGGGGCCCGCGGCTCCGTCGCCACCACCGTCGTCGCGGGCTGCGCCGCCCTCACCGCAGGACTCCGCCCACCCACCGGCCTCGTCACCGAGACCCCCGCCTTCGCCGACAGCGGCCTCCCCGCCCTGTCCTCCCTCGTCTTCGGCGGCCACGACACCCTCGACTGCCCCCTGCCCAAACGCGCCGAACAACTCGCCGCGGGAGGGGTCCTGCCGCCCGGCCTCCCCACCGCCGTCGCCGCCGAACTCGCCGCCGCCGAGGCCGAGATCAGACCCGGCGGCCCCCTCCCCGGCGACACCCGCGACGAGCGGCGCCTCATCGCCGACTTCGCCGACGACATCCGCGCCTTCGTCCGGCGGGGCGACCTCACCCGCGCCGTCGTCGTCAACGTCGCCTCCACCGAACCCGCCCCGAACGGCCCCGCCCTGCCGCCCAGTTCGCTGTACGCGGCCGCCGCCCTCGAAGCGGGCTGCCCCTACGTCAACTTCACCCCCTCCACCGGCCTCCACCACCCCGCCCTCGCCGACCCCGCGGCGGCGAGCGGCCTGCCGTACGCCGGACGCGACGGCAAGACCGGCCAGACCCTGCTCCGTTCCGTCCTCGGCCCGATGTTCACGCAACGCGCCCTCGACGTACGGGCCTGGTCCGGCACCAACCTGCTCGGCGGCGGCGACGGAGCCGCCCTCGCCGACCCGGCCGCCGCCGAGGCGAAGAACGCGGGCAAGGAACGCGTCCTCGCCGACACCCTCGGCACCGTCCCCGAGGGCCAGGTCCACATCGACGACGTGCCCGCGCTCGGCGACTGGAAGACCGCCTGGGACCACATCGCCTTCGACGGCTTCCTCGGCACCCGCATGATCCTCCAGACCATCTGGCAGGGCTGCGACTCCGCCCTCGCCGCCCCCCTCGTCCTCGACCTCGCCCGCCTCCTCGCCCGCGCCCACGAACGCGGCCTCACCGGCCCCCGCCCCGAACTCGCCTTCTTCTTCAAGGACCCGATCGGCGACGCCCCCTCCTCCCTGGCCGAACAGCACGCCGAACTCCTCGCCTTCGCCCGCCGGTTGAGCGACGAGGAGGACCGGTGAGCGGGGGAGCGGTCCCCGGCGGCGGGGACACGGGCGCTGCGGCCGGGGGAGCGGCCGACGCGGGCGGGGAGCCGGTGAACGCCTCGGGACAGGGGGCATCTACCGACGGGCAAAGGGCATCCGCCGACGGGCGAGGGGCGTCTGTCGGCGGGGGAGCCGCACCGCAACCCCCGCGCCCGCCCCGACCCCGGCCCACCGGGACCGGCCCCCTCCCGGCCCGCCCCGCCCTCGCCCGGTCGACCCCCGACCTGCGAGCCTGGGCCGAACTCCTGCGCTTACCCGCCCTGTTCACCGTCCCCGGCGACACGCTGGCGGGCGCGGCGGCCACCTCCGTGCGCCCCGGCCGCCGTACCCTGCTCGCCGTCGCCGCCTCCCTCTGCCTGTACGAGGCGGGCATGGCCCTCAACGACTGGGCCGACCGCGCCGAGGACGCCGTGGAGCGCCCGCACCGCCCGCTGCCCTCCGGCCGGGTCCGTCCGGCCGCCGCCCTCACCGCGGCCTGCGCGCTCACCGCGACCGGCCTCGCCCTGACCGCCCGCGCGGGACGGCCCGCCCTCACCGTGGCGGCCCCCCTCGCCGTCACCGTGTGGTCCTACGACCTGGGCCTCAAACGCACCCCCGCCGGACCGCTCGCCATGGCCGCCGCCCGCGGCCTCGACCTCCTCCTCGGCGCGGCGGCCACCGCCGGACACGTCCGCCCCGCCCTCCCCTCGGCGGCCCTGCTCGGCGGACACACTCTCGCCCTCACCACGGTCTCCCGCCAGGAGACCCGCGACGGCACCCCCACCGCCCCCCTCGCCGCCCTGGCCGCCACCGGCACCCTCACCTGGCTCCTCACCCGACCCCGGAACCCCCCGACCCCACCGGACACCGACCCCCACCCCTCCCGCCCCGGCACCGCCCCCTCCCCACCCCCCGGCCCCCTGACCGCCCTCGCCACCGCCGCGTACGCCGCCACCACCGCCCGCGCCTACCTCCACGCCACCCTCAACCCCTCACCCCCGCTCACCCAGCGCGCCGTCGGCGCCGGAATCCGCGCCACGATCCCGCTCCAGGCCGCCCTCGCCGCCCGCTCCGGCTCCCCCGTCACCGCCCTGCTCACAGCGGCGCTGGCACCCGCCGCCCGCAGGTTCGCCCGGCGGGTGAGCGTCACATGAACACCCACCCGAACCCGTACGCGCCCCTCACCGCCCCGCGCCGCCCCGGCCCCCCTTCCCCCGCGCGGCCGCCCGTGTCCGCCCTCCGCTTCGGCTACGGCACCAACGGCCTCACCGACCTCCGCCTCGACGACGCCCTCGCCCTCCTCGCCGACCTCGGCTACGACGGCGTCGGCCTCACCCTCGACCACATGCACCTCGACCCCCTCGGCCCCGGCCTCACCGACCGCGTCCGCCGGACCGCGCGCCGCCTGGCCGAGCTGGGGCTCGACGTCACCGTGGAGACCGGCGCCCGCTACGTCCTCGACCCGCGCCGCAAACACGGCCCCACCCTGCTCGACCCCGACCCCGCCGACCGCGCCCGCCGGGCCGACCTGCTCGGCACCGCCGTGCGGATCGCCGCCGACCTCGGCGCGCACGCCGTCCACTGCTTCAGCGGCGTCACCCCGCCCGGCATCGACCCCGCCACCGCCTGGCAGCGTCTCGCCCAGTCCCTCACCCCGGTTCTGGAGGCGGCCGCCGACGCCGGGGTCCCCCTCGCGGTCGAGCCCGAACCGGGGCACCTCCTCGCCACCCTCGCCGACTTCCACCACCTGCGCCGTCTCCTCGGCGACCCGGAACCCCTCGGGCTCACCCTCGACATCGGCCACTGCCAGTGCCTCGAACCCCTCCCGCCCGAAGCGTGCGTACGCGCCGCCGCCCCCTGGCTGCGCCACGTCCAGATCGAGGACATGCGGCGCGGGGTCCACGAGCACCTCCCGTTCGGCGACGGCGAGATCGACTTCCCGCCGGTCCTCGCCGCGCTCGCCGCCACCGGCTACCAGGGCCTCACCGTCGTCGAACTGCCCCGCCACTCCCACGCAGGTCCCCACCAGGCCGAACGCGCCCTCCCGTTCCTCCACCGGGCCGCCCCGGCCACCCCCGCCCCACCCGACGGCACCTCGGAAGGGCCCTCCGCATGAACGAGCCTGCCTCACCTCCCCCCGCCCCCCTGCCCCCCACCCCTCCCGCCCCCCTCCCCACCCCGCCCCTCACTCCCCTCCCCGACCTCCGCGCCGGCCTGGAGGCCCGCCTCCCGGCCCCCGCCCGCGCCTGGCTCCGCAACGCCCTGGACGAGGCGACCGCGCACGCGGAGACGTCCGCGCGCCCCGACGCCCCCGCACCGCCCGCCTCCCGAGCCCGCACCCCCCTCGCCCCCTGGGAGCTGCGCCTCGCCGAGGCCCGTCGTCGCTGCGGCAGCGCGCACGCGGACACCGCCAGGCTGCTGCTCCTGTGCGTGGCGGGCGCCGACCTGGGCGTCCTCGCCCGGGTGTACGCGCAGGGCACCGCCGACGAACGCCGGGCCGTCCTGTCGGCCCTGCCGTACCTGGTGCCCGGCCCGGAGGCGCTGCCGCTGGTGCACGACGCGCTCCGCACCAACGACACCCGGCTGCTGGCCGCCGCCGTCGGCCCGTACGGCGCCCGCCACCTCGACGTCCACTCCTGGCGGCACGCCGTCCTGAAGTGCCTCTTCACCGGGGTGTCCGTCGACGCGGTGGCCGCGCTCGCGGAGCGGGCGCGCGCCGACGCCGAACTCGCCCGCATGCTCCGCGACTACGCCGCCGAACGCACCGCCGCGGACCGCCCCGTCCCCGGTGACCTGCACCGCGTCCTCGCCCTCACCGAACCGGCCGCCCCCGCCGCGCGCACCGCCGACGGAGCCGGACGGCTGTCCGGGACCCACCTCCACAGCACGGGCCACCCCCACGGCAAGGAGTCCTGATGCGCCTCTTCGACCCCCACATCCACATGACGTCCCGGACCACCGACGACTACGCCGCGATGCACGCCGCCGGGGTGCGCGCCGTCGTCGAGCCCTCCTTCTGGCTCGGCCAGCCCCGCACCTCGCCCGCCAGCTTCCTCGACTACTTCGACTCCCTCCTCGGCTGGGAGCCCTTCCGGGCCGCCCAGTACGGCATCGCCCACCACTGCACGCTCGCCCTCAACCCGAAGGAGGCCAACGACCCGCGCTGCCTGCCCGTCCTCGACGAACTGCCCCGCTATCTCGTCAAGGACCGGGTGGTCGCCGTCGGCGAGATCGGCTACGACTCCATGACCCCGGCCGAGGACACCGCGCTCGCCGCACAGCTCCAGCTCGCCGCCGACCACGAGCTGCCCGCGCTGGTGCACACCCCGCACCGCGACAAGGCCGCCGGACTGCGCCGCACCCTCGACGTGATCCGCGAGTCGCACCTGCCCGAGGACCGGGTCCTGATCGACCACCTCAACGAGACCACCGTCAAGGAGGCCCGCGACAGCGGCTGCTGGCTCGGCTTCTCCGTCTATCCCGACACCAAGATGGACGAACGGCGGATGGTGGCGATCCTCCGCGCCCACGGCCCCGAGCGGGTACTGGTCAACTCGGCCGCCGACTGGGGCAACAGCGACCCGCTGAAGACACGGAGCGTGGCCGATCTGATGCTCGCCGAGGGCTTCGACGAGGACGACGTGGACCGCGTCCTGTGGCGCAACCCGGTGGCCTTCTACGGGCTCAGCGGACGCCTCGACCTGGAGGTCGCCGCGCCCGACGCCACCCACGAGGGCAACTCCGTGCTGCGCGGCGGTGAGTGAGCGATGCGCTTCCGCCACCCCGACGGCAGCGTCGTCCACCTCGCCTACTGCACCAACGTGCACCCCGCCGAGACCCTCGACGGCGTCCTCGCCCAACTCCGCGACCACTGCGAACCGGTCCGCCGCCGCATGGGCCGCGACCGGCTCGGCATCGGGCTCTGGCTCGCCAGGGACGCCGCACGGGTCCTCCACACCGACCCGGCCGCCCTGCGCGGGCTGCGCGCCGCACTCGACAAGCGCGGCCTGGAGGTCGTCACCCTCAACGGCTTCCCCTACGAGGGGTTCGGCGCCGAACGCGTCAAGTACCGCGTCTACCGGCCCGACTGGGCCGACCCCGAGCGCCTCGACCACACCACCGCCCTCGCCCGGGTCCTCGCCGGTCTGCTGCCCGACGACATCACCGAGGGCACCGTCTCCACCCTCCCGCTCGGCTGGCGCACCGGCTGGGACGCCACCCGCGCCGACGCCGCCCACACCGCGCTGCTGACGCTCGCCGACCGCCTGGACGCCCTCGCCGACCTCACCGGCCGCTCGATCCGCGTCGGCCTCGAACCCGAGCCCGGCTGCATCGTCGAGACCACCGCGGACGCGCTGCCCCCGCTGACCGCCGTCGGGCACGACCGGATCGGCCTCTGCCTCGACACCTGCCACCTCGCCACCTCCTTCGAAGATCCGCACACCGCCCTGGACGCGCTCACCGCGGCCCGCGTCCCCGTCGTCAAGTCCCAGCTCTCGGCCGCCCTGCACGCCGAACACCCCCGCCTCCCCGCCGTCCGCGCCGCCCTCTCCGCCTTCGACGAACCCCGCTTCCTGCACCAGACCCGCACCGTCGACGCCGAGGGCCGCCACGGCACCGACGACCTCGCCGAAGCCCTCGGCGGCGACGTTCTGCCCGACGCCACGCCCTGGCGCGCCCACTTCCACGTCCCGCTGCACGCGGCCCCCGCCGCGCCCCTCACCTCCACCCTCCCCGTCCTGAAGTCCACGCTGACCCGCCTGGTCGGCGGCCCGCACCCCCTCACCCGCCACCTGGAGGTCGAGACCTACACCTGGCAGGCCCTCCCGCCCGCGCTGCGGCCCCGGGGCCGCGCCCAGCTCGCCGACGGCATCGCCGCCGAACTCTCCCTCGCCCGCGACCTGCTGACGGATCTCGGCCTGAAGGAACTGCCATGACCCCCACCCCCGCCCCCGGCACCCCCGCGGAAACTCCCGCCACCGCCGTTGCCGACGGGGCGTCCCCCGACCGCTCCCCGGTTCCGCTGCTCGTCCTCGACGTCGTGGGCCTCACCCCCCGCCTCCTCGCCCACATGCCCCACCTCCGCTCCCTGGCCCGGGACGGCTCCCGCGCCCCGCTCGACACCGTGCTGCCCGCCGTGACCTGCGCCGCCCAGTCCACCTTCCTCACCGGCACGCTCCCCTCGGAGCACGGCGTCGTCGCCAACGGCTGGTACTTCCGCGAACTCGGCGACGTCCTGCTGTGGCGCCAGCACAACGGCCTCGTGTCGGGGGACAAGCTCTGGGACGCCGCCCGCCGCGCCCACCCCGGCTACACGGTCGCCAACATCTGCTGGTGGTACGCCATGGGCGCCGACACCGACTTCACCGTCACCCCCCGCCCCGTCTACTACGCCGACGGCCGCAAGGAGCCCGACTGCTACACCAGGCCGCCGTCCCTGCACGACGAACTCACCGAAGAACTGGGAGTCTTCCCCCTCTTCCACTTCTGGGGTCCCGGCGCGGACCTCGTCTCCAGCCGCTGGATCATCGACGCGACCCGGCACATCCTGCGCACCCGCCGCCCCGACCTGGCCCTGTGCTACCTCCCCCACCTCGACTACGACCTCCAGCGCTACGGCCCCGACGACCCGCGCTCCCTGAAGGCGGCCGCCGACCTCGACGCCGCCGTCGCCCCGCTGCTGGCCCAGGCCCGCGCCGAGGGCCGTACCGTCGTCGCGCTGTCCGAGTACGGCATCACCCGCGTCGACCGGCCCGTCGACATCAACCGCGCCCTGCGCCGCGCCGGACTGCTGGAGGTGCACACCCAGGACGGCATGGAGTACCTGGACCCGATGGCCTCCCGCGCCTTCGCCGTCGCCGACCACCAGATCGCCCACGTCTACGTGCGCCGCCCCGAGGACCTCGACGCCACCCGCGCCGCGCTCGCCGGACTGCCCGGCCTGGACCTGCTCCTCGACGACGAGGGCAAGAAGGCCCACCACCTCGACCACCCGCGCTCCGGCGAACTCGTCGCCGTGGCCGCGCCGGACGCCTGGTTCACGTACTACTACTGGCTCGACGACGACCGCGCGCCCGACTTCGCGCAGCTCGTCGAGATCCACCGCAAACCCGGCTACGACCCGGTCGAGCTGTTCATGGACCCCCTCGACCCCTATGTGAAGGTCAAGGCGGCCACCGCGCTCGCCCGCAAGAAGCTCGGCATGCGCTACCGGATGGCCGTGGTGCCTCTCGACCCGTCCCCTGTCCGCGGCAGCCACGGGCGTCTTCCGGAACGCGACGACGACGGTCCGCTGCTCATCTGCTCCACCCCCCGTGCCGTCGGTGACCGCGTCGCGGCCACCGAGGTGAAATCCCTGCTGCTGCGCCTGGCCGGTCTGGACTGAGCGTCCCGTCCGCACCGGACGGCGACCTCTGTCCCGACATGAAGCAGGCGAAGCACTCATCTCCCCCAACGCACCCGTATCGCGAGGAGTTCCCGGTATGAGCCGCATGTCCCAGTCCGATCCCGAACTCACCCACCGCCTCGGCCGACGCGGCATGCTCGGCGTCGCCGCGGGCACCACCGCGGCCGCCCTGCTCGGCGCCGCCGCCGGCCCCGCCGCGGCGACCCCCGCCGCCGCTCCCGCCGCGAGCGCCGACCCCGGCCGGACCCGGGACCGCGGCCACGGCCACGGCCGCGGTCGTCCCGTCCTGCCCCCCGGCCGCCTCGGCATCCAGCTCTACAGCCTGCGCGACAAGGTCTCCTCCCTCGGCTTCGCACCCGTCTTCGCCGAGCTGGAGCGGTACGGGTACGACGAGATCGAGTTCGCCGGATACACCCAGGGCTCCGCGGGCGCCATCACCCTCGCCCAGCTCAAGCGGCTCGCCCGCGACCACGGGCTGAACCCGATCGGCAGCCACGTCGGCTACTACTCGGGCGACCCCAACGCCTACACCTTCGCCCAGAACCTCACCAAGGTCCTCGACGACGCCCAGGCGCTCGGCCTCCAGCACATCGGGACCGCCGCCGGGCCGTTCCGCTACGGCTCCACCGTCGACGCCTGGAAGCGCGCCGCCGAGGACTTTAACACCTACGGCGCCGCGGCCCGCGCCCGCGGCATGAAGTTCTACCAGCACAACCACTCCGAGGAGTTCTCCTTCGCCACCGACGACCCCTCGGTCCGCCTCTACGACGTCCTGCTCCGCGAGACCGACCCCGACCTGGTCTTCCTGGAGATGGACATCTACTGGGCGTACGTCGGACAGTTCCGCTTCTCCGTGCGGCCCGACGGGAAGCCCGCGCCGTTCGAACCGCTCGACTACGTGCTGCGCAGGCCGCACCGCTACCCCCTCTTCCACGTCAAGGACGGCGTCAGCGACCCCACCGACCCCTACGGCTACCGCATGACCGACGTCGGGGACGGCGACATCGACTACCGGCGCTTCCTCTCCGCCGTGACCCGGCTGCGCGGCGAGCGCTTCGCCCACCACTGGCAGGCGGAACACGACAACCCGGCCGACTCCCTCACCTTCGCCCGCCGCTCCAGCGAGCACCTGCACTCCCTGCGCGAGAACTGCTGACCCCGGAGGAGCCGGGGGAGGGCCCGCCGCACCCCGTGCGCGCAGCCCTTCCCCGGCGCCCCCCGCCCCGCCCCGCACGGCACCCCGCCCCGCACCCTCCCGGCCAGCGGATACGCAGGTGAAACGCACCCCGAAAGCTTGGTATTGTTGTCCATGTCGCCGCCGGGAACACCCCGGCCGGTGACAGACACCTGGTCCGGGTGGCGGAATGGCAGACGCGCTAGCTTGAGGTGCTAGTGCCCTTTATCGGGCGTGGGGGTTCAAGTCCCCCCTCGGACACATATCACTCTCCGTATCGCATTGCCCTCGATCGGTAAGTGGAATATCAAACAAACGCTACCCGCATCCGCGTCGCCGGATGTGGGTAGCGTCGTTTCGCGCGCGCTTTCGCCCGCGGCCTCCGTCCGGCCCGCCGGCGCGCGATCCCCTTCTCCTTCGGGCCGCCGCGCCGCCGGAAACCTCTCCGAACCTCTCACTTGCCCCTGAATGCCGCGGAACGCGGTTTATCGGTTGTGATGGGAACGCCCCACGGGCCCTATTCCTGACGATGCGTCAATGTTCATCCTGACCGCCTATGTTGGCGGTCTGTGACCGGATCGTGTGGTGATACGATCACGGCGCTTGTAGAGCGGGCGGATGGGTGCAGGACGACGACATCCCTGACTACGGGGACAGTCCGGGCGGTGACCCCGGTGCGGGCGGTCCGCCGGTCCACCCGCATTGACGGGAATTCAGCACTGGCCGTCAGTCGCCTGAAGAGAGTCTTATGACTGATTACATACAGAACCCGGTACTCTGGGCTCTCCTCGTCGCCGTGATCGTCTCCGTGGCCCTCATTGTTCGCCAGCGGAGGGCGGCACGGACGTTAAGGCGGGAGTTCGCAGATCTCAGGGCTCAGCACAACGAGCTGGAGAACGGGTACGCGAAATCCGTCGAGGCAGCTCAGGAAAGAGCCGAAGAGGCAACCAAAACGGTCCTCAAGTCCGCGATGCGGACCCTCCAGGGCCTCGCCGCGGAACAGCAGTTGATCGTTTCCCGGCTCCAGTCCAAGTACGGCGAGTCGGTCATTCTCCAGGACCTTCTGGAGATCGACCACACGAACTCCCAGTTCGGTCGCCGCGCCCAGTCCATCGCAGTGCTCTGCGACGGCTGGCTGGGACGTCAGCGCGATGTCGCGTCCGTCTACGACGTCGTCCGCAGCGCCCAGGGACGCATCCGCCACTACCGGCGGGTGGAAATCCTTTCGCAGGTCGATTTCGGCATCACCAGCCGCGCCGTCGAACCCGTCGCGCTGGCGCTCGCCGAAATGCTCGACAACGCCACCAGCTATTCCAGCCCGGACACCGTTGTCGAGATCAACATCCGCACCGTGCCCAAGGGCATCTGCATCGTCGTGGACGACGCCGGTGTCGGCATGAACGACGAGGAACGCGCCCGCGCGGAGAAACTCCTCTCCACCGATCGCGTCTCCGGCGTCTCCGGACTCGGCAACCCCCCGCAGTTCGGATTCGCGGTGATCGGCGTCCTCGCCGAGCGCTTCGGATTCGAGGTGTCCGTCGACTCCAGCTCGCCCTACGGCGGCGTCCGCGCGGTCCTCCTCCTCCCCCACGACCTGCTCACGAACGCGCCCGAGCAGAAGGAGCCGGCCCCGGTCGCCCCGGCCGTCGCCACCCCCGTGCGCGGCGGTGGACCCGAGACGGCGCCCGCTCCCAGCAGCACCGCCGACGGTCTGCCCAAGCGCCGCCGCAAGCGGCCCATGGCGATCGTGCCCGGCAGCGCGTCGACCGCCTCCTCTCCCGCCCGCTCGGGCGCCGAGACGGCGGCGATCATGGGTGCCTTCCAGCGCGGCACCCAGTCGGGGCGGCGGGCCAGGCCCACGGACCCCGCGCAACAGTCGAGCAGCACCCCCGGTGCAAGCAGCGAAGGGCATGAGTTCTCGTGAACGACGATCTGTCATGGATGCTTGACAGCGCCCTGGAGATTCCCGGGGCCCTGCACGCCGTCCTGATATCCGCCGACGGCCTGCTGATGGCCCGGACGCAGGACTTCCACAAGGATGACGCGGACCGGGTCGCCGCCGCCATGAGCGGGGTGCAGTCGCTCAGCCGCTCCCTCGCCTTCTTCTGCGAGGACGCGAGCCAGCGGTGGCGCCAGACGGTCGTCGAGTTCGACGGGGGCTGGGTCTTCCTGATCTCCGCCGGTGACGGCGCCTACCTCGGCGTCTCCGCCGCGCCGGAGGTCGACATGCAGGACATCACCTTCCGGATGCAGCAGCTCGTCAGCCAGCTCGGCAAGGCCCTGACGACGCCGCCGCGCGAGAACCTCGGCGCGCGGTCATGACGGGCTTCGGTGAACTGGAGCCCCAGACGCCCGAATTAGTGCGTCCGTACGTCATCACCAAGGGACGCGGGCTCCCCGACGAGGAGCAGCTTTCCCTCATCACCCTGGTCACGGCCACCGTCGACCAGCAGCAGCGGCCCACCCGGCTGTCCCCGGAAGAGCAGAGCCTGCTCGACCTGTGCTCCGCCGGGTACCTGTCGGTCGCGGAGATCGCGGGGCACACCCAACTGCCCCTCGGTGTCGTGAAGATCCTCCTCGCCGCCCTCACCGAGGGCGGCTACCTCATCACCCGCCCGCCCGTGCAGCGGGCCCCCCTCGCCGACCGGGAGATCCTGGAGGAGGTGCTGAATGGTCTCAGGCGCAAGTTTGGATGAGCAGGCGTACGTCCGTGACGGCGCGACCCAGACCGCCGTCAAGATCCTCGTCGTCGGTCACTTCGCGGTGGGCAAGACCACGTTCATCGGGGCGATCTCCGAGATCACCCCGCTGACCACCGAGGAGACGATGACGCGGGCCGCCGAGGAGATCGACGACCTGAAGGGCGTCCAGGGCAAGACCACCACCACGGTCGCCATGGACTTCGGCCGCCTCACCATCAGCGACCGGGTCGTCCTCTACCTCTTCGGGACGCCCGGCCAGCAGCGGTTCGTGCAGATGTGGGAGGACATGGCCCGCGGCGCGCTCGGCGCGCTGGTCCTCGTCGACCCCGAGCGTCTCGCCGACTCCTTCGCCGTGATCGACCTCATCGAGCAGTACGGGCTCGACTACGCCATCGCCGTCAACCACTTCGACGGCGTACCCCTGCGTGACGAGGCGGCCCTGCGCGACGCCCTCGACCTGCTCGACGACACCCCCGTCGTCACCTGCGACGCGCGTGACGAGCGGTCCTCGGCCGAAGCGCTGATCACCCTCGTCCGCCACCTGCAGGACCGTGCCCACTAGGAGCAGCTTCCATGGACCACCCCAACGCGCCCGTGCCCCCGCCCGGGTGCCCGGCGCACAACAGCGGCGGCCGAGTGCCGCTGTACGGGCCCGAGTTCGCGGCAGATCCACAGGCCTACTACAGCTATCTGCGGCACTACGGGCCGACGGCGCCCGTCGAGATCGCTCCCGGTGTCGAGGCCACCCTGGTCACCGACTACGCGAGCGCCCTCCAACTCCTCCAGGACTCCGGCTCGTTCCGCAAGGACTCCCGGCGGTGGCGGCACTTCAACGAGGGCAAGATCTCCCCGGACAGCCCCGTGGCACCGGTCCTCGCCTACCGCCCCAACGCCATGTTCAGCGACGGCGCCGAACACCTGCGGCTGCGCCAGGCCATCACCGACAGCATGGCCCGCATCGACTCGCGTCGGCTGAGCCAGAGCACCGAGCAGGTCTCCAACTACCTCATATCCCAGTTCAGCAGCCGTGGTTCGGCGGACCTCCTGGCCGACTACGCCAAGCAGCTTCCGCTGGTCGTCTTCAACGAACTCTTCGGCTGCCCGCCCGACATCGGTGACCGCGTCGTCTACGGCGTCACCGGCATGTTCGACGGCGTCAACGCCGAACAGGCGATGGGCGTGCTGTTCGGCGCGGTCGGCGAACTCATCGCGCTCAAGCGGGCCAGGCCGGGTGACGACGTCACCTCCTGGCTGATGGAACATCAGGCCAACCTCACCGACGAGGAGATGATGTACCAGCTCGCGCTGCTCCTCGTAGGGGGCAACGAGCCGCTGCGCAACCTCATCGGCAACACCCTGCACCGGCTCCTCACCCACGACGCGTACGCCAACCAGGGCGGTCTGATCGACGAGGCGATCGACGACACGCTGTGGGAGAACCCGCCGATGCAGAACCTGGCGCCCCACTACCCGGCCTCCGACATGGAGTTCGCCGGGCAGCACCTCCAGGCCGGGGACCTCCTCCTGGTCAGCTTCGCCGCCGCCAACACCGGTCCGGCGCTCACGGCCGCCCGCCAGGCGGGCAGCAACCGCGCCCACCTCGCCTGGAGCGCGGGCCCGCACGCCTGCCCCTCCAAGGACCCCGCGCGGCAGATCACCATCACCGCGCTGGAGAACCTCCTCAACAAGCTCCCCGATGTCGAACTCGCGGTCCCGGAGGAGTCCCTGACCTGGCGTCCGGGTCCGTTCAACCGTGGACTCGTCGCGCTGCCCGCGCGCTTCACCCCGGTGCAGGCCGCTCGCCGGCCCGACGCCGGGACCCGCACCGAGGCGCCGGCCGGTCCGGCGCAGTCGGCACAGCAGGGCCACCGTGCCGAGCGCAGTGGAGTGTGGAGCCAGTTCCTCAACTGGCTTACGAGGTGATTTAGCCAACACGCGTCAACTTGTGGCCATCGTATGACCGTTCAGCGGCACGGGTAGAGAGCTATGCGGCATTCCGCATAGCTCACCGACCCGAGGAGCCGCCGTGAACCTCATACGTACCGACAGCGTCTTCCGACGACCGCCGCGCGTGTCGTCACACCGGATACCCGCCTTCCCGGGCGGGTATCTTCTTGTTCCCGCCGAGCCGTCGCGGGAGGCCGCGTGAGCGCCCCCGACGCACCGCTCAGACCCCCGGCCTCCGGCACGCTCGGCGGACACACCGCGGGCCAGCTCCTGCGCCTCGCCGACGTCGTGGGTCTTGGCACCGACGACGCCGGGGTCTACGCGCGTACGCTGACCGAGATGCTCGGCGGCGCCGCGGAACGACCGCTGCACCTGCCGCCGCCGAACCCCACGTTCCTCTCGGACGACCACACCCCGGTCGAGTTCTCGCTCTCCTTCACGCAGGGCGAGGACCCCACCCTGCGGATGCTGGTCGAACCCGGCTGCGACGCCCCCGGACGGGCGGCGAACGGCCGCGCCGGGCTGCGGGCCGTCCGCGAGGTCGCCCGGCGCTGGGGCTTCTCCACCGACCGCCTCGACGAGCTGGAGGACCTCTTCCTGCCGCCCGCGCCGGAAGGCCCCCTCGCCCTGTGGTGCGCCCTGGAGCTGCTGCCCGGCGGCGTCCCCAAGGTGAAGGTCTACCTCAACCCGGCGGCCTCCGGACAGAACCGCGCCCCGGCCACCGTCGCCGAGGCCCTGCGCAGGCTCGGCCACCACCGGGCGTTCGACGCGTTGCCCCCCGGTGACCGTCACCTCTTCTTCGCCCTGGACCTCGGCGACTGGGCCGAACCCCGGGTCAAGGTGTACCTCGCGCACCAGGACCTGTCGGCCGGCGAGGCGGGCGCGCTGTGCCGCACCGAGACCGGGCCCACCCCGGCCGAGACCGAGGCGTTCTTCCGTATCGCCGCCGGACACGACGCCGACGACCTCACGTCACCGCAGGTCCGGCGGCCCGTCCAGTCCTGCCACGCCTTCACCGAGACCGCGACCGGCCGGCCCAGCGGCTTCACCCTCTACGTCCCCGTCCGCGACTACGCCCGCCACGACGGCGAGGCCCTGGAACGGGCCGGCACCCTGCTCCGCCACCACGGGCAGGCCCCGGACCCGCTGTTGCGGGCCGTCTCCGCCGTCACCGACCGCCACCCGGAGGACGGGGTCGGCCTCGTCGCCTACCTGGCGCTCGCCCACCAGCAGGGCCGGCCGCCGCGCGTCACCGCCTACGTGTCCTCCGAGGCGTACCACGTCCGCCCGCCCACGGGACCGCTGCCCGTGCCCGCCGCCGCGCGCTGACCGCGGCCGCGGCACGCAGGCCGGGGGAGCCGTACGCCGACGGCGCCGGACCGCTCCCCCCGGCCCGCCGACGAAGCGCTCGCCCAGCGCCGGACCCCGCGCGTCCCGCCCCGGCGGGCGCCCCGCCGCCATCACGGTCCCGCGCCCGCCGACTCGACGAGGAGGCCGGCGCGCGGCACGCTCCCGCCCACCGGCCCCACCGGCCCACAGGTCTCAGCGGTGCCCGGGTTCCTCGGGTCCTGTCCACATCCGCCTCGCCGGATCCGATCGGGCGCCGCCCGATCAGGGGTCACTCGTCCCGCAGTTGCTCCAGATACGGTGCCACGTTCACCTTGATCGACCCGCCCTCGCTCTGCCCGTACTGGTCCGCGATGCCGCTGAGGTAGGAGGCCACCTCCTTGCGCATCACCTCGGGCTCGGGCAGCACCGCCTCGCCCAGAAGGAGCCGCGTGATCCACCGGGCCTGTGCCTCCACGAGCCGGGTGATGGAGCCCTGCGGGCGCACCAGTCCGGCGAAGAACAGCCCCGGCAGGTCGGGTGCCACGACCCGCTTGAACAGCTCGACCGAGCCCGACGCGCCGAACGGGCAGCCCGGAGGCAGGAAGGGGAACGCCAGCCGGTAGCCGGTGCAGTGGACGATCGCGTCCACCCGCTCCGACGTGCCGTCCGTGAACGTCACCACGTCTCCCGCCAGCGAGGCGATCGCGGGTTTCGGGAGCACGCCGCCGTGCCGGATGCTGCTGAGGATCTCGTCCGAGAGGGTCACCGCCGAGGCGAACACCGGGTGTTCGGGCTCCGGCAGCCCGTAGTCGGAGAGCGAGCCCCGCGCCGTGCGCACCGCCTCCTCCAGGAACGTGCGCTGCTCGGGCAGCGACATCGCGGTCCACCAGGGCGCCTCGGCGAACTCGTCGAGCGGGATGCCGAAGAGCTGCTTGGGGAGGATGTGGTGGCCCCGCCGGACGGAGAGGACGGTCCGCTCGGCGTACCGCGGCAGGTCGGCCGCGATGTCCACGGCCGACGCGCCGAGCCCCACGACCACGACCCGCTGTCCGGCGAACTCGTTGCCGTCGTGGTAGTCCTGGGCGTGCAGAATCGTTCCTGTGAAGGTTTCGGCACCCGGTGGCGGTGCGGGCACCGACGGTTCGGTGTTGGCGCCGGAGGCGACGACGACGTGGGAGAAGACACGGGAGGAGCGGGCGCCGTCGGTGTCCACCGAGTCCACCGACCAGGAACCGTCGGCCTGCCGGGTCACCGACTCGACGGTCGTCTCCAGCTCGATGTGCCCGAGGAGATCAGCCCATTCGGCGAACTCCTGCAAATAGGAGGCCATCTGGCGGTGGTTCGGATAGACCGGGTAGGAGTCCGGCATCGGGAACTCGGCGTAACCGGTGAGCTTCTTGGTGGTGTTCAGGTGCAACGAAAGGTAACCCGGGCCCGGTTCACCGGCCCCGGGTCTGCGCCATATGCCACCGACCCCGCCGGTCCGTTCCAGGCAGACGAAGTCGATGCCCGCGCTCTTCAGGGCACGCGCCGTCGCGAGCCCCGACAGGCCTGCACCGATGAGACACACACGCACGGTTTCCCCCACAGGAACGGCACCGATTTCACGGATCACCCGCAGTGTCTGCCCACCGCCCACCGCCCCCAACCAGCGACAAGGATCACAGCGGCCCCGCCGGGCGGCTCAGTCGAGGGTGTTCGGGGTCGCCTTCGGCGTGCGGCCCGCGAGGACGTCTTTCAGCCGGGGCGTGCCCTGCTCCACGGCCTGCTCGGTGCTGTCGTGGTCGGCGCCGTCGAGCCCGCCGTTGGTCACGGTGATCGCGTCCGACGTGCCGACCTGGACGACGGCCACGTCCAGGGTGAGGGTCACCGGTTCGCCGTTCGTCTCGCCCTTCACCGTCACGGTCAGCCCGCGCCGCCCGTCGCCCTCCTTCGGCAGGGAAGCCTCCACCACCTGGACGGTACGGTCTCCGTCGTCGCCGGTCGCGGTGAACTGGGCGCAGGTGTCGGGCAGTTTCTCCAGCCAGTCCATCGACTTGTCGAGGTCGGCCTGCCGGTACCCGGCGACCTGGTAGAGCAGCCGGGACTCGCCCTCCTCGAAACCGGTCAGCGCCGACGCGCCGGACGGTTTGCCGAGCAGGTCCTCGTCGTAGAGGCCGTCGAGGAGGCGCTGGCAGTCGGCGGCGTCGGTCTTGGCGGTCACGAACTGCGCCGTGTCCACCTTCCCGACGAGCAGCGACTCCTTCCAGGTCTGCGCGTCGTCCACCTGCGTCCAGGCGTCCTCGATGTCCGCCTCCGTGATCAGCGCCGACTTCGCGCCGGACTCGCTCAGCGTGCTGGACGGGGACGGGGAAGCGGCGGCGGTGGTCCGCGCCGTCAGCGGGCGTTCGGCGACGGCCGCGGAGGCGGCGGCGGTCACGGCCGGGGTCGCGGTCCTCGACCCGGAGGCGGAACCGTCGCCGTCGCCCGAGCAGGCCGCGGCGGCGAACAGGGTTCCGGTGGTCAGGGCGGCAGCGGCCAGGACGCGGACGGTACGGGCCCTGCCGGTCGCCGGAGCGGGGGCCGGGAGCGCCTGACCCGTACGGGTCGTACGGGTCGTACGGGTCGTGCGCGGCGTGTGGGACGGGCCGGTGGGGCTAGGGGTGATCACGAGTTCCTCCTGAGGACGGGACGGTTTCCCGGCGCGCGGGCGCCCCGGACGGCTGCCCCCCTGCCCCTCCACGGCACCACCGGCCCGCGCGGGCGACCAGCGCAACGCCGTCATCCGGGTGACGCCGCCGATCGAACCTCATGGGCGGTGGGGGAGCGGGCGGCCCCGAAAACGCGAGGTGGGCGCCGGGGCCGCCGGGGCATGATGGCCGTCCCGCCGTCCGCCGCGGACGGCCCGGGACCACGACCGGGGGAGAACCTGTGACCGACCACGCCCAGCACACCCGCAGCGCCCCCGGCACGGACCGGGCGCGACCCGACCCGTCGACCGGTACGGCCGGTCGCACGGTCCTGCTCTCCGGCATCGTCGGCTCGACCGCCTACGGCCTCGCCCACGCGGGCTCCGATCTGGACCGCCTCGGCATGTTCGCGACGCCCACCGAGGAACTGCACGGTCTGCGCACCCCGCCGGAGTCCCACGTCACCACGGCACCGGACCGCACCCTCCACGAGGCCGCCAAGTGGTGCCGACTCGCCCTCGGCGGCAACCCCACCGTGATGGAACTCGTCTGGCTGCCCGACGAGTTGTACGAGGTCCGTACCCCGCTGGGAGACGAACTCATCGGCATACGGCACACGTTGCTGGGCGCGCGCCGGGTCCGTGACGCCTACCTCGGCTACGCCACCCAGCAGTTCCGCAAGCTCCGCAACCGCACCGACGCGGCGGGCCCCGGCGAGACCCGCCGCCGTACCGCCAAGCACGCCCGCCACCTCAAGCGGCTCTGCCACCAGGGTTACGAGCTGTACGCGACCGGGCGGTTGAGCATCCGCGTCGACGACCCGGAGAGCTTCCGCCGGTTCGGCGAGGAGGCCGCGGCCGACCCCGAGGCGGCGCTGCCGCTCCTGCGGCACTACGAGGCGGCCTTCGCCGAGACCCGCAGCCCGCTCCCCGACCAGCCGGACGAGACGGCCGCCGACGCCTGGCTGCGGAGGGTGCGGCGGCACTTCTACGCGGGCTGACGCGGCGGCACGCGATGCCGGCCGGGGTGCCAACTGCCGGGAGGCCGCGGGAAAATGCCGTGCGCCGTCCGTTCCGCCACTCCTACACTCGGGTCGACGAGAGCCGCCCACGGGGGGCCGCTCCGCACCGCGCATGACGACCGGACGACCGGACGTCACGGAAGAGGGGAGCCCGGACATGCGTGACCGCACCGCTGTCCGCGCTCCCCGTTCCCGCTACGAGGTGATCCTCGTGTCCTCGTCCTTCCGGTGCCCGCTGCGCGGCCGGCACCGGAAGCTCTGACGGGACCGCGACTCCGACGGCACCGGACGCGCCGCCGGGCCCACCGACGGCCGGGCGCACCGGACTTACCGGACGCACCAGACGTACTGGTCGCACCGGTCCGCCGTCACCTCCTTCTTCGCGGGTCCCGTCGGACACCATCGCGCCGCCCTTCTCCGAGAACCTCCCGAAAGGCCACGGGCCGTGCGCAACCACCTCGACCTCCACCTCGCCGCCGTACGCAACCTCGGCATCCTCGCCCACGTCGACGCGGGCAAGACCACCGTCACCGAACGCGTCCTGTTCGCGACCGGGACGACCCACCGGCGCGGCGAGGTCCACGACGGCACCACCGTCACCGACTTCGACCCCCAGGAACGCGACCGCGGCATCACCATCTTCGCCGCGGCCGTCAGCTGCGACTGGGACGGGCACCGCGTCAACCTCATCGACACCCCCGGGCACGTCGACTTCGCCGACGAGGTCGAACGCTCCCTGCGGGTGCTGGACGGGGCGGTCGCCGTGTTCGACGCCGTCGCGGGCGTGGAACCGCAGAGCGAGTCGGTCTGGCGGCAGGCCGACCGGTACGGCGTACCGAGGATCGCGTTCGTGAACAAGCTGGACCGGGCGGGCGCCGACCTGGACACCGCCGTCGCCTCGATCCGGGACCGGCTGCACCCCGTACCGCTCGTCGTGCAGCTGCCGATCGGCGCCGAGGACGGCTTCACCGGCGTCGTCGACCTGCTCCGCCTGCGCGCCCTGACCTGGGACGGCGACGGCGGGGCCGCCGTCGACGGGCCGGTGCCCGAGGAACTGCGCGCGGAGGCGCTGCGCCGCCGACGGCTGCTGGAGGAGGCGGTCGCGGAACGGCATCCGGCGGCGCTGGAGGAGTTCTGCGACCGGGAGACGCTGTCGGCGCCGACCCTCGCGGCGGCGCTGCGCGACCTCACCCGCGCCGGGGACGGCGTCGTCGTGCTGTGCGGCTCCGCCTACCGCAACCGGGGCATCGAACCGCTGCTCGACGCGGTCGTCGCCTACCTGCCGTCGCCGCTGGACGTGCCGCCCGTACGGGGCACGCACGACGGCGCCGACGAGCGGCGGCCCGCCGACCCGGCGGCGCCCTTCGCGGCCCTCGCGTTCAAGGTCGCCGCCACGCCCACCGGACGCCTCACCTACCTGCGGATCTACTCCGGGACCATCGAGAAGGGGGACGCCGTGCGGGACACCACCGCCGGGCGCGGGGAGCGGATCGGCCGCATCCTGCGGGTCCAGGCCGACCGGCACGAGCAGGTGGAACGGGCGGTCGCCGGGGACATCGTCGCCGTGATCGGGCTGAAGTCGGCCCGCGCGGGCTCGACGCTCTGCGCGCCGGACGCGCCGCTGGTCCTCGAACCGCCCGGGGTCGCCGATCCCGTGGTCTCCGTCGCGGTCGAGGCCCGCCGCTCCACCGACACGGACCGGCTGGCCACGGCGCTGGCCCGGCTCGCCGAGGAAGATCCGTCGCTGACGGTCCGCACCGACCCCGAGACCGGCCAGACCGTGCTGTCGGGGATGGGCGAACTGCACCTGGAGGTGGCGGTGGAGAAGATCCGCCGCACCCTCGGACTGGAGGTCACCGTGGGGCGCCCGCGCGTCACCTACCGGGAGACGGTCGCGCGGGGCGTGTCCGGTCTGGTCTTCCGCCACGTCAAGCAGGACGGCGGGGCGGGCCAGTTCGCGCACGTCGTGCTCGACGTGGAGCCGCTGGAGGAGGGGTTCGTGTTCCGTTCGGCGGTCGTCGGCGGGCGGGTCCCGCAGGAGTACGTCCGTGCCGTCGAGGCCGGCTGCCGGGACGCCCTCGCCGAGGGCCCCCTCGGCGGCCACCCGGTGACCGGGCTGCGGGTCACGCTGACCGACGGGGCCACGCACGTCAAGGACTCCTCGGAGACCGCGTTCCGCACGGCGGGCCGGCTCGGTCTGCGCGAGGCCCTGCGCCGCTGCGCCGCGCTCCTGCTGGAGCCGGTCGCCGAGGTCACCGTCACGGTGCCCGAGGACGCCGTCGGCACGGTCCTCGGCGACCTCGCCGCCCGGCGCGGCCGGGTGACCGGCTCGGCGGTACGGGGCGGCGCGGCGCTGGTCACGGCCACCGTCCCGCTGGCGGAGCTGTTCGGCTACGCCACCCGCCTGCGCAGCCGCACCCAGGGCCGCGGCACCTTCACCACCCGCCCGACCGGCTACGCCCCGGCCCCGCAGACCCCGGTCGGGACGGCGACGCCGCCCACGGCGCCGTAGGCGGGGGCGACGCGGTAGCCCGGAGCCGCGCGTCCGCTGCCGGGGTGCGCCCGGGGGCTTGTGCCCCTGGGCGCACCGTGACGCCTGCGCCTGCGGCGGACCCTGGGGGTGCCGCGGACGGGCCGCGCACTGCCAGTGGCCTGGCTGTGTCCGGGCGGGTCGTACCCCCGCCGGTGGTCTGGCCGTGTCCGGGCGCCCCGCCGCCCCCGCTCGGCACGACGACGTCGGCCTAGGCGCCGTCGGCGGGGGCGGCGCGGTCGCTGGGCGCCGCGGGTCCGCCGTTCCGTGCGCCTGGTACGCCCGCGAGGCTTGTGCCTCCGTACGCACCCGAGGCGCCTGAGCCCCCGGCGGTGCACGCGAGCGGGCCGCACACTGCCGGTGCCTCCGCCCCCCCCCACGCCCCGACGCCCCACGCCCCGGCCCCGCAGCCCCCACCCGCACGGCGGTGCCGCCCACGGCACCGTCGGCCGGGGAGGCGGCGACGGCGCGACAGCCCGTAGCCGCCCGCCCGCCACCGATGTGCGCCAGGGGACCGTGCCCCGCCGGGGGCGCACACCGCGCCGCCCGCACCCCCCGCCACACCCCGCCCGCACCCCCGCCACACCCCGCCCGAGCCCCCGCGCACCCCACCCCCGCCCGTCCCCCAGCGGGAACCCCGGTTCGCGCGCCCCGTCCCTCTCACCCGGAACCCCGCTTCCCACTTCGAGAAGTGAACGCACCCTCACGACGGTGCCTGCCGGGCCACCGGGCGCGGGAGCGGGGCCGTGCGGGCCCGCGACGTGCGCCGGAGCCCGCGGCACGCCTGGGCGGGGGCCCCGGCGGGTCACCCGTCACAGCCGCATACCGACTTGTACCTCCCGCGTCGAAACTCTTGACGCCGCTCTCTTCGGAGGTTTAACTCACGTCCTAAATTAAGCCCTGATCGACACCCCGGGAGCCGACCCATGCGTACCATCCGAGCCGCGGCCGCAGGCGCCGTCGTCATGTCACTCGCGCTGGCCGTGACGGCCTGCGGCGGTGGGTCGTCGTCGGACGGCGGCGGGTCCAACGACTCGCCCAAGGAGCTGACCTACTGGGCCTCGAACCAGGGCGCCAGCATCGAGATCGACAAGAAGACCCTCCAGCCCGAACTCGACAAGTTCGAGAAGGAGTCGGGCATCAAGGTCAAGCTGGAGGTCGTCCCCTGGTCGGACCTCCTCAACCGCATCCTCACCGCGACCACGTCCGGTCAGGGCCCCGACGTCCTCAACATCGGCAACACCTGGTCGGCCTCCCTCCAGGCGACGGGCGCGCTGCTGCCCTGGGACGACGCGAACTTCGCCAAGATCGGCGGCAAGGACCGGTTCGTCGCCTCCGCGCTCGGCTCGACCGGCGCCGAGGGCCAGCCGCCCGCCGCCGTCCCGCTGTACTCGATGGCGTACGCGCTGTACTACAACAAGCAGATCTTCGCCGACGCGGGCATCTCCCAGCCCCCGGCCACCTGGGACCAGCTCGTCGCCGACGGCAAGAAGATCCAGGCCAAGGGCAAGCAGGTCATCGGCGCCGAGGGCGCGAACGTCTCCGAGAACGTCCACCACGTCTTCACCTTCGCCAAGCAGCACGGCGCGGACTTCTTCACCGCCGACGGCAAGCCCGACTTCACCTCCGACAACGCGGTCACCGCCGTCAAGCAGTACGTCGACCTGATGGCGAAGGACAAGGCGATCCCGCTCGGCAACGCCGAGTACGCCCAGAACCAGTCCGTCAGCGACTTCGCCAAGGGCAAGACGGCGATGCTGCTGTGGCAGTCGGCCGCCGCCAACCTCAAGTCGCAGGGCATGCCCGAGGACCAGTACGGCATCGCGCCCGTGCCCGTCCAGTCCGGCACCCCGGGCACCGGCAAGCAGGTCAACTCGATGGTCGCCGGCATCAACCTGTCCGTCTTCAAGAACAGCGACAACCTCGACGGCGCCACGAAGTTCGTGAAGTTCATGACCAGCGACGAGGAGCAGAAGATCCTCAACAAGGCCTACAGCTCGATCCCGCCGGTCGCGAGCGCCCAGACCGACCCCGCGTTCAACAACCCGGCCAACGCGGTCCTGAAGGACACCCTCGCCAAGAGCGCCGCCGCCCTCCCGCAGGTCGCCGACGAGTCGCAGTTCGAGACCGCCGTGGGTACGGCCGTGAAGGAGCTGTTCGCGGACGCCGCGGCCGGCCGCCCGGTCACCACCGAGTCGGTCAAGTCCCGCCTGGAGAAGGCCCAGCAGCAGATGCCGACGAAGTAAGTGAGCACGATGACGACCACGGTTCCCGCCGAGGCCGACGTGCGCAAGAGCTCCCCCGGTGCGGCGCGCGGCCCCCGCCGCCGCACCGGGCGGGTCCGCAAGATCGGACTGCCGTATCTGCTGCTCCTGCCCGCGCTGATCCTCGAACTCCTCGTCCACCTGGTGCCGATGGTCATCGGCATCGTGATGAGCTTCAAGGAACTCACGCAGTTCTACATCCGCGACTGGGGCACCGCCCCCTGGGCCGGACTCGACAACTACAAGATGTCGGTCGACTTCAACGCCCCGGTCGGCGAAGCCCTGTTGCACTCGTTCCTCGTGACGGTCGCCTTCACCCTCCTCTCGGTGGGCCTGTGCTGGGCGATCGGCACCGCCGCGGCGATCTACATGCAGGACACCTTCCGCGGCCGCGGCATCCTGCGCGCGCTGTTCCTGATCCCCTACGCCCTGCCGGTCTACGCGGCCGTCATCACCTGGGTGTTCATGTTCCAGCACGACAACGGCCTGGTGAACCACGTCCTGCACGACCAGCTGGGCGTCACCGACAAGCCGTCGTTCTGGCTGATCGGCGACAACAGCTTCTGGGCGCTGCTCACCGTCTCGGTGTGGAAGGGCTGGCCGTTCGCGTTCCTCATCGTGATGGCCGGACTCCAGAACATCCCCCGCGAGCTGTACGAGGCGGCGGCCCTGGACGGCGCCGGCATGCTCCAGCAGATCCGCCGCATCACCCTCCCGTCGCTGCGTCCGGTCAACCAGGTCCTCGTCCTGGTGCTGTTCCTCTGGACGTTCAACGACTTCAACACCCCGTACGTCCTGTTCGGCAAGGCCGCCCCGGAGGCCGCGGACCTCATCTCGGTCCACATCTACCAGGCGTCCTTCGTCACCTGGAACTTCGGCTCCGGCTCCGCGATGTCGGTGCTGCTGCTGCTCTTCCTGCTCGCCGTGACCGGCGTCTATCTCGCCGTCACCTCACGCGGACGGAGGCCCGAAGATGGCTGACTCCTCCCCGGCGTCCGTCGTACGCAACTCGCCGATGGCGCCGCCGCGTTCGTTCGTCTGGTCCCGCTGGATCTTCCTCACCCTGCTCACCGGGTTCGTGCTGCTCCCGGTGTACGTGATGATCTCCAGCTCGCTGAAACCGCTCGCCGACGTCACCGGCAAGTTCCGCTGGCTGCCCAGCGAGCTGACCATCCGGCCGTACATCGACATCTGGTCGACCGTGCCGCTGGCCCGCTACTTCGTGAACTCGCTGATCGTGGCGGGCGCGGCGACGGTCTGCTCGGTGGTCATCGCGGTGTTCAGCGCCTACGCGGTCAGCCGCTACAACTTCCGCGGCAAGCGGGTGTTCACGGTGACCGTGCTCTCCACCCAGATGTTCCCCGGCATCCTCTTCCTGCTGCCGCTGTTCCTCCTCTACGTCAACATCGGCAACGCCACCGGCATCGCCCTGTTCGGCTCGCGCGGCGGGCTGATCCTGACGTACCTCACCTTCTCCCTGCCGTTCTCGATCTGGATGCTGATCGGCTACTTCGACTCGGTGCCCCGCGACTTGGACGAGGCGGCGCTGGTCGACGGGTGCGGCCCGCTCGGCGCGCTGTTCCGCGTCGTCGTCCCTGCCGCGATCCCCGGCATCGTCGCCGTCGCCGTCTACGCCTTCATGACGGCCTGGGGAGAAGTGCTGTTCGCGTCGGTGATGACCAACGACGCCACCCGCACGCTCGCCGTCGGACTCCAGGGCTACTCGACCCTCAACGACGTGTACTGGAACCAGATCATGGCCGCCTCGCTGGTCGTCAGCGTGCCCGTGGTGGCCGGCTTCCTCCTGCTCCAGCGCTACCTCGTCGCCGGACTGACGGCGGGAGCGGTGAAGTGACCCACCTGCCCCATCCCGAAGGGAACTCCGTGACCATCGATTTCACCGCCCTCCCCCACGACTTCCTGTGGGGCACGGCCACCTCGGCCTACCAGATCGAGGGGGCCGTCGCGGAGGACGGCCGTTCCCCGTCGATCTGGGACACCTTCTCCCACACCCCCGGGAAGATCGACGGCGACGACCACGGCGACGTGGCGTGCGACCACTACCACCGCTGGCGCGAGGACATCCAGCTGATGCGCGGGCTCGGCACCAACGCCTACCGCCTGTCGGTCGCCTGGCCGCGCGTGGTGCCCGGCGGCGACGGCCCGGTCAACCCCAAGGGCCTCGCCTTCTACGACGAGTTGATCGACGGCCTGCTGGAGGCCGGGATCACCCCGTCGGTCACCCTGTACCACTGGGACCTGCCGCAGGTGCTCCAGGACCGCGGCGGCTGGCCCGAGCGCGACACCGCCGAGCACTTCGCCGCGTACGCCTCGGTCGTCGCCGAGAAGCTCGGGGACCGTGTCAGCCACTGGACGACCCTCAACGAGCCGCTGTGCTCGGCCTGGATCGGCCACCTCGAGGGCAAGATGGCGCCCGGTTTCACCGATCTGACGGCCGCCGTCCGCGCCTCCTACCACCTGCTCCTCGGGCACGGCCTCGCCGCGAGCGCCATCCGCGCGGTCGCCCCCGGCGCCCAGGTCGGCATCGTCAACAACCTCTCGACCGTGCACCCGGCGAGCGACCGTCCCGAGGACCTCGCCGCCGCCCGCCGCGTGGACGGCCACACCAACCGCTGGTGGCTCGACCCGGTCCACGGCCGCGGCTTCCCCACCGACATGCGGGAGCTGTACGGCGTCGAACTCCCCGAGAAGCCGGGCGACCTGGAGACGATAGCGGCGCCGCTGGACTGGCTGGGCCTGAACTACTACTTCCCGGCGACGGTCGAGGACGACCCCGACGGCCCGGCCCCCTACGCCCGTGCCGTACGCCGCCCCGGCGTCCCGCGCACCGGCATGGACTGGGAGGTCGACGCGAGCGGCATCGAGGACCTGCTGATGCGCCTCACCGACGAGTACGGCGCCCGCCGCATCTACGTCACCGAGAACGGCTCCGCGTACCCGGACGTGGTCCGCCCCGACGGCACCGTCGACGACCCGGAGCGCCAGGCCTACCTGACCGGCCACCTCGCCGCCTGCGCCTCCGCCGCCCGCAAGGGCGCCCCGCTGGCGGGCTACTTCGCCTGGTCGCTGCTGGACAACTTCGAGTGGGCGTACGGCTACGACAAGCGCTTCGGCCTCGTCCACGTCGACTACGCCACCCAGGTCCGCACCGTGAAGGGGACCGGCCACCACTACGCCGACCTCATCCGCAAGCACCGGGAGGGAGCGGCCGAGGCGGCCTGAGCCGGTCTCGGACGAGCCCTTCCGGGCGCGGTGGACGCGGGTGCGGGAGCCCGTGTCCACCGCGCGACTTCCATTTATGTCATGTGCACGACAGTTCGATCTTCCTCGATCCCCACCGAGGAGAGCCTGACCGGCAGGATCGGCCCGACCGGCGGCAGGCGCCGGACCGGCGGAGTGAGCCGGGTGAGCCGGGCGGAGGCGGGACCCCGCCCGGCTCACCCCCACGCCCCGGCCCCCGTCCGGCCCACGCCGCCCACCCGGCTCACCCGCCGCGTCCGCATGCCTCTCTGCGCCCCGCCCGCGCCCGCTTGCCCCCCGACCCCGCCCGCTGCGAGGCTCACCTCCATGGCCACCCCCCTGTCCACCTTCACCGCCCCCGACGGCACCCGCCTCGCCCCGCACGAGCGGGGCGCCGGGCCGCCGCTGCTGTGTCTGCCGGGTGGGCCCATGCAGTCCTCCGCCTACCTCGGCGACCTCGGCGGCCTCACCGCGCACCGCCGCCTGGTCCTCCTCGACCCGCGCGGCACCGGCGCCTCGGCGGTCCCGGCCGACCCGGCCTCGTACCGCTGCGACCGGCAGGTGGCCGACGTGGAGGCCCTGCGCGAACACCTCTGCCTGGACCGGGTCGACCTGCTCGCCCACTCGGCGGGCGCCAACCTGGCCCTCCTCTACGCCACCCGGCACCCCGACCGGGTCGCCCGCCTGCTGCTGATCACACCCAGCGTCTACGCGGCGGGGGTCCAGGTCACCGCCGAGGACCGGCTGTCGGCGGCCCGGCTGCGGCGCGGCGAGCCCTGGTTCGAGCCCGCGTACGAGGCCCTGGAATCACTGACGGCGGGACGCCCGGTCACCGACGCCGCCCAGGCCGTCGCGCCGTTCTACCACTCCCGCTGGGACGACGAGGCCCGCGCCTACGACGCGGCGGGGGACCGTACCCGCAACCCGGAGGCGGCGGCGGCCTACGGCGCCGAGGGGGCCTTCGACCCGCCCGCGACCCGCGCGGCCCTGCCGTCCCTGCGCTCCCCGGTCCTGCTGCTGGCGGGCCGTACCGACGTCGCCGCCCCGCCCTCCGCGATGGAGGAGTACGCGGCGCTGTTCCCCAAGTCGGAGTTCCGGGTCCAGCCGGACAGCGGCCACTTCCCCTGGCGCGACGACCCGTCGGCGTTCACGCGGGTGGTGGAGGGCTTCCTCGGTACGAGCGGCTGACGTACCGTCATCTGCCGCACGGGCTGAGCCTGTCGGGTCGTACCCCCGGTCAACCGGTCTTCACTGACCGGCGAGTTCCAGCTCCAGCACCTTCACCGGCGAAGCCGCCGGCGTCCGACGGACCGTCACCCGCGACGTCCGCCACAGCCACAGCACGTCCCGCCCGAACGACCACACCAGGAGCGCCAGCGCCAGCGCGGCCACCGCGAAGTCGGCCGCGTACGGCAGGAGTCCGGCGCCCGCGACACAGAGGCAGATGCCCTGGAGCGCGGCGACCGTCTTGCGGGCCATGCTCGGCGGGAGCGGGGCGTTCAGCCACGGCGCGACCCGCGCGGCAGCAACGAAGCCGTAGCGCATCAGGCCGATCAGCAGGACCCACGGGCCGAGCGCCATCGACACGTACACGCTGAGGACCAGGATCAGGAACGCGTCCACCTCCATGTCGAAGCGGGCGCCCAGCGCCGTCGAGGTGCCGGTACGGCGGGCGACCTTGCCGTCCACGCCGTCCAGCAGCAGCGCCACCGCCGTCAGACCCACCAGCAGCGACACCGGCGGCGCGCTCACGAAGGAGTCCGCGACCAGCGCCGTCACCCCGCCGACCAGCGTCGCCCGCCCCAGCGTCACCCGGTTCGCCGGACCGAAGGTGCGCAGCCCCGAGCGCTGGAGCGCCCGGGAGAGCACCGCCCAGGTGGCGGCGGCGAAGACGAGGCCGGTCACCCAGCCCGCCGGTCCCAGGCCGATCCCGGTGCCCAGCAGGGCCAGCACCAGGATCTGCACGCCCGCTCCCACAGCGGTCTCCTGCTGGACCAGCCTCGCGTCGTCAATGTTGTTCAGGGCCACCGCACATCCTCCGGCCAGGTGACAGAGTCGATCAAGGCCGCGTACTGTGCGCGACCTGTGCACACCTCGGTACGTGAACAAGTTGCCGATCGTTCAGGAGGACGCCGATGAACCGCTCCGCCCGCGCCTTCTGGACCGCCGCGCCCGGCCGCGGCGAGATCCGCGAGACGGACCTTGCCGCCCCCGCCGACGGCGAGGTCCTGGTCCGCTCGCGCTACTCCGGGATCAGCCGCGGCACCGAGACCCTCGTCTTCCGCGGCGGCGTCCCCGCCAGCCAGCACACCGCGATGCGCGGCCCCTTCCAGGAGGGCGACTTCCCGGCGCCGGTCAAGTACGGCTACCTCAACGTCGGCGAGGTCGAGGAGGGCCCGAAGGAGCTGGTCGGCCGGACCGTCTTCTCCCTCCACCCCCACCAGACCCGGTTCGTCGTCCCGGCGAGCGCCGTCACCGTCGTCCCCGACACCGTGCCCGCCGCCCGCGCCGTCCTCGCGGGCACCGTGGAGACCGCCGTCAACGCGCTGTGGGACGCCGCACCCCTGGTCGGCGACCGGATCGCGGTGGTCGGCGGCGGCATGGTCGGCTGCTCGGTCGCCGCCCTGCTGCGCCGCTTCCCCGGCGTCCGCCTCCAGCTCGTCGACGCCGACCCCGCCCGCGCCACGACCGCCGAGGCGCTCGGCATCGGCTTCGCGCTGCCCGAGGACGCCCTCGGCGACTGCGACCTCGTCGTCCACGCCAGCGCCACCGAGCAGGGCCTCACCCGCGCCCTGGACCTGCTGCGCCCCGAGGGCACCGTCCTCGAACTGAGCTGGTACGGCGACCGCGCGGTGGCCCTCCCGCTCGGCGAGGCCTTCCACTCCCGCCGCCTCGTCCTGCGCAGCAGCCAGGTCGGCACCGTCTCCCCGCGCCGCGCGAACCGCACGTACGGTGACCGTCTCGCCCTCGCCCTGGAACTCCTCGCCGATCCCACGCTTGACGCCCTCGTCACCGGGGAAAGCGCGTTCGAGGATCTTCCGGAGGTGATGCCCCGCCTGGCGAGCGGCGAGATCCCGGCCCTCTGCCACCGCGTGCGGTACGGCCGGAGCGCCTGACCTCAGAAAAGAGTCCGGCGCGGGTGAACGCGGGGAGGGGCCCGGCCGTACTACAGGACATCCCCCGGCGGCCTGTGCGGGGGACCAAGACGCGCCGCACCTGGAGGGTCGTCCGTTGTTCAGTGTCACCGTCCGCGATCACATCATGATCGCCCACAGCTTCCGCGGTGAGGTCTTCGGACCCGCGCAGCGCCTGCACGGAGCGACGTTCCTCGTGGACGCCACGTTCCGCCGTGAGCAGCTGGACGACGACAACATCGTCGTCGACATCGGCCTGGCCACCCAGGAGCTCGGTGCCGTCGTGAGCGAGCTGAACTACAGAAACCTGGACAACGAGCCCGACTTCGCCGGGATCAACACCTCCACCGAGTTCCTCGCCAAGGTCATCGCCGACCGGCTCGCCGACCGCATCCACCAGGGCGCGCTCGGCGAGGGCGCCCGCGGCATCGCCGCCCTCTCCGTCACCCTCCACGAGTCGCACGTCGCCTGGGCGAGCTTCGAGCGTGCCCTGTGACCGACGTGACCCTGGAGAAGACGCCGGGGCTCATGGCCCCCGCGCCGACCGCGCAGCAGCCGGGCCGCACGGCCCCCGGCCCGGTCCCGCAGCAGTCCGCCCTCACCGCGCCCACCCCCGAGGCGGGCCCCCTCACCTACCTCCCGCCGCAGCCGGCGCCCGCCCGGACCAGCGGCATCATCCCGATGTCCCTGAGCACCGTGCACTTCGTCATGCCGGGCGGCGTCGACGACCCCGCCAACCCCAGCGGCGGCAACGCCTACGACCGCCGCGTCTGCCTCGACCTCCCCGGCTTCGGCTGGCAGGTCGAGAAGCACCTGGTCCCCGGCGCCTGGCCGCGCCCGCAGGCCGACGGGCGCAACGCGCTCGCCCGCACCCTGCGCGAACTGCCCGACGGGGCGACCGTCCTCCTCGACGGCATCGTCGCCTGCGGCGTCCCCGAGATCGTCGTCCCGGAGACCGGCCGGCTGCGGCTCGCCGTCCTCGTGCACCTCCCGCTCGGCGACGAGACCGGCCTCGACCCGCTGGTCGCCGCCGCGCTCGACGCACAGGAACGCGAGGTGCTGCGCGCCGTCCCCGCGGTCGTCGCCACCAGCGAGTGGGCGGTGCGCCGCCTCGTCTCGCACCACGGCCTCGCCCCCGAGACGGTGCACGTCGCCGCCCCCGGCGCCGACATCGCCCCCCTCGCCTCCGGCACCGACGGCGTCTCCCGGCTGTTGTGCGTGGCCGCCGTCACCCCCCGCAAGGGCCAGCACCGCCTCGTCGAGGCGCTCGCCGCCGTCACCGACCTGCCCTGGACCTGCTCCCTGGTCGGCGGCCTCGGCGGCGACCCCGACTACGTACGCCACCTGCGCGGACTCATCGCCGCACACGGCCTCGACGACCGCCTGGAACTCGCCGGACCCAAGGCGGGCGCCGACCTCGACGCCGCCTACGCCGCCGCCGACCTGATGGTCCTCACCTCCTACGCCGAGACCTACGGCATGGCGGTCACCGAGGCCCTCGCCCGCGGCATCCCCGTCCTCGCCACCGACGTCGGCGGTCTCCCCGAGGCCGTCGGCCGCGCCCCCGACGGCGGCGTCCCCGGCATCCTCGTCCCGCCGGAGGACCCCGCCGCGCTCGCCGCCGAACTGCGCGGCTGGTTCGGCGAGGCCGACGTACGGCGCCGCCTCAAGGCCGCCGCCCGCGGTCGCCGGGCCGCCCTCGACGGCTGGGCCCACACCGCCAAGAGCCTCGCGGGCGTCCTCGGACGGCTGCCGAACGAACCCCGGAGGGCGGCATGAGGAAGACCACCGCCACCCCGGCGGACCTGGCCCGCCGCGCGCACACCGGCCCCGTCGACGTCATCGCGGGCGCCGGGCCCGTCACCCGCCCCGGCGAGCGCCCCACCGTACGGCTGCGTGACGACGCCGACGAGCAGGAGCCGCCCCGCTACGCGCCCGAGTGGCTCCAGCTGCGCGAGCCCGCCGACGCCGCCGCGCGCTCCACCGAACTGCTGGACCCGCTGCGCGCCCGCCTGGCCGACCGGCCCGGCCGCGACGGCGGACTCGCCGTCCACGACCTGGGCTGCGGCACCGGTTCGATGGGGCGCTGGCTCGCGCCGCGCCTGGACGGCCCGCAGCACTGGGTCCTGCACGACCGCGACCCCTACCTGCTGCACTTCGCGGCGGTCGGCGCCGCCAAGGCCGCCGCCGACGGCAGCCGCGTCACCGTGGAGACCCGGCGCGCCGACCTCGCCCGCCTCACCCCGGACGCCCTGGTCGGCGCCGGACTCGTCACCGCCTCGGCGCTGCTGGACGTCCTCACCGCCGGGGAGGTCGACACCCTCGCCGCCGTCTGCGCGGGCGCGGGCTGCCCCGCCCTGCTCACCCTCTCCGTCGCCGGACGGGTCGAGCTGACCGCCGAGGACCCGATGGACGCGGAGATCGCCGCCGCGTTCAACGACCACCAGCGCCGCGACGGACTCCTCGGCCCCGACGCGGTCACCGTCGCCGCGGAGGCGTTCACCCGGCACGGGGCGACCGTCACGGTCCGGCCCAGCGCCTGGCGGCTCGGCCCCGACGAGGCCGCGCTCACCGCCCAGTGGCTGCGCGGCTGGGTCGGCGCCGCCGTGGAACAGCGCCCGGAGATCGCCGACCGCGCCGCCGCCCACCTCGACGCCCGCCTCGCGGCCTGCGCCGCCGGGGAGCTGCGCGTCACCGTCCACCACGACGACCTGCTGGCCCTGCCCGGTCCGACGGGCGGCACCCGATGACCGCGGAGACGGCGGGCACGCACCGGCCCCCCACCCGCCCGGCCACCCCGGTGGCCGTACGGCGGCCCCGGCGCGGCCCGCTGCCGTGGCGCCGTACCGCGGCCGTGCGGCCGGGCGCCCCCGCGGCGCGCACCGGCGCCGCGTCCCCCCACGCCCCGGCCGCCGAGGCCCCCGCCGTCTCCGCCCCCGCCGTCCGGCCGCCCGCCGCGCCCCGGTCCCGTCTGGCCGCCGTCCGCCCCCACCTGGGCCCCGTCGCCGGGACGGTCATCCTCGGCGTGCTGCTGTGGCGCATGGGCACCGGCGTCTTCCTGGACGGGCTGCGCCGCATCGACGCGGCGACCCTGCTGGCGGGCCTCGCCATCGGCGCCGTCACCACGGTGTTCAGCGCGTGGCGGTGGGCCCTGGTCGCCCGCGGCCTGCGCATCCGGCTGCCCCTCGGCCCGGCCGTCGCCGACTACTACCGCTCCCTCTTCCTCAACGCGGCCCTGCCCGGCGGCATCCTCGGCGACGTGCACCGCGCCGTCCGCCACGGGCAGAGCGCCGGGGACGTCGGGCGCGGGGTGCGGGCGGTGGTCCTGGAGCGCACGGCGGGCCAGCTGGTGCTCGCCGTCGCCGGAGTGACGATTCTGCTGACGTTGCCGTCGCCGGTCGCGGCCGACGTACGGCAGTTCGCGCCGCTGGTCGCGGCCGGTGCGGTGGGCGCGCTGGCCGTCATCGTCGCCGTCCGCATGAACTCCGCGTCCGGCAGGCAGCGGGCCGCCGGGCGGACCCGCGCGGTGCTGGCCGAGGCCCGCGAGGGCCTGCTGTCCCGGCGCAACGGTCCCGGCGTCGCCCTCTCCTCGGCGGTGGTGCTCGCCGGTCACCTCGGGATGTTCGTGGTGGCCGCGCGGGTCGCGGGCTCGGACGCCCCGGTGCTCACCCTGCTGCCGCTCGCCGTCCTCGCGCTGCTGGCGATGGGCGTGCCGCTCAACGTCGGCGGCTGGGGGCCCCGCGAGGGCGTCACCGCCTGGGCGTTCGGCGCCGCCGGGCTCGGCGCGGGCACCGGCCTGTCGGTCGCCGTGGTGTACGGCGTGCTGAGCTTCGTCGCCGCGCTGCCGGGCGCGGTCGTCCTCGCCGTACGGGCCGGGGCGGGGCTGCGGAAGCGGCGCGTGCCGTCCGCGGCCCCCGGCCCGGCCGCGGCCTACGCCCCCGCGGAGCCCGCGCCGTCCCCGCTGCCGCTCGTCCCCGGCGCGCCGGTTCCGGCCGCTCCAGGTGTTCCGGGGGTTCCGGGTGTTCCGGCGGTGAGTATCGAGAAATACGTGCCGAAGGAATCCGCGAGGCTCGCCAGGAGTTCCTTCCCCTTTTCCGCGGACCCCAGGGAAGGACGGCCGATGACGCCTGAATCGGTATAGGCGGACATTCCCAGGGTGAGCAGATGGCGACGGTCGTCCGCGACGAAATCCGCGGATTCATGGCCGGGCCGGACGAGTTCCGGGTGGGTGTGCAGCAGGATCGAGGTCTCGATCTCGCCCGCGTGCATGTCGGTGAGCAGCGAGGTCACCACCCCGGACCGCTCCCGCGCCGCCTCCCAGTCCTCCGGGGCCGGGAAGAGCGCCATCCGCTCACCGCGGGCGGAGGACTCCTGGACCGCGTTGCCCAGGACGTAGTTCCCGCCGTGTCCGTTGACCAGCACCAGGGCCTCGACGCCCGAGCGGCGCAGTGAGGCCGCGATGTCCCGTACAACCGCATGAAGGGTCACTGACGAGATGCTGACGGTTCCCGGCCAGGCCGCGTGCTCGTGGGAGCAGGCGATGGTGACCGGCGGGAGGAGCTGCACCGGGTACGCGGCGGCGATCTCCCCGGCGATCGCGCAGGCGACCAGGGTGTCCGTCGCCAGCGGCAGGTACGGGCCGTGCTGCTCGAAGCTTCCGACGGGAAGGACCGCCACCCGGACCGGGAGGCCGGCGCCGCGCGCCCGGACGTCCTCGGTGGTGTCCGCCGGCAGGGTGCCGTGCAGCGGACCGCGCGCCGGCGGCCGTATTCCCGAATCGCTCATCATTTCCCGGCCTTTCGTCTCTGCTTAGGAAACAGATCATGACAGAAAAAATTGGTGTCCTCGGCAAGAAGTCCCCGCAGCGCACCGGTACGGAACGCGTGGTGAATGCGCCGCTGCCCACCGTGTACGGCGCATTCCAGGCGATCGGCTACCTCGACCACGACCGCGGTGACGAACAAGTGGCCCTGGTGTACGGCGAGATAGGCGCCGAGAACGTTCTGGTGCGGCTGCACTCGGAGTGCCTGACGGGCGACGCGTTCGGTTCGCAGCACTGCGAGTGCGGCGACCAACTGGACGCCGCGCTGCGGGCGGTGGTCACCGAGGGCAGCGGCATCGTGGTGTACCTGCGCGGGCACGAGGGGCGCGGCATCGGCCTGCTGGCGAAGCTGCGGGCGATGGCGCTCCAGGCGGAGGGCCTGGACACCGTCGAGGCGAACCTGGCGCTCGGTCTGCCGGTGGACGCCCGCGACTACACGGTCGCCGCCGACATCCTCAAGGACCTCGGGGTCGCCTCGGTGCGGCTGATGTCGAACAACCCGCGCAAGCGGGAGGCGCTCGCCGACAACGGTATCCGGGTCGCCGAGGAGGTACCGCTGCTGATCCCGCCGTCCGAGAACAACATCACGTACCTGCGCACCAAGCGGGAGCGGCTGGACCACCGCCTGCCGCACCTGGACGCGGTGGCGCACTGGTCGTGAGGCGGCCGCCGACCGGCGGTGCGGCGGCACGCGGGGGCCGGGCCGGTCGGCGGCCCGCCCCCCGCTCCCTCTGTGCGGCCCCGGTTCAGCCGGTGACGGCCTCGTGGACCAGCCGTTTGAGGTCGGGGTAGAGCTTCAGCGACCGGCGGGGCCGCAGCTGGGTGAGGAACTGGACGGTCAGGTCGTGGACCGGGTCGACCCAGAAGGTGGTGGTGGCGACCCCGCTCCAGCCGAAAGTGCCGAGCCCGGTCGGGGCCTGGGCGCGCGCCGGGTCGGTCACCACGGAGACGCCCAGGCCGAAGCCCACGCCGTCGTTGCCGGGTTCGTCGTGCGCGGGGCGGCTGCCGACGGTCCGCAGATCGGCGCCGCCGGGCAGGTGGTTGCGGGTCATCAGCGCCACCGTCTCCGGCTTCAGCAGCCGTACGCCGTCGAGGGCGCCGCCGAGGCGCAGGCACTCCGCGAACCGGTGGACGTCGTACGCGCTCGCCACCATCCCGCCGCTGCCCGACAGGAAGCGGGGCCGCCCGTGCAGCGGCAGGCCGGGGATCGGCTCTATCCGGCCGTCGTCGGTGTCGCCGTACAACTCGGCCAGCCGGCCCGCCTGTTCGGGGGAGACCTGGAACCCGGCGTCCGGCATGCCGAGCGGGCGGAAGATCCGCTCGGCGAGGAACTCGTCCAGCGGGCGCCCGGAGACCACCTCGATCACCCGGCCCAGCACGTTGGTGGCGACCGAGTAGTTCCACTCGGTGCCCGGTTCGAACTGCAACGGCAGCCGCGCGTACGCCTCGACGGTCTCGGCCAGCGTCGAGCCGGGCAGCACGGCCGACTCCAGCCCGGCCTCCCGGTAGAGGGCGTCCACGGGATGACAGTGGTAGAACGCGAACGTCAGACCGGCGGTGTGGGTCATCAGGTGCCGGATCAGGACCGGTTGGCGGACCGGACGGGTGCGCGGGCCGGGGCCCTCACCGCCGTCGTGGACGCGCTGGTCCGCGAAGGCGGGCAGATGCGCGGCGACCGGGTCGTCCAGGGAGAGCAGCCCCTCCTCGACCAGCATCAGCGCGGCGACGGAGGTGACCGGCTTCGTCATCGAGTAGATCCGCCACAGCGTGTCCGGCTCGACGGGCAGATCCGCGGCGACGTCCCGGCGGCCGTGCGCGGTGAGGTGGGCGACGCGTCCGCCGCGGGCCACGGACACCAGGAAGCCGGGGAGGCGGCCCTCGTCCACGAAGTGGGCCACGTGCTGGTCGAGGCGGTCCAGCGCCTTCGCGTCCAGGCCCACCTCGCCGGGATCGACCTCTTGTCGCAGCTGTGCCATCGCTCTCCTCCGGTGCGCTCGTCCAAGGTGCGGTCCGACATACCCCGCCGGACCGCCCTCAGACCTCATCGTGACCCAGCGACGCCCCGCGGACCCCTCTTTCGCCGCCGGTCACGGTGTGCTCTACGTCGCTTCGACCGGCCGGGACGGGTGCGGTGCCGTCGCTGCCGGCACCGGGGGACAGGACGCGAGAGCGGCCCGGCAGCACCCGGCACAGGGGGAGCGCCGCCGAGGTCACCGCGGCGAGGACCACGAGCGGCACCGCCGCACCCGAGAGCGGACTCCTGGCTCCGCCCGCTCCCATGAGCAGGGTCGCCACCGCGAGCCCCAGCACCGGGCCGACGTTCAGCGCGGTCTGCTGCCACCCGCCCGCCACCCCGGCGGACCCGGCCGGGACCTGCCGGACGACGACATGGGTCGCGGCGACCATCACCGCCCCGAACCCCGCACCCAGCAGCGCGAACCCGACACAGAACACGGCCGGGCCGGACGCCGGGTCGCCCTCCGCGGCTACGGCCAGGACCAGCAACCCGGCGACCAGGGCGCCGATCGCCCCGGCGACGGTGCGGCGAGCCCCTGCCCGGCGCAGCGTCACGGCGCCCACCGGGGCCGCCGCCACCAGCAGCACGGCCAGCGGCAGCGCCGTCAACGCCGTCCCCAGCGGATCGAGACCCCACCCGTCCTGGAGGACGAACACCGCGCAGAACAGCGCGCCGTTGAGCGCGGCCGACACGGTGACCAGCAGCGCGAGCGCGGCCGGGACACCGGGGGAGCGCCGTACGGCCGGAGGCAGCAGCGGGTCCGGGGCGCGGCGCTCCCGGCGGACGAACCCGGCACCGGCGGCGACGGCGAGTGCGGCACCGGGCAGCGCCCACGCCCCCGACGGCTCGACCAGGGTGTGCACCAGCGCGGCCAGCGCCACGGCGAGCCAGAGGGCGCCCGCCAGGTCGGGGCGGGCGGCCCGGGCCCCGGGGGCGCGCCGGGGCTCACGGCGCGCCGCGGCGAGGGCGACCGTGCCGCACACCGCCGCGGGCACCACGTTCACCAGGAACACCGACCGCCAGCCGAACGCCGAGGTGAGCGCCCCTCCCATCACCGGGCCGACCGCCACGGCCAGCCCGATCGCCGCCGTCCGCACGGCGATCGGCCGCCGCAGCTCCTCCGGCGGGTACGCGGTGCGCAGCATGCCGAGCGTGGCGGGCTGGAGCAGCGCCCCGCACACGCCCTGGGCGACCCGCAGTCCGATCACCCAGCCCACGCCGGGGGCCGCCGCGATCGCGGCGGAGACCGCGCCGAAACCGAGCATGCCGACGCCGTAGAGGCGGAGGTGTCCGTGGCGGTCGCCGAACCGGCCCGCCACCACCAACAGGGCTGCCACGGCGACGAGATACGCGGTGCCGGTCCACTGCGCCCCGGCGAGGGAGGTGTCCAGGTCCCGGCGGAGCGCGGGCTGAGCGACCATGAGCACGGTGCCGTCCAGCGCCACGACGACGGCACCGGCGACGCTGCCCGTGAGAACCAGCGCCCGGTTCACCGGCCGCCGTCCTCCGGGCCGAGGTGCGCGTCGAGCGCCGTCCGCAGCAACGGGCCGAAGTCGTCCGCGCCGATGGCGAGTTGGAGACTTCCCCAGCTCCAGAGCTGGGCGATGCCGTGCAGGCCGGTCCACAGAGAGGCCGCCGTCACGCGCGCGTCGGCCCCCGGCGCGGCCCGGCCGACCAGGTCCACCAGGACGCCGAACAGGGGGAGGCTGGTGTCGCGCAGCCCGAGATGCCCGCTCTCCAGCAGGTCATGACGGAACATCAGCCCGTACATGCCGGGCCGGTCGAGCGCGAACTCCACGTAGTCGCGGGCCAGTCGGTCCAGCTGCACGCGGGCCGGGTCGGTGCCGTCGCCGCGCGCGGTCGCCGCGATCACGGCCAGGTCGGCGAAGCCCCGGGCGGCGATGGCCGACAGCAGTTCCAGATGGGTGGGGAAGTGGCGGCGGGGCGCCCCGTGCGAGACCCCCGCCCGACGGGCGATCTCCCGCAGCGTCAACGCTCCCAGGCCTTCCCGGTCCAGCAGGTCCACCCCGACATCCACCAGACGCACCCGCAGGTCGCCGGTCCGCTCCTCGTCCTCACGCATAGACACTGTCTACCAGGAGCGGGTAGACAGTGTCTACCGTTTGTCGGTGCTTCTCTCGTCGCCGTGGTTCCGCAGCCGGGGAATGCGGGCGGACCCCCCGCCCGTTGCCCCGGCATGACTCAGGACACGACGCAGAACGCCCTGCTCGCTCTGCTCTCCGAAGGCCGCAGCGGGGTGCTCGTCACGCTCAAGCGCGACGGGCGCCCGCAGGTGTCGAACGTGAGCCACCACTACTACCCGGACGAGGGGCTGCTGCGGATCTCCGTGACGGACGACCGGGCCAAGACCCGTAACCTGCGCCGCGATCCGCGGGTGTCGTACCACGTGACGACCGGCGACCACTGGGCGTACACCGTCGTCGAGGGCACCGCCGACCTCGCGCCCGTGGCCGCGCACCCGTACGACGACACCGTCGAGGAACTGGTCCGTCTCTACCGGGACGTCCTCGGCGAGCACCCCGACTGGGACGACTTCCGTGCCGCGATGGTCCGTGACCGGCGGCTGGTGCTGCGCGTGCGGATCGAGCGGGCGTACGGCATGCCCCGGCGCACGGACGACGCCTGACCGCCGGGGCCCGCGTGGTGAGGGGCGGGTCGGTCCGGCTGGTGTGCCGGGCCGTCCCGCCCCTCTCGTCCCTCCGCCGCGGCCGGTGCTACTCCTTCGACTCGACCGCGTGGCCACCGAACTGGTTGCGCAGCGCGGCGATCATCTTCATCTGCGGCGAGTCGTCCTGGCGGGAGGCGAACCGCGCGTAGAGGGACGCCGTGATCGCGGGCAGCGGCACGGCGTTGTCGATGGCGGCCTCGACGGTCCAGCGGCCCTCGCCGGAGTCCTCGGCGTAGCCGCGGAGCTTGTCGAGGTGCTGGTCGGCGTCGAGGGCGTTGACGGCGAGGTCGAGGAGCCAGGAGCGGATGACGGTGCCGTCCTGCCAGGAGCGGAAGACCTCGCGGACGTTCTCCACGGAGTCGACCTTCTCCAGCAGCTCCCAGCCCTCGGCGTAGGCCTGCATCATGGCGTACTCGATGCCGTTGTGGACCATCTTGGAGAAGTGCCCGGAGCCGACCTTGCCCGCGTGGACGTAGCCGTAGGGGCCGTCCGGCTTGAGGGCGTCGAAGATCGGCTTCAGCCGCTCCACGTGCTTCTTGTCGCCGCCGACCATGAGGGCGTAGCCGTTCTCCAGGCCCCAGACGCCGCCCGAGACGCCCGCGTCGACGAAGCCGATGCCCTTGGCGGCCAGCTCCTCGGCGTGCTTCTCGTCGTCGGTCCAGCGGGAGTTGCCGCCGTCCACGACGGTGTCGCCCGCCTCCAGCAGCCCGCCCAGCTCGTCGATGACGGACTGCGTGGCGGCACCGGCCGGGACCATCACCCAGACGGTGCGCGGCGCGTCCAGGCCCTCGACCATCGCGGCGAGGCTGTCCACGTCGGACACCTCGGGGTTGCGGTCGTAGCCGACGACGGTGTGGCCGTGGCGGCGGACACGCTCGCGCATGTTGCCGCCCATCTTGCCGAGACCGATCAGACCAAGCTGCATGTCAGTGCACATCCTTCAGTTCACGGTAGGCGGCCACGAGGGCGGCGGTGGAGGGGTCGAGGCCGGGGACGTCGGCGCCCTCGGTCAGGGCGGGCTCGACCCGCTTGGCGAGGACCTTGCCGAGTTCGACGCCCCACTGGTCGAAGGAGTCGATGTCCCACACCGCGCCCTGCACGAACACCTTGTGCTCGTAGAGCGCGATCAACTGGCCGAGCACGGACGGGCTCAGCTCGCGGGCCAGCACGGTCGTCGTCGGGTGGTCGCCGCGGAAGGTCTTGTGGGCGACCAGCTCCTCCGGCACACCCTCGGCGCGTACCTCGTCCTCCGTCTTGCCGAAGGCGAGCGCCTGGGTCTGGGCGAAGAAGTTGGCCATCAGCAGGTCGTGCTGCGCCTTGAGCCCGTCGCTCAACTCGCCCACCGGGCGGGCGAATCCGATGAAGTCGGCGGGGATCAGCTTGGTGCCCTGGTGGATCAACTGGTAGTAGGCGTGCTGCCCGTTGGTGCCCGGTGTGCCCCAGACGACGGGGCCGGTCTGCCAGGCCACCGACCGGCCCTCGCGGTCGACGGACTTGCCGTTGGACTCCATGTCGAGCTGCTGGAGATAGGCCGTGAACTTCGACAGGTAGTGGCTGTACGGCAGGACCGCGTGGGACTGCGCGTCGTGGAAGTTGCCGTACCAGACGCCCAGCAGGCCCATGATCAGAGGGACGTTGGCTTCCGGGGGCGCGGTGCGGAAGTGCTCGTCGACGAGGTGGAAGCCGTCGAGCATCTCCCGGAACCGCTCCGGGCCGATCGCGATCATCAGGGAGAGGCCGATGGCGGAGTCGTAGGAGTAGCGGCCGCCTACCCAGTCCCAGAACTCGAACATGTTGGCCGTGTCGATGCCGAACTCCGCGACCTTCTCCGCGTTGGTCGACAGCGCGACGAAGTGCCGGGCCACCGCCTTCTCGTCGCCGCCGAGACCGGCCAGCAGCCAGGCGCGCGCCGAGGTGGCGTTGGTGATCGTCTCGATCGTGGTGAACGTCTTCGACGCGATGACGAACAGCGTCTCCGCCGGGTCCAGGCCGTGCAGCGCCTCGTGCAGGTCGGCGCCGTCCACGTTGGACACGAACCGGAGGGTCAGCGAGCGGTCGGTGAACGCCCGCAGCGCCTCGTACGCCATCGCCGGGCCGAGGTCGGAGCCGCCGATGCCGATGTTCACCACGGTGCGGATACGGCGCCCGGTGTGCCCGGTCCACTCGCCGGAGCGTACGCGCCCGGCGAAGTCGGCCATCTTGTCGAGGACCGCGTGCACCGCCGGGACGACGTTCTCCCCGCCGACCTCGACCACCGCGTCCCGCGGGGCGCGCAGCGCGGTGTGCAGGACCGCCCGGTCCTCGGTGGTGTTGATGCGCTCGCCGCGGAACATGGCGTCCCGCAGCCCGAACACGTCGGTCGCGGCGGCGAGTTCACGCAGCAGCCGCAGCGTCTCGTCGGTGATCAGGTGCTTGGAGTAGTCGATCCGCAGGTCGCCGACGCGGGCCACGTACCGCTCGGCGCGCCCGGGATCGGCCGCGAACAGTTCGCGCAGGCCCGCGCGCGAGGTCGCCCGGTGCTCCTCCAGGGCGGCCCACTCGGGCAGGCTCGTCAGCCGGGGGGTGTCAGACATGGGACGGCGTCTCCTCGGTGGCCTCGCCGCGCAGGGCGACGGCGTACATCTCGTCGGCGTCGAGGCGCCGCAGCTCCTCGGCGATCAGTTCGGAGGTGGAGCGGACCTTCAGGGCGAGGGTCCGCGACGGCTGGCCCGGCAGGGACAGCGTGGCGAGGGGGCCCTCGGGCCGGTCGATGACGATCTCGCCGTTCTCGGTGCCGAGCCGGACGGCCGTGACGACGGGGCCCGCCGTGACGACCCGTTCCACGCCCACCCGAAGACGGGCCTCCAGCCAGCGGGCGAGGAGTTCGGCGCTCGGGTTGTCCGCCTCGCTCTCCACGGCCGCCGACACGATCGGCACCCGCGCCTGGTCCAGCGCCGCCGCCAGCATCGACCGCCACGGCGTCAGCCGCGTCCACGCCAGGTCCGTGTCACCGGGGGCGTAGGACCGGACCCGCGCCTCCAGCGCCTGGAGGGGCCGCTCGACGGCGTACATGTCGGTGATACGGCGCTGCGCGAGCGCGCCCAGCGGGTCCTTCGCCGGGTTGTGCGGGGCGTCCACCGGCCACCACACCACCACCGGGGCGTCCGGCAGCAGCAACGGCAGGACCACCGAGTCGGCGTGGTCGGACACCTCGCCGTACGTCCGCAGGATCACCGTCTCGCCGGTGCCCGCGTCCGCGCCGACCCGCACCTCGGCGTCGAGACGCGAGGCGGTGCGGTCACGGGGGGTGCGGGCGTGCCGCTTGATGACGACCAGGGTGCGCGAGGGGTGCTCGTGCGAGGCCTCCTCGGCGGCCCGGATCGCGTCGTAGGCGTTCTCCTCGTCCGTGACGATCACCATCGTCAGGACCATGCCCACGGCCGGTGTGCCGATGGCGCGGCGACCCTGCACCAGCGCCTTGTTGATCTTGCTTGCCGTGGTGTCGGTCAGGTCGATCTTCATGGCCTGCGCCAGCTCCGTCCGTCTCGTGCGAGCATCTCGTCGGCTTCCTCGGGTCCCCAGCCGCCGGAGGGGTACTGCGCCGGCCTGCCGTGGTCCGCCCAGTACTCCTCGATCGGGTCGAGGATCCTCCAGGACTCTTCCACTTCCTGGTGACGGGGGAACAGGTTGGCGTCGCCCAGCAGCACGTCAAGGATGAGCCGTTCGTACGCCTCCGGGCTGGACTCGGTGAAGGACTCGCCGTACGCGAAGTCCATCGTCACGTCCCGGATCTCCATCGAGGTGCCCGGCACCTTGGAACCGAAACGGACGGTGACGCCCTCGTCGGGCTGGACGCGGATGACGATCGCGTTCGCGCCGAGTTCCTCGGTGGCCGTCGAGTCGAACGGGGAGTGCGGGGCGCGCTGGAAGACCACCGCGATCTCGGTGACCCGGCGGCCCAGCCGCTTCCCGGTGCGCAGGTAGAACGGGACGCCCGCCCAGCGGCGGTTGTCGACGTTCAGCCGGACGGCGGCGTACGTGTCGGTGGTCGAGGCCGGGTCGATCCCGTCCTCCTCCAGATAGCCGGGGACCTTCGCGCCGCCCTGCCAGGCCGCCGCGTACTGCCCGCGCACCGTCGAGCGGCCCAGGTCCTCGGGCAGCTTCACCGACCGCAGCACCTTCAGCTTCTCGGTGAGCAGCGAGGCCGCGTCGAAGGAGGCGGGCTCCTCCATCGCGGTCAGCGCCATCAGCTGGAGCAGGTGGTTCTGGATGACGTCCCGCGCCGAGCCGATGCCGTCGTAGTAGCCCGCCCGGCCGCCGATGCCGATGTCCTCGGCCATCGTGATCTGGATGTGGTCGACGAACGACCGGTTCCAGATCGGTTCGAACATCTGGTTGGCGAAGCGCAGCGCCAGGATGTTCTGGACGGTCTCCTTGCCGAGGTAGTGGTCGATGCGGAACACCTGGTCCGGTTCGAACACGTCGTGCACGATCGCGTTCAGCTCTCGCGCGCTCGCCAGGTCGTGCCCGAACGGCTTCTCGATGACCGCCCGCCGCCAGGAACCCTCCGGCGCGTTCGCCAGCCCGTGCCGCTTGAGCTGCTGCACCACCTTCGGGAAGAACTTCGGCGGCACGGAGAGGTAGAAGGCGTAGTTCCCGCTGGTGCCGCGCGCCTGGTCCAGCTCGTCGACGGTCTGCCGGAGCTGCTTGAACGCCGTGTCGTCGGAGAAGTCGCCGGGGATGAACCGCATGCCCTCGGCGAGCTGCTGCCAGACCTCCTCGCGGAACGGCGTACGGGCGTGCTCGCGCACCGAGTCGTGCACGACCTGCGCGAAGTCCTGGTCCTCCCAGTCGCGGCGGGCGAAGCCCACCAGGGAGAAGCCCGGCGGCAGCAGACCCCGGTTGGCGAGGTCGTACACGGCGGGCATCAGCTTCTTGCGGGACAGGTCGCCCGTCACGCCGAAGATCACGAGCCCGGACGGACCGGCGATCCGGGGCAGGCGCCGGTCACGGACGTCCCGCAGCGGGTTGTCCCAGTCGGCGGCGGTGCCGGTGGTGCTCATTCCGCGTCAACTCCCTCGGTGTCGAAACCCTCGCCGTCGTCTTCCCCGCCGACGGCTCCCATGCCGCCGGCTCCCGTGCCCACGGCTCCCGTGCCGACGATTGCCGTGCCGACGGCGGGCCCGTCGGCCAGCGACTTCGTGACCGTGTCCAGCAGGTCCTGCCAGGCCGCCGCGAACTTGGCGACCCCCTCTTCCTCCAACCGGGTGACGACCTCCTCGTAGGAGATGCCGAGCGCCTCCACGGCGGCGAGGTCGGCGCGGGCCTGTGCGTAGCCCCCGCTGACGGTGTCGCCCGTGACGGCGCCGTGGTCGGCGGTGGCGGCGAGCGTGGCCTCCGGCATGGTGTTCACCGTGCCGGGAGCGACCAGCTCCTCCACATACAGGGTGTCCTTGTACGCGCGATCCTTCACCCCGGTGGAGGCCCACAGGGGGCGCTGCTTGTTCGCCCGCGCCCCGCCGAGAGCGGTCCAGCGGTCCCCGGAGAAGACCTCCTCGTAGGCCGCGTAGGCCAGGCGCGCGTTGGCGAGGGCGGCCCGGCCCCGCAGGGCACGGGCCCGGTCGGTGCCGAGCGCGGTCAGCCGCCGGTCGATCTCGGTGTCGACGCGGGACACGAAGAAGGAGGCCACGGAGTGGATCGCGGACAGGTCCAGGCCCCGCGCGGCGGCCCGCTCCAGACCGGCCAGATAGGCGTCCATCACCGCGCGGTGCCGCTCCAGCGAGAAGATCAGCGTCACGTTCACGCTGATGCCGAGGCCGACGACCTCGGTGATCGCCGGGAGCCCCGCCCGGGTCGCCGGGATCTTGATCATGACGTTGGGGCGGTCCACGAGCCAGGCCAGCTGGCGGGCCTCGGCGACCGTGGCCCGCGTGTCGTGGGCGAACCGGGGATCGACCTCGATCGACACCCGGCCGTCCCGGCCCCCGGTCGCCTCGTGCACGGGACGCAGCACGTCGGCGGCGTCCCGGACGTCGGCGGTCGTCAGCATCCGGACCGCCTCGTCGGCGGTGACGCCCCGAACGGCGAGATCGGCCAGCTGCTCCGCGTAGTCCGAGTGCTCCGGGCGCTCAGAGTCCTCCGGGTGCTCGGAGTGCTCCGGGTGCGATGCGCCCACCGGTTCCGTCCCGGCCGCGCCGATGGCGGCCGCGAAGATCGACGGGTTGGTGGTGACGCCGACGACGTGCCGGTCGGCGACGAGCCCGGCGAGGCCGCCGGAGGCGATCCGGCCGCGCGAGAGGTCGTCCAGCCAGATCGACACGCCCTCGGCGGCCAGGCGCTCCAGCGCTCCCGCGGGGGCGGGTGCTTCGGTCACAGTGATCATCTTCTTTCCGGCGGCCGGATCGGCCGCGTGCGGGAGCCGGGGACGCCCGGCGGGCGGGGGAGGCGGGCCCGGGGGTGGGGGCGTGCCTCGGGAGCCGGACACGGGGCCCTCCGCCGTCACCTTCTGAAGGGTGCGGTACGTCAGCGGTGCGGTGTCCGCTCCCCGCGCGGGGCCCCTCGGGGCCGCCGCGTCCGCGGTGTCCGCCGTCTCCGGTGACTGCGTACTCATCTTCAGGAAATCCTCGCGTGCGCGAAGGGGCTGGTCCGACGCGTTCAAGAGTAAAAGTCTGACTTTTTCGGTGGAAGGTCACGGTGTGTCAGGCTGTGGTGAAAGTGGGACACCCCGGCCGGGTGGACCGGGCGCACGAGACGGCACGGGGCGGACATGGCGGACGAAGACGTCCAGAACGGCGACGGGGGCGGGCCGACCGGGACCGGTAAGGGCGCGACCGGGGCCGGCGGGGGTGGGACACGGACCCACGGGGGTGAGACCGGGACCGGCGGGGCCGCCGACGGCGTCGGCGGGGCGATCCGCACGTTCCCCTTCCCGGTCGACCTCAGTGTCGGCGGGGTCGGCATGCAGGTCGCCGCGATCGGCGGCGACCGCGCCTGGCCCGCGGGCGCGGCCCTCGACCGCGTCCACCGGATCGACTTCCACGTCGTCCTGCTGCTCACCGGCGGCCCCGTCCGGCACATGGTCGACTTCGCCGAGTACGAGGTCGGCGCGGGCGACGTCCTGTGGATACGGCCCGGCCAGGTGCACCGCTTCTCCCGCACCAGCGCCTACCGCGGCACCGTCCTCACCATGCAGCCCGGCTTCCTGCCCCGCCCCACCGTCGAGGCCACCGGCCTCTACCGCTACGACCTGCCCCCGCTGCTGCGCCCCGACCCGCGGGCCTGGGTCGCGCTGCACGGCTCACTGGCCCACCTGCGCCGGGAGTACGAGGACACCGCCACCCTCCCGCCCGCCCTGCACACCTCGGTGCTGCGGCACTCCCTGACCGCGTTCCTGCTGCGCCTGTCCCACCTCGCGGCCGGGTCCGCCGAGGAGGCCGCCCGCCGCACCGGCACCACCTTCGGGCTCTTCCGCGAGGCGGTGGAACGGGACTTCGCCACCAACCACAGCGTCAGCGCCTACGCCGACGCCCTCGGCTACTCCCGCCGCACCCTGGTGCGCGCGGTGCGCGCCGCGACCGGCGGCACGCCCAAGGGCTTCATCGACGGCCGGGTCGTCCTGGAGGCCAAACGCCTCCTCGCCCACACCGACCTGCCCATCGGCCGGGTCGGGGCGGCCGTGGGCTTCCCCGACCCGGCGAACTTCTCCAAGTTCTTCCACCAGCACACCGAGCGGACCCCGGCGGCGTTCCGCGCCGAACTGCGCTGAACCGCGCTGAACCGGCCGGCGGGTGCGCCGCGACGGCGCCCTCCGGCCCACCGTACCCCGGGTCGACCGCACCCCGCGTCAGCCGGTGTACAGCGTCCAGCTCCAGCGGTGGCGGCCCGGCCGGACCAGGTAGCCGGGGAGGGTGTCGGGGCCGCAGGACGCCGTGCCGAGACCGCGGTGCGCGGCGTCGAGATGGACCACGCAGCCGGGGCGGGGCACCAGCTCGTCGTGGTGGTCCGCCGCGGCCAGGTCCGCCGCGCGGTACCGGGTGACCGACACCTGGCGCGGCACGTCCAGCGCGACGGTGAGACCGCCGGGGGACGGCTCCGGGCCCGGCCCGGAGAGCGTGAACCGGCGTACGCCGTGCCGCCCGCCGCTCTCCTGCGGACGCAGGTACGGGGTGAACAGCGCGTCGACCGGCAGGCGGTGGTGGTCCACGCGGGCCCCCGTACAGCGGTCCGGGTACGACTCCCACGGCCCCTGCCCGAACCACTCCAGGACGTCCGGCCCCGGCACCGTCTCGAAGACCGACCCGACCCGCGCCACGTCGTCGAAGACGTCCGGGAGGTCGGCCTCCTCCTCGATCCGCAGACCGCCCACGACCGGCGTCACCACCTGCCGGTGCCGCACCACGCCGCCGGTGCCCGCGTACTCCGCGACGACCGTCACCGCCGCGCCCGTCCGCCGCACCGAGACCAGGCGGCGGACCGGCGCGTGCAGGCCCCAAGCGCGCCAACGCCCGGCCATGCCGCCGAGTTCGTCGTTGTCCGTGGGCGCCCGCCACAGCGACAGCGTCGGCCCCGCCGCCAGCAGCGGATGCGTCAGCAGGCCCGCGCCGTCCACCTCGACCACGGTCACCGCCACCGGTGCCGTCACCGCCGACGGCCGGACCGCCCCGGCGGTCGGCGCCGACCGGTCCGGCGCGCGCAGCCGCACCTGCGGCGCGCACACCTCCGTGCCGCGCGGCGCCCACGGCAGGTCCTCCGCCGTCGTCACCCGCAGCGTCAGCCACGCCTCGCCGCCCGCGCGCGGCAGCGCGAACGGCAGCGGCACCACGGCCGTCCCGCCCGGCCGCAGCTGCGGCAGTTCGGCCGGGGCGGTCACCGTGTCGCCGTCGGCGAGGACCAGCTCCCAGCGGGCCGCGAGCCACTCCAGGCCCCGGAAGTGCTGGTGGTTGGCGAGCACCAGCCCCTCGTGCCGGTACGGCGTCAGCCGCACCGGGGCCGCCAGCTCACGGTGCTCGTACAGCACGGGCTTCGGCGTGCGGTCGGGGAAGACGACGCCGTCCGCGACGAACGCGCCGTCGTGGTCGCGCTCCCCGAAGTCGCCGCCGTACGCCCAGCGGTGGCCGGGCGCGGCGACCCCGTCGGCGTACAGTCCCGCGCCGGCCCGTCCGGTGGGCCTTCCGTCGCTCACCCGCTGGAGGATGCCGTGGTCCCAGAACTCCCAGATGAAGCCGCCCTGAAGCCCCGGGGTGGCCTCGACGGCGGCCCAGTGGTCGGCGAGCGTGCCGTTGCTGTTGCCCATCGCGTGCGAGTACTCGCACTGGATGAGCGGTTTGGTCTGGAGCCCGGACAGGGCGTGCGCCACGCACTCCTCCAGCGACGCGTACATCGGGCAGGCGATGTCGGACGCGACGTCCGGGTCGGCCCAGCCGCGTTTGGCGGCCCCCTCGTACTGGAGCGGCCGGGTCGGGTCGTGCCGTCGCACCCAGCCGGCCGCCGCGTCGTGGTGGGCGCCGTAGTCGGACTCGTTGCCCAGCGACCAGACGATGACGGACGGGTGGTTGCGGTCCCGCAGCACCATGCGGGAGACCCGGTCGAGGAACGCGCCGAGGTAGCGCGGGTCGTCGGCGATCTCGTGCGCGTGGTCATGGGTCTCGATGTCCGCCTCGTCGACCACGTAGAGGCCGAGTTCGTCCGCGAGGTCGTACAGCGCCGGGTCGTTCGGGTAGTGCGCGGTGCGCACCGCGTTGAACCCGAACCGCTTCAGCAGCACCAGGTCCGCGCGCATGTCGTCGTACGACACCGTCCGCCCGGTCAGCGGGTGGAAGTCGTGCCGGTTGACGCCCCGTACGAAGATCCGCTCGCCGTTGACCAGCAGGTCCCGGCCGCTGATCTCGACGTCGCGGAAGCCGATCCGGTGCCGGGAGGTGTCCGCGACGCTGCCGTCGGCGCGGTGCAGCCGCACCGTGAGGCCGTACAGCTCCGGCGTCTCCGCGGTCCAGGTCCGCACCCCGGGCACGCGGGCGCCGAGGCGGGCCTCCCCGAGGAAGGCGGAGACCCGCTCCTCGTCGGCGTTGACCCGGTCGAACGCGGCGTCCTGCGCGAGCGGCAGCCCGCCGGGGGAGTCCGGGTGGGCGGGGGAGTCGACGGGGCCCGGACCGGCGGGGCCTGGACCGGCGGGGCTGTCGGGTTCGTCGGCCTCGGCGGCGAGGTGGCCGCTGACGTACCAGCCGTCGGGCAGCGCCCCGCCCGCGTCCCGCACCAGGCAGTCCACCCGCAGCTCCCCGTCCCGCCCGGCGCGCACCCCGACGTCGGCCAGATACAGCGGGTCCGTCGCGTACAGCAGGACCGGGCGGGTGATCCCGCCGTGCCACCAGTGGTCCTGGTCCTCCAGGTGCGAGGCGTCCGACCACTTCACCACCGTCAGCCGTACGACGGACCGCGCGCCGGGCCGCACCCGCGCCGTCAGGTCGAACTCGGCCGCGAGGTGGGAGTCCTTGGAGATCCCCACCGGCCGCCCGTCCACGTGCACGAGGAGCACGCTCTCGGCCGCCCCGACCTGGAGCACGATCCGCCGCCCGGCCCATTCCGCGGGCACCTCGACCTCGCGCTCGTACACGCCGGTCGGGTTGGCGGCGGGCACGTGCGGCGGGAACTCCCCGAACGGCATGCGGACGTTGAGGTACCGGGGGAGGTCGTCGGTGTCCTGGAGGGTCCACGCGCCCGGCACCCACGCCGAGGACCACTCCCCGCCGGAGCCGGAGCCGGAGCCGGGGTCAGGGCCGGGGCCTTGGGCGGCCTCCGCGCCGTCGGGTGCGGGGAGCAGCCGGAACCGCCACTCCCCGTCCAGGGACAGCGCGCCCGCCCGCCGGTCCACCGCGTGCATCGGCAGCCGCCCCCACGAGGTCAGCTCGGGCGCCTCCCAGGGGCGCAACGCCAGCAGCGGATCGGTCACTTGACGGCTCCCTTGGCGAGGTCCCCGATGATCTGCCGGGCGCCGACCGCGAACACCAGCAGCAGCGGCACCAGGGCGAGCAGGGCGCCGGTCATGACCATCCCGTAGTCGGTGGTGCCGTGCGTGCCGTTGAGCTGCGACAGGGCGACCTGGAGGGTCACGTTGTCGGGGTTGGTGAGGGCGATCAGCGGCCACGCGTAGTCGTTCCACTGGCCCATGAAGGTGAAGATGCCGAGGAAGGCGAGCCCCGGCCGGACGACCGGGAGCGCGACGTGCCAGTACTGGCGGAGGAAGTTCGCGCCGTCGATGCGGGAGGCGTCGAGGAGTTCGTCGTGGATCGCGCCCCGCATGTACTGCCGCATCCAGAAGATGCCGAACGCGTTCGCCGCCGCGGGCACGATCAGCGAGGTCATCGAGCCGATCCAGCCCAGCTTCGCCATGATGACGAACTGCGGGATCGCCGCGAGCTGCGCCGGCACCATGAAGATCACCATCAGCAGCGCGAACAGCGTCCGGCGGCCCGGGAAGGCGAACTTGGCGAACACGAACGCGGCCAGCGAGTCGAAGAACAGCACCAGGAACGTCACCGACCCCGCCACCAGCAGCGAGTTGGCCATCGACCCGAAGAAGTCGACGTTGTCGAAGAGGTGCCGCAGGTTCTCGCCGAAGTGCGAGCCGGGCAGCAGCTTCGGCGGGTAGGAGAAGATCTCCGACGACGTGTGCGTCGACATGATCACGGCCCAGTAGAACGGGAAGGCCGACAGCAGCAGGCCGAGCACCAGCACGGCGTGCAGGGCGATCCCGCGCCCCCGGGTTCCCTTGACGGATGCCATGGCGACCGGCCTCCCTAGTCTTCGCCCCGGCGCCGTACCAGACGCCAGTTGATGATCGAGAAAAGGACGACGACGAGGAAGATCCCCCACGCGACGGCGGCGCCGTACCCGAAGTCGTTGTTGTCGAAGGTCTGCTGGAAGAAGTAGAGGACCATCGTCTGCCCGGAGGCGCCCGGACCGCCCGCGTACGTCGAGTCGTTGGCGGTGGTCTGGAGCAGCACCTGCGGTTCGGAGAAGCTCTGGAGCCCGGTCACCGTCGACACGACCAGCACGAACAGCAGCACCGGCCGCAGCATCGGCAGGGTGATCCGGAAGAACGTCTGCACCGGCCCGGCGCCGTCGATGCGCGCCGCCTCGTACAGCTCGCTCGGCACGGTCTGGAGCCCGGCCAGGAAGATGATCGCGTTGTAGCCGGTCCACTGCCAGGTCATCAGCGTCGCGATGGCGATCTTGATGCCCCAGGGGGTGTTCAGCCAGGCCACCTGGTCCAGCCCGACCGCCTGCAACAGGGCGTTGACGAGGCCGAAGTTGGTGGAGAACACCGAGCCGAAGATGATCGCCACCGCGACCACCGACGTCACGTTCGGCAGGAAGTAGGCCAGCCGGTACACGTTCTTGAGGCGCACCGCCGAGTTGAGCATCACGGCCGTGACCATCGCCAGGAAGATCATGGGGAACGTGGCGAGGGCCCAGATGAGGATCGTGTTGCCGACCGCGTGCCAGAAGTCGGCGTCGCTCCACAGGTACTGATACTGCGTCAGCCCCGCCCACTCCATGGAGCCCAGGCCGTCCCAGCGGTGCAGGGAGACCCAGAGCGAGAAGCCGACCGGGATCAGACCGAAGGCCAGGAAGAGGAGGTAGAAGGGGGAGATCGCCGCGTACAGGTGCCAGTGGGCGCGCAGGCCCTTGCGGGGGCGTGCGGCCGGGGTGCCCCCGGTGACGGCGGGCGGGCGGCCGGGCCGGTGCAGTGTGGTCGCCATCAGACGTTCACCCCCAGGTGACCGGCGATCCGCCGGCACTTGCGCATCGCGTCCCGCCAGGCCGTGTCCGGGTCCTTGCCGAGGACGCCCACGTTCTTGATCTCGTCCTTCACCGGCTGCCCGAGCGCCACGTCGAAGGGGCTGTTGTAGGCGATGGGCACCCGCTGCGCGGCGGGCCCGAAGACGTCCATGGTGACCTGCCCGCCGAAGAACGGGTCCGGCTCACGCAGCTTCGCCATCCCGTACGAGGCCGGCGTCGACGGGAACAGGCCCGCGTCCACGAAGCCCTGTGCCTGGTTGGCCGGGTCGAGGAGCCAGGTGATGATCTCGAAGGCCCGCTCCGGCTCCCGGCACGCCTTGGTGATCGCCAGGAACGAGCCGCCGATGTTGGACGGACCGCCCGGACAACTCGCCACCCGCCAGCGCCCCTTGGTCTTCGGCACCCCCAGCTTGATGTCACTCGTGGCCCAGGACGCGTTCAGCTGGCTCGGCAGCCTGCCGCTCTCCGTCGCCGACAGCTGGTCCGGGGTCCCGCTCACCAGCTTGGACACGATCCCGAGCCGCTTGGCGTCCACCGCCCGGTCCCAGGCCCGCCGGATGTGCGGCTGGTCGCCGATGAAGTTCCGTTCCCGGTCGACGTAGTTGGCGGTGCCCTGGCTGACCGCCATGCTGTAGACGCTGGTGATGTCGGTGAGCAGGTAGGTGCCCGGCAGTCGTTTCTTCATCCGCACGCCCGCGTCGAAGAACTTCTCCCAGGTGTCCAACTCCCTGGACACGTCGGCCGGTTCGTGGGGGAGCCCGGCCCGCTCGAACACCTCCGGCATGTAGTAGTGGCCGACGGGCCCGCAGTCGATGGGGAAGCCCACCATGCTGCCGTCGTCGGCGATGCCCTGGTCCCACTTCCACCCGAGGTACGCGCTGCGCAGCCGTTCGGCGCCCAGGGTGCGCAGGTCCACGAACTGGTCGGCGTTCGGCAGGTAGGACGCCATGTCCTCACCTTTCAGCCCCGCGATGTCGGGGATGTGCGCCCGGCCCGCCAGGGTGGTGATCAGCTTCGACCGGTAGTAGCCGCCGATCTGCACCGCCTTCAGGTCGACCGCGTCGCCGTAGCGGGACCTGGCCCGCTTGACGACCGTGTCGCTGAGGCCGCCGCTCCAGTACCACAGGACCATGTTCCGGCCGGTCGAGCCGGTCGGGACGGCACAGCCGGCCGTCAGGCCGCCCAGCGCGCCGGCGGCCGTACCGGCCAGCCCCGCGCGCAGCAGTCCTCTTCGTGAGAGCCGCACAGCTCCCACCGCCTTTCGGATCTGTTCGGGATGTCGCTGATGTCGCCGACGACGGACCGGCGTGCGGGCCGGACCGTCGGAGGAACGGGCCCGCCGGGGAGGCCGGGCCACGGGGAGGGCGGGGCCTCCCCGCCGGGCGCCGTGGGGGAGACGCGGTGCGATGCGGGTGGAGCGCGGGCACACGGGGGCGGACCTCGCCTAGGGCCTGTCGTTTGGATCACGCCTGGGCCGCGGGGTGTGGCACGCACATCTGCGGCGTTGTCGTCGGTTGCCGACGCTCCGCGTCGACGCCCTCCTCCGCCTTGCAGCTGCACGCACCACACCCCGCTCACCGGCACTCACCAGGCACCCAGGCCCGAAGCCGGCATGATCCAAACGACAGACCCTAGTCCGGCCGCGCGGCCGGGACGGCGGGGGCGGCGCGGGGTCGTCCGGCGGCGGCCGTCCCCGGCCTGCGTCCGCCGGGCGGGACGGTCGTGGTGCCCGGGACCGGCGGTGTGACCGGCGCGTACCGGACCGGCGGGCCGGGGTCCCGCGGCAGCCGGTCCGCCAGGAAGCCGTACGCCCGCCGCAGCTCCGGGTCGGTCAGGGCGCGCCACCAGCGGTCGACGCCGTACCAGCCGGGCGCGGCGAGCGCCCCGCCGTGCCGGCGCACCGACAGTCCGGCCGCGAGGACGGCGAACCGCAGCCGCTCCTCCAGCGGCCAGCCGCCCAGGGAGGCGGTGACGAAGGCCGCGCCGAACACGTCCCCGGCGCCGGTCGCGTCCAGGACATCGATGTCGAGCGCCGGGACCTGCGCGTACTCGCCCGTGCTCTGGTCCACGGCGAGCGCCCCGTCGCCGCCGCGCGTCACCACCGCGACCGGCACCCGCTCGGCCAGCGCGCCGAGGGCCTCCCGCGCGCTGCCGGTGCGGGTGTAGGCCATGGCCTCGGTCTCGTTGGGGAGGAAGGCGTGGCACAGGGCGAGCTGGTCCAGGAGATCCCGCGACCAGGTCCCGGTGGGGTCCCAGCCGACGTCGGCGTAGACCCGCGTGCCCTCGGCCGCCGCGCGGGCGATCCAGGCGCGCGGCTCGGCCTCCAGGTGGACGAGCGCGGTCCGCGCGGCGGGCGCGTCCCGCATCAGCTCGTCCTGGCTGTACGGGGGGTTCTCCCCGTGGGTGATCAGGGCGCGGTCGTGCACGGTCCGCGCGGCGGGGACAGTGGCGGGGGCGGCGGCGGGGGCGGCGGCTGTGCCCGGCTCGGTCGGACGGGTCCCGGTCGCCGTGTCCGGCCGGGGTGTGCCGCCCGCCGGGCCGCCGGGCAGGGCGAGGGCGACCGTGACCGGGGTGGGGCGGCCCCGCGCCACGCGGGACAGCGAGAGGTCGACGCCCTCCTGGTCGCCGATCACCTCCCGGCAGTGGGCGCCGTAGAAGTCGTCCCCGAAGACCGTGGCCAGCGAGGTGCGCAGGCCGAAGCGGGCGGCGGCGACCGCGAGGTTGGCGATCCCGCCGGGGCCGCAGCCCATCCCCGTCGTCCAGATCTCCTCGCCCGGCACGGGCGGCCCCTCCAGCCCGGTGAGGACGAGGTCGTAGAAGAGGAGCCCGGTCAGCAGCACGTCGGGCCGGTCGTCGTCGGGCCGGTCGTCCACGGGAAACGCCCTTTCGTCGAGGCCCGGACGCGCCCTCCCGTTCGCGCGGGGTTTCGCGTCCGGCGTGCGCGCCACCAGGGGGACGCCACGAGTTCGTCAGAACTCTTCATTTCGTGTCCGGAATCGTGCGCTCCTTCGAAAGATTGGTCAATACCCGAGCAGAACTGAGCATGGATTTGATTGAAGATGACGAGTACTGTGCACGGTGTGCTGGCAGAACGACGACACCAACTCATCCTGCGGGCCCTGCGCTCGGGCGGCCCCGCGGCTGTGACCGACCTCTCCGAGCAACTGGGCGTGAGCCCCGCCACGGTCCGGCGCGACCTGGTCCGGCTGGAGGAGGAGGGCCTGCTCACCCGCGTCCACGGCGGTGCCGTCGTGGACGAGGGCGACCAGCCCTTCGCCGAGGTCGCCGAGGTCCGGGTGGCCCAGAAGGACGCCATAGCGGCCCGCGCGGCGGCCATGGTCCGGGACGGCGAGACGGTCCTGCTCGACATCGGCACCACCGCCTACCGGCTGGCCCGCCAGCTGCACGGCCGCCGCGTCACGGTGATCACCAGCAACCTGGTGGTCTACGAGGAACTGGCCGACGACGAGGACATCGAGCTGGTGCTGCTCGGCGGCATGGTCCGCCGCGAGTACCGCTCCCTGGTCGGCTTCCTCACCGAGGACAACCTGCGCCAGCTGCACGCCGACTGGCTCTTCCTCGGCACCAGCGGCGTCCGGACCGGCGGTCAGGTGATGGACACGACGGTGGTCGAGGTCCCGGTGAAACGCGCCATGATCGCGGCGGGCGGCCGGGTGGTCCTGCTGGCCGACGCGGCGAAGTTCCCGGGCACCGGTGTGGCCCGCGTCTGCGGCCCCGAGGCCCTGGACGCGCTGGTGACCGACGCCCCCCTCGACCCGGTCACCCGCGCCGCGCTGGAGGAGGCGGGCGTGGAGATCGTGCTGGCGCACCCGGCGGACGAGCCGCCACCGGCACGGCGGGCGGCCCGGCCGGGGGAACCGGGGCCGCCCGCACAGGCAGGGCAGGCCGGACGGGCGCGGCAGGCCGGACAACCGGCTCAGGGGGTACAGGCCGGACCACCGGCGCAGGCAGGACCGTTGGGAGAGGTGCGCACGTGAGGCTGACGATTCTGGGCGGCGGCGGATTCCGGGTGCCGCTGGTGTACGGGGCCCTGCTGACGGACCGGGCCGAGGGGCGGGTCACGGAGGTCGTGCTGCACGACCTCGACGCGGGCCGCCTCGACGCCGTGGCCCGGGTGCTGGCGGAGCAGGCCTCGGCCGTGCCCGACGCCCCCGCCGTCACCGCCACCACCGACCTCGACGAGGCGCTGACCGGCGCCGACTTCGTCTTCTCCGCGATCCGCGTCGGCGGTCTGGAGGGCCGCGCGCACGACGAGCGGGTGGCGCTCGCCGAGGGTGTCCTCGGCCAGGAGACGGTGGGCGCGGGCGGCATCGCGTACGGACTGCGCACCGTGCCCGTCGCCGAGGACATCGCCCGCCGGGTCGCCCGCCTCGCCCCGGACGCCTGGGTCATCAACTTCACCAACCCGGCCGGACTCGTCACCGAGGCCATGTCCCGCCACCTCGGCGACCGGGTCATCGGCATCTGCGACTCCCCGGTCGGCCTCGGCCGCCGTATCGCCCAGGTGCTGGGCGCCGAGCCGCGCGAGGCGTTCATCGACTACGTCGGCCTCAACCACCTCGGCTGGGTGCGCGGCCTGCGCGTCGCCGGACGCGACGAACTACCGCGCCTGCTCGCCGATCCGGACCTGCTCGGCTCCTTCGAGGAGGGCAAGCTCTTCGGCGCCGACTGGCTGCGCTCCCTGGGCGCGGTCCCCAACGAGTACCTGCACTACTACTACTTCAACCGCGAGGCCGTCCTCGCCTACCAGCGGGCCGAGAAGACCCGCGGTGCCTTCCTCCGCGACCAACAGGCCGCCTTCTACGCCGAGATGCGCGAGACCGGCGGGTCGGCGCTGGCCGCCTGGGACCGCACCCGCGCCGAGCGCGAGGCGACGTACATGGCGGAGAACCGGGAGAGCGCGGGCGCCGGGGAGCGCGACGCCGACGACCTCTCCGGCGGCTACGAGAAGGTGGCGCTCGCCCTGATGCGGGCCATCGCCCGCGACGAACGCACCACCCTGATCCTCAACGTCCGCAACCGGCGCACCCTTTCGGTCCTCGACGCGGACGCCGTGATCGAGGTGCCGTGTCTCGTCGACGCCAACGGCGCCCACCCCGTGGCCGTCTCGCCGCTGCCCGACCACGCGACCGGACTGGTCTGCGCGGTCAAGGCCGTCGAACGGGAAGTCCTGGCCGCCGCCGAGTCCGGCTCCCGCACCCGCGCGGTGGCCGCCTTCGCCCTCCACCCGCTGGTGGACTCCGTGAGCGTGGCCCGCCGCCTGGTCGACGGCTACACCGGGGTCCACCCCGGCCTCGCCTACCTGCGCTGACACCGTCCCCGCCCCGCAGCGCCCCGCAGTCCGCCCGTCCTTCCCGGCTCCCTGGAGACCTTCATGCACGACGAACGCCGCCGGATCGAGGAGCGCGTCGAGCGCGTCCACACCCAGCGCGTCCAGCCCGCCGTCCACGCGGACCGCGTGCCGCTCACGGTCGAGGCCTGGCAGGCACCGGGCGAACCGGTCCCCTTCGAGGAGGCCGCGGCCGCCGCCTACGCGCCGTTCGCGGCCGGCACCCCCTGGGGCCCGCCCTGGGGCACCACCTGGTTCCGGATGAGCGGGCGGGTCCCCGCCGACTGGGCGGGCCGCCGCGTCGAGGCCGTCATCGACCTCGGCTTCGTCGGGGACTGGCCCGGCAACCAGGCCGAGGCCCTGGTCCACCTCACCGACGGCACCCCGCTGAAGGCGGTCAACCCGCTCAACCAGTACGTGCCCGTCGGCAACCCCGCGACCGGCGGCGAGCACGTCGACTACCTGGTGGAGGCCGCCTCCAACCCCGACATCCTCGCCGACGGCTTCGCCGCCCCCACCCCCCTCGGCGACATCCGCACGGCGGGCGACCGCCCCCTGTACACGTTCCGCCACGCCGACCTCGCGATCCTCGACGAGGAGGTCTGGCACCTCGACCTCGACCTCCAGGTGCTGCGCGGCCTCATGGCCCACCTCGGCGCGCACGAACCCCGCCGCCACGAGATCCTGCACGCCCTCGACCGCGCCATGGACGCCCTCGACCTCGACGACATCTCCGGCTCCGCCCCCACCGCCCGCGCGGTCCTCGCCCCCGTCCTCGCCAGGCCCGCGCACGCCAGCGCCCACACGATCTCCGGCGTCGGCCACGCCCACATCGACTCCGCCTGGCTCTGGCCGATCCGCGAGACCAAGCGCAAGACCTCCCGCACCTTCTCCAACGTCACCTCCCTCGCCGACGAGTACGAGGAGTTCGTCTTCGCCTGCTCCCAGGCCCAGCAGTACGAGTGGGTCCGCGACGAGTACCCGAAGGTGTGGGCCCGCATCAAGGAGGCGGTCGCGCGCGGCCAGTGGGTGCCGGTCGGCGGCATGTGGGTCGAGTCCGACGGCAACCTGCCCGGCGGCGAGGCCGTCGCCCGCCAACTCGTCCACGGCAAGCGGTTCTTCATCGACAACCTCGGCATCGAGACCAAGGGCGTCTGGCTCCCCGACTCCTTCGGCTACAACGCCGCCTACCCCCAGCTCGCCAAGCTGGCGGGCAACGAGTGGTTCCTGACCCAGAAGATCTCCTGGAACCAGACCAACCGCTTCCCCCACCACACCTTCTGGTGGGAGGGCATCGACGGCACCCGCATCTTCACCCACTTCCCGCCGGTCGACACCTACAACGCCTCCTTCAGCGGCGAGGAGATGGACCTCGCGGTCCGCAACTACGCCGAGAAGGGCGCCGGGACGCGCTCCCTCGCCCCCTTCGGCTGGGGCGACGGCGGCGGCGGACCCACCCGCGAGATCATGGAACGCGCCCGTCGGCTGGCCGATCTGGAGGGCTCGGCCAAGGTCGTCGTCGAACACCCCGACGCCTTCTTCGCCAAGGCCCGCGCCGAGTACCCGGACGCCCCCGTCTGGAACGGCGAGCTGTACCTGGAGCTGCACCGCGCCACCTACACCTCCCAGGCCCGCACCAAGCAGGGCAACCGCCGCTCCGAACACCTGCTGCGCGAGGCCGAGTTGTGGGCGACGACGGCCGCCCTGCACCACCCGGACCGCTTCGCCTATCCGTACGAGCGGCTGGACCGGCTGTGGAAGACGGTGCTGCTGCACCAGTTCCACGACATCCTGCCCGGCTCCTCCATCGCCTGGGTGCACCGCGAGGCGGAGGCCGAATACGCCCGCGTGGCAGCCGAGCTGGAAGCCCTGACCGCCGATGCGATCACCGCCCTCGGCACCGGCGGACCCCGCGTCTTCAACACCAGCCCCTACCCCCGCGCCGAGGTCGTCCGCGCGCCCGACGGCACCCCCGTCCACGTCGAGGTCCCGGCGGGCGGCAGCGCCTCGCTCCCACGGCCCGCCGCGGACACCGCCACCCCTTCCCACGGCATCGCCGCCCCGGACGGCACCGCCACCCCGGCGCCGCGGCCGGTCACCGTCTCCGGGCGGGTCCTCGACAACGGGCTGGTCCGCGTCGAGGTCGCCGCCGACGGCACCCTCGCCTCCGTGTACGACCTGCGGGCCGGCCGCGAGGTCCTGGCCGAGGCGGGCAACCTGCTGCGCCTGCACACCGACCTCCCCAACTACTGGGACGCCTGGGACATCGACCGCCACTACCGCAACCGCTACACCGACCTGCTCACGGCGGACGAGATCACCGTCGTCGAGGAACACCCCCTCGTCGCCTCGATCCGCGTCACCCGCTCCTTCGGCCGGGGCTCGACCGTCGCCCAGACCGTCACCCTGCGCGCGGGCAGCCCCCGGATCGACATCGCGACCGACCTCGACTGGCTCGAGGCCGAGAAGATCCTCAAGGCCGCCTTCCCGGTCGACGTCCGCGCCGCGCACTCCTCCGCCGAGATCCAGTTCGGCCACGTCCAGCGCCCCACCCACACCAACACCACGTGGGAGGCGGCCAAGTTCGAGGTCTCCTGCCACCGCTGGGTGCACATCGGCGAACCCGGCTACGGCGTCGCGATCCTCAACGACTCCACCTACGGCCACGACGTCACCCGCACGGTCCGCGAGGACGGCGGCACCACCACCACGGTCCGCCTCAGCCTGGTGCGCGCGCCCCGCGTCCCGGACCCCGGCGCCGACCAGGGCCGCCACCGCCTCACCTACGCGCTGCTGCCCGGCGCGAGCATCGAGGACGCGGTCGCCGAGGGGTACGCCCTCAATCTGCCGCTGCGGGTGGCCGACGCGGCGGGCGAGCCGGAGCCGGTGCTCTCGGTGGACGGCGAGGGCATCACGGTCGAGGCGGTCAAGCTCGCCGACGACACCTCTGGGGACGTCGTCGTCCGGCTCTACGAGTCGCGCGGCGGGCGGGCGCGCGGCACCCTGCGCGCCGGATTCCCCTTCCACGGCGTCCAGGTGACCGACCTGCTGGAGCGGCCCCTCGAACCGGGCACCGTCGACGAGGACGGCGCGGTCCCGGTGGTCCTGCGCCCGTTCCAGATCCTGACGCTCCGTCTGAACCGCGCCCCGCGCGACGACTAGCCCCCCGGCACGCCTCGCGCACCGCCCCGCAGGACATGACGCGGGCCGGGACATGACGCGGGGCGGGCACGGCCCCCCAGCCGTGCCCGCCCCGTCGTTCGCGCACCGGGCGGTGCGTTCGGGCCGGTCGGTCGCTCCCCGTGACAGCGGCCGACCGACCCTGTTCCCCCGTGCTCGGGGATCCCCCGTCGATCCCCGGTTTCCCCCGTCGGTCCTTGATGCGGTGGTGCAGGTGAAGCGGATGGTGCAGGTGGTGCGGGTGGTGCTGGTCGTACTCGTGGTGCCGGTGGTGCTTCCACGGAGGGGTCGCGACCCCCGTCGTTCCCCCGTGTCCCCCGTCGATCCTCCGTGGTCCTGCGGTGTTACATGTCTTAAGAGCGCGCACCCCGGCGCCTGATACACCCCTGACGAAAAAAATCCCCCGGACTTTCGCCCGGGGGATTCGTCGTGCGTGCGGCGGGGTCGGCTCAGCCGGTGAAGCCCGCCGTGATGGAGGTGAACTGCCAGGTCGTCTGGCTGATGCCGGAGCAGTTGCTGACGACTCCGCCGCCGGGGCAGGGCCGGTCACGGTTGACGGCCCAGTACGCGAGCCGCGCGATGTGGTGGCCGTTGGCCCAGTCGCGGATGCGGGTCCAGGTCTCGGGCGAGGTGACCTCCTGCTGGTCGGAGAGGCCGTTCATGCCGGAGATCCCGATGTGGGCGTAGGCGGTGGCGTCGTCCCAGCCGAAGGTGGACCTGAGCTTGTTCTTCAACCCCTCGCTGGCGTTCACGGTGTTGCCGTACATGTCGGCGCCGCCGCCGAAGTCGAACGGCATGATGGTGAACACGTCGATGCCCGCGTCGAGCGCCTTCGCCTGCTCGATCAGCCGGTTGCCCCAGGAGGTCGGGCCGGTGGTCGAGGTGCCGAAGGTGAGGATGGTGCGCAGACCGGGGTTGTTCGCCTTGACGATCTTCAGGGCGCCGAGGATGCGGTCCTGCACGACGGCGTTCTCGAACTCGTCGGTGTTCTCGATGTCGACGTCGATCGCCTTGAGGCCGTAGGCGTCGATCACCTTCTGGTAGGCGCCCGCGAGGGCCTGCGGCGTCGAGCAGTTGGGGCCGAGCTTGTTGCCGCTCCAGCCGCCGATGGACGGGACGATGTCGCCGCCCGCCGACCGGATGGAGTTGATGACGGTCTGGTCGTTGCCGCCGGTGAGGGGCCGCTGTCCGTCCCAGGCCGGGGTGCAGCCGCCGGAGGACAGGATGAACGCCATCGTGTACCACTTGACGCCGGTCGCGCTCATCACCGAGGTCGCGCTCGGCGGGTCGCCCCACCCGAGGAAGAGGTACGGCGCCGCCTGCTTGAAGCCGGTGCCGCCGCCCCCGCCCGCGTCGGTCGTCACCGACACGGAGGCGGAGGGCCCGGAGACGTTGCCCGCCGCGTCCCGCGCCCGCACCGAGAAGATGTAGGCGGTGCTGGGGGAGAGCCCGCTGACGGTGGCGCTCGTCCCGGAGACGGTCAGCACCTGGTTGGCGCCGCTGTAGACGTCGTACGCGGTGACGCCCACGTTGTCCGTGGCGGCGTTCCAGCTCAGCGAGACGCTGGTGGAGGTCTTCCCGGTCGAGGTCAGTCCGCCCGGCACGCTCGGCGCCTGGGTGTCGGAGCCCCCGCCGCCGGGACCGTCGAGGCTGATGTCGTCGGCCTGGTAGGCGCCTTGGGCGTACCAGCCGTGCACGTAGACGCGGGCGCTGGTCTGCCCGGCGCCGGTGGTGAAGGACACCGACAGCCGGGTGTACGCCGTCGGCGACGAGGCCCAGGTGGAGGCGCCGCCGTCGACGCCGAGGTAGACGTAGGAGCCGCGTACCCAACCGCTCAGCGTGTACGCGGTGTTGGGCTGCACGGTGACGGTCTGGCCGCACTGGGCGATGTCGCTCGCGGTCACCGCGCCCGCGAGGGCCTTGGTGCCGCCGTGGACGGGGGTGGAGACGACCGAGCCGAGGTTGCCGGTGCAGGACCAGGGGGCGAGGCCGCCCGACTCGAAGCCGGGGTTGCCGAGGATGTTGGCCGCCTGTGCCGTGCCGGGGAGGGCCACCGCTCCGGCGAAGGCGAGGGCGGCGGTGGCGAGCAGGGCGAGGAAGCGACGCCAGGGGCGTCCGAGCAGTGAGAGGCGCACATGGTCTCCCTGGGACAAAGGGATGGGGAGGTGCGCCAACCAAAATGGTATGGACCAATTCAACTGTCAAGGTCTGACGGTGAATTGGTCCATACCGGTGGAGCGAGTGGAGCGGGTGGAGTGAGGGGGGCGAGGGTGTCCCGCCCCCCCCGTGGCGGGTCCGGATCAGGGGCGGGGTGCCGAGGCCGCCTGGAGCGGCTGGGCGGGGGCGGAGGGGCCGACCTCCACCGGGGCGCCGACCGGGCCCGCCTCGACGGGCTCGGCCGGGGCGGGCACCGCGGGCAGCAGCGCGCCGGTCTCCTCGGCCAGGTGCGGCGGCAGTGTCGCGGCGCGCAGCGGACGCGGCCCCGACACCACCGTGTAGTCCTGCCCGAGGAACGGCGGCGTGATCTCGCCCTGGTCCTCGCCGAGCGCCAACTGCACGGCCGACCAGGGGGCGTTGACTCCGCACAGCGCCAACTGGTGCAGGCCGCCCGCCGGGCGCGTGTTGACGTCCATCAGGACCGGCTGCTCACCGAGCATCCGGAACTGGATGTTGGACAGGTAGTGCAGCCCGAAGCCCTCGGCGATCCGCCGGGCGGGCTCCAGCCACCGCTCGTCGAGGGTGAACCCCCGGCGGCGGCCGTTCTTGGTGCGGCCGATCGCGAGCCGGACCAGGTTGTCGGGGCCGGTGAGGCAGTCCACCGACACCTCCGGCTGCTCCAGCCGCGGCATCACCAGCAGGTCCACCGGCTCCTCGGACCGCCGCAGCGCCTCGGCGACCAGGTCCAGCTGGACGTACGGGCTCGGGAAGCCGTTCAGGTGCGCGAGGGAGAAGGGGGTGCGCGTGATCACGCGGAAGCCCACCCCGCCCGCGCCGGACGCTGGCTTGAAGCACGCACGGTGCCCGCGCGCCTCCAACTCCTCTACGGCGTGCACGAGTTCGTCGGCCGTGCGGGCCCGCCACCAGGGCGGCACGGGCACCCCGATGGCCTGGACGGCCTCGTAGGCGATGACCTTGTCGTGGAAGACGGCCACGGCCTCGGGCGGCGGCGCCAGCAACGCCGTGCCGGCCGCCGCGAAGTCGGCGCGGTGCGCGACGATCGCCGCCTGGTGCAGCCGGGGCACGAACACGTCGATCCCGCGGCGGCGGCACTGGTCGAGGGCGTACTCCACGTACCCGGCGGGGGACAGGCCCTCCGGCTCCAGGTCGGCGGTGTCGGCGGCGGCCAGGACCGGCGAGTCGGCGTCACCGTGGGTGGCGTGGATCTCGACCGCGCGATCGCTCGGATTTCGCCGCAGCTGATCCATGAAGAACACGTTCTCCGCGTACGTGCGGTTGAGCCAGACGCGTACGCGAGAGACCATGCAGGCCGCCTTTCACGGTGTGCGGGCAGGGCGAAGCAGGCCCGTACCCGGGCAGGGGGGAGGTGGAGGTACACCGAACCGCCCTGCGCGAAGGGATGGAGAGGCGGTGGTGTTGGGGCGATCATACGGCTTCGCGGGGGTGCCGCGTGCAACGCCCGTGTTACGGATTCGCCGATCATGTTCATGGTCGGCGTGGGCTCGGGTAAGGATGGGAACGCCGCCGGTGGACGCGCGTCAGCGTGGTCCCGGCGGCGGCGTGGACGAGGCGGAGAGCGGGGAGACAGGACGTGAAGGCGACGGCCGGTGGCGGCGGACGACTGCTGGCCATCAGTGATCTGCACATCGGCTACCCGGAGAACCGGGCCATCGTCGAGAAGCTCGCTCCCGAGACCGACGAGGACTGGCTGCTGGTCGCCGGGGACGTCTCGGAGAGCGTCGCCGACATCCACTGGACCCTGAAGACCCTCGCGAGCCGCTTCGCCAAGGTCGTCTGGGCGCCCGGCAACCACGAGCTGTGGACCCATCCCAAGGACACCGTCACCCTGCGCGGCGTCGCCCGCTACGAGCACCTGGTCGAGGTCTGCCGCGACCTCGGCGTCGTCACCCCCGAGGACCCCTACCCGGTGTGGGAGGGCCCCGGCGGCCCGGCCGTAGTCGCCCCGCTGTTCCTCCTCTACGACTACTCCTGGCTCCCGGCCGGCAGCACCACCAAGGCCCAGGGCCTGGAGTACGCGCACGGCACGGGCATCGTCTGCAACGACGAGTACCTGCTGCACCCCGACCCCTACCCCACCCGCGAGGACTGGTGCCGGGCCCGGGTCGCCGCGACCGAGGCGCGCCTCGCCGAGATCCCCGACGACCTGCCCACGGTCCTCGTCAACCACTACCCGCTGGACCGGCACCCCACGGACGTCCTGTGGTACCCCGAGTTCGCCATGTGGTGCGGCACCCGGCTGACCGCCGACTGGCACCGCCGTTTCCGCGTCGCCGCCATGGTCTACGGTCATCTGCACATCCCGCGCACCACCTGGCACGAGGGCGTCCGCTTCGAGGAGGTGTCCGTGGGCTACCCCCGCGAATGGCGCAAGCGCTCCCGCCCGCCGGGCCGCCCGCGCCGCATCCTGCCCCCGGAGGACGAGACCACGTGATCGAGGAGCTGCTGCCGGAGACGGTGGTCGCCGTGGAGGCGTACGGTGAGGAGGGCGCCCGCGCGTTCGGCGACGGGCCGCTCTTCCCCGAGGAGGAGGCCCTCCTGACGCGGGCGGTCGCCAAGCGGCGCCGCGAGTTCACCGTGGTCCGCACCTGCGCGCGCCGCGCCATGGAGAAACTGGGCGTGCCCCCGCACCCCGTCCTGCCCGGCGAGCGGGGCGCCCCGCGGTGGCCGACCGGGCTGGCCGGGAGCATGACCCACTGCGACGGCTACGCCGCCGCCGCCCTGGTCCGCGCCGCCGACCTGGCCTCGCTCGGCATCGACGCCGAACCCCACCGGCCGCTCCCGGAGGGCGTCCTGGACGCCGTCTCGCTGCCCGCGGAGCGGGAGCGGCTGCGCCGCCTCGCCGCCGACCGGCCCGACGTGCACTGGGACAAACTGCTGTTCAGCGCCAAGGAGTCGGTCTACAAGGCGTGGTTCCCGCTGACCGGGAAGTGGCTGGACTTCGGCGAGGCCGACATCACGATCGACCGCGGCGCCCCCGGCGCCACCCGCGGCACCCTGAGCGCCCGCCTCCTGGTGCCGGGACCGGTCGTGGGCGAGCGGCGCCTCGGCCGGTTCGACGGCGGCTGGGTGCTCGGCGAGGGCCTGGTGGCGACGGCGATCACGGTTCCGCACCCGCGGGACCTCGCGGACCGAGACACCTGAGGGGCCGCCCCGCGGCTTCACCGCTCGGGAGCGGCGTGGTCGGCGTGGTCAGTGCTCGGGCAGCCAGGCGGCCAGCATCCGGAAGAACTCCTCCTCGTTGCCCCGCAGTCCGGCCGCCGCGAGAGCCTGCTCGGCCTCGGCGAGGACGGCGGGCGGCACCATCGGCGGCCGTCCCGGTGGCGGCGCCGCGTCCTCGTCGCCGATCGACGCCCGGACGGTGTGCAGCAGCCGCAGATAGGCCTGGACGGCGGTGCGCTCGCGGTCGGTCAGTACGGCGGTGTGCATCGGTCGGCTCTCCCCGTGTCGGCGTCGTCTCCCCACGCGCCTGGCGGCGCGCACGCCCCGCATACGGTGGCGCGTCCCCCAGCTTGCCGCCCCCCACTGACAATCGGGTCCGCCGCTCCGCCGGTTCGCCCGCTCGGCGCACGCGGACGCCTGTGCGGGCGGAGCCGTCGCGGGGGCGGAACCCCCGCGTGGGCGCATCTCTCCCGCGGGCCGGGCGCGGCCGGAACCGGCTCAGCCTCTGGAAAACCTCAAGTCCCTTGCCAGGGGTTCGCCGTGGGCGCCACGGTGGTCGGCATGGCAGCTCTCGCGGGATTCGACAAGAGGCACAACTTCGTCCTGGTCCTCCGGGACGCGGACACGGTCGCCGCCGCCCTGCGCCAGGCGCTCGACGAGGCGCCCGCCGAGCAGCGCCCCGGCCTCGAACGCGCCGTCGCCCTCGTCGAGTCGACGGCCGCCGCCACCGAGGGCCTGCTGCGCGCGCGGTGGGTGCGCGCCCGGCTCGCCGACGCGGGCTTCACCGGTGCCGTCGACTCGATCGCGGCGGTCAAGGCGCTGCGCCGGGCCGAGCCGAAACTGAGCCTGCTGGCGGCGGTGGAGTTGCAGAAGGCCGCGATGGCCCACCCGGAGGACACGCCGGACCCGCGCTGATCCCCCCCGGTTCCGGCTGATCCACGCTGATCCCCCCGGCTCCGGCTGATCCACCAGCTCCGGCCGATCCACCCGCTGCGGGTGATCCACCGGCTCCGGTCGACCCCGGACGTGCGGGAGCGTTCGCCGGGCGTCCGCCGGGTTCAGACGGTGCCGCGGTCCTGGGGCCCGAGATAGCCGAGGGACGCCTCGATCCGCCCCGCGAGATGGTCGCGCTGCCCGCGCCCGCGCGGTGACGAACCGGGCAGCCAGGCACGGCACTTGCTGGCGAGGAGGAGACCGAAGCTCTCCGCGTCCCGCTCGTCGGCCTGGTCGAACCGGCTGCGCGCGGCGACCCGCAGCACGGTCGCCCGCAGGTCGGCCTCGTCGTGCAGCAGGCGGGCCGCCACTGCCGCGCCCTCGACGTGGTGGCTGCAATGCCCGGCCTTCATGTGCCACAGCTCGTGGCCCAGGATCACCAACTGGTGGTCGGGGGCGGTGCGTTCCTCGATGACGACGAGGTCCTGCTCGGCCATGTCGAGCCAGAGCCCGCTGGCCGTGCCGGGCGGGAAGACGGCCGTACGGAACATCACGGGACGGCCGCGGCGGCGGCTCATCGCGTCGCACAGGGCCGTGTAGAGGTCGGCCGGGGCGGCGGCCGGGGCGGGGAGGCCGAGTTCCGCGACGAGTTCGCCGCACAGCCGGCGCATGTCCTTGGCGATGCCCACCTAGTAGCCCCCGATCACGACTCGGGCCGCTTCACGCTCTCCAGGAGCATGTCCAGCCATTCGGCGACCTTGTCGCGGTGCTGATCGGTGGGGAGCTGGGCGGCGCGCCAGGCGATGCCGCGCACGCCGTGGTCCTGGAGCAGACGCTCCAGCGGGTCCTCGGTGGCGGCGGCGGCCTCCCGGGCAGCGAGCTTCTGGAGCAGTTCCTGCTCGGTGTGCTGGAGGGCGCCCGCCAGCGCCTCCGGGTCCTCGGCGGTGAGGAACCCGGCGTGGACGCGGAAGAAGCGCTGGAGCGCGTCGCAGTGCTCCATCGTGGGGCGGCGGTCGCCGTTGATGAGGGCGCCCGCCTGCTGCCGCGACATGCCGGCGCCGTCGGCGATCTCCTGCTGGGTGTATCTGCGGCCGTTGGGCTTGAGGCGGGTGCGGCGCAGCAGGTCCAGGCGCTGGAGGAAGCGCGCCTGGACGTCGGGCTCGCCCGCCGGGCGCCCGCTCAGCAGGGACTTGACCACCGGCTCCGGGACACCGGAGGCGACGGACAGCCGTCCGGTGGCGAACACCTCGAAGGGTGCCACCTCCAGCCGCTCGGCGAGTGCGGAGACGCGGGCGACGACGGCCGACAGCAGCGCCGACGCCGCGGCGTCCGGAACCTCGAAGCCATCCGTCACCGACAGGTCTCCTACGTCTCTCACGAGCCTCTCACGGGCACACGCGATCGCCGTGAACTGCCCGGAGAGTAGCCGGTCCGTCGAACTCACATCCAGGTGTCGCCACAACTGTGGCCAATTTCAGCCGTCAACAAGCGCCGAATGCCACGATAGTTGACACGTCACGTACCGGGGCGTGAGGATCGGCACGCCGCGAGATGGCCGCAGAGGCAAGAGGGGTGACCTCCCGATGGCAATTCAGGCAGGTGGGCAGCGGTCGGTACCGCGGCCCGTCCCCGAGAGTCCCGAGGCCCAGGCCTATCTCCGGGACTACGCCACGTACTTGGAGGCCGTGCCCTTCCCGTCCGTCGTCGTCGACCACCGCTGGGACGTCGTCCTCGCCAACGCCGCTTTCGCGTCACTTTTCAGGGAGGTCGGCCCGCATCCCACGGCGCAGCCGGGCGACAACTTCCTCCGCTTCGTGCTCTTCCACCCCGACGCCGCCGCCGTCCTCGGCGACCACGAGTCGGGCTGGTGCCTGCCGATGCTGGCACGCTTCGCCGCGACCCTCGAACGGCACGACCACGACCGCGGGTTGCAGGCGATCCGCCGGGACATCGCCCAGGACCCACTGATGGAGGCCGCCTACCGGCAGGGCCTGCCGCACTGGGTCCGCGCCATGGGCGAGGGCGCCGTCGAGCACGACGGCGCCGTCCGCACCCTGCTCCACCCCGACCCCCGCCGGGGCGCCACCGAGTGCCGTATCGTCGGCGAGACCCCGCGCACCCTGCGCGACATGGGCTACACCCGCCTGACGATGGTCCTCCGCGAGGCCCCGCCCCCCGCCCCCCGCCGCGTCCGCCGCCCCCGCCGCTCCGTCGGCCACCTCACGGTGGTCCCCGCCCCCGAGAACTGACCCCCGAGCCCTGACCCCGGGCACCGTCGGCGTTCAGGTCGCCGACGGCGCCCGGGTCAGCGGGCGGTCACCGGAGCGAACGGCTGCTGCGCGCCGCGGTGTTGCTCAGGTCACGACGTGGCCGCGCCCCGCGCCAGATCCAGCGCGATGTCCGCGATCAGGTCCTCCTGGCCGCCGATGAGGCCGCGGCGGCCTGCCTCCACCAGGAGGGTGCGGGTGTCGAGGTGGTGGCGGAGGGCGGCGGTCTCGGCGTGGCGGAGGAAGCTGGAGTAGACGCCCGCGTAGCCGAGGGTGAGGGTTTCCCGGTCGACGCGGACCGGGCGGTCCTGGAGCGGGCGGACCAGGTCCTCGGCGGCGTCCATGAGGGGGAAGAGGTCGCAGCCGTGGTCCCAGTCGAGGAGGTCGGCGACCGCGACGAACGCCTCCAGCGGGCAGTTGCCCGCGCCCGCGCCCTGTCCGGCGAGGGACGCGTCGACGCGTACGGCGCCGTTCTCCACCGCGACCACCGAGTTCGCCACGCCCAGGCCCAGGTTGTGGTGGGCGTGGATGCCCACCTCCGTCGCCGAGTCGAGGACGTCCCGGTAGGCGCGGAACCGGTCGCGGACGCCGTCCATGGTGAGGCGGCCCCCGGAGTCGGTGACGTACACGCACTGGGCGCCGTAGGACTCCATCAGGCGGGCCTGCGCGGCGAGTTCGGCCGGTTCGGCCATGTGGGACATCATCAGGAAGCCCGCCACGTCCATGCCCAGTTCCCGCGCGGCGGCGATGTGCTGCGCCGAGATGTCGGCCTCGGTGCAGTGCGTGGCGATCCGCACCGAGCGGATGCCGAGCGCGTGCGCCCGCCGCAGGTCGTGCACCGTGCCGATGCCCGGCAGCAGCAGCGTCGTCGGGATCGCGTGCCGTACGGCCCCGGTGACCGCCTCGATCCACTCCCAGTCGGTGTGCGCGCCCACGCCGTAGGTGACGCTCGACCCGGACAGGCCGTCGCCGTGGGCGATCTCGATCGCCGTCACCCCGGCCGCGTCCAGCGCGGCGGCGATCGTACGGGCCTGGTCGACGGTGTAGCGGTGGCGTACGGCGTGCATGCCGTCCCGCAGGGTCACGTCCTGGACGTACAGCGCGGTCATCGGGTCGCCTCCGGGGTGCGCGTGCGGTCGGTCATGCGTTCGGCGGTGCGCAGGGCGGCCGAGGTCATGATGTCGAGGTTCCCGGCGTACGCCGGAAGGTGGTGGCCCGCGCCCTCGACCTCCAGCAGCACCGTCACCTTCAGGGCCTCGCCCGAGCCGGGCGCGAGGGTGCGCAGTGGGTCGTCGGCGGCCACCTTCTCGTATTGCACCCGCTGCTTGAGGCGGTAGCCGGGCACATACTCCTGCACGCGCGCCACCATCTCCTCCACCGAGTCGGTGACGGCCTCCGTGGCGCAGTCGGAGACCAGGCAGTGCACGGTGTCCCGCATCAGGGGCGGCGGGTCGGCCGGGTTCAGGATGATGATCGCCTTGCCGCGGGCCGCCCCGCCGACGCTCTCCACCGCCGCCGCCGTGGTCTCGGTGAACTCGTCGATGTTGGCGCGGGTGCCCGGACCCGCCGAGCGGGAGGCGAGGGAGGCGACGATCTCGCCGTAGTGGACCGGTGTCACCGCCGACACGGCGGCCACCACGGGGATGGTGGCCTGGCCGCCGCAGGTGACCATGTTGACGTTCGGGGCGTCGAGATGGGCCCCGCCGTTCACCGGCGGGACCACGAGCGGGCCCAGGGCCGCCGGGGTGAGGTCGACGAGTCTGCGGCCGAGCGGGCGCAGCACCTCGTCGTGGTGACGGTGGGCGCCGGCCGAGGTCGCGTCGAAGACCAGCTCCACGTCGGCGAACCCGTCCAGCGCGACGAGGCCCTCGACGCCCTCGTGCGTGGTGGCGACCCCGAGGCGGCGGGCGCGGGCCAGGCCCTCGGAGGCGGGGTCGATCCCGGCCAGCGCGGCGATCTCCAGGCGGTCCGACAGCCGCAGGATCTTGATCATGAGGTCGGTGCCGATATGACCGGAACCGAGGACGGCTACCTTCGTGGACGACACGGTGCCTCCGGAGGCAAGAGGGGCAACACGGGCAAGAGGGGCAAGACGGGAGAGGGGGGAGCGGGGGCGGGCGGGTGCGCCCCGTTCGCGCGCTCCCGGTCCGGTTCGGACGCCTCCGGTATAGACAGCGCGTCCCTGATGCGACAACGCTTGTTCCGTGAAACGGAACAGCGCCACTGGCGGCATGCTCGACAAGGCCGCCATGATCGTCGAATGCTTCAGCCCGAGCGGCGGCCCGTACCGTCTGTCGGAACTGGCGGCCCGCACCGGGCTGCCCAAGGCGACCGTGCACCGGCTGGCCGCCGACCTGGTCCGGCTCGGCTGGCTGGAGCGCGGCGGCCCGCAGTACCGGCTCGGCGCGAAACTCTTCGAGCTGGGCTCACTCGTGCCGCGCCGCCGCGACCTGCGCGAGACCGCCCTCCCCTTCCTCCAGGACCTGTTCGAGGCGACCCGTGAGACCGTCCACCTGGGCGTCCGGGAAGGCGCCGAGGTCGTCTACCTGGAGCGCATCCACGGCCACGAAGCCCTCCAGCTGCCGTCCCGGATCGGCGGCAGTCTGCCCCTGACCTGCACCGGAGTCGGCAAGGCCCTCCTCGCCTTCTCCGACCCCGGTCTCACCGAGGAGGTCCTCGCCGGGCCGCTGCCCCGCCTCACCCCGCACTCGATCACCGACCCCGCCCGGCTGCGCGGCGCCCTGGAGAAGACCCGCGTCTCCGGCCTCGCCTACGAGGAGCAGGAGGCCGAACCCGGCGTGAGCTGCATCGCCGCGCCCGTGTTCGCGGGGGGCAGCACCGTCGCCGCCCTCTCGGTCGCCGTCCCCTGTGCCCGCTTCCGCCCCGCGCACCTCGCCCCCGCCGTACGGACGGCCGCGCTGGGGCTGTCCCGGGTGCTGCGCGCGGGACGGTGAGCGTCACGGACCCCGTGGGCTCGCAGCCGCCTCACGCGCCGTGGTGGACGAACGCCGTCCACAGCTCCGGATGGCGCGGATACCGGTCGCGGACCTCGCGCACCGCCCGGTGGAAGGCGTACGGCACCCGCTCCGGCGCCAGGCGGCCGTCCTCGGCGGCGTGCGCGTAGAACGCCGCCGCCATCCGCTCCGACGCCAGGTCCGGCACCGGCCACAGACTGCCGACGACGTGCGGATACCCGGCCAGCTGGAAACCGGAGGCGAGGTGCACCGACTCGTCGGCCAGCGACAACCGGGTCTCGCCCGTGCCGCAGGCCGACAGATACGCGAGGACCGCGCCCCGCAGATCCAGCGCCGCCACCGCGGCCACCGTCAGCGGACGGCCGTCCGCGTCCGCCAGCAGGACACCGTTGCCCGTGGGGGAGACCACGCCGTCCACGCCGTGGCAGGCGAAGTGCGCCACCGCGTGCCGGGGCAGCGCGGCCAGCACCGTCGCCCGGTCCGCCGCCGCCCCGCGCAGCAGCCGCGCCCCGGCCAGCCGCCGCCCCACCTCCGCCGCCTCCCGGTCGGCGCCCGTGAGCACCGGCTGCCCGGCCGCCTCCGCCACCGACACGACCAGCGGGCCACCGACCAGCGGGCCACCGACCGGCGGGCCGTCCCCCTGGGGGTTTCCGTACGCGGCGCGGGCACGGGCGTACGCCAGCGCGCGCAGCGTCGGCGTGTACGACGACACCACCCGGTCAAGCACACTCACCGCGGGCCCGGCGCCGTAGCGGCCCGCCGCGTGCAGCGGCAGCAGGGCGAGCGCGCCCGTCGGACACCACCACAGGCGGGAGCCCGGCGCGGGGTCGAGTGCCGTGAGCACCGGCCCGGCCACCGCGTCCCACAGCCACGCCAGCACCGCGAGCAGGTCGTCCCGGTCCAGCCGGCCGGTGCGCTCCGGCGCTTCCCGCAGCCGCGCCGCCCACCGGTGCGCCCCGCCGGGAGTCAGCTCGGGCAGCGGGATCACCCGCACCCCGCCGTCCGGGGAGGCGGCTGCCGGGTCCGCGCCGACCACCAAGGCGTGTCCGCCCTCCGGGCCCTCCACGACCAGGACGACCGGACCCGCGCCCGCCGCCGACGCCGTCAACTCCGCCAGGTCGGGGGGCCGCAGGAAGTCCGCCCGGCCGGGAGCGGCGCGGATGCGGGCCAGCAACTCGTCCCGGCGGAGCGTCAGTTCGCGCCGCCGCTCGGCCTCCGCCAGTGCCCCCAGCCGGTCCCCGGGCGGAGCGTGCGACCAGTGCGCGGGCACGGCGAGTTGCTCCCGCAGCCGTACGAACTCCGCGGCCAGGGCGGGAGGTAGACCCTCCGGGCCACCCCCGTGCTCCCCGCGCCCCCCGTGTTCCTCGCGCCCCGTGAATTCACCGCGTTCGGCAATGACCTCGCCCAGCAGAACTCCCCGTGTCCGCTCCAGGAGTTCGACCGCGCGGTCCGGTCGTCCGGCGGCCAGGGCCACCGCCACGGCCTGCTGCGGCAGCCCCGCGTGCCGTTCGATGCCCCGTTCCCGCCCGCTGCGGTCCAGGTGCCGGGGAGCGACGTACGGCAGGAGGTCCACCGCCGACTCGACCGCGGCCAGGGCCCGCGCGGGCTCGCCCGCCGACAGCCACAGGCCGGACAGGGAGCGCGCGCACTCCAGGCGGTCGTGGGGGAGTGAGGCCTCGTCGGCGGCACCGGACGCCAGGACGTCGGCCGCCTCGGTGAGGAAGTCCCCCTGGCCGGAGAGGAGTTCCGCCGCCCCGGTGACGTCGTCGGGCGGGGCCGGGAGCCGCTGGGGCGCGGGGGGACGGTGGCGTACGCGCAGGGCCGAGCCGAGGGTGAGGGCGGCGCCCGCGTGGCCCGCGCCGCCGGGCGGCATCGCGCGCAGCGCCCGCCGGGCCACGGTCACCGCCTCGGCGGCGGCCCCGTCGTTCCCGGCCGCCGCCGACAGCACCAGCGACCAGGCCAGTTCACCCGTCCGGCGCGGCAGGTCCGGCGACCCGGCCGGGGTGTGCTCCAGCGCGCGCCGGGCGACCGCCACCAACTCGGCCCGCAGCACGGGGTCGTTGCCGTGCACACTGCCGAGGTCGCGCAGCGTCGCGCCCAACGTGCCCAGGTAGAGCGGCAGTCGGGGGTCGGCGCCCGCGAGCCGTACCGCCTCCCGTGCCGTCGCCACCGACTCCGCCAGCCGGGCCGGGTCGTGGTCGAGACCGTAGCGGGCGTGCAGGACGGCGCTGAGGTTGTTCAGCCACGGAACCCGCTGCGCGCCCTCCCGCGGCCCCTCCCGCAGGGCGGAGCGGGCCGCCCGTACGGCGTCGTCCAGCAGACCGGGCTCCTGGGTGTGCGCGTACAGCGTGGCCAGGGTCTCCACCAGCACCGAGTGGCAGCCGCCGCGTTCGGGACGCGTCGGCGGCAGCAGGGCGAGCGCCTCCTCCACGGCCCTTACGGCGGACCGCAGTTCGGCGGTGTCGCCGGTCAGCCGGAACAGCGCCACCCGGTGCGCGGCGAGATTGCGGAGATGGCCGGGCCGGTCGGTGTGCGAGGCCGGGGTCGCGGCGACGGCCTCGGCGCCGGTCACGGTCGCCCGGCGGGCCAGCTCGGGGTCGCCGGTCCGCTCGACCAGGCGGCCCATCGCCGCCGAGGCGATGTTCAGGAAGGCGCCCCGCCGCGGGTCGCCGGGCGGGACCCGCGCCAGGGCCCGGTCCGCGAGGTCCAGCGCCTCCCGGGCGTCGGCGAGGTCGCCGCTGGCCAGGTAGCGGGTGAGGAGGGCGCCCGCCGCGGACATCAGGTGCAGCGGGTCGCCGAGCGCCTCGGCCGACGCCCGCGCCAGATCGCAGGCCTCTTCCAGGGCGTCCGGGTCGCGGACGGCGTCGTAGCGGGCCCGCAGATGGGTCGCCAGGTTGTGGCCGTAGCGGGCGTGGGCCGGGTCGTCCGGCGCGGTGAGGGCGAGCGCCTCCCGCTCGGCGGCCACGGCTGCGTCGAGGGCGTCGGGGTCCCGCCGGAACTGGTGCACCCGGTGCAGGACGGCGGCCAGGTTGGACAGGCAGCCCGCCCGCGCCGGATGGCCCGGCGGGGTCCGGTCGACGGCACCCCTGCCGTGCGCGGCGGCCTCGTCGAGGAACGCGGGGTCGCCCGTCGTACCGAACAGCGCGAGCAGGGCGGCGCACTGGTTGCGGTGCGCCTCGGCCGGTTCCGGATGCGGTCCGGCCAGCGCGGCCCGGCCCAGGGCGACGGCCTCGTGGAGGTCGGCCGGGTCGCCGGTGACGTGCCAGCGGTGGTAGAGGTGCGAGGACAGCCAGCCGTTCAGCACCGCCCGCGGTCCCGGCTCGGGGAACGGCAGCGCCAGCGCCTGCCGGGTCGCGTCCACCGCCTCCGCGAGGGCGGCGACCCGCGCCGGCCACCTCGCCGCGTCCGCCCCACCCGCTCCATCTGCCCCACCCGTCCCTCCCGGCCCACCCGTCCCTCCCGGCCCACCTGTCCCTCCCGGCCCACCTGCTCCTCCCGTCTCACCGGCCGCGGAGTCCGTTCCGTCGGGCGCCGCGCCCGCGTCGAAGCGGGCGCGTGCCTCGGCGGCGCGCAGGGCGAGGGCGCGCGCCCGGTCGAGGAGGCCACCGGACGGCTCGGCTCCCACTCCATGGCCGTCCGCCGTTCCCCGGCCGGGCACCGCGCCCCCGCCCCGGCTCACCGGGAGATCCCGGCGTCCCGCGTCACCGCGGACCGGCCGCCCCGGTCCCGGTGACCGTCCCGGTCGCACCGAGCGCCCAGGCCGCGGCGACCGTCCAGGTCACGCCGCCGGTTCCGGCGCCCCGCGAAGGCCCTCACCGCGCACCCCCCGTCTCCCCGGTCCGCAGGGCCGCCTCCAGCAGCCGTACGGTCTTGGCGGGCAGCAGCTCCTCCGCCCGCGCCGCGAGGGCGTCGGGCGCGGTGCCGAGCGGGTCGATCCGGCGGCGGATCTCCCGGTGCACGGCGGCGAGGTTCCCGGTGCCGTCCTTGGCGAGCGCCGCCAGCGCCGCGTGCCAGGCGGTGAGGACGAGGGCCACCCCGGCCGGGCCGAGCGGCGCGTAGGCGACGCCGATCTCGCGGTGGCCGACCGTCTCGTCCCAGTGGTCGGTGCGCACGTACTGCCTCTCGTGCCCCACCACCACCTGCCGTTTCTTCTTCTTGTAGCCGACCAGGACCTCCTCGGTGATCCACCGCTCGGCGACGAACCCCGACCCGCCCAGCCAGTTGCCGACGCCGTCCAGGAACTCGTCGAAGTCACCCGGCGACACCTTCACCTTGCGGCGGCGGGTCTCGTAGATCGGCCGGTCGTAGTCGGTCTCCTTCACCCAGTCGTAGCGCGGCACCTTCTTGTAGACGTCCTTCGAACGGCGTTCCACGACGGGCTCGGTGGCCACCTGCCGCAGCGTGGCGACCTCTCGCGCGGCCAGCCGCGTGAACGCCTTGAGCCACGACTCGTGCCGCCCGGCACCGCTTCCCGCCGCGCCCGCTATGCCTGCCGTATTGACGGGTTCGCCCGCGAGGCGTCCGGCGTACGCGGCCAGCAGGCGGGCCGCCACCTCGGGCACCTCGGTGGCCGTCGCGTCCGACGCCGGTGTCCGTCCGGCGACCTGGGCGGCGAACCCCACGACGGCCCGCTGCACCTCCGCGCGGTAGGCGCGCGGCGCCCGTTCGTGCTGGTAGGAGACGACCTCGCCGAGCGCGGTGCTGCCGCCGAGGCAGTCGCGGGCGGCGGACAGCAGCTCCGCGAGCCCCGCACCGGACCGGCAGTCCATCGGCACCAGCCGGGACGAGTCGAGCGCCAGCCCCACCTCCCGGTGCCAGCGGTCCAGGTTCGCCCGTGTCTCGGTCAGGTCCTGCGGCGTCGCGGTCCGCCGCCCGTCCGGGCCGTGGAACAGGTTGAGCACGAACAGCACGCGCTCGCTGCCCACGGCCCGCAACATGTCCTTGACGTACGGCTTCTCGGCCCGCCCGAGTCCCTGGTGCGGGGCGATCAGGTACAGCACCAGGTCGGGGCGGAGCAGGTCGGCCGGGAACCCGGCGGCGGGATGCGTCCGCTCGCCGGTGCAGCGCCGCTCCTCGTAGTCGAAGACCCGCATCTCCCGCACGAGGGGCCACTGCGGGACCTGGGCCATGCCGAGGGCGACCCGGTTGAAGTTCTCCAGCCGGTCGTCGCCCGCCACGCCCGGCAGGTCGACATAGCTCAGGCCGCGCGGGAAGCGCAGGACGTGCGCGGCGTCGGTGCAGTCGTGGCGGCCCGTCGAGCGCAGCAGGTCGTCGCAGCCGACCAGCAGGTTGCCGAGGGTGGACTTGCCGCTGCCCGTCCGGCCCGTCGACACCAGCCGGGGCAGCGGGGTGCGGTCCGCCCGCCCCTGCGAGAGGCGTTCGCGCAGGAAGCGGGCGCGGACGGCACCCAGGGAGGGTTCGTCGACCGGCAGCAGCGCCGGGTGGCTCGTGCCGCCGCCCTTCGTCCCGGCCCGTCCGGCCGTGGCCCCGGCGCTCATGACGCCGTCCCCGCGAAGAGACCGTCGAGGAGACCGGCGATCTCCTCCTCCGCCTCGTCGCCCTTGGCGAGCAGCTTCACCAGGCGCGGCTCGGCCCGGTTCAGCGCCAGGGCGATCCGCTGCCGCTCCCGCTCCACATGACCGTCGAGACCGCCCCGGCCGTCCCCGCCGGTCTTGCCGCCGCCGTCGAGGCAGTACGCCTCGACGCCCGCGCCGACGCCCAACAGCAGCTGGATCACCGGGAGTCCGCCCTGGAGGGCGTTGGTGCCGACGGCGCGCTCGGTGAAGCCGACCACCTCGGTGACGGTGTCGATCACCCGCTTCTCGTAGCCCGCGAGCTTCTGCCGCACCTCGGTGACGGGGACCTCGATCTCCTCCTCGACCTGGCGGGTGGTGGTGTGCACGGAGTCGCGGCGGGCGCGGGCGCGGATCTTCTCCCGGTCCTGGACGCTGCCGCCGTCGACGAGGTTCTCCAACTGGTCGTAGCCGCTCTTCGCGTAGACCTTCACGACGTCCCAGAGGCCCTTTCCGGTGACCTCCTCGACCTCGCGGGTGATCTTCTGCTTGTGCTTCTTCTTCACGACCTCGTTCTCGAACTTCGGTTCGTGGACGACGATGTCGCGCTGCTGGGTCTTCGCCTCCTTGGTGGTGAGCGTCTCGGTCCGCTCGGCGCGCACCGCCCGCGCCTCCCGCTCGGCGAGCGTGGCGAGTTCGCCGCGCAGCGCCGACGCGGCCTCCTCCGCCTCGAAGGTGAGCACCCCCAACTGGCTGATGCCGCCCGCCGCGACGGCGATGAGGTCCTTCCCGCCGAGGTCCTGGCCGACGGTGTTGAGCGCCAGCCGGGCCGCGATCCGGTGCACGGTACGGCGGTAGTGCAGGCCCCGTTCGACGCGCGCGTGCTCCTTCAGGTCGCCGTCCAGCACGGCCTGGATGCCGCCCAGTTTCTCCGGCGCGATCACCTGGCACAGGGCGCGGGTGAGGTCGTGGACGCCGGTGCCGGTCCGGGCGTTGAACTCGACGAAGCGGGGGGCCGCGGCCGAGCCGAACACCGTGTCGTAGACCATCTCGATCTGTGCGCGGACGTTGTCGACCTCGGTGCGGGTGGTGCGGCCCTCGAACCAGTTGAGGGCGATGACGACCTTGTCGCCGTACCGTTCCAGGATGTGCCGCAGGTAGGTGCGGTCGGGCCGGATGAACCCCTTGACCGCGTCCACCACGTAGACGAGGACGTCCGGCGGGTAGGGGCCGGCGAAGTCCTCCTCCCAGCGGTCGGCGGTGATGGTCCGCCGCTGGACGCCGACCGTGCCGCCGTCCTCGACGCGGGCCTCACCGAAGTCCCACAGCTCGAACGACGACACCGTGTCGCCGCCGTCGTCTATCTGGGGCAGGCCGAGGGCGAGGCGCGCGTAGTTCTCGTACTTCTCGTCGCTGCCCGCGCCCGGGGTGTCGAAGAAGTAGAGGTCGCTGCGCATGGGCAGCACCCCGACCTCCTTGGTGGTGTCCTGGCGGCCGGTGACGCGCATGGCGTCCGCACCGAACAGGAGGTTGCCGAGGGTGGACTTGCCGGCCTGGGTGCGGCCGACGGTGAACTGGTAGACCGGGTCGCCGAACAGCCGGGCGTGGGTGCGGACCTCGCTCAGCACGCCCTGGCCCTCCAGGTCGCCGAGGGTCACGGCCCGCAGCAGCCGGGGCTTGTCGTGGAAGATCGCCTTCAACAGGTCGAGGGCGTCGCCGTCATGGTGTGAGTCGCTCATGGTCCGACGAAACCCCCGCCCCCGCTTCCGGCACCACGGGCCCGTGCTTCCCCGTGCTTCCGCCCGCTTCCCCGTGCTTCCCGTCCGCTTCCCGCGCGGTGCCCGGGGGCGGTCCGGGCGTCACGGGCGGATCGTCGGAGCCGGGCGGTCGGCGGTCGTACGCGTCCAGGGAGCCGAAGTCGCCCGCGGTGAGCCAGTCCTGGCCGGTGGTGTCGACCGGGCAGCCCGCCAGCCGCAACCGGCTCGCCACCTTCGTGCGGAACCCCGGCTCGCCCGACATCCGGACGAAGTTCCGTCCGCCGAGGTCACTGGGTGGGCGCTGGTCGCCCGCGAGCAGGAGGAGGGTGCGGTCGGGGTGCGTGACCAGGGCCATACCGAGTTCCAGCAGCACGTTGGGCCGGGCCTGGAGCCCCCAGACGGCCTCCCGCTCCCGCCCGTGCGGCTCGTGCAGGTCCGGGTGGAGCCGGACGACGTCCTCGGGGGTCAGCAGCACCACCACCGCCCGGGTGTACGGCATCGCGCGCGCCAGGACCTCCCCGAGGAACGGTGACGTCCGCCCGGTCAGCGCGACCAGGTCCTCCCACTCCAGCGGGCGCAGGCCGAGCGCGCGCAGGAACGCGAACAGCGCGTCCCGGGCCGGGAGATCGCGTCCGTGGACGACGAAGACGTTGCGGGCGTGGTCGGGATTCAGCTCGGGGGCTTCGGCCGCGTCCGCCGACTGCGGTTCGGGCGCGGCGACTTGCGGTGCGGCGGCCGGTGCTGAGGCCTGCGGCGCTGCCGCTGCCGGGTGGGCCGCGGTCAGTTCGGTGGCGCCGTCGACGGCCAGGCCCAGATACGCGAGGTCGTCGTCGAGCCGCTCCCCGAAGGAGCGGGCGAGCGCCGCGTCGTCCGCGAACGCGGTTCCGGGACGCAGGAGTTCACCGAGGTCGACGGAGCGGGTCAGGTTCTCCGCGGCGATGTCCACCGTACGCCGCAGCGCCCGCAGGTCGTTGAGGAACAGCACCGAGTCGAGCCTGCGCAGCCGCAGCAGGTCGGCGGTGGCCGGGCCGTCGGCGCCCAGCCGGCGCAGCTGCGTGCCCAGCGACTCCAGCGCGGCCCGCAGCTCCCGGGTGTGGTTGTCGCGCTCCCACACCCGCAGTTGGTAGCGGAGCTTGGCCGCCTGCAGCAGATAGCGGGCGAACGGCGGCAGCGCGGTGCCGCCGCCCGACCACAGCCAGGCGCTGGCCGCCGCGTCGGCGTCGGGCGCGACGGCCACCAGGAAGCGGCGCAGGGTGCGTGTGTCGCTGTCGTCGCCGGTCTCCCACAGGGCGAGGTCGCCCCGGTGCCCGGAGCCGCGCCGCCGCCATGGGTCGGCGGGCACCGCCTCCGCGGGCAGCAGGCGCCGCAGCCGCTCGTACAGCGGGTCCGCGACGCTCCGTACCTCCTCGGCGGACGCCACCCGCGCGACGTAGAGGCGCGCCTGACCCAGCAGGTGCGGGGCGTGCGGGTCGGTCAGCGCGGACCAGGCCCGGTTGGGGGAGCGCCAGCGCTCGCCCGGCTCGGCGCCGCCGCGCCCGTCGGCGTCGGAGGCCAGGCACACGGACAGGTCGAGGACGTCGTGGTGGCGGCGCAGGATCGCCTGGAGGTCGGTGCCCGGCCGCTCCTGTGCGGCGAGCGGGGTCTCGGTGCCGGGGGCGGCCGGGGCGTCGAGGCGCTCGGGCGGGAAGGGCGGCAGGCCGGTCCGGGGAATCGGCCCGGTCATGCCGAACAGGACGCGGCAGCCGTGCCAGATCGCCTGCAGCGCGCGGTGCGCGGCGGGCGCGGACGGGCCGTCGGCGGGGGCGTAGAGGTGGACGACGAGGTGCTGGGCGAGGAGGCCGGGCCGCCCGGAGGGGCCGGGCCGGGAGGGGCCGTGCGGCCCGGTCACCGGCGGTCCCCAGGACCGAGGGGGCAGCCGGTCACCCGGCCGCCGTGACCGGTGCCGTCGCCGCCCCCGTCGCGGCCCTTGCCGCCGTCCCCGTCGGCTTCGCCGTCCCGTGGGCTTCCGGACGACAATTGGTGGATGAGCTGGTTCAGCCGCTCCCGCACGCGCTCGTCCGGCCCGTGCGGCTGCCCGTACGGCAGGCTCCGGTACGGGTCCGCCGCGGCCCCCGTCCCGGCGGCCTCGCCTCCGTCGCCGGGCTCATGGCCGATCCGGGTGACGCGGACCGGCCCGGACAGCGCCAGCTCCACCGTCGCCGCCTCGAAGAGCTGCGCCGCCCCCGACCGCAGCGCCGACTCGGCCGCGTCGAGCAGCCCCGCCAGCCGCTCCCACTGCGCGTCGGTGAGCCGCCAGCGCAGGACGTCGCCCAGCACGCGCAGCGCCGACTCCGTCAGCTCCGGCGGAAGTCCGGGACGGGGCGCCCGCTCCCGCGACGGCTCACTCATCGCCGGTCCGCACCGAGCCGTCGAGAGAGTCCAGGAAGCGGGACACGTCCCAGATCCGGATGCGCTCCAGGGACGGGGTGTGGACCATGACGCGCAGCTCGGGCGCGACCGGTGTCCGGCGGGAGGCGCGCAGGAAGCTCTCCACGATCATCCGCAACGACTCCTCGTCGTCGATCCCGTCGATGCGGGCGAGCCGCGACCCCAGCAGCGGCACGGCCACCGGTTTGTAGAGGCCGTGCACGATCACCGCGTCCCACAACCGGTCGAGCGAGGCGCGGAGTTGGTCCTTGGTGCCGCGGGTGACGAGGTCGTTGCCCTGGCGGCAGTACACGGTCGCGAAGACGCGTCGGCCGGGCAGCGGAAGGGGGACGACGGTGCCGAGCGGATATCGGACGCGTTTGCCGCGGGGCTTGTCGCGGGCGGTCTCGGTACCGGCGGGCGGGACACCGCGCAGCGCCTTGCGCAACTGGCGGTCCAGGTCCCCCCGCCGGTCCGCGTAGAGCCGTCGCAGGAGCTGGCCCTGCACACTGTCCCGGCTGATGACGACGTCCTCGTCGGTGGAGGTGTCGAAGGTGTCGCCGAAGCCGACGACGAGGTTGGCGTCCTCCTGGTCGAAGAGGTCACCGTGCTTGACGACGACCGTCGTGCGCAGCGGGGTGATCGGGTGGCGCAGTACGTCGTCGCCGTGCCGGGCGCGCAGGTTCTCGCGCAGCTCCCGCAGGGTGCGGACGGCCTCCGGGTCGTCGGGCGTCTCGCGGGCCAGCGACTCGGCGAGCGGCAGCGCCAGATGGAGCTGCCCCAACGTGGAGTGCGCGCGCAGCAGTTCCCGGCGGGCCATGCTGTGCAGATCGGTGAGGCGGCGCACCAGGGGCTGCGCGAAGGCGGACCCGGCGACCTCCTCGAACGGGGTGCCGCGCCACAGGCGTAATGCCTCGCCCAGCAGCGCCACGGCGTGGCCGGGGGCGGAGTGGGTGGCCTGGTTGACCAGCCGTTCGAACTCCAGCCGGTCCAACTGGCCCTGGTCCAGGACGAGTCGGTACGCCGACACCGGCTCGCGTCCGGTGAGGGACTGTTCGGTGCGCAGCGGGCCCGCGCCCTCGCCGGGGTGGCCGTCGGCCATGGCGCGGCGTAGTTCGTGGACCCGCTTCTGCACCTCGGTGCGGTGGCCCCGGGTGATGCGCAGATCGGGCGGGGCGGCCCACAGTTCGCGGTAGAGGGCCCCGGCGGGCACGGTCTTCCCCTCGGCCGCCACGAGCCGCAACAGGAGTTTCACCGCCTGCGGCGACAACCGCACGCGGGCGCCGTCCAGTTCGAGACACGCGGAGCCGAGGACCCTGACATGAATGCGCACCACATGGTCTCCAGGTGGCCGGTCTGCCTGCCCGTCCCCCAAGCGCGGGCAGGGAAGGAAGTCTATAACCTGCCAATGGCACAAATGTGGTGTCTTCAGGGGATCAGTGGCACGAACTGCATTTCACCCCACCCGTCCGCCGACTCGACTCCTCCGCCGCACGCCCACGGCTCAGCAGGGCCGGCGCCAAGCGTCCAGGTCGAGGTTCTTCACCATCGAGGAGAGTCCCAGCTTGCGCGACCGCGGGCAGAACGAGGCCGCCGGTTCGGTGTACTCGACGTGGAAGACGGCCTTGCCCGCCTCGATGAACGGGGTGAGGAGGTGGCACTCGTCGAACTCGGCGCACTCCTCGTTGACCGCGAAGTCGAAGTCGCCGACCAGCTCCGGGATCTGGGGGAGGTCGTTCTTCAACCCGACGGCCAGGCCCCGCTCGTGGGCGACCGAGGCGATCATGCGGTTGTAGCGGAGCTGGTCGCGGGCGGTGAGCGGGAAGCCGGTCCTGTTGCCGTAGGCCTCCATCAGGTCCGGCTCCACCGCGTCGAAGCCCTTGTCGCGGCACATGTCGAAGCGGCGCTCCATGATCGGGCGGAGCACGGAGATCCGCCGGATGTCCAGCCACCGTTCGCCGTCCCAGCCGTTGGGGCCGCCGAGCACCGCGCGCGGGAAGGCGTCCTTGTCGGGCCGGAAGTCCTCCCACGCGCCGACGTTGACGTAGCAGATGACCTTGCGGCCGTCGCGGTGCAGCCGGGCCACGTCGGCGGCCGTGTTCTCGAAGCCGTCGATGTCGTAGACCGGGACGTCGGCCGACGGGTCGACCTTCCCGTCGAGCTGCCACTGCCAGGCCAGTCCGGGGCGCGGCTTCCACCGGGCCTTCGCCGCCCCCGACGGCCCACCGGGACGGGCGCTCGCCGCGCCCCCGTCCCCGGCGCTCGTGCCGTCCCGTCCACCGCCGCCACCGGTGCCGCCACCGCTGCCGTCGCCGCCGCCGACCGAGCAGCCGCCCAGCCCGGCCAGCAGCGCCCCGGCGACCAGGGCCGCGAGGACCGGACCGCCCACCCGGCGCCGCCCGCCGCCGCTCCGCCGCCTCATCGCTCCGCTCCCGTCAGTGCTGGGCTCAACTCAGCCCACGGATTGGGCAGTTCACCCGTGACGGGGCCGCAGACGCCCGCGCCCCGCTCGTGCGCGGTGCGCACGGCCAGCGGCACCAGCGCCTCCGGTACCCCGTACACCAGATGGCACAGCCGCTCCGGTGCCTGCCGGGCGGCCCAGGCGGGCCGGGCGAACGCCGAGACGTACGTGGACCAGTGGCCCTCGAAGGTGATCGTCAGGTCGGCCAGCCGGGTGTAGCCGGGGGCCGGGTGCACCCCCGGGTTGAGGACCACCGTGCCGGTCCCCAGGCGCCGTACGGCGCGCACCAGTCGGCGGCAGGCGGGCAGCGCCTCCGCCGTCGACGTCACCCGGTCCAGGAACACCCCGTCGGCCGCGTACCACTCCTGGTGCCGGCGCACGTCCTCGGTGATCGCGTCGGTGGCGCGGGTGCCGTAGTCGGTGTCGACGTACCCCAGCAGCCGGGCCCCCGCCGCCCGCAGCGCCGAGGCCGCCGCGGTGAACGCCGGGTCGGGGCCGTCGCCGGGCCCGTCCGCCGGGTTGAGGACGACGCCGTACGTGGCGGTGGCGGCCGTGATCAGCCGGTGCCAGGCGCCGGGGTCCTCGGCCGGATGGACGTAGAGGGGGATCAGTAGACTCATGGGGACCGTTCGCCTTCCCAGAGCGCCGTCAGGGCGTCGTCGAGGGTGTGCAGGGGCCGCCAGTCCAGGGCTTCTCGGGCCGCGGTGACGTCCGAGCACTGCCAGGACACCTCCGCCGAGCGCGCCGAGCCGCCCGCGTTCTCCTCCACCCGGCCCGCGAAGCCCGCCAGGCGCACCAGCCGGTCCACCAACTCCCTTACCGGCACGGCCTGTCCGCCGGACACGTTGAGCACCGGCGGCAGCGGACCCCGCGCGGTCACCGCCCGCGCCACCGCCGACGCCACGTCCCGTACGTCGACGAAGTCCCGGTACGCCGACAGGTCGCCGAGCCGCAGCACCGCCGCCGGGTCGGTGCCCGCCGCGCGCAGCAGCCCGGCGATCCGGCCGGGCAGCCCGCTCGACGGCGCCCCCGGCCCCACCGGGTTGCCGACCCGCAGCACCACCGCGTCCAGCCCCGACGCGGTCACCGCGACCGTCCCGGCGAGCTTGGTCGCGCCGTACGGGCCCGCCGGGCGGGTCGCCGCCGACTCCGTGACCCGGCTGCCGGGGACGCCGGGACCGTACTCGGCGGCCGACCCCAGATGGACCAGCCGGGCCGCGGGCGCCGCCGAGCGCAGCGCCGCGCAGAGCACCGCCGGGCCGCGGGCGTTGACCTCCGCGAGGGTCACGGCGTCGCCGCCGGTCGCGCCCGCGCAGTTCACCACCGTGTCCGGCGCGGCGGCGGCCAGCGTCTTCGCGAGCTGCTCCGGCCGGACGGCGGCGAGGTCGACGGGGTACCCGGCGGCGGGCGAGCGCCCGCCGCCGAGGACGTGCGCGCCCGGCAGGGCGCGCAGCCGCTCGGCGACATGGGCGCCCAGCCAGCCGGTGTGGCCGAGGACGAGAATGCGCATGTGGTGCTCAGGCTCCCTTGAGCAGAAGCGACTTGCGGGTGGTGAACTCCGCGTTCGCGCGGTCGTAGTCGTCGGGGCGGCCGATGTCCAGCCAGTACCCGTCGAACGCGTAGGCCTGCGGCGGGTTGCCCTCCTTCAGCAGGTCGAGGACCAACTCGTCGAAGCCCAGCGGCAGTCCGGGCGTGTAGGCGTCCAGGGTCGACAGCGACAGACCGTACACGCCCATCGACACCCGGTAGTCCATGCTGGGCTTCTCGGTGAACGCCACGACCTTGCTGTCGTCGGTGGTGAGCACCCCGAAGTCGATGCTCACCGTGCGGGCGTACGTCGCGATGGTCAGCGGCGCGGCGGCCTCCCGGTGGCGGCGCAGGACGTCGGCGTAGTCGAGGTCGGTCAGGACGTCGCCGTTCATCACGAGGAACGACTCCGGCAGCCGGTCGCGCAGGTTCAGCAGCGGACCCATCGTGCCCAGCGGGCTCTCCTCGGTGGCGTAGTCGACCGTGAGGCCCCACTGGGAGCCGTCGCCGACATAGGCGCGGATGATCTCACCGAGGTGGCCGATGGCCAGGGTGACGCTGGTGAAGCCGGAGTTGGCGAGCTGGCGCAGCACGATCTCCAGGATCGCGTGCTGGTCGCCGATGGGGACGAGGGGCTTGGGCAGCGCGGTGGTGTAGGGGCGCAGCCGGACGCCCTTGCCTCCCGCCAGGATCACTGCGTGCATGAGGCTCCTCCTTCGTGAGTGGGTGGCGTGCGATGTGCGGGGACGTGCCGGGGAGCGGTCAGATGTTGTAGATGCCGGTCTTGTAGCGGGCCAGGTTGGCCGGGTCGCGGAAGAAGTCCACGGTCTGCGCGAGCCCTTCCTCCAGGGAGTGCGCGGGCTGCCAGCCGGTGGCCTCCTGAAGCCGGGAGGCGTCCGCGACGAGCCGCATCACCTCGGAGTTCGCGGGCCGGATGCGGGCGGTGTCCTCGCGGACGTCGAGCGCGCTGTCCATCACCTTGCCGATCAGCGCGACCAGGTCGCCCACCGAGATCTCGCCGCCCGTACCGGCGTTGAAGGTCCGGCCGACGACCCGCTCGGCGGGCGCGGTGCCGACCGCGAGGAACGCCCGCGCGGTGTCCTTGACGAAGGTGAAGTCGCGGGTGGGCCGCAGGTCGCCGAGGGTGAGGGTGCGCTCCCCGGCGGCCACCTGCCCGATCACGGTGGGGATGACGGCGCGCATCGACTGGCGCGGCCCGAAGGTGTTGAACGGGCGCAGCGTCACCACGGGCGTGTCGAAGCTGGCGTGGTAGCTGTCCGCGAGCCGGTCCCCGCCGGCCTTCGAAGCGGCATACGGGGACTGAGTGTTGATGGGGTGGTCCTCGCTGATCGGCACGGTCTGCGCGGTGCCGTACGTCTCGCTGGTCGAGGTGTGCACCAGGCGGGGCGTGCCCAGGGAGCGGACGGCCTCCAGCACGTTGAGGGTGCCGGTGACGTTGGTGTCCACGTAACTGTGCGGCGCCTGGTAGGAGTACGGGATCGCGATCAGCGCGGCGAGGTGGTAGGCGGTGTCGGCGCCGTCGAGGAGCCCGCGGACCGAGCCGGGGTCCCGGACGTCGCCGAGGACGATCTCCACCTGGTCCAGGACGTCCGGGCTCAGGGTCTCCAGCCAGCCGTACGACGAGAAGGAGTTGTACTGGGCCATGGCCCTCACCCGGTGCCCGGACGCGACGAGCGCCTCGGTGAGGTGGGAGCCGATGAAGCCCTCGGCTCCGGTGACGGCGGCGAGCGGTGCGGAGGTCAACTCGTTGGTCCTTCCGATCGGTTGGAGAAGGTGATGGGGGTGAAGCGGGCGCGGAGAAGAGCGAGGGAGCGGAGCGGCTTGCGTGGGCGGGCCGTGCTCAGGCGTGCGGCGCGGGCCGGCCGAGCAGCCACAGCGCGCACCCCGTCAGACAGAGCGCGGCGGCCGCGCAGCTCAGCGGCAGTGCCGCCGGGCCCGGTGGCAGGCCGAACAGGGCGGCGGCCGAGGCGCAGCCCGCCGCGAGCAGACAGATCACGGCCGACGGCCAGGCCGCGCCGAACGCCTGGAGCAGCAGCGCCGTCCACAGCGCCGCGGCCAGCGGCAGCAGCACGGCGGGATCGGCGCCCGTCAGCAGCGCGGCGGGCAGCAGCGGCAGCAGATAGGCGAGCAGGCAGAACCCGAGGATTCCGGCCGACCGCAGCAGGAACCCGGCGGGCGTCCCGGCGGACCGCAACGCGGCCACCGACAGGCCCCGGTAGCGGTACAGCAGCCATTCGGCGGGCCCCATGCTGACGGTCAGCACGATCACCGCGTACGGCTCCTCGCGCCCCTCCAGCAGCACCAGCACCGCCGCGGCCAGCCCGAACAGCCCGTACGGCAGCGACCACAGCGGATTCGGCCGCAGCGTGCCGGGTGCGGCCGGGACCGCCAGCGCGGAGCGCAGCACCCCGCCGGTCACCGCGAGGGTGGCCAGCAGCGCCAGCAGCGGCAGTCCGGCCCGCACCTGCGGTCCGGGCTCCCACCAGGGCAGGACGGCCGCCCCGGCGACCAGCGGGCTCAGCGCGGCCAGCAGCAGCCGCTCCCGGCCCAGCACCAGCAGCACGCCCGCCGCCGCCAGATACGCCGACTGCCCGGCCGCGACCAGGGTCACCGGACCGCCCCCGGCGGGCAGCGCGGCGGCGGCCGTGGCGAGCAGCGCCCCCAGCGGAGCGCCGTACAGCAGGGTCCGGGCGGCCTCCCGGCGCCCGGCCGCCATCCGCAGATGCGCCCGGTGCCCGAGGGCCTGCCCCCACGCCCAGGACAGCACGCCCGCCACCACCAGCGCGGGCGTGTGCCGGGCGGCGTCCCACAGCGGCGCTGTCAGCAGGTACGCCAGGCCCGGCAGCGCGAACAGCACGCCCCGCAGGAGACAGCGCACGGTGTCCGGCCGCCACGGGTCGGCCGCCGGGGCCGGTTCCGGGAAGGTCCGCGGCACCCGCTCGTACAGCGCGGACGCCAGCGAGAACAGGTTCGGGTGGCCGTAGCGCTCCTTGATGAGGGAGGCGGACAGGCCCTCCGCCTCCAGCAGCGCGGCGACCTCGTACGGGTGGACGGCGGGCCCGACCCGGTCGGCGAGTTCGGCGGCGAGCGCGCTCACCGCCTCCTCGTCCGGGCCGGTCCGGGGCAGCCGGATGGCGAGCGTGGCCTCGTCCAGCGCCCACCGGGGCCGCCGCCGGGGTCGCACCGGCTCGGCCAGCCGCAGCGCGAGGGTGTCCTGTTCGGACCCGCCGGGTTCGAGGGACATCGGCCCGCTCATCCGGCGAGGCTCCCCGTGCCGGTGACCGCCGGGGCGGCCGGGACGAGGTCGACGGGCGATCCGGCGCCCAGCACGGGCAGTTCGTGGTAGATCGCGCGGAAGGTGTCGATGGTCTGGCGCAGGGTGAACTGCTCGATCACCCGCAGCCGGGCCGCCTCGCCCATCGCGGCCCGCCGCGCCGGGTCGCCCAGCAGCTCCAGGGCGGCGGCGGCCATCGCGGCCGGGTCGCGCGGCGGCACCACGAGCCCGGTGTCGCCGACGGCCTCCCGCACCCCGCCGACGTCGGTGGAGACGGTCGCCCGCCCGCACGACATGGCCTCGATCAGCGTGAACGGGAAACCCTCGCTGATGCTGGACAGCATGACGACGTTCCCGGCCGCGTAGGCGTCCCGGATGTCGTCGACGCGGCCCTCGAAGGTGACGGCGTCGGCGTGCCCCAGCTCGGCGGCCAGCGCCTCGCAGCGCTCCCGGTAGGCCTCACCGCCGCGCGGCGTCCCGCCGAACAACCGCAGCCGCGCGTCCGGCAGTTGGGCGCGGACCAGGGAGAACGCCCGGATCAGGGTCTCCAGGTCCTTGATCGGGTCGACCCGGCCCGCCCAGCTCAGCGTGAGCGCCTGCGGCTCGGGCCCGGCGGGCGGGAACGCGGCCGGGTCCACGCCGTTGTAGACGGTGCGGATCGACTCCGGGCGGGCGCCGCCCTGTTCCTCCCACAGCCGGTTGTAGCGGTTGCCGGGGGTGATGAGGGCGGCCCGGCGGTAGGTCTCCTCGGCGAGCAGCCGGAAGAAGCCGAGGACGACCGCCTTCACCGGCCAGCGGTAGGGCGCGGTGCGGTAGCCGAGGTAGCGCTCGCGCAGATAGACGCCGTGCTCGGTCAGCAGCAGCGGGACGCCGTGCCGGTCGAGCGCGGCGAGGCCGGGCAGGACGGCGACGCCGCCGCTGACCGCGTGCGCCACCCCCGCCTCGGGCACCGGCGCGGCCAGCGGGCGCAGCGCGTGCTCCAGCAGCGCGGTCGCGGTCAGCGCGTCGTGGACGGTCGGCGCGGCCTCGCGCACGGCGAGCCCCGGCCGGTTCCACACCGCGGTGAGCAGCGATATCGCCTGGTCGCCGCGGAGGAAGGCGCTCAGCGCGCCGTCTCCCGCGGCCCGCGCCATCGTGTACAGCGCGGGCGCGAAGCCGTCCTCCGCGCGCGGGTCGAGCAGGGCGGTCAGGAAGCGTTCGTAGGCGGCGGCGAGCCGGTTGCGGGCGCGACCCCGGGGGGCGTGCCCGGCGGGCGGGTCGCCCCACATGGGGACGGAGAGCACCTCGCCGACGTGGGCGGGCAGGTCCCAGACGACGGGTTCGCGTCCGGTGCCGGTGACGGCGACCACGTCGAAGTCGACGTCGGGCATGCCCTGGACGAGCTGGTCGCACCAGACGCTCACGCCGCCGTGACTGTGGGGGTAGGTGCCTTCGGTGAGCAGGGTGACGCGCGTCGCGTCGGGGCGTCGCGCGCCGTGGGGAACGTGCATCGGTGGGCTCCACGGCCGTGTGTGGTGAGTCGTGACCGGTCGACGGTCCGCCCCGCGGGGGGAACCGTTTCGCCGGGGGAGGTCCCGGCCGCCGTGCGGGCGGCCGGGACCTGCGGTCGGACCCGGGGGGTCCGGGCGCCGGTCAGCCGGTGGCCGTCTGCCCCACCGGGTCGGTGACACCGGCCGGGACCCGGGTGTCCGGGGCGGGCCGGGTGACCCGGGCGGTGTCGGGGGCCGCGGCGGCGGGCGCGGCGGGGGCCTGGGGCAGGGTGAACAGGAGCGGGAGACCCAGGGAGGGGGTCCAGCCGGAGCGGGCGCCCGCGTACGCCGTGCCGAAGGCGGTGCCGTAGAGCGTGGTCCCGGTGGGCAGGGTCGCGGTGACCGCCACCCCGAGCGGTGCCTGCACGGTCACGGAGGTGCCGATGCGGTAGGCGGTGACCTGACCGGCGGTGACGGCGTTCTTCCAGGCGGCCCGGCGCTTCAGCTCGGTGCCGATGTCGCTCGTCCGGAGGTTCACCACGGGGGTGTCGTCGGCGAACAGGGCGGCGTAGCCGTCGAGGACGCCGTCGAGCACCGGGTAGGCGATGCGGTCCTCGGCCAGGTTCGACTGGTGGATGAAGTGCGGCTTCGGGTCGTTGGCGAGGACGTGCCCGAGGGCGATCCGGGTCTCCAGGGGCACGATGTGCCCGGCGTAGCCGGTGGCCGGGTCCAGCGGGGCGGGCAGGCAGGTGCTGGTGGCGGGGTTGTCCTCGCAGATGCCGCTGCCGCCCTGGGCGCGGCTGGTGTAGATCCAGTTGTACTCGTCGACCTGCTCGGCGGCGCGGCCCGCGTTGTAGAACACGTTCATCGGGTAGCGGGGCACCGTGGTGGCGCCGCCGACGGAACGCTGGCCGGGCTCACGGGAGTTGTCCGAGCCGAGCCAGGTGATCTGGTTGTCGCCGAGGGCGAGCGCCAGGTTCGGGTTGTCCACCGGCTGCTGCGGCAGCACGCGCATCCCGGAGTGCTCCCCGGTGACCAGCTCGCCGTTGTTCAGCGGGAGTCCGGCGGTCTGGCCCCAGACCCGGTTCGTGGCGATCTCGTCGGCGATCTCGTTGCGGGTCACCCAGCGCGTCGAGCCGTCGGGGTTGGTCGCGCACCGCCACGGCACCACGCTGGTGTCCTGGACGCAGCCGAGGAAGGCGTGCGTGTAGGTGTGGTTGATCCAGCGGAACTGGTTCCGGTCCGCGATCAGTTCGTCGGCGAGCGGGTCGGCGCCGTTGTTGTCCTCACGCTGGTCGACGCTGCCCGCCGCGTTGTAGGCGAGGTCCAGCGTGAAGCCGTGCTCGTTCTGCCAGGCGACCGCGTGGTTCACGTCGGCGGGGGTCATCCGGATCGGGTCCGGGACGGCGTTCGGGTCGGTGCAGTCGACGTCGCCGGGGGTGCAGTTGAGCGTGGTGTTCCAGCGGTCGTCGGCCGCGAACACGTCGTCGACGTGGACCGCGAAGTAGTTGCGGGAGGCGCCGAGATGGGTGCCGCCGGTCATCCACTCGACGATGCCGCGGGCCAGCAGCCGGAACTGCTGCTGGTACTGGTTGTAGACGAACGTGACGACCAGCTCGCGCCGCCCGTCGTGCCGGTACTCGCCCACCAGCGAACCGCGCCCGGCGGCTCCGGGGATCGGCGCGTCCACGTAGGAGGTGAAGTCGGCGCCCACGACCGGCTTCGACAGGTAGGCGTAACTCTCGCCCACGGCCGGGTCGTTGTCCTCGAACGGCACCGCGCCGTCCAGGTAGGCGAAGGCACCGGCCTTGCCCGCGGCCGTCACCGACGCCTGCACGCCGTCCACGCTGCCGGAGTAGCCGCCGTACACCGGGTACTGGAGCCCGGCCTCGGGGCGGGCGTAGGTGTACGCGTCCACCTGCGGGATCGCGTAGGTCTGCTCGTAGGCGGCGAGCGCCGCCATCTCCGCGGAGTTCGCCGCGAACGGGTTGTCGTTGGGCAGCACCACGGCCTGGTACTTCGCCCGCGGCCGGCCGGCCACCGTGTCCGCCAGGAACCCGGCGTCGATCACGGGTCGTCCCGCCTGCGTGAGGTCGACCTCGGTGTACGGCGTGCCCGCCGCGTCGAGTTCGGCCGCGATCGCGTCGGTGGACGGGCCGCCGTCGCTCACCACGAGGACCCGCAGGTCGACTCGGGGTGCGATCGGATCGGCCTGGGCCTGACCGGCCGGCAGGCCCAGTGCGGCGATGAGCGCGCCCACCGTCAGCACGGTGGTGCGAATGGTCCGCTTCATGCGGTGAAGTCCCCTCCCCGGGCAGGGGTGAGCACGGCTCCCATGGAGCGGACGCACCCCCTTGCGTGACGCCGGGCATCCCCCTCAGAAGCCGGTCGTCGACGCATCCGTCGCGTCACATAGTGATGTCTCTGTGTAGCTTCCGTGGTCATGCTGCGAAACATGACGGAAAAGCGCAGGTGTCCAATGGGGGCCGGGTGGAACCGAATTGGGCGGGAATCCGTCCGTCGTGGTCGTGCGAACCGGAGGGGCGTGAGGGGCGCCTGCGCTGGTCCGGGCCCGGAACGACGCACCGGCGGGCCGCTGGGGCCCGCCGGGCGGGGTGTCCCGGGGCGCTGCCCCGGTGTGTGCCTGATCACAGGCCGCTTTTAGGTCACCCTCACCAGCGCGGTGACCGTTCCTGCCGGTGTGTCAGTCATGGTTCACGGGGGGAGCGGCCCGGTGCGGACGTCGGCTCAGGCGCAGAGCACGCGGGTCTCGGGCGTGTACACCGGACCGCCGCTGAGGCTCGAACTGTCGCTGAACTCCGCGTAGAAGTAGGAGTAGAAGCCGATGTTGCCGTTGCAGCCGGAGTCGGCGGCGACCTGGAGCGTCAGCGTGACGGTGCGGCTCTGGCCGGGCGGGATCGTGGCGCCGTAGTTGCCGCCGAGGTTGGCCGGGCCGGTCCCGGAACAGGGCACGGCGCCGGAGCCGGTGGCCAGCGAGCAGCCGGTGAACGAGTACTTCAGGTCGGGCCGCTGGGTGGTCAGCCAGGTCGGGTCGATCGTCTGGTAGACGAACCAGATGTCGTAGGTCTTGTTGTTGGTGATCGTCATCGAGAGGTTCACCGTGCCGCCGGGCGTGGTGGTCGCGCTGTCGGTGGCGAACGTCAGCTGGGCGTCCGCCGGGTCCGCGCTCGCGCTGGGCGCCAGGCCGAAGACGGCGAGGACGAAGGCGAGGACGGTGGTCAGGCCGAGGCGCTTCATCAGAGGTGATCGCATGGGCCGGGAGGCTAGGCAGCCGCCGAGCGGGCCGTCTGCACCTCGGCGGAACCCGCGCGCGACGAACGGCCGGAAGTGCGCGGGTGGTGAAGGGGGAGTGGGGGAGTGGTGAGGCCGGTGTTCCCGCATGCGGCCGGGGAGTCGGAAGGGACCGGGCGGTCCCTGCACGCCGGATACGGCCTACCACCGCTATTGGCGCGTACCCGACCGGCGGCCGGTCCCGGCTCGTCTCCGCGGTCCGCGACTTCTCGGCCACGAGCGGACACAACGGCCGGATTCCGATGCGGAGGGTGCTCATCCGGTCACCGTGCGGAACGTGCGGGGCGCGGTGCCGTCGGCCGGGCACGGGGTTGCCGGGACCGGCGTTCCGCCGTTTCGGACGCGGTGGCCGAGACCGGTACTTCCCGTACCGGTGCCCTTCACATCGGCGCCACCCGTCCCTTCCCTGACGTTGTGTGCCCTTGGAACACTCCATGCGCGCGGATTCCCGGCCCCGGCCGGCCGCCGGACCATCCCCCCGCACGAAAGGTGCTCCCCCCATGTCCGAAGTGAACCGGCGCAGATTCCTCCAGATCGCGGGCGCCACCACCGCGTTCAGCGCCCTGTCGAGCAGCATCGAGCGGGCCGCCGCCCTGCCCGCGCACCACCGCACGGGGACGATCGAGGACGTCGAGCACATCGTCGTCCTGATGCAGGAGAACCGTTCGTTCGACCACTACTTCGGCACCCTGCGGGGCGTACGCGGCTTCGGCGACCCGCATCCGGTGACCCTGCCGAGCGGAAAACCGGTGTGGCACCAGTCCGACGGGGCGAAAGACCTGCTGCCCTTCCACCCGACCGCCGACGACCTCGGGATGCAGTTCCTGGAAGGCCTTCCGCACAGCTGGCCCGACGGCCAGGCCGCCTACAACAACGGCCGCTACGACCGCTGGGTCCCTGCCAAGGGCACCACCACGATGGCGTACCTCACCCGCGAGGACATCCCCTTCCACTACGCGCTCGCCGACCGGTTCACCGTCTGCGACGCCTACCACTGCTCGTTCATCGGCTCGACCGACCCCAACCGCTACTACCTCTGGTCCGGACACACCGGCAACGACGGCACCGGCGGCGGGCCCGTCCTCGGCAACGAGGAACTGGGCTACGACTGGACGACGTACCCGGAGCGCCTGGAGGCGGCGGGCGTCTCCTGGAAGATCTACCAGGACATCGGCGACGGCCTCGACGCCCAGGGCTCCTGGGGCTGGATATCCGACGCCTACCGCGGCAACTACGGCGACAACTCCCTGCTGTACTTCAACAAGTACCGCAACGCCCGCCCCGGCGACCCGCTCTTCGACAAGGCCCGCACCGGCACCGACGTCAAGAACGGCGACGGCTACTTCGACCGGCTCCGCGCCGACGTGAAGGCCGGCCGCCTCCCGCAGATCTCCTGGATCGCCGCCCCCGAGGCCTTCTCCGAGCACTCCAACTGGCCCTCGAACTACGGCGCCTGGTACATCGCCCAGGTCCTGGACGCCCTCACCGCCGACCCGGAGGTGTGGGCACGCACCGCGCTCTTCGTGACCTATGACGAGAACGACGGCTTCTTCGACCACGTGGTCCCGCCGCTCCCGCCGAAGTCGGCCGCACAGGGCCGCTCCACCGTCGACGTCGGCCTCGACCTCTTCCCGGGCGGCGGCGGCCGGACGGCGGGACCGTACGGACTCGGCCCGCGCGTGCCGATGCTCGTCGTCTCCCCCTGGAGCAAGGGCGGTTACGTCTGCTCCGAGACCCTCGACCACACCTCCGTCATCCGCTTCATGGAGCGCCGGTTCGGGGTGCGCGAGCCGCACATCTCGCCCTGGCGGCGTGCCGTCTGCGGTGATCTGACCTCGGCCTTCGACTTCTCCCGCAAGGACACCGGCCCGGTCCGCCTCCCGGACACCGGCGACTACGCGCCCCAGGACCGCGACCGCCACCCCGACTACCGGCCCACCCCGCCCGACCGGGGCGTGCTGCCCGCCCAGGAACCCGGATCGCGGCCCACCCGCCCCCTCAAGTACGCCCCCGCCGTGGACGGTTCGGCCGACACCGGCGCCGGGACGTTCACGCTCACCTTCGCCTCGGGGGCGAAGGCGGGCGCGGCCTTCCTGGTCACCTCCGGAGCGCGCTCGGACGGGCCCTGGACGTACACCACCGAGGCGGGCAAGACGCTCTCGGACACCTGGAACTCGGCCTATTCCGGCGGGCGTCACGACCTCACCGTGCACGGCCCGAACGGTTTCCTGCGGGTCTTCCAGGGGCCCGGAAAGACGGCGGGCCCCGAGGTGGTCGCCCGGCACGTCGGTGACGACCTGGAGCTGACTTTCACCAACCGGGGCTCCGGCACGGTGGAGTTGAAGGTCGCCGACGGCTACCGGGGCCGCACCACGACCGTACGGGTGCGGGTCGGCGCGGTCCTCAAGCGCACGGTCGGCCTCGCCGCGAGCCGCCGCTGGTACGACCTGACCGTCACCTCCACCGCCGACCCGTCCTTCGTCCGGCGGTTCGCCGGGCACGTGGAGAACGGCCGCCCCGGCGTCAGCGACCCGGCCCTCGTCACGGAGTGAGGGCACCCCGGCGGCCCAGTGTCCTCCGGCCCAGTGCCCCAGTGGCCCGGTGCCCCGGCCGGAGGTCCCGGTCGCCGGGGCCCGCTCGGTAAGAGGACGGTGAGCGCGGTCCGGCCGGGTCTGGTCAGGTCCCTGACGACTCGGGGTAGTGTGCCCCGGTGAACACGCATTCGAACACTCCGGCGGGCTGGTACCCGGACCCGCACGGGGCCACCCGGACCCAGCGCTACTGGGACGGGTCCCAGTGGACCGAGCACACCCACGCCGAGGACCAGGCCCCGCAGACCCCGGGCCAGGCCCCGGTGGCGGTCCCGCCCCAGCCGCAACCCCAGGGCAGCGCCCAGGCGTACGGTCAGGCCCAGGCCCAGGTCCCGGCCCAGCCCGCCGCCGCGCCCGACCCGCGCGTCCAGCGCCAGGTGCAGCAGCAGGCCGGGGTCGCGGCGGGCGGCCCCGGCGGCGGCACGCTCTTCAGCGAGCCCGTGCTGGTGGTCAACCAGAAGGCCAAGCTCATCGAGCTGACCAACGAGTACAAGGTGATGGACCAGCAGGGCAACCAGCTCGGCTCGGTCGTCCAGGTCGGGCAGAGCGCGCTGAAGAAGGTGCTGCGCTTCGTCGCCAGCATCGACCAGTTCCTCACCCACAAGCTGGAGATCCGCGACGCGTACGGTCAGCCGGTGCTGCTGCTGACCCGGCCGCGCAAGTTCCTCAAGTCCCGCGTCCTCGTGGCCCGTCCGGACGGACAGCCGGTCGGCGAGATCGTCCAGCAGAACGTGATCGGGAAGATCAACTTCGCGATCAACGCGGGCGGCGCCCAGGTCGGCGCGATCAAGGCGGAGAACTGGCGCGCCTGGAACTTCTCGATCGTCGACCACGCGGGCAACGAGGTCGCCCGGATCACCAAGACCTGGGAGGGCCTCGCCAAGACCCTCTTCACCACGGCGGACAACTACGTCCTCCAGATCCACTACCAGCTGCCCGAGCCGCTGCTGAGCCTGGTCGTCGCCACCGCGCTCACCGTCGACACGGCCCTCAAGCAGGACTCCCGCGGCCTCGGCTGACCTCGCGCCCGCGCCGCCCTGCCCCGCGCCCACGCCGGGGCGACGAAGCCCTCGCCCCGGCGCCCCGGGCTCGGCGCTCGGCGTCCCGCCCCGCCCCTGTGCCGGACACCGCCCGCACCCCCGCTCACAGCGGTGTCAGGTGCCCCGGTCCGGTCGTGGGGCGGGGCAGCAGCGCGGGTTCCGCCGAGGCGCGGTCGGCTTCGAGGGCCAGGACGGCGGCCACCGGATGCTCGTCGTCGTCCGGCACCGGAACCGGCCCGGGGGCCGCGCCGGTGCCGGGGCCGCCGTACGCCACCACCCTTTCCACCGCGGCCTCGGGGGCCGTCCGGGAGAGCAGGACCACGCCCCGGCCCGCGAGCGCGGCGCCGGTGAGGGCGAGGACGATGCCCGCGGGGCCGCCCTGGAGGCGTTCGCCGAGCAGGGCCAGGCCGATCGCGGCGGCGGCCACCGGGTTGGCCAGGGTCACCATCGCGAGCGGCGCGCCGAGGCCGTCCCGGTAGGCGGTCTGGGCGAGCAGCAGCCCGCCCGCCGCCAGCGCGGCGACCAGCAGCGCCATCCCGATGACCTGCACGCCCAGCAGCGGGCCCGTGCGGTCCGTGGCGGCCACCGTCACCGTCTGGGTGAGGGCGGAGGCGACCCCGGAGGCGAAGCCGGACGCGGCCGCGTGCCGCAGTCCGGGCCGGGCGCCGCGCCGGGCGAGCACGCCGATGACCACGGCCGTGACGCCCGCCACCGCGACCGCCTCGGCCGGGCTGAGGACGTCCTCGGGCGCCGGTCCGGTCGCGGTGACCAGGATCGCGGCCAGCCCCAGCAGGGTCAGCGCGGTGCCCCGCCACTCCGTACCGCCGACCCGGCGGCCCGCGAGGCGCGCGCCGAGCGGCACGGCGGCCACCAGGGTGAGCGCGCCCAGCGGCTGCACCAGCGTCAGCGGACCGTACCTGAGGGCCACGACGTGCAGCAGGGCGCCGCCGCCGTTGAGTCCCACCGACGCCCACCAGGCGCCGTGGCCCAGCAGCCGGACCAGGCCCTGGCCGGGGGAGCGGGCGGCCAGCCGCTCCTGGGCGACGGCCGCGGCGGCGTAGGCGACGGCCGAGAACAGCGAGAGGAGCACGGCGACGAAGGTGGCGTTCATCGGCCCGCCCCCACGAGCACCTTCGGGTCGGCCGGCGTCCGGGCCGCCGCGCCCCGCCGTACGACCCTCCCGCGCGTGAGGCGCCGGGGCGGCCGGAGCACCGCGAGGGCGGCGCCGAGCAGGACCGCCGCGACCACCGCGTCGAGCCAGTAGTGGTTCGCCGTGCCCACGATGACCACCAGTGTCAGCAGCGGGTGCAGCAGCCACAGCCACCGCCACCGCGACCGGGTCGCCGCGATCAGGCCGACGGCGACCATCAGCGCCCAGCCGAAGTGCAGCGAGGGCATCGCCGCGAACTGGTTGGAGAGCGTGTCCGTCTGCGGCGGCCCGTACACCGACGGGCCGTAGACGCGCGCCGTGTCGACGAGTCCGGTCGCCGCCAGCATCCGCGGCGGGGCCAGCGGGAACGTGAGGTGCAGCACCAGCGCGGCGGCGGTGACCGCGGCCAGCGCCCGGCGGGCCCAGACGTAGTGCCCGGGGCGCCGCAGGTAGAGCCAGACCAGGAAGGCGGCGGTGGCGGGGAAGTGGACGGTCGCGTAGTAGGTGTTCGCGATCCGGACGAGCGTGTCGCCGTGCAGCAGCAGGGACTGGACGGTGTCCTCACCGGGCAGCCGCAGCCACCGCTCCGCGTCCCACACGTCGTGGGCGTTGCGGAAGGCCTCGCCGGTGTGGCCGGTCGCCAGCTGCCGGCCGAGCTTGTAGACGAGGAACAGCCCGGCGACGAGCAGCAGTTCCCGCACGAGCGGCGGCCGCCCGGGGACCGCGGGTTTGCGCCGTTTCCCGGAGACGGCGGACGCGCCGGACGGCTGCGGCCCGGCGGACGGCCGTGACGCCTCGGCGCCCCCGGTCACGTCCCGCCGCGCGGCGGTCGCGGGCCGCGCGGGTGCCGCTGCGGGCGCCGCTACGGACCCTCGGGGTCCCTCGGCTTCTTCAGGCTCGGTGCGGGCATTCATCCCCCGGCCCCTTCACTGACGGTGTGGTGCGGTGGCGGCACGCAGGGGCCGATGATGCTGACGCACCATCGATACGATGTCGTACCGATACGCCAGTGTACCGATACGATCGGGTACCGGTACACTGGCGTATCGATTGACGTACGACACACTGGACACCGCCCCACCAGGCACCGAGCACAGTGAGGAGCAGGGCCGATGACGTCGCAGGCCGCGGACGGACCGGAGTCGGTCACCGCCACGCGCCGCTCCCGGCTCACGCCCGAGCGTGAGCAGGAGTTCTTCGACGCCGTCCTGGAACAGATCAAGGAGTGCGGCTACGACGCCGTCACGATGGAGGGGGTCGCCTCCACCACCCGGTGCAGCAAGTCCACGCTGTACCGGCAGTGGAAGACCAAGCCCCAGTTCGTCGTGGCCGCCCTGCGCTCCCGCCGCGCCTCGCGGCTGGCCGGTATCGACACCGGCACGCTCGCCGGGGACCTGCGGGAGGCGGCCCGCTCGGCCGCCCGCTGGTCGATGACCGACACCAAGCTGCTCCAGGCCCTCGGCCACGCCGTCACCCAGGACGCCGAACTCGCCTGCGCGCTGCGCGAGACGATCATCGAGCCGGAGATCTCCGCCCTGCGGAAGATCCTGCTGCGCGGCGTCGAGCGGGGAGAGGTCCCGGCCGGCCATCCCGCGCTGGACTACATCCCGGCGCAGATCTTCGGCGTCGTACGCGCCCGCCCGATCGTCGACGGGCACTACGCCGACGAGGAGTACCTGCTCCGCTTCGTGGAGGCCGCCGTCCTGCCCTGCCTCGGCCTCACCCCCGACGGCCCCGCCGCCCCCGAGCCTCCTGAGGCCGCCCGCGTCCCCGATCCCCCCGAAGAACCCAGGCCGCCGTCCGCGGGATGACCCGGACAGCGGCCTGCACGCGCCGCACCGTGGGGACGGGGGCGGCGCGCACCCCCCGGCCGGGTGGGGTTCCCCTTGAGCGGAGGGGCGCCCCACCCGGCCGAACGGTTCCCGCGCGCCGCCGCGGCGACGGCCGGCTCAGACGTCCTGCCCCGAGCCGCCGCCCTCGGCCCGCTTCACGCCCTCGGTGATCTCGTCGATGACGGACACCTTCTGGTCGGCGTCGAGCCCGAAGCGCAGCACCACGATCCGCTTGGCGTCCGCGGGCGCGGGGAACGCCAGCGACTGCACGTAGCCGTCGGCGCCCTTGCTGGTGACCGCCTTCCAGCGCACCAGGTAGCCCTTCTGACCGGCCACGGTCACCGCCTTCGACGCCAGCACCTGGTGCGAGGTGATCTCGCCGTAGGTGGTGCCGCCGTAGGACTCCTCGGCGTTCTTCGCGATGTCCGCCTTGGCCACCGCCTCCGCGCTCGCGCCGTTCGTGCCCAGCGCCTCGGCGGGCGCCGAGTACACACCGCCCCTGGTGCAGCTCTTCGACGTGTCGCCGGGGCACTTGTACGTGGACTCGGAGCTGACCTGGGCGCCCACCTGGAGCTGCTGCCCGGCCCACCCCTTCGGGATCGGGATGCTGATGCCGTTGAGCGGGTCCGTGACCGCGCCGCTGCGGATCTTCGGCGGCGCCGACCCGTCCGGGGACGGCGACTCGCCCCCCGGACCCCGCGGCTCCTCGGACCCGCCCGGTCCCCCCGACCCGCCCCGGTCACCGGGGTCGCCGAAGGGATTGTCGTCGCCGCCCGGCCGGTCCTGCCCCTGCGCCGTACCGGAGTCGCCCGACCCGCCGTCGTCGGTCAGCGCGTACACACCGACCCCGATGCTCGTCAGGACCGCCACCGCGGCGGCCACGGCTATCCCGATCCGCAACCCGCGCCGGGGCGTCGCCGGGGGAGCCGGGGGATAGGCGCCGTAGCCGGGGTGGCCCGGCGCGGGCTGCGCGGGATACCCGTACTGCGGCGGCTGCGCCGGGTACGGGCCCTGCGGGGGCGCGGCGGCGCCGTACTGCGGCGTCGCCGGTGTCGGCGAACCCCACGCCGCGGCGGCCGTTCCCGTGGGACGGGTGCGGTCCGTCCAGGCCCCTCCGTCCCACCAGCGCTCGGTGGGCGGGGCGTCATTCGTCTGCCCGGGATCGGGGTACCACCCGGGGGGAGTCACCTGCGTCATACCCCCACCGTATGAGGCATCGGTGAAAGGCGGATGAGAGGGACCGCACCCGATCGCCCGCCCCGGACCGCCGCCGCCCTGGCACGCCGTGCCGCTCTGGCGCGAAACCGACGTCAATTCTTCGCTCCGCGACCGCTGTTGACACTCCGGCGCCCGGACACGGGACGTTCGGCCCCTTGCGCACCCCGCTCGGTCACCCAGCAGGGCAGCAGCTCTCCGGACCGCCCTCCACACGGCCCGCCGGAGGGCTACGCTCAAGGTCTGTACGTCGTTCGGGCGACTTGGGGAGGTAGCGGGATGACGGAGGTACGGCCGGCGGCGGCCACCTCGGCCTCCCTCTGGGAGCGGGACGAGGCGGTGGCCGCGATCGAGCGGGTGGTGGACGCACTCCGCGCCGACGGCGGCTCGGCGGGCCGCGTCCATGTGCTGCGCGGCGACGCCGGGCTCGGCAAGACCGCCCTGCTGGCCGAGACCCGACGCATCGCGGAGGCCCGCAACTGCACGGTCTGGTCCGCCCGCGGCGGGGAGACCCTGCGGTCCGTGCCCTTCAACGTGGTGCGCCAGCTCCTCCAGCCGGTGCTGCTGTCGCTGCACCCTGAGGAGGCCCGCGAATACCTCGGCGACTGGTTCGACATCGCCGGTCCCGCCCTCGGCATCGCGGAACCGGGCGAGGCGCCCGCCGACCCGCAGGGCGTCTGCGACGGTCTGGTGGCCGCCGTGACCCGCCTCGCCCGCCGGGACTGGCCGCTCGTCCTGCTCGTCGACGACGCGCACTGGGCCGACCAGGAGACCCTCCGCTTCCTGTCCGCGTTCGTGGAACGGCTCGACGACCTCTCGGTGCTGCTGGTCGTCGCGCACCGGCCGGACGGCCTCAAGGGCCACAGCGCCCGCTATCTGGCGACCATCGCCGAGGCCGCCGGACGGTCCGTCACCAGCCTCAGCGCGCTGACGCCCGCGGCGGTCGCCGGACTCACCCGCGCCACCCTCGGCGGGCACGCCGACGACCCGTTCTGCCGTGAGGTCTGGGCGGTCACCGGCGGCAATCCGTACGACACCGTCGAACTCCTCGCCAAGGTGCAGGACCGCGACCTGGAGGCCACCGAGGCCACCGCCACCGAGCTGCGCCCGCTGAACCGTTCGGCCCGCGGCGGCGGTCTCGTCGCCCGCCTGGAGGGACTCGGCGTCGACGCCACCCGGTTCGCGATGGCGGCGGCCATCCTCGGCGCGTCGATCACCGTCGACCAGGCCGCCCGCCTCGCCGGGATGACCCACGAGACCGCCGTGCGCTGCGCCGACCTGCTGCGCGCCGCCCGCATCCTCACCACGCCCGACCCCGCCTCCGGGCCGGTCCACGAGGGCGACCTGGAGTTCGTCCACCCGCTGATCGCCACCGCCGTCTACGCCTCCATCCCCGAGGGCCTGTGCAAGGCGATGCACGGCATCGCCGCCGAGGTCGTCATCGACGCGGGCAAGGGACCGGCCGCGGCCTCCCGCCACCTGCTCCAGGTCTACGCCGACAACGACGAGGAACTCGTCGACCAGCTGCGCGAGGCGGCCCGCGAACACCTCGCCGTCGGCGCGCCCGACGCGGCCCGCCGCTGTCTCGAACGCGCCCTCCAGGAACCGCCCGCGCCCGACGTCCACCCGCACGTGCTGTACGAACTGGGCTGCGCGACCCTGCTCACCTCGCCCGCCCGCACCATCGACCACCTGCGGACCGCGCTCGCCCTGCCCGGCCTCGACGGGACCAAGCGGGTCGACGCCGTCTACCGCCTCTCGCAGGCCCTCATCCACAACGACCAGGTCGAGGAGGCCGTCCGCACCGTCGAGGCGGAGGCCGCCCGGCAGCCCTCCGGGCCCGCCCGGATGCGGCTCCAGGCAGTCCAGTTCATGTGGGAGGGCATCCACGCCGGGGACGGCAGCTCCGCCGGACGCTCCCGCAAGCTCGCCGACCTCGCCGCCACCTGCGCCGGCCGGGACAACGCGGAGCGCGCCCTGCTGATCCTGCGCGGCTTCGACGCCATGACCCACGGCGAGAACGCCGAGGTCGTCGTCGAATTCTGCGACCGCGCCCTGGTCAACGGCCGCCTGGCGCCCGGCCTCGGCTGGACCGACAGCGAGTGGGGCATCGAGCTGCTGATGATGCTGGCCAGCTCCTACGCCTACACCGACCGCCTCGACCGCGCCGACGCCCTCTTCAACGAGGCCCTGCGCGCCTACGTGTCGGCGGGCTGGAGCGGCGGCCACCTCGCGCTCGCCCACGCCTACCTCGGGCTGGGCCTGCGCCGCCGGGGCCGTCTCAAGGAGGCCGAGGAGACCCTCCGCGAGTCGCTGCGCCTCGCCGAACGCGTCGGGCGCGGCCTGCCGCTGTACTGGTCGGCCGTCTGCAACCTGGTCGACACCCTCCTCGCCCGCGGCCACGTCCAGCAGGCCTGGGACGTCGCCGAGCAGTACGGCTTCGCACCGCCGTACCCGTCCACGATCGTGCTGCCCGACCCGCGGTCGCTGCGCGGCAGGCTGCTGCTCGCCGTCGGCCGGACCGAGGACGGGATCAACGAACTGGAGGCCGCCGACAAGGCCGCGTCCGCCCGCGGCCACCTCAACCCGGTGATGGTGCCCTGGGCCGTCGACCTCACCCGCAGCCTCGCCTCCCGCGACCCGGCCCGCGCCGCCCGGCTCGCCGCCGACTACCGCCGTCAGGCGGAGCGGTTCGGCACCGACACCGCGATCGGCGAGGCCCTGCGCTGCGCCGCCGCACTGGAGACCGGCCAGCGCGCGGTCCGTCTCGCCGGGCAGGCCGTCACCTACCTGGAGGCCTCGCCCTGCCAGTACGAGCACGCGGCGGCCCGCGTCGAGTACGGCATCGCCGCCCGCTCGGCGTCCGAGCTGCACCGCGGCCTCACCCTGGCCCGCGAGTGCGGCGCCGACGGGCTGGAACTCCAGGCGCAGCGCGCCCTGGACGGCCTCACCGCACCGCCGGTCGGCCTGGTCCCGGGCCAGACCCGCCGCTGACGCCCACCCGCCGACCCGCCCCACGGCCGAGGGGCGCCCCTGACGGGGACACCCCTCGCGCCGTACGCCCTACGCCGTACGGCCCGCGGTGTCAGCGGCGCACGGCTCCGGTGTCAGCGGCCGAGCTGCCCCGAGCAGGGCGTCGCCCGCGCTGTCCGCCTCCGGCGCGTGGAAGAACGCCCGGACCGCCCGGAGGTACTCCTGGCGGCCGATCACCCCGTCGCCGTCGGCGTCGAGACGGTCGAAGACCGCCGCCCCCTCCGGCCCGGTGACGCCCCACACGGCCAGGAACGTGGTGAACTCCGCCCGGTCGACGGCCCCGTCCCCGTCGCCGTCCATCAGCGCGAACACCGCGTGCGGCACGCCCTCCACCACATCCGAACCGCCGCCGTCGACGCCCGCCGCCCGGTTCGCCCGGTGGTACGCCTCCCGGTCCAGCCGCTCGGCGCCGTCCGCGTGCCGCAGCAGCTCCGACCAGTAGGCCCGGTAGGCGCCGGTCAGGGCGTGGGCCCGCGGGTCGTCGCCGCCGACCGCGTAGGCCTCCAGGTAGCGGTCGATGATCCGCCGGTAGTCGTTCCAGTCGACGTGTCCGTCACGGTCGGTGTCCGTCATCGCGAACAACTGGTCCAGCTTGGCGACGACGGGGTCTGCGGTGGTCATGACTCTTCCTTCGAGAAACGGGGGTGCGGGTACGCGGTGCGCGCTGGGCGCGGAGTGCGGGTGCGCGGGGCCGAGGCGGGCGTGGCGGTGCGTTGCTGGTGGTGCCGGGTGCGGTGTCAGTCGCCCGACTCGTCCTTGACGTAGTCCTCGTACTGGGCCGCCGTCAGCAGCCCGGTCAGCTGGGACGTGTCGGACAGGGTGAGGCGGATCATCCAACCGTCGCCGTAGGGATCGGTGTTGACCGACTCGGGCTCGTCGTTGAGACCCTCGTTGATCTCGGCGACCGTACCGCCCAGCGGCGCGAGCACTTCGGTGACCGCCTTCACCGACTCCACGCTGCCGAAGGGCTCCGCGGCCTCCACCCGGTCGTCGACCTTGGGGAGTTCGACGTAGACGACGTCACCGAGCTGGCGCTGCGCGTGGTCGGTGATGCCGATCCGGGCCGAGTCGCCCTCGACCCGGACCCACTCGTGGTCCTTGGTGTACTTGAGGTCGTCGGGGGTGCTGGCCATGGGGTCCTCCGTGGAACGGTCCGCGTCGTGCCCGGAGGGTTTCCCCGGGAACCACCGCAGAGCCTCCTACGGGCACCGGTCACCGCCTCGGATTCTCACCCCAACGAGTGTGTCTCTCACCGGAGTTGCCATCGGTGCCGCCATCCGTGCCCCCGTCGGTGTCCCGGCGGTGCGGTCTAGCGGGCGGCGGCCAGCACCACCCACACCTGGCCCGGGGCGAACGGCAGCGGGGTGCCGTCCGGCGCGGTGAAGTCCGTGCCGTCCGTCGCCGCGGGCCGCCGCCACCGCGCCGGGTAGGACCGTCCGTCGCGCAGGACCTCGGCCCGGCCGGTCCCGACGGTCTCGGTGTACGGCGTCCGGTTGCCCAGCGAGTCGTGGTAGGCGGACCGGCGGATCTTCACGTACTGCACGACCACCGTGGCCGGTGCCAGCCGCCGTCCGTCGGTGACGCGGGTCGGGGTGCCGTCGGTGCTCAGCTCCCAGCCCTTCGCCCGCGCCGACCAGGTGAAGGTGAAGCGGGCCGAGGGGAAGCGCACGGTCCGTTCCTTCGCCGGGTTGCCGCCCGCCGGGGCGGGCCCGTGGCGGAAGCCGGTGGTCAGGGCCGCCGCGCCGGGCGCCTCGTCCAGCAGCCGCCCCGGCCGCAGGTACAGGTTGTGCGGGGACGCCTTGTCGCGGCCCCGGAAGTAGACCCCGTCGGTGTCCTCCGGCGTGACCGCCTCCAGCGGCTCCCGGTCGATCAGCGGCAGCAGCTTGCCCTGGGCGCCGGAGAACGCGAGCACCGGCCGGTCGAACTGGCGCAGCAGCTCCAGGTCGGACTCGCGGGCGCTGCGCACCGGCCCGACCGTCTTCGGCAGCTTCGTCGCGAACACCGCCATCAGCCGGCTCAGGCCGCCCTCGACCTGTTCGACGTAGACGACGTCGGCGGCGTCCAGGCCGGTCTGCGGGCGGGCGGCCCGGACGTTGTCGATCTTCACGGCGAGCACCTGGCCCGCGGCGGCGGTGGGGGAGGGCGCGGTGCTGGGCGTGGGGTCGGCCGTCGCGGTGCGGCCGGGCGGCGGGGTGGAGCCGCGGCTGTCGTCCGCCGGGCCGCGCCCCGAGGTGCAGCCCGCCGCGAGGACGGTCGCCAGGGCCGCGGCGAGCAGGGCCGCCGGGCCGCCGCGCCGCGCGCGCCGCCCGCCCGGCCGCCGCGTGCCGCGTTCCGCCGGTCTCGGACCCGTCGCCTCGTCCACCGTCGCCATCTCCACCCTCGCCACCCGGACCCCTTGGTTCGATTGTGCGCTTATCGGTTCATCGCTGCCTCTACCCGCTCTTCCGTGCGGGTGCGCGCCGACTGCGCCGAACGGCCCACCACGGGTTCACCCCCACCGGCCGACGACCGTGTACGCCCCGCCCGGGTCCGGGGGCGGGGCGTACACGGTCACTGTTCTCGGGGCGCCCTCATGACGCCGTCGGCTTCCCTGCGCGGTGGGCTTCCCTACGCGGTCGGCGGAGGCGTCCCCAGGATCTCCGTGAGGTCGTACCGCACTGGCTCCTCCAGCTGCGCGTAGGTGCAGCTCTCCGGGGTGCGGTCCGGGCGCCAGCGGCGGAAGCGGGCCGTGTGCCGGAACCGGGCCCCGTTCTCCATGTGGTCGTACGCCACCTCGGCCACCCGGTCCGGGCGCAGCGGCACCCACGACAGGTCCTTCTTGCCCGACCAGCGGCTCGGCGCGCCCGGCAGCCGCGCGCTCTCGTGCGCCTCCTCCCGCGCCCACGCCGCCCACGGATGCGCGCCCGCGTCCGCGAGCCGCAGCGGCGCCAGCTCCTCGACCAGCTCCGCCCGCCGCTTCATCGTGAACGCCGCCGACACCCCGACGTGCTGGAGCGTGCCCCGCTCGTCGTACAGCCCGAGCAGCAGCGACCCGACGACGGGGCCGCTCTTGTGCAGGCGGTACCCGGCGACCACGACGTCCGCCGTCCGCTCGTGCTTGATCTTGAACATGGCCCGCTCGTTCTGGAGGTACCCGAGCCCCGGCGGCTTCGCGATCACCCCGTCCAGACCGGCGCCCTCGTACTCCTCGAACCAGCGGCGCGCCACCTCCAGGTCCGAGGTCGCGGGCGCCAGGTGCACCGGCGCGGTCACCCCCTCCAGCGCCCTGGCCAGCAGCGCCCGCCGGTCGGTGAACGCCACGTCGAGCAGCGACGCGTCCGCGAGGGCCAGCAGGTCGAACGCGACGAACGAGGCGGGCGTCCGCTCGGCCAGCGTGCGCACCCGCGAGTCCGCCGGGTGGATGCGCTCGGTCAGCGCGTCGAAGTCCAGCCGCCCGTCCCGCGCGATGACGATCTCCCCGTCCACCACGCACCGCTCCGGCAGCCGCTCCGCCAGCGCCACCACCAGCTCGGGGAAATACCTGGTCAACGGCTTGCCGGTCCGGCTGCCCAGCTCGACCTCGGCGCCGTCACGGAACACGATCGCCCGGAACCCGTCCCACTTCGCCTCGTACCGCATGCCCGGCGGGATCGCCGCCACCGACTTGGCGAGCATCGGCTTCACGGGAGGCATCACCGGCAGATCCATGCCCCGAGTCTGCGCCGCCCCCGCCCGCCCCGCTCGCCGTGCGGGCCGTCCGGGGGCCGCCTACGGTGGCACGCATGGGCGAAGCGGTGGAACTGGAGGTGGGCGGCCGGACCGTACGGCTGTCCAGTCCTGGCAAGATCTTCTTCCCGGAGCACGGGTACACCAAGCTGGACCTGGCCCGCTACTACCGGGCCGTGGCCCCCGGCATCCTGCGCGCCCTGCGCGAGCGGCCCACCACCCTGGAGCGCTACCCGGACGGCCTGAGCGGCGAGAACTTCTTCCAGAAGCGCGCCCCCAAGAACATGCCCGACTGGATTCCCACCGCCCACATCACCTTCCCCAGCGGACGCAGCGCCGACGAGATGTGCCCCACCGAGGAGGCCGCCGTGCTGTGGGCCGCCCAGTACGGCACCCTCACCTTCCACCCGTGGCCGGTGCGCCGCGCGGACGTCGACCACCCCGACGAACTCCGCATCGACCTCGACCCGCAGCCCGGCACCGACTTCGACGACGCCGTCCGCGCCGCCCACGAACTGCGCGCCGTCCTCGACGAGTTCGGCGGGCTGCGCGGCTGGCCCAAGACCTCCGGCGGTCGGGGCCTGCACGTGTTCGTGCCGATCGAACCCCGCTGGACCTTCACCCAGGTCCGCCGCGCCGCCATCGCCGTCGGCCGGGAGCTGGAACGCCGCATGCCGGAGCAGGTCACCATCAAGTGGTGGAAGGAGGAACGCGGCGCGCGCATCTTCCTCGACTACAACCAGACCGCCCGCGACCGCACCATCGCCTCCGCCTACTCCGTACGGCCCCGCCCGCACGCCCCCGTCTCCGCGCCGCTGCGCTGGGAGGAGGTCGGCGAGGCCCACCCGCGCGACTTCGACATCGTCACCATGCCCGCCCGCTACGCCGAACTCGGCGACGTGCACGCCGACATGGACGACCACGCCTTCTCGCTGGAGGCGCTGCTCGATCTCGCCCGGCGCGACGAGCACGACCACGGCCTCGGTGACCTGCCCTATCCGCCGGAGTACCCCAAGATGCCCGGCGAACCGAAGCGGGTACAGCCGAGCCGGGCCCGCAAGGACGGACCCGGCTCGACCACGACTCCCTGACGGATCAGGGGAGTCGGCCTTCTACAGTTCCTTGATGCGGATGTCCCGGTAGGACACCACGTCGGTGGTGCCGTGCACCTGGAGGCCGACGTAGCCGGAGGCGAACCGCCGTCCGTCGGTGCCCGGGTCGTCCGAGCGCGGCGGGGAGAACGCGAGCCCGCCGATGTTGTCGAACTCGTTGATCAGCACACCGTTGCGGTAGATCGAGAAGTGCTGGTCGACCGCGCGGATCTCGTAGTCGTTCCAGGTCCCCTTCTGGGTCACGCCCGCCCCGGCCAGCCCGACCCGGTCGAAGCCGTACACGGAACCGGTCTTGTACATGTCGCCGTCGGGCTTGTCGAACACCTGGATCTCGTGCCCGTACTTGATGGCCACCCACTCGGGACGCGACTCCTCGGGGTGCCCGTTGACCTGCGGGAACCGCACGAACACACCGGAGTTGGCGTTGCCGGTGCCCGGGGCGTCGTCCCGCCACTGCAACCGCAGCGAGAAGTCGCCGTACTTGCGCTCGGGGAACCACAGCATGCCGAGGCCCGCCCGGGTGGTGCCCGAGGTGATGGACCCGTCGCCGTTCGCGGCGAACGAACCGCCGCCCACGTGCGCCCAGCGCGCCAGCGACTCGGGGCTGCCGTCCATGATCGTGCGGTAGCCGTCGGTCTGGCCCGGCTTGCCGATCCCGGAGGCCTTCGCGGCGGCGGTCACCGCGTCGTACTCCCGCTCGTCGACCACGCCCGCCCGGAACAGCCCGTCCAGCACGGTCTTCACGTGCTTGAGGAAGAGGGCGTGGGAGGTCCACTCCTTCTCGTCCTCGATCAACTCGTTGATCCGGCACCGGTTGTTCGTGACCCGGTTGGGCACCCCCGAGTCGGCCGTGCCGACGATCACCGTCAACCGCTCGTCCCACTCGGGGCAGTTGGGCGCGGGCACCCCGCCGCCCGCCGCGACCGTGAAGCTCACGGTGCGCGCCGCCGCGGTGTTGCCCGCCTTGTCGCTCGCCCGGTAGGCCACGGTGTGCGTGCCGACCCGGTCCACCACCACCGGCGCGGTGTACGCCAGGTAGGGGCCGGCGTCGAGCGAGTACTCCACGGCCGCCACCCCCGACCCGCCCGCGTCGGTGGCGCTGACCGTCACCGTGGCGGAACGGACGTACGCGCCCGCCGAGTTGCGGGTGCCGTCGACGGTGGCGCCGGTCACCGGGGGAGTGGTGTCCCGCGGCGGGGCCGCGACCACCGTGAAGGCGACGCTCTTCTCGGCGGACACGTTGCCCGCCTTGTCGACCGCCCGGTAGCGGACGGTGTGCGCGCCGACCTGATGCACCATCACGGGAGCGGTGTACGCCGTCCACGCGCCGGACGCGCCGATCGCGTACTGGATGCGGTCGACGCCCGACCCGGTGTCCGAGGCCGTCACCGTGACGGTCGCCATGTCGATGTAGGCGCCGTCGGCGTTGCGCTCGCCGCTCACCGTCGCCGAGGTCTCCGGCGCGGTCGTGTCGTCGGAGGGCGGCGCGACCACGGTGAAGCTGACGCTCTTCTCCGCCGACACGTTGCCCGCCTTGTCGAAGGCGCGGTAGCGGACCGTGTGGTCACCGACCTGGTCGACGACGACCGGCGCCGTGTACGGCAGCCAGGTGTCCCCGCCGCCGAGGGCGTACTGGACGCGGTCGACACCGGAGCCCTCGTCGGTCGCCGTGACCGCGACGCTCGCGGAGCCGACGTAGTCGCCGTCGCCGTTCTGCACGCCGTCGACGGCCGCCGAGGTCTGCGGCGCGGTGGTGTCCTCGCCGCCGCCCTCCGTCACCACGAGGATGCCCTGCATCTGCCCGTGCCCGGGGATCGTGCAGTGGTAGAAGTAGCGGCCCGGGGTCAGGGTGACCTCGGCCGTGTGCCTGCCCTTCTGGTCGTCGCTCGGATTGGCCAGGATGTTCAGGGTGACGTCGCTGTTGAACTCGGGGTCGCTCGTCACGAACGTCAGCGTGTGCGGCATGCCGGTGGTGTTGCCGGTCGCCGCGCTGTTCTCGAAGACGATCGTCGCCGCGCCCGCCACCGCGGTCGTGGGCGCCGCGTTGTACTTGGTGATGTCGTCGCCCGCCGTCCAGGTCAGCACCTGGGCGGCGGCCGCCCCGCCGGGCTCCTGCCGGGGCTCGGCCGCGGTGCCGGGCGCCGCCTGGAGCCCGAGCACCATCAGCACGGCCGCCAGCAGCGCGGGCCAGAGTCTGCGCCGTGCGCGTGTTCCGCTCGCCCTCACCGGGTCCCCCTCACCAGTCGGTCGGCGGACGGCGTGGGACCGCCGCCAGTGTAGGTCACCCTCCACAGCGCCGACTTGGCGTCGGAGGTGAAGAAGCCGCGCCCGTAGTCGAGGACGTAGAGCGCGCCGTCGGGGCCGAACTTCCAGTCCATGAGGTTCCTGATGCCGTCGTTGCCGACGGGCACGATCTTCTTCAACGACTCGGAGTGCACGGGCAGTCCGCCGTCGCCGTGGTTCGCCGGGTCGGTGAGCACGGCGTTGCGGGGCTGGTCGGCGTCGTAGAAGTCGCCGACGAACCACTTGCCGTCCCAGTAGGCCGGCCACTTGACGGCGCTGCCGCTCGTCGCGTCGTAGCGGTACACCGGGCCGTCCATCGCGGCCTGGCCGCCGCCCTTGAGCCAGGGCAGCCGGTAGGTGGCCTCCTCCTGCTTGTACGAGGGCACCCCCGCGGCGTTGCGCGGGTAGTCCGGGGCGCCGCCCTGCGGCGAGTACCAGATGTTGTTGCCGGTGACCGGGGGCAGGTTGACGAGGCCGTCGTTGTTCGGGGACTCGTTCTTCGGCCGGTCGCAGTCGTACCAGCCGAGCGGCTGGTTCGGGTCGGGCAGGTTGCGGTCCCGGTAGGGCTGCTTGTTGCCCATGCAGTACGGCCAGCCCCGGTTGCTCGCCTTGGTGATGACGGCGAACGTGTCGTACTTCGCGGGGCCCCAGGTCGTCGAGGGCGCGCCCGCGTCCGGGCCGACCCAACCGGCGTACAGGACGTCGGTCTTGGGGTCGACGGAGATGCGGGCCGGGTTGCGGACCCCCATCACGTAGATCTCGCCGCGCGTCTTGCCGCCACCCTCGTCGGTCTCCCGCCCGGTGAAGAGGTTCCCGGCGGGCAGGGTGTAGGTCCCGTCGGCCTCCGGATGGATGCGCAGGATCTTGCCGTTGAGGTTGTTGGTGTTGCCCGCCGTGCGGCGCGCGTCCGCGAAGGAGACGCCCTTGTAGTTCGGCTGCGGGTTGTTGCCCGAGTAACCGCCGCTGAACCCGCTGGAGTTGTTGTCACCGGTGGCGATGTACAGGTTGCCCTTGGAGTCCCAGGCCATCCCGCCGCCCGAGTGGCAGCAACTGTGCACCTGCACCGGCCACTTCAGCAGGACCTTCTCGCTGTTCAGGTCCAGCTTCTGCGTGACCGGGTCGAGGGTGAAGCGCGAGACGCGCCGCTCCGCCATCCGGGTGTCGCGGTTCAGGCCGGAGTGCGGGGTGTAGTGCAGGTAGACCCAGCCGTTGTCCTCGAAGCGCGGGTCCAGCTCGATGCCGAGCAACCCCTCCTCGACCTTGACCAGTTCGTCCCCGCCGCCCTTGTTGCCGAACACGGTGAGGCCGCCCGCCAGGGTGACCTTCTTCGTCGCCGGGTCGTAGATGTGGATCTCGCCCGTGCCCTTGCCGATGTTCGGGTTGTTCCAGTCGGTGATCACGGGCCGGGAGGAGTCGGCGCCGCCTCGGCCGATGTAGAACACCCGGCCGTCCGGGGCCGTCACCAGGCCGTGCGGCTCGCCGATCTGGTCGTTCTGGCCCGGCTGGTTGGGCTGGGTCAGCCGCTCGACCTTGTAGTTGGCGGTGATGGTCGCCTTGCAGTCGGCCTGCGACAGCCGCGACGTCCACAGCAGGGCCCCGCGCAGGTGGGCGCGGAAGTCCGTCTCGTCGTAGGCGGCGGCGGTGCCGCCCATCCCGGTGTAGAAGGACCGGCCGCCGTCGTAGTCCCGGCACCAGCTGATGGGGTGGTCGGCGCCGTTGGCGCCGGTGCCCGGCCGGTACGTCGACTCGCGGACCCGGGCGACCGTGTGCACCGTACCGGTGGGGTTGGTCGCCCAGTTGGGCCACAGGTCGGGGCGCTTCCACTCCAGCGGCAGGCCCTTGGTGGCGGGGTGGCTGCGGTCGCCGACCTCGACGGTGGCCCGCTGCACGGTGGTCGGGCTGGTCGCCGCCGGACGGGCACCGATCAGTCCGGTGTACCAGGACGAGTACGGCTCGGCGCGGGCCGCGTCGGCGACACCGACGAAGCCGCCGCCCGCCTCCATGTAGGCCTCCAGGCCCGCCTCCTGGTCCGGGTCGAGGACGTCCCCGGCGCCGGTCAGGAACACGATGGCGTTGTGCCGTCCCAGTTCCTCGGCGTCGGTGAAGACCCGCGCGTCGTCGGTGGCCTCCACCGCGAACCGCTGGTCCGCCGGTCCGGACAGGCCGATCCGTTCGATCGCCTCGATCCCGGCGTTCACGACCGGGGATTCCTCGCCCGCCCCGGCGGAGCCGTAGAAGACGAGGACGCTCACGTCTCCGCCGCCCGGCGGTGACGTGATGGACATCGTTGTCAGGGATGGATCGGGGGCCGGGCCCGCGTGGGCGGCCGGACCCGACAGCAGTCCGGCGGTGACGGCCCCGGCGGCCACCGTGGCCGCCCAGACGCGTCTGTTCGCCCGTACGGCCCTACTCGTGCTCAACCCTCGTAAGTGCATGGACGCCTCCTGGGTCACAGCGACAGCGCCAAGGAAGCTAGACGTCTTTGCACGGTTCGCCAATACCTATCACCGGAATGGCACGAACTTTGTCCTGGGTGTGGATGAACGGGCCGCCGACCGGTACCGTCACTCGGGCTCATCCCGGGTGACCCTCCGCAAGTTCCGTAGCAGGGTGGAGAGTTCAGCATGGACAGACGTTCGTTCAACCGTCGCGTGATGCTGGGCGGTGCGGTGGCCGCGACATCGTTGTCGTTGTCCTCCGAAGCCGTCAGCGTAGACGGTCCGGCCCGCGCGGCGCCGCCCGGTGGCCAGGTCCGGCACCTCAAGCTGTACGCCGAGAAGCTTCCCGACGGCCAGTTGGGCTACGGCTTCGAGAAGGGCAAGGCCTCCGTCCCCGGCCCGCTGATCGAGATCAACGAGGGCGACACCGTCCACATCGAGTTCCAGAACCTCCTCGACGTCCGGGCGAGCCTGCACGTCCACGGCCTGGACTACGAGATCTCCAGCGACGGCACCGCCCTCAACCACAGCGACGTCGAGCCCGGCGGCACCCGCGTCTACACCTGGCGCACCCACCTCCCCGGCCGCCGGGCCGACGGCACCTGGCGGGCGGGCAGCGCCGGGTACTGGCACTACCACGACCACGTCGTCGGCACGGAGCACGGCACGGGCGGCATCCGCAAGGGGCTGTACGGCGCGGTGATCGTGCGCCGCAAGGGGGACGTGCTGCCCGACGCGACGCACACGATCGTCTTCAACGACATGTCGATCAACAACCGTCCCGCGCACACCGGCCCCGACTTCGAGGCGACCGTCGGGGACCGGGTCGAGTTCGTCATGATCACGCACGGCGAGTACTACCACACGTTCCACATGCACGGTCACCGCTGGGCCGACAACCGCACCGGCATGCTCACCGGCCCCGACGACCCCAGCCAGGTCATCGACAACAAGATCGTCGGCCCGGCCGACTCCTTCGGCTTCCAGGTGGTCGCCGGGGAAGGCGTGGGCGCCGGCGCCTGGATGTACCACTGCCACGTCCAGAGCCACTCGGACATGGGCATGGTGGGCCTGTTCCTGGTGAAGAAGACGGACGGCACGATCCCCGGCTACGAGCCGCACGGGGGCGGCAGCGGTGGGGGTGAGGGCGGGGGACACCACTGAGACGCGCGGCCCACGGTCGAGCCGTCGGCGCGCCCCTCCAGCCCGTCCGGCGTTTGAGGACGAGGTCCGTCCAGGACCGAAAGGGGGGTCCGGGGGCGCAGCCCCCGGGGTCGGGCAGGGAAGGGGCGGCGGGGGCGATCCACCCCCGGCTACGCCATCCGCGTAGGGCATCCCCCGCACCCCCGCCCCCTCCCGCCCCCACGCGGATAAATGCGGTAAAAGGGACATCATTCTTCGGTCCCCGACCCGCCCCCCGCTGGAGGCACCGTGGCCTTCGCCGCCCCACCCCCGGACCGCCGCACGTTCCTGACGCGCGCGGCCGGCACCCTGGGCGCCCTCGGCACCGGGGGAACCGCCGGCGCGCTGGGCGCGGTCGGCGCCGTCTCCACCACCCTCACCGCCTGCGGCGGCCCCGAGTCCACCAACGACACCGGCGGCACCGGCCCGAACCGCACCCTCACCGCCGTCATCGGCTACGGCAACGACGGCAGCTGGGACCCCACCCAGACCGCCTCCGCCTTCGCGATGGCCGGCATCAACCACGTCTACGAGGGCCTGGTCGACACCGACCCCCTCACCCGCCGCCCCTACCCGGCCCTCGCCACCCGCCTCCCGGCCGACCCGCGCGCCACCGTCTGGCGGTTCACCCTCCGCTCCGGCGCCACCTTCCACGACGGCCGCCCCGTCACCGCCGCCGACGTCACCTTCGTCTACGACCGCATTCTCGACCCCGGCACGCAGACCCTCGCCGGGAACTTCTTCACCGGCTGGCTGAAGGAGGTCCGCGCCGTCGACACCCGCACCGTCGACCTCGTCCTGCGCTTCCCCTTCCCCGACGGGCTCGCCCGGCTCACCCTCGCCAAGATCATGCCCCGGCACGTGTTCTCCCGGCCGGGCGCCTGGGACGACGCCGTGCGGGGCCTCGCGGTGGGCTCGGGACCGTACCGCCAGACCGCCCACCACCCCAAGTCCCACACCGTCTTCGAGGCCCACGACGCCTACGACGGCCCGCGCCGCCCAGCGTTCCGGCGGATGAACTGGCTGACCATCGTCGACGCGGCCTCCCGCGTGGCCCGGATCTCCGGGGTGAGCGCGGGCGCGCAGATCGCCGACAACATCCCGTACGCCAACATCCCCTGGCTGGAACGGGACGGCCTCACCGTCGCGGGCGCCGCCGGGATGAACAACCTGTTCCTCATGTTCAACACCCGCCGCCCGCCCTTCGACGACGTCCGGGTCCGGCAGGCGCTGCACTACGCCATCGACACCGAGCGCATGGTGAAGGTCGCCCTCAAGGGGCACGGCAGACCGGCGAGTTCGTTCCTCGACGAGTCCAACCCCGCCTACCGGCCCGCGAAGACGGTCTACGGCCACGACCCCGACCGGGCCAGGGCGCTGCTGAAGGCGGCCGGGGTGCGCGGGCTGAAGGTCGAGATCCTCGCGGTGAACGTCAGCTGGATCGTCGACTGCCTGCCGACGGTGAAGGCGTCCTGGGACGCGATCGGCGTCAGGACGACCCTCGCCCCGCAGGAGACCACCGCCGTCTTCACCAAACTCGACCAGAAGCGGGACTACCAGGTCGTCGCGGCAGCCGCCAACCCCAACCAGTTCGGCGTCGACGCGGACCTGATCCTGCACTACAACTACGGCCCCCGGAACCTGTGGACGGGATACGCCCGCTGGGCGGACGACCCGGTCGCCCGCCGCCTGTTCGCCGACATGGAGCGCGCCACCCGCGAACCGGACCCCGACCGCAAGCGGGCGATGATCCAGGACTGCGTGGACGTCGTCGCCGAACAGGCCGTGCTCTACCCGGTGGTGCACAACGAGCTGATGACCGCCTGGGACCCGCGCGCCCTCACCGGCGCCCGCGCCCAGCCCTATCCCGGCCTCAACCTCCTGCAAGCGAAGTGGGTCTGACGTCATGTCGGCTGTCGTCCGCATCCTGGTCCGCCGGATCGCCCTGCTCGTGCCGCTCCTCCTCGGCATCGTCCTCTTCGTCTTCCTGGTGATGCGGTTCTCCGACGCCGACCCGGCGTCCGCGTTCTTCCAGGGCGCCAACCCCACCCCCGAGCAACTGCACGCCTTCCGTGAACGCAACGGACTCCTCGACCCCCTCCCCGTCCGCTACGTCGACTTCGTCGGCGGACTCCTCCACGGCGACCTCGGCACCAGCGCGCTGACCCGCGCCGCCGTCGCCGACCTGGTCACCACCGCGCTGCCGCTCACCCTCCAACTCACCTTCCTGGGCCTCGCCGTGGCCGTGCTGCTGGCCCTGGCGGGCGGCATCACCGCGGCCGTGTACCGCGACCGGCTGCCGGACCAGGCGGTCCGGACGGTGTCACTGATCGGGGTCGCCGCGCCCGGCTTCTGGCTGGCACTGCTGATGATCCAGTTCCTGGCCGTGGAACGCGGCTGGTTCCCCACCGGCGGCTACATCAACCCGGCCGACTCCTTCACCGGCTGGCTGCGCACGATGGCCCTGCCCGCCCTCGCCCTCTCCCTCCCGGTGGCCGCCCAACTCACCCGCGTCGTAAGGACGTCGGTGGTGGAGGAACTCGACAAGGACTACGTCCGCACCGCCCTCGGCCACGGCCTGCCCCGCCGGGTGGTCGTCGGCCGCAACGTGCTGCGCAACGCGCTGATGAACCCGCTCACCGTGCTCGGCCTGCGCGTCGGCTACCTGCTCGGCGGTGCCGTCGTCATCGAGACGATCTTCGCCCTGCCCGGCATGGGCAAGCTGATGATCGACGCCGTCCAGAACGGCGACCCGGCCGTCGTGCAGGGCGTCGTCCTCACCACCGCCACCGGGTTCGTCGTCGTCAACCTCGTCATCGACATCCTCTATCTGCTCGTCAACCCCCGACTGAGGGCGGCCTGATGCTCACCCGCGCCCGTCTCGCCGAGCGGTTCTCCCACCCCGGCCCGCCCCGGCGCGCCCGGCTCCCGCTGCTGCCGAAGGTTGCCGTCGCCTTCCTCGCCGTGGTCGCCCTCGCCGCCGTCCTCGCCCCGCTGCTCGCCCCCCACGACCCGCTCGACCAGCAGGACCCCGTGGACGGCACCGGACACCCGTCCGCCGCGCACTGGATGGGCCAGGACAGCCTCGGCCGCGACGTCCTCTCCCGGCTGATGTACGGCGCCCGCTGGTCCCTCGCCATCGGCCTCGGCGCCACCGCGCTCGCCCTCGTCGCGGGTGCGCTGCTCGGCGCGCTGGCCGCCACCTCCCGCAAGAGCGTCGACGAGTCGCTCATGCGCGGCCTGGACGTGGTCATGGCGTTCCCCGGCATCGCGCTCGCCGCCGTGCTGGTCGCCGTCTTCGGCGGCGGCATCACCGTCCTGACCCTCGCCATCGCGTTCCTGTTCACCCCGCCGGTGGCGCGGGTCGTCCGGGCCAACGTCCTCGCCCAGTACGGCGAGGACTACGTGACCGCCGAACGCGTCATCGGCGCCCGCACCCCGCACATCGTGCTGCGGCACGTCGCCGTCAACTGCGCCGCGCCCGTCCTCGTCTTCTGCACCGTCCAGGTCGCCGAGGCCATCGTCTTCGAGGCCTCGCTCTCCTTCGTCGGCGCGGGCGTGCGGCCCCCGGACCCGTCCTGGGGGAGCGTCATCGCCGACGGCAAGAACATGGTGCTCACCGGCGGCTGGTGGGCCACCGTCTTCCCCGGCCTGCTGATGCTGCTCACCGTCCTCTGCCTCAACGTCCTCTCCGAGGGGGTCTCGGACGCGTGGGCGGCCCCCGCACCCCGCGCGCTCAAGTCACCGGACGCACCCGGCGCCGTACCCGCGGAGGCCGCCCCGGACGTCACGACCCCGGACGCCCCAGCCCCGTACGCCACGACTCCGGACGCCCAGGCAGCCCCTCCGCACCGCGACGCCGCCCCCGCCCCCGAGGCGCCCCACCCCCTGCCCTCCGTGCTCCCCGTCCTCCCCCTGCCCGGTCTCGCAGACGCCGCCCGCCGTCTCCGGGCCCGCGCGCGGCCCCCGGCCGACCGGGCCGCGCAGCCGGTGCTCGCCGTCGAGAACCTCGCCATCGGCTTCCCCGGCCGCCACCGCGGTGTGGACATCGTGGACGGCGTCGGCTTCGAACTGTGGCCGGGCGAGGTGCTCGGGCTGGTGGGGGAGTCGGGCTGCGGGAAGTCCCTGACCGCGCTCACCGTGATGGGCCTCCAGCCGAAGGGCGCCCGCGTCCGCGGCCAGATCCGCTTCCAGCAGCGCGACCTCCTCGCCGAACCGGCCCGCGTCCGCCGCCGCCTCCTCGGCCACGACATGGCGATGGTCCACCAGGACGCCCTGTCCGCGCTGAACCCGGCGATGACCGTCCGCGCCCAGCTCCGCCAGCTCGTCCGGCGCGGCGGCCGCCGCAGCCCCGAGGAACTCCTCGCCCTGGTCGGCCTGGACCCGGAGCGCACCCTGCGCAGCCGCCCGCACGAACTCTCCGGCGGCCAGCGCCAGCGCGTCCTGATCGCCATGGCCCTCTCCCGCGACCCCCGGCTGATCGTCGCCGACGAACCGACCACCGCCCTCGACGTCACCGTCCAGGCCCAGGTCATGGAGCTGCTGCTGCGGCTGCGCGCCGAACTCGGCTTCGCCCTGATCCTTGTCTCGCACGACCTCGCCCTCGTCGCCGACGTCACCGACCGGGTCGTGGTCATGTACGGCGGGCAGATCGTCGAGACCGGCGTCACCGCCGACCTGGTCGCCGCGCCCGCCCACCACTACACACGCGGCCTGCTCGGCAGCGTCCTCTCCCTGGAGTCCGCCGAGGAACGGATGACGCAGATCCGGGGCGTCGTCCCCGCGCCCGCCGACTTCCCGGCGGGCTGCCGCTTCGCCGACCGCTGCCCGCGCGCCACCGCCCTGTGCCACACCACCGCGCCCGTCCTCACCGGCACCCCCACCCACACCGCCGCCTGCCACCACCCGGCCGTGGACCTCACCTCGGCGGAGAGCGAGCCCGTGACATGACCGCCACCACCGGCCCCGGCCCGGCCCCCGCCCCCGCCGCGGTCCCCGCCGTGCAGGTCACGGACGTGCACGTCGTCCACCCCGCGCACGGCGGCGGCCTCCTGCGCCGCGGCCGCGTGTACGCCCTCACCGGGGCGGACCTCGCCGTCGCGCCCGGCGAGACGGTCGGCGTGGTCGGCGAGTCGGGCTGCGGCAAGTCGACCCTGGCCCGGGTCCTGGTCGGCATCCAGCGCCCCACCTCCGGCACCGTCGCCTTCGGCGGGCGCGACCTGTGGACGATGAGCCCCGAGGACCGCCGCACCACGGTCGGCGCCCGCACCGGCATGATCTTCCAGGACCCGGCCACCGCCCTGAACCGCAGGCTGCCCGTACGACGCATCCTGCGCGACCCCCTCGACGTGCACCGCCGGGGCACCCGCGCCGACCGCGAGGACCGGGTCCGCGAACTGATGGCCCTGGTCGGCCTGCCGTGGAGCGTCGCGGACGCCCTGCCCGGCCAGCTCTCCGGCGGCCAGCGCCAGCGCGTCGCCATCGCCCGCGCCCTCGTCCTCGAACCGGACCTGGTCGTCGCCGACGAACCGACCAGCGCCCTGGACGTCTCCGTCCGCGCCCAGATCCTCAACCTCCTGCTCGACCTGCGGGAACGGCTGGGCCTCGCCCTCGTCTTCGTCTCCCACGACATCCAGACCGTACGGCGGATGAGCGACCGCGTGATCACCATGTATCTCGGCCGGATCGTCGAGGAGGCCCCGGCCGACCGGGTCGCCGACCGCGCCCGCCACCCGTACACCCGCGCCCTCTTCTCCGCCACGCCCAGCCTGCTGCGCCCGGTCGACCCGATCCCGCTGACCGGCCCGGTGCCCTCGGCGACCCGGCCGCCGGACGGCTGCCCCTTCCACACCCGCTGCTGGCGGGCCGACCCCCGCTGCGGCCGGGAGCTGCCGGACGTCTCGGCCGGGTCCCGGCCCGGCCACCTCTACCGCTGCCACCACCCCGTCCCCGAGGACGAGCCCACCGCACGGCTCGGCCGCGACCGTCCCCCCAGGGAGCCCCGATGAACCAGCCCGCCCCCCGCACCCCGCCGCTGCGGCTCTCCGGCGTCGTCCCGCCGGTCTGCACGCCCCTCACCCCCGACCGCGAGGTCGACGTCCCCTCGCTGCGCGCCCTCGTCGACCATCTGACCGGCGCGGGCGTGCACGGTCTGTTCGTCCTCGGCTCCACCTCCGAGGCGGCCTACCTCACCGACCGGCAGCGGCGGCTGGTCACCGAGACCGTCGCCGAGCACACGGCCGGACGGCTGCCGGTCCTCGCGGGCGCCATCGACATGACCACCCCCCGCGTCCTCGACCACGTCGCGACGGCCGCCGCGGCGGGCGCGGACGCGGTCGTCGTCACCGTCCCCTTCTACGCCCGCACCCACCCCGCCGAGATCGCCCGCCACTACCGGCTGATCGCGGAACGCAGCCCCGTCCCGGTGATCGCCTACGACATCCCGTCCGCCGTCCACACCAAGCTCCCCGCCGGACTCGTCCTGGAGCTGGCCGCCGAGGGCGTCGTCGCCGGGCTCAAGGACTCCAGCGGCGACCTGGCCGGATTCCGCGAGATCGTCACCGGCGCCCGCGCGCTCACCGGGTTCAGCGTCCTCACCGGCTCCGAACTGTTCGCGGACGCAGCCCTCGCCCTCGGCGCGCACGGCGCGGTCCCCGGCCTCGCCAACGTCGACCCGCACGGCTACGTCCGCCTCGACCGGCTCGTCCGCGACGGCGACCTGGCCGCCGCCCGCGCCGAACAGGACCGGCTGTGCGCCCTGTTCGGCTTGGTGAACGCCGCCGACCCGGCCCGGATGGGCGGCGGCTCGGCCGCCCTGGGCGCCTTCAAGACGGCTCTGCACCTGCGCGGCGTCATCGCCTGCCCGCTGACCGCCGAGCCGCAGATCCCCCTCTCGGCGGAGGAGACCGCCCGCGTCGGCAAGCACCTCGCGGCGGCCGGACTGCTGTAGCCCGTGTCCCGTACGGCCCCCGGGCCCGGCGCCGCCACGGTGCCGGGCCCGGACCCCGTCCGTCCGTTTCGCCGCCCGCGAGGGCTCGCCGCCGTACCGTCCGAGGGGCGCCGCACCGGATCGAGCCAGCCCGCCGCCGCCCGCGGAGAGAGCGCTCTCACCTCGCGCTTCGTCCGGAGCTATCCTGACCGGACCGTACCGAGGAGGAACCCGAAAGTGACCGAGACAGCGCCCCGTCCCACCCTGGAGGCAGTGGCCGCGCGCGCCGGAGTCTCCCGGGCGACCGTCTCACGGGTCGTCAACGGCGGCGACGGCGTCCGCGAACCCCTCGTCGAGCGGGTGCGGCGGGCCGTGGACGAACTCGGCTACGTGCCCAACCAGGCCGCCCGCAGCCTGGTGACCAAGCGCCACGACGCCGTCGCGGTCGTCATCGCCGAGCCGGAGACCCGGGTTTTCGCCGATCCGTTCTTCGCCCTGCAACTGCGCGGCATCAGCAAGGAGCTGACCTACCGCGACAACCAGCTCGTGCTGCTGCTCACCGAGGGCCGCGACGACCACACCCGCGTGGCCCGCTATCTCGCGGGCGGCCATGTCGACGGCGCCCTCGTCTTCTCGCTGCACGTCGACGACCCGCTGCCCGGCCTGATCCAGGGCGCGGGCGTCCCGACGGTGTTCGGCGGCCGTCCCGGCTGGAGCGACGGCACCAAGGACGTGGTCTACGTCGACTGCGACAACCGGGGCGGCGCCCGCGAGGCCGTACGCCACCTCGCGGGCCTCGGCCGCACCCGGATCGCGCACATCACCGGCCCGCTGGACCAGACGTCGGCCGCCGACCGGCTCGCCGGGTTCCGGGACGTGCGGGGCGACGCGGACCCGCGGCTGGTGGTGGAGAGCGACTTCACCTTCGGCGGCGGCGAGCGGGCCATGCGCACCCTCCTCGACCGCTGCCCCGACGTCGACGCCGTCTTCGCGGCCAACGACCTGACCGCCGTGGGCGCCCTGCGGGTGCTGCGCGAGCGCGGGCGGCGGGTGCCGGAGGACGTGGCCGTGGTCGGCTTCGACGACATGCTGCCGATCACCGAGCAGGCCGACCCGCCGCTGACGACGGTCCGTCAGGACATAGAGGAGATGGGCCGGATCATGGCGCGCCTGCTGCTGCGCCACCTCGACCGCCGCAACGGCGGCGACGACCGGGCCGCCCCCGAGCGCGACGCCCCGGCGGGCATGGTCCTGCCCACGACGCTGGTCCGGCGCGCGTCGACATAGCCCCTCGGGGCGGGTCAGCTCTGGCGCGGGTCCGGTCTGATGACCGCGAAGCGGGCGCCGTCGGGTGCGGAGAGGTGGGCGACGGTGCCGACGCCCGCGATGTCGGTGGCGCCCAGCCGGACGCCTCCGCCCAGCTCGGCGGTCCGGGCGACGACCGCGGCCACGTCCGCCACCTGGAGGTAGGCCAGCCAGTGCGCGTCCGGCCAGGCGTCCGCACCGGCCGGTTCCTCGTCCGGGGTGACCAGCCCGCCGAAGGCGCCGTCGTCGTCGGCGCCGGGCGGGGCGACCGTGGTGTACACCTGCCCGGGGTAGGCGACCGCCGACGTCTCCAGGCCCAGCGTCGCCCGGTAGAAGGCCGCCGCCGCGGCCATGTCGGGGGTGTGCAGTTCGACCCAGCACAGCGCGCCCGCCTCGCCGGTCACCTCGATGCCGGGCAGGTCGCCGCGCTGCCACAGTCCGAACGGGGCGCCCGCCGGGTCGGCCAGGATCGCCATGACGCCCTGCCCCATCACGTCCATGGGCGGGAACAGGACCCGGCCGTGCGCCCGCTCGGCCGCCTCGCAGGTGTCCTCCGCGCCGGAGGTCCGGAAGTACACCGTCCAGGACGGCGGGCCCTGCTCGGGCCGGATCTGCATGCCGCCCGCGACGGTCCGCCCGTCGACCTGGAAGAAGCCGTAGCCCCCGGCGTCCGGCCCCGCCGAGCGGAACCGCCAGTCGAACAGGGCGCCGTAGAAGTCGCGGGCGCGCTCCAGGTCGGCCATGCCGACGTCCAGCCAGTTCGGCGCGCCGTCGACGAAACGGGTCGTGAGCATCGTCGCCCTCCTCGTCGAGAGTCCCGTGGTCCGCACTGACGAGTCTGGCACCGCCCACTGACAACCGCCGCCGGACCGCTCACCGGGTCGCCGGGTCACCGCGCCGACACGGCCTGCTTCCGCGCGCCGCCGTGCGTCACGGCCCGTTCCGGGGGCACCATCGGGCGGCCGGGGGCCCGCGCCGCGCGCGTATAGCGGGCGTTGATCGAACGTTTTCCGCCGCCCGGCACGCTTCCCCGCATGTACGAGGACCTGATCTCACCGACCGACCCGATCCCGACGAGCGACCTGTTCCCGTCGGCCGACCCGCTCCCCACGCCCCGCACGCTCGCGCCGGCCGACCTGGCCTGGCAGCGGGAGGCGCTGTGCGCCCAGACGGGGGCCGACTTCTTCTTCCCCGAGCCCGGCAGCTCCGTCCGGGAGGCCAAGCGCATCTGCGGCATGTGCGAGATGCGCCCCGCCTGCCTGGCCCACGCCCTCGCCCACGACGAACGCTTCGGCGTCTGGGGCGGCCTGTCCGAGAAGGAGCGGCTCCACCTCCGCCGCACCACCCCGTGACGCCACGGGCGCCGCACCCGCCCGAGCGGCGGCCCGGGAACTCCGTACGACCGCGTCGCGGGGGCGTGGTCGGGGGACCGGGGCGGCCGGGCCGGGAACGAGGAGGCACGGCGACGGCCGGGGAGGGCCGGGGCGCCGTCGGCGCGGAGGAGGAAGGGGAGGGGGACGAGGAAGGAGCGGAAAGCGGCGCGGCCCGCACGGGGGAGGTGGTCTCCCCGTGCGGGCCGTCGGCCTGTGCCCGGCTCGTGCGCCGGGTCGTGTTCAGCCCGCCTTGCGGGCCGCCATGCGGGCCTTGCGGGCGGCGAGGCGCTCGTCGAACTTGGCCGCCTCCGCGTCGAGGCCGCCCATGAAGAAGCCCAGCTCCTCCTGGGCCTGGAGGCCCTCGGGGCCGAGGCCGTCGATCTCCAGGACCTTGAGGAAGCGCAGGACGGGCTGGAGGACGTCGTCGTGGTGGATGCGCATGTTGTAGACCTCGCCGATGGCCATCTGCGCGGCGGCGCGCTCGAAGCCGGGCATGCCGTGGCCGGGCATGCGGAAGTTCACGACCACGTCGCGGACGGCCTGCATGGTGAGGTCGGGGGCCAGTTCGAAGGCCGCCTTGAGCAGGTTGCGGTAGAAGACCATGTGCAGGTTCTCGTCGGTCGCGATGCGCGCGAGCATGCGGTCGCAGACCGGGTCGCCCGACTGGTGGCCGGTGTTGCGGTGCGAGATGCGGGTGGCCAGTTCCTGGAAGGCGACGTAGGCCACCGAGTGCAGCATGGAGTGCCGGTTGTCCGACTCGAAGCCCTCGCTCATGTGGGCCATGCGGAACTCTTCGAGCTTGTCGGGGTCGACGGCGCGCGAGGCGAGCAGGTAGTCCCGCATGACGATGCCGTGGCGGCCCTCCTCGGCCGTCCAGCGGTGCACCCAGGTGCCCCAGGCGCCGTCGCGGCCGAAGAGGCTGGCGATCTCGTGGTGGTAGCTCGGGAGGTTGTCCTCGGTCAGCAGGTTCACCACCAGGGCGATCCGGCCGATCTCGGTGACCTTCGACTGCTCCTTCTCCCAGGCCTGGCCGTCCTCGAAGAAGCCGGGGAAGTTGCGGGCGTCGCTGAAGGGCACGTACTCGTGCGGCATCCAGTCCTTGGCGACCTTGAGATGCCGGTTCAGTTCCTTCTCGACGACTTCCTCCAGGGCGAACAGCAGCTTGGCGTCGGTCCAGACGGAGGGGCTGCCGAGGTGCGGGGAGGTGATCGTCACGGGTACTCCAGGGGACGGTGGTGCTGAGCGGGGGACGGTCCGGCGGGGGAACCGGAACCTACGGGATCGTAGGCTACGAACCCGTAGGTTACGTAGCCGTAGGTTAAGAGCGCTGTAAAGATCGCTGATCAGCGGGGTTCCGCCAAGCGATTCCGGCGTCCGGTGCGACCGCCCGACCGGTCCCGGAAGCGCAGGTCCCGGGGCTGATCCGGTGACGGTGTCACCCGCTCAGGCGTAGAGGTCCCGCATCCGCACCGAGAGGCACGTCACACATCCTTCCAGCTTCTCGAACTCGCCGATGTCGACCAGGACGGGTTCGAGCCCGAGGTCGGCGAGGAGGTCGGCCGTCTTGGGCGCGCTCACCGCCATCAGCACCTTGGGGCCGCCCAGGAGCACCACGTGCGCGCCCGCCTCCTCCGGCACCGGCAGGAAGCGCGGGAACAGCGCCGGACGGTCCACCAGCGGCACGTGTCCGATCACGGTCCCGTCGGGCAGCGCGGTGACCGCCGACTTCAGGTGCAGCACCTTGCTGACCGGTACGGCGACCACGCGCGCGCCGAGCGGTTCGAACGTCTCCCGGATCTGCTGCACCCCGGCGGCGTTGGTGCGCCCGCCCCGGCCGACGTAGACGGTGTCGCCGATCTTCAGCACGTCGCCGCCGTCGAGGGTGCCGGGCTCCCAGATCCAGTTCACGGAGCAGCCGAGTCGGGCGACGGCCTCCTCGACCCCGGCGGTCTCGTCGCGGCGGGTCGTGGCGCCGGAGCGGGCGATGAGCGCCACGTTGCGGTACATCACCACCGCGTCCTCGACGAACACGGCGTCCGGGCAGTCGTCGGCGGGTTCGACCTCGACGGTCTCCCAGCCGTGCGCCCGCAGGGCCTCGCCGTACGCCTCCCACTGCTCCAGGGCGAGGTCCGCGTCGACGGGTTCCCGTTCGAGGTGGGTGACGATGCCCTCGGTGAGGCGCGGGCCGGGGCGGCGGATGAGGGCCTTCTTGCTGGGCACGTCCAGGTCTCCGATTCGCCGGTGGTGCGGGCGGCGCCGCGTCGGCGGCACCGGTCCGCCATCATGCAGCGCCGCCGTACCGGGACAGAACCCCTGCCGGGAGGCTGTGCCCGTCCTGAGACCGGCGGCCTTCCCCCGACCCGGCCCGCGCCCTCCGTGTCCCCCATGCGCCGACGGGGGTGTCCTACTCCACTCCGGCCACCTCCTCCGCCGACGACTCCCGCAGTTCCCCGTCCAGCAGCAGCCAGCGCGTGATGCCGAGGGACTCCAGGAACGGCACGTCGTGGCTGGCGACGATCAGTGCCCCCTCGTACGACTCCAGCGCGGTGGTGAGCTGGCGGACGCTCGCCATGTCGAGGTTGTTGGTCGGCTCGTCCAGCAGGAGCAGTTGCGGGGCGGGTTCGGCGAGCATGAGCGCGGCGAGCGTGGCCCGGAACCGTTCTCCGCCGGACAGGGTTCCGGCGAGCTGGTCGGCGCGGGCGCCCCGGAACAGGAAGCGGGCCAGGCGGGCCCGGACGCGGTTGTTCCCGGCGTCCGGCGCGAACCGGGCGACGTTGCGCGCGACGCTCAGTCCGTCGTCGAGGACGTCGAGGCGTTGCGGGAGGAAGCGCAGCGGCACGTGCGCGTGCGCCTCGCCCGCCTCCGGTGCCAGTTCCCCGGCGATGGTGCGCAGCAGTGTCGTCTTGCCCGCGCCGTTGCGGCCGACGAGCGCGATCCGTTCGGGCCCGCGCAGGTCGAAGCGGCCCGCCACGCGCGCGCCGTACGCGAGGTGGAGCGCCTCCAGGGTGAGGACGTCCCGGCCGGGCGGTACGGCCGTGTACGGCAGGTCGACGCGGATCTCGTCGTCGTCCCGCACCGCCTCGGCCGCCTCGTCGAGACGCTCCCGGGCCTCGGCGAGCCGCTCCTCGTGCATGATGCGGTGCTTGCCGGCCGACTCCTGGGCGGAGCGTTTGCGCGCCCCCATGACGATCTTGGGTTCGCGTTTCTGCTCGAACATCTTCTGGCCGTACCGCTTGCGGCGGGCCAGCTTGACCTGCGCGTCGGCGAGTTCGCGTTTCTGTTTGCGCAGGTCGGCCTCGGCGACGCGCACCATGCGCTCGGCGGCTTCCTGCTCGCCCGCGAGGGCGGCCTCGTAGGCGGAGTAGCTGCCGCCGTACCAGGTGACCTCGCCGCCGCGCAGGTCCGCGATCTGGTCGACGAGTTCCAGCAGTTCGCGGTCGTGGCTGACGATCACGGTGACGCCGGGCCAGGAGGCGACGGCCGCGTACAGCCTCCGCCGGGCGTACAGGTCGAGGTTGTTGGTGGGTTCGTCGAGGAGGAGGACGTCGGGGCGGCGCAGCAGCAGGGCGGCCAGCCGCAGCAGGACGGACTCGCCGCCGGAGACCTCGCCGACGGTGCGGTCCAGGCCGATGTGGCCGAGGCCTAGTTCGCCGAGGGTGGCGAGGGCGCGTTCCTCGACGTCCCAGTCGTCGCCGAGGGTGTCGAAGTGCGCCTCGGTGGCGTCTCCGGCCTCGATGGCGTGCAGGGCGGCCCGGCGGGTGGCGATGCCGAGCACGTCGTCGACCCGGAGCGTGGTGTCCAGGGTGATGTTCTGCGGGAGGAAGCCGACCTCGCCCGCGACGCGCACGGTGCCCTCGGTGGGGGTCAGCTCACCGGCGACGAGCTTGAGGAGGGTGGACTTTCCGGAGCCGTTGACGCCGACGAGTCCGGTCCGGCCGGGGCCGAAGGCGACGTCCAGTGCGTCGAGGACGGGGGTGCCGTCGGGCCAGGCGAAGGTCAGCGACGAACAGGTGATGGAGAAGGTGGGATGTGACAAAGGGGCCTCGCGGTCGCGTGTGCGGTCAGGGCGGCACATGTCGGGACACGGGGAGGCGGCGACCAGGCGGGGGGAGTGGACGGCGGTGCCCGGGGCGGAGGTGTTCCGCGGGGGCGTCTGCCGGGTGGGCTTCCGCAAGGACGGCTCGAACGCCGAGGTCGCACGCTGCGCACGCACCTCTGGGGGTGCGGCGTGGTGTCCCAGGACCTCAGACGAGCAACGTCCTTCTCCGATCGACGGCAACAGAAGCGATGCCCACGGTAGGGAGGGGCTGTGCGGGGCGTCAACGGATTATCGGGCGGGCGGGCCGTACGGGGCGCCCTGTGAGGCGTCAGGCGCCGCGCATCAGCTCCGCGAGGCCTTCGTCCAGGTCGACCCGGAAGTGTTCCAGTCCTTCCGGTTCCAGTTCGCCGGAGGCCTTGAGGAAGCGCCGGATCTGCTCGGAGTGCACGTGCACGATGGCGGTGCCCTCCGGCGCGTGGAACTCCAGCACGGTGCGGTCGTAGCCGTAGGGGCGGACGCGGACGTCGCCGTCGCCGACCGCGTCCCGGAGGCCGTCGGTCAGCAGGTCGCGGGCGAAGGTCCAGCAGACCTCGACGCCCTCCAGCGTGGCCGGGGCGGGGAAGGCCATGCGGACGGCGAACGGGTCGTCCCGGTCGTAGTGCAGGGTCGCGGGGATGCTCTGCATCCGCGGCGCGGCGGCGACCAGGCGGGCCTCGACGGGCTGCTCGATGACGATGGACAACGCCTTGCTCCCTCGTGACGGCGGGACGTACTTCCGGAAGAGTGCGGCCGGACACCTGGAAAGACGCCGGAACCGGCCGATCCGTGCACACGGTGTCCGAGTGACCTCGGTCACCGCGCTTCATGTACGCGAGTGACGCACCTCTCCCGCCGTGTCCCGTGCGGCGGTCGGGGCGGTCGGCGTCGTCCGGGCCGTCTGGACGCCACCGGGACCGTGGGCTAGCTTCGCCCGCCATGAGGCCCTTGGGGAAGACGCGGCGCACGGGACGGACGGATCGAGCGGGACGTACGGGACGTACGGGATTCATGGGAGGTGTGGTGCGGGCGGGGCATCCGGGGCGGGCGGGACAGGACCGGGGCGCCGTGCGGGCGGCCCGTGCCGGGCGGACGGCCCTGGTGGCGGCGGTCTGCGCGGCGGCTCTCGCGGCCCTCACCGCCGCCCCCGCGCAGGCGGGACCGGCGACGGCGCCCTCCGGCCGACCGGGCGCGGCGACCGCGCCGTACGGGGCCACGGCCGCTGACGCGCGTACGGCCGCCCCCGGGACCGGCCGGGGCCACGAGCGGGCCCGCTGGGCGCTCAAGGACACCGGCGTCCCCACCGTCCGCTTCCGCGGTCTCGCCGCCGTCGACCGGGACACGGCCTGGCTCGCCGGGAGCCGCGGCACCGTGCTGCGCACCACCGACGGCGGACGGCGCTGGCGGACCGTGTCGCCGCCCGGCGCCGAGGGGCTGGAGTTCCGGGACGTCGAGGCGTTCGACGCGCGGCGGGCGGTCGTCCTGGCCATCGGGGAGGGCGAGGCGTCCCGCGTCTACCGCACCGACGACGGCGGCACGACCTGGACGGAGTCCTTCCGCAACACCGACCCGCGCGCCTTCTACGACTGCCTGGCCTTCTTCGACCGCCGCCACGGCCTGGCGATGAGCGACCCCGTCGACGGCAGGTTCCGCGTCCTGTCCACCGCCGACGGCGGCCGGTCGTGGCGGGTCCTCCCGGACACCGGCATGCCGGCCGCGCTGCCCGGCGAGGCGGGGTTCGCGGCGAGCGGCCAGTGCCTGGTGACGTCCGGCGCGCGCGACGCGTGGATCGCCACGGGCGGCGCGGACCACGCGCGCGTGCTGCACTCCGCCGACCGGGGCCGCACCTGGACCGTCACCGGCGCCCCGATCCCGGCCGGTGACCCCGCGCGCGGCGTCTTCGGCCTCGCCTTCCGGGACCGCGCGCACGGCCTCGCCGTCGGCGGCGACTACCGCGCCGACCAGCCCTCCCCGCGGGCCGCCGCCCGCACCACCGACGGGGGCCGCTCCTGGCGGGCCGCCGCCACGCCCCCGCCCGCCTACCGCTCCGGCGTCGCCTGGCTGCCGCACAGCCGCGCCGCGGCCCTCGCGGTCGGCCCCACCGGCACCGACCTCACCAAGGACGCGGGCCGCACCTGGCGCACCGTCGACACCGGCTCGTACGACACCGTGGACTGCGCGCGCGACGGCGCCTGCTGGGCCTCCGGCGAACAGGGCCGGGCGGCCCGCCTGGAGCACTGAACCGTCCCGCTCCGGGAGAGACGGGGCGTTCCGGGGTACCCGAACCGCTGCCGACACGGAAGGAGCCCCACCATGCCCAGCGGTTCCAGCCCCAAGCGGGAACGCCAGTACGAACACATCAAGAAGAGCGCGCAGGACCGGGGGGAGAGCACGGAGCGCGCCGAGGAGATCGCCGCGCGCACCGTCAACAAGGAACGCGCCAGGGCGGGCGAGTCCAGGACCGCGTCCCGGTCCTCCCTCGACGACATCTCGTCCGGCAGGCGGGGCGGGCTGCGGTCCCACCAGGGCGCCCAGGGGCCCACGTACGACCAGCTCTACGCCGAGGCCAAGCGGCGTGGCATCCACGGCCGCTCGGACATGAACAAGAGCCAGTTGCAGCGCGCGCTCGACGACAAGAAGAACTGATCCCGGTGGGCGGGCCCGTACGCTCGTCCCCACCATGACAACCAGCGAGACTCCTCAGCCCACCGGCCCGTCCGGGCCCACCGCGACGACCGGGACCACCGGGACCACCGGGACGTCCGCGGCCTTGGTGGCGGCCGTACGGGACGTTCCCGTACCCGCCGACTGGCCCGCCACCGAGGACGCGGCCCGCGCCGTCCAGGACGCGCTGCGCGCCCGCGTCGTCCTCGACGAGCCGGGCCCGCCGCCCGGCACCGGCCGGGTGACCGGCGTCGACGTCGCCTACGACGACGTGCGCGACGTCGTCGCGGCGGCGGCCGTCACCCTCGACGCGGCCACGCTCACCGTGGTCGCCGCCGCCACCGCCGTCGGCCGGGTCCCCTTCCCGTACGTGCCCGGACTGCTCGCCTTCCGGGAGATCCCGGCCGTGCTCGCCGCCCTGGAGGCGCTGCCCGGCCCGCCCGGCCTGGTCGTCTGCGACGGTTACGGCCGCGCGCACCCGCGCCGGCTCGGCCTGGCCAGCCACCTCGGCGTCCTCACCGGACTCCCCACCGTCGGCGTCGCGAAGAACCCGTTCACCTTCGTGTACGACGATCCCGGCGCCGCCCGCGGCTCGGCCGCCCCGCTGCTCGCCGACGGCGAGGAGGTCGGGCGGGCCCTGCGCACCCGGACGGGCGTCAAGCCCGTGTTCGTGAGCGTCGGCCACCGGGTGAGCCTGGACAACGCCTGCGCGCACACCCTCGCCCTGGCCCCGGAGTTCCGCCTGCCGGAGTCGACCCGGCGGGCGGACGCGCTGTGCCGGGCGGCGCTTCAGGAGGCGACCACGTCCCACCGGCCGACCTCGCGGTACCCCGAGTCGTAGACCTCCGACCCGTCCCCCGGCTCCAGGGCGTAGTGGCCCAGGTTACCGCCCCAGTACCGCAGGACGCGCCCCAGTTCACGGGCCCGGTCCTCGGCCGACGCCCCTTCGTCCAGGGCGACTTCGAGAACGAACTTCACGTCGCTCACCTCTCTCCGCTCGCGTCCTTCCATCGTTTCATTGAAGTCCTTCTTGGCACTTGGACGGACGATGAGCCGGGAATGGCGGGCGAGGAGCGGGTGGCGGCTCCGGAAAGTCTCAAATCACAGATCGGCGTGGGCTCGGGCGCACGGGGTGAGTACCGCGGCGCACGCGTGAGTATCTGTACGGATGTGCCGGACCCGGCCGGGACGAAAAGCTGACGGTATGACCACGCGCCGTGCCCCGCAGCTCCACGCCCACCCCGACCGTGCCGCCGACCGCGGCCCCCGGCGCCCCGCCGAGCACCTGGTGGGCCGCCCCGACGGGCGCCCGGTCGGCGGCCCGGTCGGCGCCGGGCTCGTGCTCGCCGTGCTGGCCGGGGCGGGCTGGGTCGTCGGCATGGTCTACACGCTGGTGGTGTGGCCCCTGTAGGGCCTCGGAAGGATCACCGGGAGGCCGGCCGGGACGCCGGGAGACCGGGGGGATAAGGGGCCGAGGGCCGGGTCCTGGGGCCGGGTCAGCGGATCGCCGCGACCCGGAATCCGATCCCGGCGGCGCCGAGCCGCGCGGTGAGCGCGTCGCCCATGGCCACCGCCGTCGTGACCTGCCCGGCGGTCTCCGGCAGCGGGTCGAGGGCCAGCGCCAGTGCCGCCTCGGCGAGCATCTTCGCCGTCTCGCCGTAGCCCGGATCGCCGCCCGCGACCTCCGTGAACACCCGGCGGCCACCGCCCTCGCCGACGAACCGCACCGAGAACCAGCTGCGCGCCCGCTTCTCCGCGCTCGGCCCCTCGCCCGGCTTGAGCCGGTCCGACAGCCGCCGCCGGAGCGCCGGGACCTGCGCGGCGGCGTACAGGGCGCCCGCCGCGGCCGTCCCGCCCACGGCGACCGGCAGCCGTCGTACGGCCGCGTAGTGGCGGTAGCGGAAGTCGGGGCCGTAGCGCTCCAGGGCCCGCGCGGAACGGCCGACCACCTGCGCGTCGATCGTCGGCAGGGGCAGCGCCCACGCGCCGACCTCGCCCGCGAAGCGGGGCGTCCCGAGCCGCGTGGTGACCCGGCGGCCCAGCAGACGCGGTTCGTGGCGGCGGCGCTCGCGCGCGGCATCCGCCATCTGCTTCCGCCGCGCGAACTGACCCAGCGCGGACGCGAACGTCCCTCCCGAGAACCTGGCGTCGACGCTGACATGGCCGTCCACGGTCAGCGGCACCCCCTCCGGCAGCTGCCGGACCGTGAAGTACGCGCCCAGGTCGTGCGGGACCGAGTCGAAGCCGCACGCGTGCAGCAGACGCGCGCCCGTCTCCCGCGCGCGCGAGTCGTGCCGCACGTACGTCAGATCCACGAACTCCGGCTCGCCCGTGAGGTCCAGGTAGTCGGTGCCCGCGTCCGCGCAGGCGGCCACCAGGTCGTCGCCGTACTCGACGTACGGCCCGACCGTCGTGGCCACCACGCGCGCCTGGCGGGCCAGCGCGCGCAGCGAGGCCGGGTCGGCGACGTCCGCGCGCAGCACCCCGGGCTCCACGCGGGCGGCGAGCCGGTCGCGCAGCCGCCGCAGGCGGATCTCGTCGCGCCCCGCGATCGCCCAGCGCAGGTCCTCGGGCGCGTGGGCCGCGAGGTACTCGGCCGTGAGCGCGCCCACGAAGCCCGTCGCCCCGAAGAGGACGACGTCGTAGGGACGGTCCGTGTTTTTCGGCCTGCTCATGACACCCCTTGTCGATCCGGTCGTCTGGTGGTCCGGCCGTCGCTCACGCGCCGCTGTCGGTGGCTGAGGCTAGCGTGAGGAGGACGGAGCCCGACGACGAGCCCGGAGGCGGCCGGTGACCGTGGACAGGAACGCGCTGGGGAAGCGGGAGAAAACGCGCGAGTTCGCCCTCGCGCTGCCCGGCGCCGCCGAGGAGTTCCCGTGGGGCGAGTCCGTCGCCAAGGTCAACGGAAAGGTCTACGTCTTCCTCGGCGTCCGGGACGGCGCCCCGGCGGCGGAGCTGCTGTGCGACCGGGTCGAGGAGAGCTACCGCGCGATCGCGCCCGAGCGGCTGGTCGCCGAACCGGACGCGGGCTGGACCTACACTGGTTTCTAAGCGCTTGCTCGTCCAGTCTTGTGCGGGGGAGATCCCGTTCTTAGCATCACTGGTGTCACATCGGTTGTGTCACAGCGAGGGGGCCGGATGACGACGGCACACACGGCGGGACCGGGCCGCGCGGGGCCGACCGGCCCCGGTCCGCTCGCCGGTGTGCGCGTGGTCGAACTGGCCGGTATCGGCCCCGGCCCGTTCGCCGCGATGCTCCTCGCCGACCTCGGCGCCGACGTCGTCCGCGTCGACCGGCCCGGCCGCCCCGTGCTGGCGATCGACCCGGCGTACGACCTCGCCAACCGCAACAAGCGCTCGGTGGTCGTCGACCTCAAGGCCCCGGACGGCCCCGCCCGCGTCCTCGACCTGGCCGCCCGCGCCGACGTCCTGATCGAGGGCTACCGCCCCGGCGTCGCCGAACGCCTCGGTGTCGGCCCGCAGCAGTGCCACGCCCATAACGCCCGGCTGGTCTACGGCCGGATGACCGGCTGGGGCCAGGACGGTCCGCTCGCCGCCCGCGCGGGCCACGACATCTCCTACCTCGCCCTCACCGGCACCCTCGGCATGATCGGCGCCCCCGACGGGCCCCCGGCCGTCCCCGCCAACCTCCTCGGGGACTACGCGGGCGGCTCCCTCTACCTCGTCGTCGGCGTGCTCGCCGCCCTGCACCACGCGCGCGCCACCGGCACCGGCCAGGTCGTCGACGCCGCGATCGTGGACGGCGCCGCCCACCTGGCCACGATGATCCACGGCATGGTCGCCGCGGGCGCCTGGCAGGACCGCCGGGGCGCCAACCTCCTCGACGGCGGCTGCCCCTACTACGGCACCTACGCCACCTCCGACGGCCTGCACATGGCCGTCGGCGCGCTGGAACCCCAGTTCTACGCCGAGTTCCTGCGCCTCCTCGGCCTCGACGGCACCGGGACGTCCGACGGTAACGAGCCCTCCGACGACCCGGCCGCGACCGATGCGCCCGCCGCCCCCGCCGGACCACGCGGCCCCGCAGGCTCCGCCCGCCCCGACGGCCCCGCCCGCCCCGACGACTTCCGCGACGCCCGCCGCGACCCCGCCCGCTGGGACGCCCTGCGCGCCGCCGTCGCCGCCCGCTTCCGCACCCGTACCCGCGCCGAGTGGACGGCCGTCTTCGCGGACTCCGACGCCTGCGTGGCGCCCGTGCTGTCGCTGCGCGAGGCCCCGCACCACCCGCACCTCGCCGCGCGCGGCACCTTCACCGACCACGGCGGCCTCACCCAGCCCGCCCCCGCGCCCCGCTTCTCCGCGACGCCCGCCGTCCTGCGCGCCGGACCCGCCCTGCCGGGCGCCCACACCGCCGACGTGGCCCGCGACTGGGACGTCCCCGCCCTCACCGACCCGGCGGGGCCGGGCGGCGCCCCCGAAGACCCTCCGCTCCCCGACCCGCACCGAAAGGCCTCCCCGTGAGCACCGAAGCGTACGTCTACGACGCGATCCGCACCCCGCGCGGGCGCGGCAAGGCCGATGGAGCCCTGCACGGCACCAAGCCGGTCGACCTGGTCGTGGGCCTCATCCACGAGCTGCGCGACCGCTTCCCCGGCCTGGACCCGGCCGCGATCGACGACATCGTGCTCGGCGTCGTGGGCCCCGTCGGCGACCAGGGCTCCGACATCGCCCGTATCTCCGCGATCGCCGCCGGACTCCCGGACACCGTCGCGGGCGTCCAGGAGAACCGCTTCTGCGCCTCGGGCCTGGAGGCCGTCAACCTGGCCGCGGTGAAGGTCCGTTCGGGCTGGGAGGACCTCGTCCTCGCGGGCGGCGTCGAGTCGATGTCGCGGGTCCCGATGGGCTCCGACGGCGGCGCCTGGTTCAACGACCCGATGACCAACCTGGCGGTCAACTTCGTGCCGCAGGGCATCGGCGCCGACCTCATCGCCACCCTCGAGGGCTTCTCCCGCCGCGACGTCGACGAGTACGCGGCGCTCTCCCAGGAGCGGGCCGCCACCGCCCTCAAGGACGGCCGCTTCGCCCGCTCCGTCGTCCCCGTCAAGGACCGCACCGGCCTGGTCGTCCTCGACCACGACGAGCACCCCCGCCCCGGCACCACCGCCGACTCCCTCGCCCGGCTGAAGCCGTCGTTCGCCGACATCGGCGACCTGGGCGGCTTCGACGCGGTCGCGCTCCAGAAGTACCACTGGGTGGAGAAGATCGACCACGTCCACCACGCGGGCAACTCCTCCGGCATCGTCGACGGCGCCTCGCTCGTCGCCATCGGCTCCCGCGAGGTCGGCGAGCGGTACGGCCTCACCCCGCGCGCCCGGATCGTCTCCGCCGCCGTCTCCGGCTCCGAGCCCACCATCATGCTCACCGGCCCCGCCCCGGCCAGCCGCAAGGCGCTCGCCAAGGCCGGACTCACCATCGACGACATCGACCTGGTCGAGATCAACGAGGCGTTCGCCGCCGTCGTGCTGCGCTTCGCCAAGGACCTGGGTCTCTCCCTCGACAAGGTCAACGTCAACGGCGGCGCCATCGCCCTCGGCCACCCGCTCGGCGCGACCGGCGCGATGATCCTCGGCACCCTCGTCGACGAACTGGAACGCCAGGACAAGCGCTACGGCCTCGCCACCCTGTGCGTCGGCGGCGGCATGGGCATCGCCACCATCGTCGAACGCGTCTGAACTCCCCGCGGAACCCCACCACTTCACCGGAGACCCTGTCATGACACAGAGCACCACCATCCGCTGGGAACAGGACCGCACCGGCCTCGTCACCCTCGTCCTGGACGACCCCGACCAGTCCGCCAACACCATGAACGCGGCCTTCCGCGCCTCCCTCGCCGCGGTCACCGACCGCCTGGAGGCCGAGAAGGACACCGTCCGGGGCGTCATCATCACCTCCGCGAAGAAGACCTTCTTCGCGGGCGGCGACCTGCGCGACCTCATCCGCGTCACCCCCGCCACCGCCCAGGAGGCCCTCGACGGCGGCCTGGAGATCAAGCGGAACCTGCGCCGCATCGAGACCCTCGGCAAGCCCGTCGTCGCCGCCATCAACGGCGCAGCCCTCGGCGGCGGTTACGAACTCGCCCTCGCCTGCCACCACCGTGTCGCCCTCGACGCCCCCGGCTCCAAGATCGGCCTCCCCGAGGTCACCCTCGGCCTCCTCCCCGGCGGCGGCGGGGTCGTCCGCACCGTCCGCCTCCTCGGCATCGCCGACGCCCTGCTGAAGGTGCTGCTCCAGGGCACCCAGTACAGCCCGCGCCGCGCCCTGGAGAACGGCCTCGTCCACGAGGTCGCCGACAGCCCCGAGGACCTGCTCGCGAAGGCACGAGCCTTCGTGGACGCCCACCCCGAGTCCCGGCAGCCCTGGGACGTGCCCGGCTACCGCATCCCCGGCGGCACCCCCGCCCACCCCAAGTTCGCCGCCAACCTGCCCGCCTTCCCCGCCAACCTGCGCAAGCAGACCGGCGGCGCCCCCTACCCGGCCCCGCGCAACATCCTCGCCGCCGCCGTCGAGGGCTCCCAGGTCGACTTCGAGACCGCGCAGGTCATCGAGGCCCGCTACTTCGTCGAACTGGCCGCCGGGCAGACCTCGAAGAACATGATCCAGGCGTTCTTCTTCGACCTCCAGGCCGTCAACTCCGGCGCCAGCCGCCCCCGCGGCGTCGAGCCGCGCCAGGTGCGGCGGGCCGCCGTGCTCGGCGCGGGGATGATGGGCGCGGGCATCGCCTACTCGTGCGCGCGCGCCGGGATCGACGTCGTCCTCAAGGACGTCTCCCTCGAAGCGGCCCTCCAGGGCAAGGCGTACTCGGAGCGGCTGTGCGCCAAGGCCGTCGCCCGGGGCCGCAGCACCCAGGAGCAGGCGGACGCCCTCCTCGCGCGCATCACCCCGACCGCCGACCCGCAGGACCTCGCGGGCTGCGACGCCGTCATCGAGGCCGTCTTCGAGGACACCTCGCTCAAGCACAAGGTCTTCCAGGAGATCCAGCACGTCGTGGAGCCGGACGCCCTGCTCTGCTCCAACACCTCCACCCTGCCCATCACCGCCCTCGCCGAGGGCGTGGAACGGCAGGACGACTTCATCGGCCTGCACTTCTTCTCACCCGTCGACAAGATGCCGCTCGTCGAGATCATCAAGGGCGAGCGCACCGGCGACGAGGCCCTGGCGCGCGCCTTCGACCTGGTCCGCCAGATCAAGAAGACGCCGATCGTCGTCAACGACTCGCGCGGCTTCTTCACCTCCCGCGTGATCGGCCACTTCATCAACGAGGGCGTCGCCATGGTCGGCGAGGGCATCGAGCCCGCCTCCGTCGAACAGGCCGCCGCCCAGGCGGGCTACCCCGCCAAGGTGCTCTCCCTCATGGACGAGCTGACCCTCACCCTGCCCCGCAAGATCCGCGCCGAGTCGAAGCGGGCCGTCGAGGAGGCGGGCGGCACCTGGCAGGTCCACCCCGCCGAGGCCGTCGTGGACCGCATGGTCGACGAGTTCGACCGGCCCGGCCGCAGCGGCGGCAAGGGCTTCTACGACTATGTCGACGGCAAGCGCGCGGGCCTCTGGCCGGGCCTGCGCGAGCACTTCACCCGGCCGGGCGCCGAGATCCCGTTCCGGGACATGCAGGAACGCATGCTGTTCTCCGAGGCCCTCGACACCGTCCGCCTCGTCGAGGAGGGCGTCCTGACCTCGGTCGCCGACGCCAACATCGGCTCCCTCTTCGGCATCGGCTTCCCCGGCTGGACCGGCGGCGTCCTCCAGTACGTCAACGGCTACGACGGCGGCCTGCCCGGCTTCGTGGCCCGCGCCCGCGAACTCGCCGAGCGCTACGGCGACCGCTTCACCCCGCCCGCGCTGCTGGTGGCGAAGGCGGAGAAGGGCGAGACCTTCACCGACGGCCGCTGACCGGCCCCCGCGGGCTGCGGGACGTCACGGGGAGCCGTCTTCGGACGGCTCCCCGATCCACTCCCGGACCTCCTCGGTCAGCGACCGCTGGAACGCCGTGAGCAGCGCCTGCACCACCAGCGGCTGCATGTGCGCCGACAGCGACCGCACCGCGCCCGCGTCGGCCTCCGGGACCTCCTCGCGCAGCAGCCGCGACAGGTCGTGCGCGGCGGCCCGCGCGTGGTCCAGCAGGACCGTACGGGCCGCCAGGATCGACTCCTGCGACAGCGGCACGTCCAGCAGCCGTACGCCGAGCCGCAGCAGCCCGGTGTCGACCCGCACCGCGTCCGCCGCGTCGCCGTCCGGGGCGACGACCCCCATGGCGGTCAGCCGCCGTACGTCGTCCTCGGTGAGCGTCCGTCCCGCGCGGCGGGCCAGTTCGGCGCGGTCGACGGTCTCCACGGCGTCCGGCGCCCAGGACGCCACGACGGCCCGGTGCACGGCCAGGTCGCGGGCGTCCAGCCCCGGCGGCAGCCGCTCCAGGTACCGCCCGATCGCCGCCAGCGTCAGCCCCTGCCCCCGCAGCTCCTCGATCAACGCGAGCCGCCCGAGATGCTCCGGCCCGTAACGCCCCACCCGGCGCGCCCCGATCTCCGGCGGCGGCAGCAGCCCCTTGGCCCCGTAGAACCGCACGGTCCGCACAGTGAGCCCCGCCCGCCCGGCCAACTCATCCACCGTGAGCCCCGACTCCCCGCTCTCCCCACTCATACGCAGCAGTATCACCGCCCCACCAACCGCAGGAAACCCGAGAAGCCCACCCCCCCAGGGGCGCGGGGAACCGCGCACGCCCACGGCCCCCACAGCACAATCGAACCCAGCTAAGGCACACCCCCTCAGGGGCGCGGGGAACTGCGCGACGAGCCACGACGGACCCGCACCCGACAAGCACCCAACCCCCGGAGGGGGGCGCGGGGAACTGCGCGACCAGCCACAACGGACCCGCACCCCCCCACACCCCCCACCTCAGTGGTCGTGCACCCCATTCGTCGCCACGATGGCCCGCCAAGACTCCGGCTCAGCCACCCGCAGGGCCTGCGCCGACCGAGCCACCCGCCCCCCTGCGGAGCCCCCCGGCTTGGCCGGCCGGTACAGCCACGTCTCGAAGAGCGCCCCGAGCGACACCCCGGACACCCCCTCCGCGTACCGCCGGAAGTCGGCGACCGTCGCGTTGCCGTAGGCGTGCTCCCGCGGCCACCCCTTCAGCACCGCGAAGAACGCCTTGTCCCCGAACTCCTCCCGCAGCGCCTGGAGGGCCAGCGCCCCCCGGTCGTACACGGCGAGGTCGAACTGGTTCTCCGGCCCGGGATCGCCGGGCGCGACCGTCCAGAACGGATCGTCGGCGGGGTGCGTGGCGTACACGTAGTCCGCGAGTTCGCGCGCCGTCCCCTCTCCCTCCGACTCGGACCACAGCCACTGCGCGTACCGTGCGAAGCCCTCGTTGATCCAGATGTCCTTCCATCCGGCGACGGACACCGAGTCGCCGTACCACTGGTGGGCCAGCTCGTGCACGACGACGGACGTGTTGGAGCCGCTCGCGAACTGCCGGGGGCTGTAGAAGGGCCGGGTCTGGGTCTCCAGCGCGTACCCGGTGTCCGTGTTCGGGACGTAGCCGCCGAGCGAGTCGAAGGGGTAGGGGCCGAAGTACCCGGTGAGCCAGTCCGCGATCTCCCCGGTCCGCTCGACGCTCGCCCGCGCCGCCGCCCCGTTCGCGCCCAGGTCCTTGCTGTAGGCGTTGACGACGGGGATGCCGCTCTCGGTCGTCCCGGTGGTGACGTCGAAGCGGCCGACGGCGAGGGTGGCCAGATAGGTCGCCTGGGGCTTCGCGGACCGCCAGCTGTACCGCGTCCACCCGGCCTTCGAACTCGTCGACTGGAGCGTGCCGTTGGAGATGGCCTGGGTCCCGTCGGGCACCTGCACGGACACGTCGTAGGTGGCCTTGTCCAGCGGGTGGTCGTTGCTGGGGAACCACCACCACGCCGCCTCGGGCTCGTTGGCGCCGACCCCGCCGTCCGGGGTGCGGTGCCAACTCGTGAAGCCGTACGCCTTCTTGGTGGACGGCACGTCCCGGTAGCGCACGACGACGGTGACCGCCGTGCCCTTCGCGAGGGGGCTGCGCGGCGTGATCTCCAGCTCGTGCTCGCCGGTCGCGGCGAAAGAGGCCTTCACCCCGTTGACGCGGACCTCGCTCACGTCGAGCAGGAAGTCGAGGTCGAACCGGGTCAGGTCGGCGGTGGTCCGCGCGAGGATCGTCGCCGTCCCCTCCAACTCGTCCGTGGCTGGCTGGTACTTGAGCCGCAGGTCGTAGTGGGAGACGTCGTAGCCGCCGTTGCCGTACGCCGGGTAGTAGGGGTCGCCGATCCCCGGCGCGCCGGGGGAGCCGCTCGCGGCGGAGGCCGGGATCGCCAGCAGGACGGTGGCGGCGGCGAGCGCGCCCGGCGCGATGATTCTGCGATGCACTGGAACTCCAAGTCGTGGGGGCAGGAGGTCTGTTCGGAGCCTAGGCAGTTCCCGTGTCCCAGGACCTGCCCCGCGCCACGGCCGTCACACGATCGCCATTCGGCCGTCACGACCGAAACATCCCCACGGACCTGATCCGGCCCCGCCCCGGCCGCCGCCCACCGCACCCCCTGAACCCCCACAGGCCCTCTTCTGTACGGGAGTTGACCGCTGTACCGTCCCGCGCATGCCGACACGCACGCGCTTCACGACCTGGAGACCGCTCGCGACCGTCCTCCTCACCGCCCTGGTGGCCGCCCTCCTCACCCCGGCAGCGGCGCACGCCGGTCCGCGCGAGAGCAGACCCGTCTACTCCTACGCCGATGCCGTCCGCGAGGCCGTCTGGGTGGACACCCGGCTCGACGGCGACGGGGACGGCCGCACCGACCGCATCGCCGTGGACATCGTCCGCCCCCGCGAACCCGCCGCCCGGGGCCGCAAGGTGCCCGTCATCATGGACGCCAGCCCCTACTACTCCTGCTGCGGACGCGGCAACGACAGCCAGAAGAAGACCTACGACGCCGACGGCCGCCTCGTCCAGGCGCCCCTCTACTACGACAACTACTTCGTGCCGCGCGGCTACGCCTTCGTCGCCGTCGACCTGGCGGGCACCAACCGCTCCGACGGCTGCGTCGACGTCGGCGGCCGCTCCGACGTCCGGTCCGCGAAGGCCGTCGTCGACTGGCTCAACGGCCGCGCCACCGCGTACACCACCCGCACCGGCACCACCACGGCCCGCGCGGACTGGACGAACGGCCGCGCCGGCATGATCGGCAAGAGCTGGGACGGCACCATCGCCAACGGCGTCGCCGCGACCGGCGTCGAGGGCCTGCGCACCATCGTCCCGATCAGCGCCATCTCCTCCTGGTACGACTACTACTTCAGCCAGGGCGCCCCCCTCTACGACTCCGGCCCCGACTGGCTCTCCGACTACGTCGACAGCCCCGAGGCCCGCGCCCGCTGCGCCGCCGTGCAGCAGCGCCTCGTCGACGGCGCCCCGCGTACCGGCGACCGCACCGCCCTCTGGGCCGAACGCGACTACGTCAAGAACGCCCACAAGGTGCGCGCCAGCGTCTTCGTCGTGCACGGGCTCCAGGACCTCAACGTCCGCACCTCGCACCTCGGCCCCTGGTGGGACGCCCTCGGCCGGGCCGGCGTCGAGCGCAAGATCTGGCTCTCCCAGACCGGTCACGTCGATCCCTTCGACTTCCGCCGCGCCGACTGGGTCCGCACCCTGCACCGCTGGTTCGACCACGAACTCCTCGGCTACGACAACGGCGTCGACCGCGAACCGGTCGCCGACGTCGAACGCGCCCCCGACCAGTGGGTCACCTCCACGGCCTGGCCCCCGAAGCACACCCGGACCACCACGCTGCGCCCCGCCTCCGGTGCCCTCCCCGGCGTCGGCACCCTCGGCACGCGCCCCGGCCGCGGCACCGAGACCTTCACCGACGACCCCCGGCACGACGAGGACGCCTGGGCCGCCGCGATCGACACCACCACCCCCGACAAGGCCGGTTTCACCACCGCGCCCCTCACCCGCGACCTGCGGCTGGCCGGTTCCTCCGAGGTCACCGTGACCGTCACCCCCAGCACCCCGACCGCCCACCTGAGCGCCGTCCTCGTCGCCCTCGGCCCCGACACGATCCGCGACTACGCGGCGAGCGGCGAGGGCATCACCACCCTCACCGACCGCACCTGCTGGGGCGAGAGCACGCCGGGCGACAGCGCCTGCTTCCGGGAGACGAAGGCACGTACCGCACAGGTCGGCCACACCGTGGTCAGCCGCGGCTGGGCCGACCTCGGCACGTACGCCGACCCCGGCAAGGGCGTCCCGCTCACCCCGGGCCGCGCCTACCGGATCACCCTCGACCTGACCGCCACCGACCACGTCGTCCCCGCCGGACACCGGCTGGCCCTCGTCGTGGCGGGCACCGACAGCGGCCTGATCGACCCGCCCGCCGACACCCCCACCCTCACCCTGGACCTGGCCCGCACCTCGGCCCGCGTCCCGTTCGTCGGCGGCCCGAGCGCCTTCGCCGCCGCCACCCGCGGCGACCGGGGCGTCCGTACGGGCCCGGCGGACCGTGACACCGCCGTACCGCCCGGCCTCACCGGCCCGCACACCGCACACCGCGTGCCCTGACCGGATCAGATCAGATCCCATCGGACCGGACCGGATCGGACCGTGCCGTCAGGAGGCGGCGGGCTCCACCAGCGCCGCCGCCTCCTCCGCGCAGCCCCACGCCACCGTCACCCCGGCCCCGCCGTGCCCGTAGTGGTGCACCACCACCCGCCCGTCCGGCCGGACCTCCCGCTCGATCCGCACCGCGGGCCGTACCGGCCGCAGGCCCACCCGGTGGTCGAGGACCCGCGCGCCCGCCACCTCCGGCCGCAGCGCCGCGCAGCGCGCCACGATCGCCGCCGCCACCGCCGGGTCCGGCTCCAGCGACCAGGCGTCGTCCTCGGCCGTCCCGCCCAGCAGCAGCCGCCCCGGCTGCGGGAACAGGTACGCCATCGTCCCGTCCGGGGCCGTGGAGACCGTCCACGAACGCACGCCCGGGTTCTCCACGACCACCAACTGCCCCCGCACCGGCCGGATCGAGTCGTTTGCGACCAGCTCCCGCGCGCCCAGCCCCGCACAGTGGACGACCACCGGCGCGGGGACGTCCGCCAGGTCGGACACGGTCCGCTCCTCGACCGTGCCGCCCGCCCGCCGCAGCCGCTCCACCAGCCACGGCAGGTGCGCCGCCATGTCGATCAGCGGCAGCCGCGCCCACACACCCGTCCCGGCCGGGTACTCCTCGGCCGTGGACCGGCGCAGTCCCGGCACCCGCCCCGCAGCCCAGTGGGCGACGTCCTCGGGGGCCGTCTCGCCCATCACCCCGCCGACCAGCCGCACCCCGGTCTCCGCGGGCCGCGCGGCCAGCTCCTCGTACACCTCCAGCGAGCGCAGCGCCCAGACGCGGGCCCGTGCCATCGGCTCGATGTGGTACGGCCACCACAGCGCCCCCGCCACCGCCGACGTGGTCCGCTCGACGGGGTCCCGTGTCCACACCCGCACCCGCCGCCCGCGCTCCGCGAGCACCACCGCCGTCGTCAGCCCGACGACCCCGCCGCCGACCACCACGACCTCACCGCCGGCCCCACCGGTCCCGCCCTGGGTCCCGTCGCCGGGTCGGCCGTCCGTCCGCCTGTCCACGCCCTGGATGTCCACGTCCGGACGGTAACCGACCGCCCCCGCACCCCGGCAGCCCCCGGACCGGCCCCCGCACCGGGCGCCCCGCGCAGGTTCTAGGATCTGATGTCTGATGACTGCCACCCTCGTCGCCAAGAACCTCGCCGCCGGGCACGGCGACCGCTCCCTCTTCTCCGGGCTCGACCTCGTGGTCGCCCCCGGAGACGTGATCGGGCTGGTCGGAGCCAACGGCGCGGGCAAGTCCACGCTGCTGCGCCTGCTCGCCGGGCTCACCGCCCCCGAGCAGGGCGAACTGCGGCTCTCCCCGCCGACCGCGACCGTCGGCCACCTGCCCCAGGAGCCCGAGCGCCGCCCCGGCGAGAGCGTCCGGGACTTCCTCGCCCGCCGGACCGGCGTCGCCGACGCCCAGCGCACCATGGACGAGGCCACCCAGGCCCTCGTCGACGGGGCGCCCGGCGCCGACGACGCGTACTCCGTCAGCCTGGAGCGCTGGCTCGACCTCGGCGGCGCGGACCTCGACGAGCGCGCCGAGGAGGTCACCGCCTCCCTCGGCCTCGGCGTCGGCCTCGACCAGCCGATGACCTCGCTCTCCGGCGGCCAGGCCGCCCGCGCGGGCCTCGCCTCCCTGCTGCTCTCCCGCTACGACGTCTTCCTCCTCGACGAGCCCACCAACGACCTCGACCTCGACGGCCTGGAGCGCCTCGAACGCTTCGTGACCGGCCTGCGCGCGGGCACCGTCGTCGTCAGCCACGACCGCGAGTTCCTCACCCGCACCGTCACCAAGGTCCTCGAACTCGACCTCGCCCAGAACCGCATCAACCTCTACGGCGGCGGCTACGACGCCTACCTGGAGGAACGCGACACGGCCCGGCGTCACGCCCGCGAGGACTACGACGAGTACGCCGACAAGCGGGCCGCGCTCCAGGAGCGGGCCCAGACCCAGCGGTCCTGGATGGACAAGGGCGTGAAGAACGCGCGCCGCAAGGCGGGCAACGACAACGACAAGATCGGCCGCAAGTTCCGCAGCGAGGCCAGTGAGAAGCAGGCCGCCAAGGCCCGCCAGACCCAGCGCATGATCGAACGGCTGGACGTCGTCGAGGAGCCCCGCAAGGAGTGGGAGCTGCGGATGGAGATCGCCGCCGCCCCGCGCTCCGGCGCCGTCGTGGCCGCCCTGCGCGACGCCGAGGTCCACCGCGACGGCTTCCGCCTCGGCCCGGTCACCCTCCAGATCGACTGGGCCGACCGGGTCGCCGTCACCGGAGCCAACGGCGCCGGCAAGTCCACCCTGCTCGGCGCCCTCCTCGGCCGCGTCCCGCTGGACGCCGGGCACGCCGCCCTCGGCTCGGGCGTCCTGGTCGGCGAGGTCGACCAGGCCCGCCTGCTGTTCCACGGCACCGAGACGCTCCTCGACGCGTTCTGCGCGGCCGTCCCCGACACCGAACCGGCCGACGTCCGCACCCTGCTGGCCAAGTTCGGCCTCAAGGCGGACCACGTGCTGCGCCCGGCCGCCACCCTGTCGCCCGGTGAACGCACCCGCGCCGCCCTCGCCCTGCTCCAGGGCCGGGGCGTCAACCTGCTCGTCCTGGACGAGCCGACCAACCATCTCGACCTGCCCGCGATCGAACAGCTGGAGTCCGCCCTCGACGCCTACGAGGGCACCCTCCTGCTGGTCACCCACGACCGCCGCATGCTGGACGCGGTCCACGTGACCCGTCGCCTGGAGGTCGCCGACGGCAAGGTCACCGAAGGCTGACACCGTTCCGGGCGCTATAGGGCAAGGGCAAGGGCCCGGCCCCCCTCACGCGGGGGGCCGGGCCCTTGCCGTACGACCGCTAGCGCTTGCCCTTCGGGTCCACCAGGCCCGCCCGGCGCAGCGCGTCGGCCATGGCGCTGTTCCCGGGCGCGGGCGCCTGCCGCCCACCGGAACCGCCCCGCTGACCGCCGCCACCGCGCTGGCCGCCACCGCCGCCGCCCCGGCGGCCGCCGTCCTGCTGCCGCTGCTGCGGCGGACGCCCGCCGCCGCGCTGCGCACGGCCCTCACCCGCCGGGCCGTCCTTCGGCGCGGCCTCGTCGTCCAGGCGGAGCGTCAGCGAGATCCGCTTGCGCGGGATGTCCACGTCGAGGACCTTCACCTTGACGATGTCGCCCGGCTTGACCACCTCACGCGGGTCCTTGACGAACGTCCGCGACATCGCGGAGACGTGCACCAGACCGTCCTGGTGGACGCCGACGTCCACGAAGGCGCCGAACGCGGCCACATTGGTCACCACGCCCTCCAGGACCATCCCGGACGCCAGGTCGCCGATCTTCTCCACGCCCTCCTTGAAAGTGGCCGTCTTGAAGGCCGGGCGCGGGTCGCGGCCCGGCTTCTCCAGCTCCTTGAGGATGTCGGTCACGGTCGGCAGACCGAACTTCTCGTCCACGAACGCGTCCGGCCGCAGCGACCGCAGCACGCCCGTGTTCCCGATCAGCGCGGCCACGTCCTGCCCCGAGGACTTCACCATCCGCCGCACCACCGGATAGGCCTCCGGGTGCACGCTGGACGCGTCCAGCGGGTCGCTGCCGCCCCGGATGCGCAGGAAGCCCGCGCACTGCTCGTACGCCTTCGGGCCGAGCCGGGCCACCTTCTTCAGGTCGGTGCGGGAGGTGAAGGGGCCGTTGGCGTCGCGGTGCGCCACGATGTTCTCCGCGAGGCCCGAGGTGATGCCGGAGACCCGGGCCAGCAGCGGCGCGGACGCCGTGTTCACGTCGACCCCGACGCCGTTCACACAGTCCTCGACGACCGCGTCCAGCGAGCGGGACAGCTTCACCTCGGACAGGTCGTGCTGGTACTGGCCGACGCCGATCGACTTCGGGTCGATCTTCACCAGCTCGGCCAGCGGGTCCTGGAGCCGCCGGGCGATCGACACCGCGCCGCGCAGCGACACGTCCATGTCGGGCAGCTCCTGCGAGGCGAACGCCGACGCCGAGTACACCGAGGCGCCCGCCTCCGACACCATCACCTTGGTGAGGTTCAACTCCGGGTGCCTGGTGATGAGTTCACCGGCGAGCTTGTCGGTCTCGCGGGACGCGGTGCCGTTGCCGATCGCGACCAGGTCGACCGTGTGCTCCCGCGCCAGCCGGGCCAGCTTCGCGATCGCCTCGTCCCAGCGGTTGGCCGGGACGTGCGGGTGGATGACGTCGGTGGCGACGACCTTGCCGGTGGCGTCGACCACGGCGACCTTCACGCCGGTCCGGAAACCGGGGTCGAGGCCGAGCGTCGCGCGGGTCCCGGCGGGGGCGGCGAGCAGCAGGTCGCGCAGGTTCGCCGCGAACACGTCGACCGCCTCGTCCTCGGCGGCCGTCCGCAGCCGCAGCCGCAGGTCGATGCCGAGGTGCACCAGGATGCGGGTGCGCCACGCCCAGCGGACCGTGTCCTTCAGCCACTTGTCGCCGGGCCGCCCCCGGTCGGCGACCCCGAACCGGCCCGCGACGATCCCCTCGTACGACGACGGCCCGTCGGTCGGCTCCTCCGGCTCCAGGACGAGGTCGAGGACGTCCTCCTTCTCGCCGCGCAGCATCGCCAGGATCCGGTGCGAGGGCAGCGCCGTGAACGGCTCGGTGAAGTCGAAGTAGTCGGCGAACTTGGCGCCCGCCTCCTCCTTGCCCTCGCGCACCGTCGCCGCCAGCCGCCCGCGCGTCCACATCCGCTCGCGCAGCTCGCCGATCAGGTCGGCGTCCTCGGAGAACCGCTCGGTGAGGATCGCCCGCGCCCCGTCGAGTGCGGCCTGCGGGTCCGCGACGCCCTTGTCGGCGTCGACGAACGCCGCCGCCGCGGCGAGGGGTTCCACGCCCGGGTCGGCGAGCAGGCCCTCGGCGAGCGGCTCCAGACCGGCCTCGCGCGCGATCTGCGCCTTCGTGCGCCGCTTCGGCTTGAACGGCAGGTAGATGTCCTCCAGGCGGGCCTTCGTCTCGGCGGCCCGGATGCTCGCCTCCAGCTCGTCGGTGAGCTTGCCCTGCTCGCGCACCGACTCCAGGATCGACGCCCGCCGCTCCTCCAGCTCCCGCAGGTAGCGCAGCCGCTCCTCGACCGTGCGCAGTTGCGCGTCGTCGAGCATCTCGGTCGCTTCCTTGCGGTAGCGCGCGATGAAGGGCACCGTCGAGCCGCCGTCGAGCAGCTCCACGGCCGCCCGCACCTGCCGCTCCCGTACGCCGAGTTCTCCGGCGATCCTGCCCTCGATCGAGCCTGTTCCGTCTGACCCGGGTGTCGTCACGATTCCCGTACCGCCTTCTCCACTGAGGTTGCGCGGCAATTGTGGCAGGCGGGACCGACATCCGGGGACCGGGGCGCGGGTGCGGCGGGCCGCGCGCCGGGCACCGGGCCGGACCCGCGCGGCGGGGTCAGGCGCCGCTGCGCCGGGTCGAGGACGAGGCGCCGCCGAAGAGCCGGGCGAGGGCCCGGAAGGGGAGGGTCACCACGGTGGCGATGGCGCCGCCGATCTGCCGCAGCACGTCTGCGATGGCACGGAACACGGGGGTCTCCTCTCGTCTCCCGGCCGCACCGGCCGGGAGTCTCCGGGTACCTCGTGAACGGCCGTGCATGCCCCGCGCGCCCGGCCGGTCCGGTGCCGGGCCGCGGGTCAGCCGGGCAGGTTCCAGGTGAAGCGGGGTTCGCGGCGCTCCAGGAACGCGGCGACGCCCTCCGCGGTGTCCCCGGCCGCGCGGGCCTGCGCCGCCCAGTGCGCGTCGCGGTCGGTGCGGCCGTCGGCGAACTCCTTCGCGGCGGCCTGGGTGAGCTGGGAGCGCCCGACCAGGACGCGGGTGAACTCCTCGACGCGTGCGTCGAGTTCACCCGCGGGCAGCACCTCGTCGACGAAGCCGGTGCGCAGCGCCCGCCCGGTGTCGATCAGTTCGCCGGAGAACAGCAGGAACTTGGCGGCGGCGGGCCCCACCAGAGCCACCAGGCGACGGGTGGCGGAGGACGGGTAGACGATGCCGAGCTTCGCCGGGGTCACCCCGAACTGCGCGCCCTCCTCGGCGAACCGCAGGTCGCAGGCGGCCGCGAGCTGGGCGCCGCCGCCCACGCAGTGCCCCTTCACCGCGGCCAGGGTCGGCTTCGGGAACGCGGCGAGCGCTTCCTCGGCGCGCACGGCCAGCTCCTGCGCCTCCTGCGCCGACCCCTGGAGCGTGGAGATGTCGGCGCCCGCGCAGAAGGTGCCGCCCGCACCGGACAGCACCAGGACCCGTACGCCCGGGTCGGCGGCCAGCTTCTCCAGCAGCGGGGGCAGGCCCCGCCACATCGCCTCGGTCATGGCGTTGCGCTTGGCCGGATGGTGCAGTACGACGGTGGCCACCGCGTCGGTGACCCCGAGCAGAAGTTCGGGCTCCATGCGCCGGATGCTAGCCGCCGGTCCACCCGCGTGACCTGCCCCGTCGGCCCGGAGGCCGCCTCATCGCGGGCAAAGGCGGTGAAACACGGCCGCGCGGCGGGCCCCACTGTGAGCAATCCGTCTCACCGGCCCCCGGTGAAACCGGCCGACCGCTCCGGCAAACCCGTACCACCCGAAGAGTCCCCGAAGACGGCACCGGCGCGACAGAAACGGTCCGTTCCGCCTCTGGAAGCGCCGTCTCCCGGTCGGAAGTGCGCGATATCGGCTGACTTCTGTTCAGGTCTTCGGGGAAAAGCGCCGCGTTACCAACACTCGACGTGTGGTGACAATCGAGCGCAAGGGTGGCGACCGGACGATGGAGAACCACGGGGGAGGCCCCGGGTCACGGGCGGAGGGCGACGCGGGCGTGCCCGTAGGGACGCCGGAGGACCCGCCCGGCAACAGAGGGCCGCGGGCCCTGAGCTACGAGGGGGTGTGGAGGTTCACCGCGCCCGCCGCGGACGCCTCGGTCCCGCAGGCCCGGCACGCCGTGCGGGACCTGCTGCACCGGCAGGGCGTGCCGGCCTCGGACGACGTGGTCCAGGGGCTCCTGCTGATCGTGTCCGAGCTGGTGACCAACGCCGTCCGGCACGCGGCGCTGCTGTCGCCCGTGGTCGGGGTGGAGGTCGCGGTCGGGGCGCAGTGGGTGCGGGTGGCGGTGGAGGACAACCACCCCTACCGGCCCACCGCCCTGGAGGCCGACCACGGCCGCACCGGCGGCCGGGGCCTGCTCCTGGTCCGGGAGATCACCCGGGAGGCGGGCGGCATGTGCGACGTCGAGCACACGGCGGGCGGCGGCAAGGTGATCTGGGCCGCCCTGCCGCTCACGCCCGCGGACGCGGCCCGGATCACCAGCCCGCCGACGGGCCCGTCAGCTCCCTGACCGCCGGTCGGGCCGCGTCCAGCACTGTCATGAACCAGGAGGAGAACACGTCCTTCGCGTGCCGCTCCGCCAGCTCGGCGGGTGTCACGAAGGCCGTGTCGCCGACCTCCTCCGGGTCGGGCAGCAGCGGGGACTGCACCATCCCGACGTACAGGTGGTTGTACTCCTGCTCCACCAGACCGGAGTCCGGGTCCGGGTGGTTGTAGCGGACGGTGCCCGCCTCCGCCAGCAGGGACGGGGATACCCCCAGCTCCTCGAAGGTCCGCCGCGCCGCCGCCGCGAAGGGCGCCTCGCCCGGGTACGGGTGGCCGCAGCAGGTGTTGGACCAGACACCGGGGGAGTGGTACTTGCCGAGCGCCCGCTGCTGGAGCAGCAGCCGGCCCTGCTCGTCGAAGAGGAACACCGAGAACGCCCGGTGCAGCTGTCCCGGCGGCTGGTGCGCCGCGAGCTTCTCCGCGGTGCCGATGGTCAGGCCGTCCTCGTCGACGAGTTCCAGCAGAATCGCGTCCGCGGTGGCGTTCGACGAGCCGGTCGTCGCGGTGGCAGGTGTGATCGGCATACCCATCCTTAACATCGGTGCTCGCGCCCCCAGTCTGCCGTACCGTCACGGCTCTCCCGGCACTTCCGCGCGAACGGCCGCATGTCCGGCGTACGGCGCGACGGTGACCGCCGCCCGGTGGGGCGCCGGAAGCCGGGGCTCGGTGGGTGATCTTGCCCGGCACCGCCGATCCGGAACCTCACCGAACGGATGTACGAGGGGATTCCGGGTGCTCCGGGTGCGGGGGCCCGTCCCTCAGTGGCAGAGGCGTTCCTCGTGCGCCGCGTGGCCGCCCGGCTCCAGCTGGAACGTGCAGTGGTCCACGTCGAAGTGGTCGCCCAGGCAGCCCTGCAGCTCGTGCAGCATCTTCTCGTGGCCGATCGCGTCCAGCGCCTCCGGGACCACCACCACGTGCGCCGACAGCACCGGCATCCCCGAGGTGATCGTCCAGGCGTGCAGGTCGTGCACGTCCACCACGCCGTCCAGGGCGAGGATGTGCGACCGCACCTCCGCCATGTCGACGCCCTTCGGCGCGGACTCCAGCAGCACGTCCAGCGTCTCGCGCAGCAGCTTCACCGTGCGCGGCACGATCATCAGCCCGATGACCAGCGAGGCGATCGGGTCGGCCGCCTGCCAGCCGGTCGCCAGGATGACGACCGCCGACACGATCACCGCGACCGAGCCCAGCGCGTCCGCGGCGACCTCCAGGAACGCGCCGCGCACGTTCAGGCTCTCCGCCTGGCCGCGCACCAGCAGGGTGAGCGAGACCATGTTCGCCACCAGGCCGATCGCGCCGAACACGATCATCAGCCCGCCCTCGGTGGGCGCCGGGTCGACGAACCGCTGCACCGCCTCGTAGAGGACGTATCCGCCGACGCCGAGCAGCAGCAGGCAGTTGGCGAGCGCGGCCAGGATCTCGGCGCGGGCGTAGCCGAAGGTGCGGTTGCCGGTCGCCGGGCGGCCCGCGAAGTGGATCGCGAGCAGCGCCATGCCGAGGCCGAGCGCGTCGGTCGCCATGTGGGCCGCGTCCGCGATCAGCGCCAGCGAGTCCGCCAGCAGCCCGCCGACGATCTCGACCACCATCACGGCGAGGGTGATCGACAGCGCGACCCGCAACCGGCCCCGGTAGGCCGACGCGGCCGTACCGGTGGTCGGCGCGTGCGTGTGCCCGTGCCCGTGGTCGTGCCCAGCCCCCATGACAGACGCCTCCTGTGATCCGCTCGGGACCTCAGTGAACTACGGGTGGGGGGTATCCGGCAACGCGGCACTGAACACCGTTGTCATGTGCCCTGACCTGCGGAAACGATCCGCAGGTCAGCGCCGTGCGGGTGACTTCGGCGCCCGGCTCAGCGGCCGTGCCGCGCCTGCCAGCCCCGCCACGCGGAGTCGACCATCTCGGGTACCCCGCGCCGCGCCGTCCACCCCAGCTCACGGGCCGCCCGCGCCGCCGAGGCGACCGCGCGGGGCGCGTCCCCGGGACGGCGGGCCTCGACGACGGCCGGGCGGGTGTCGCCGGTGACCTCGCCGATCAGCGTGACCAGCTCCCGCACCGAGACGCCCTCGCCGCGGCCGATGTTCACCGTCAGGTCGCCGCGCGCGTCCGGCGCCGCCAGCCGCCGCGCCGCCGCGAGGTGCGCCTCGGCGAGGTCGGCGACGTGGATGTAGTCCCGTACGCAGGTGCCGTCCGGGGTCGGGTAGTCGTCCCCGAAGATCCGCGGCGCCTCGTCGCGGGTGAGCCGGTCGAAGACCATCGGCACGATGTTGAAGACGCCGGTGTCCGCCAGCTCGGGCGCCGCCGCCCCCGCCACGTTGAAGTAGCGCAGGCACGCCGTGGCCATGCCGTGCGCCTCGCCCGCCGCCCGCACCAGCCACTCCCCGGCGAGCTTGGTCTCGCCGTACGGGTTCACCGGCGCGCACGGCGTGTCCTCGGTGATCAGGTCGGTGCGCGGGTCGCCGTAGACCGCCGCGGAGGAGGAGAACACGAACCGGCGCACCCCGGCCCCGGCGACCTCCTCCAGCAGGGTGGCGAGGCCGCCGACGTTCTCCCGGTAGTAGCGCGTCGGCCGCGCCACCGACTCGGCGACCTGCTTACGGGCCGCCAGGTGCACCACACCCGTCACCGCGTGCTCGGCCAGCACCCGCCGCACCAGCGCGCCGTCCAGCGACGACCCCCGCACCAGCGGCACCCCGTCCGGCAGCCGCTCGGGCACCCCGGCCGACAGATCGTCCAGCGCGACGACCCGCTCCCCGGCCCCGGCCATCGCCCGCGCCACATGGGCCCCTATGTATCCGGCACCGCCGGTGATCAGCCACGTCATGGCCGCCCACCCTATGCGCCGCCCGTCCGCCTCTCTCCGGCACCCGCCCCGGCCGGCCCGGCGGAGCGGCCTCGCCGGGACCGCCGAGCGGGCCGCCGGAGCGGCCTCGCGGAGACCGCCGCGGAGGCCCGTGTCCGTGCGCGCCGCCCGTCCCGCGCGCCCCCGCTCACCGGGGCGCCCCGAGCCCGGGGTCCCGCAATGTCGCGGATGCCCGGTCCGCCCCCGCGCGGTTTGTCGGGCGGGCCCCTGATCACTGATGATGATCTCGGCGAGGCCGGTACCGGCCGTGTGGAGTCGACCTGAACGGGCGGTGAACGCGGCCTTCCGGGCATCCGATAGCCTCTGCCGAATGCCGCCCGCCTGGTGCCGCCAAGGGGCGTTGCCGCCATGCGAATCACCGGCGCCCACGCGCCGGCACCCAGGGAGTGAGTTCGGTTGCCGACCGCCATCCTGACCGGATCGCCGGTCCCCGGATCGTCGATCGAGGGCGATCTGCGGTCCCTCGGCTTCGACGTCCGGACCGCCGTGGACGCCGCCGACACGGAGGCCCAGCTCGCCGCCGTCCCGGCCGACCAGCGGGTCGCGGTGGTGGACGCCCGCTTCGTGGGCCACCCGCACGCCCTGCGCCTGGGCCTCACCGACCCCCGCTTCCCGCTCGCCGCCGTCCCCGGCGCCGTCACCGCCCAGCCCGCCGCCCGCCAGGCCCTCACCCGCGCCCTGGCCCGCGAGAACACCGCCGCGGGCGGCACCTCGCTCGCCGTGGACAGCCTCGCCGACCGCGTGGTCGCCGCCCTCGACGCCGACGGCACCCCCGTCCAGCGCCCCGAGCTGGGCAGCCTGGTCGCCGCCGTCCCCGCCGACCCGCAGGCCCGCAACGAGGCACGGCAGGCCGTCTCCGCCGTCGACGACGAGGCCGTACGTCTGAAGTCGGCCGTGAAGGCCCGCGACGGCTTCTTCACCACCTTCTTCATCAGCCCGTACTCGCGCTACCTGGCCCGCTGGTGCGCCCGCCGCGGCCTCACCCCGAACCAGGTCACCACCGCCTCGCTGCTCACCGCGCTGATCGCGGCGGGCTGCGCGGCCACCGGCACGCGGGGCGGGTTCGTCGCCGCCGGACTGCTGCTGATCCTCTCGTTCGTCCTGGACTGCACCGACGGACAGCTCGCCCGCTACTCCCTCCAGTACTCCACCCTCGGCGCCTGGCTCGACGCCACCTTCGACCGGGCCAAGGAGTACGCCTACTACGCGGGCCTCGCCCTCGGCGCCGCCCGCGGCGGGGACGACGTGTGGGCGCTGGCGCTCGGCGCGATGATCCTCCAGACCTGCCGCCACGTCGTGGACTTCTCCTTCAACGAGGCCAACCACGACGCCACCGCCAACACCAGCCCCACCGCCGCCCTCTCCGGACGGCTGGACGGCGTGGGCTGGACCGTGTGGGTGCGCCGCATGATCGTGCTGCCCATCGGCGAACGCTGGGCCATGATCGCCGTCCTCACCGCCGTCACCACCCCCCGCGTCACCCTCACCGTGCTGCTCGTCGGCTGCGCCTTCGCCGCCTGCTACACCACCGCGGGCCGCGTCCTGCGCTCCCTGACCCGCCGCGCCCGCCGCACCGACCGGGCCGCCCGCGCCCTGGCCGACCTCGCCGACAACGGCCCCCTCGCCGGAGCCCTCGCCCCGCTGCTGAGGTCCGGCCCGCACCTGGCCCCGCTCGCCGCCGCCCTCGGCGCGGCCCTGGTCGTCGCCTCCGCCTGGGCGTGGGGCCCGAGCTGGTGGGTCGTGCTCTTCGCCGCCCTGTACGCCGTCCTCTCCGCCGAGGCCCTCTCCCGCCCCCTCAAGGGCGCCCTGGACTGGCTGGTGCCGCCGTTCCTGCGAGCCGGGGAGTACCTCACCGTCCTGGTCCTCGCCGCGAAAGCGGAGGTGAACGGGGCGCTGCCGGCGGCTTTCGGGCTGGTTGCGGCCGTCGCCTACCATCACTACGACACGGTGTACCGCATCCGCGGGGACGCCGGCGCGCCGCCCGCCTGGCTGGTGCGCGCCGCCGGGGGACAGGAGGGGCGGACCCTGCTGGTCGCCGTGCTCGCCGCGCTCCTCACCGCCGGACAGTTCACGGTCGCGCTCACGGTCCTCGCCGTGGCCCTGGCCCTGCTGGTGCTCGCCGAGAGCATCCGCTTCTGGGTCGCCGCCCACCAGGACGGCGCACCCGCCGTACACGACGAAGGAGAACCCGCATGATCGGCCTCGTGCTGGCGGCCGGCGCCGGTCGGCGCCTGCGCCCCTACACCGACACCCTGCCCAAGGCGCTGGTGCCGGTGGGGCCCGCGGGCGTCGAGGGCGAGCCCACGGTCCTGGACCTGACCCTCGGCAACTTCGCCGAGATCGGCCTGACCGAGGTCGGCGTCATCGTCGGCTACCGCAAGGAGGCCGTGTACGCGCGCAAGGACGCCCTGGAGAAGAAGTACGGCCTGCGGCTCACCCTCATCGACAACGACAAGGCCGAGGAGTGGAACAACGCCTACTCCCTCTGGTGCGGCCGTGACGCCCTGAAGGGCGGGGTCATCCTCGCCAACGGCGACACCGTCCACCCGGTCTCCGTCGAGCGGACCCTGCTCGCCGCGCGCGGCGACGGCAAGCGGATCATCCTCGCCCTCGACACCGTGAAGTCCCTCGCCGACGAGGAGATGAAGGTCGTCGTCGACCCCGACCGGGGCATGACCCGCATCACCAAGCTGATGGACCCCTCCGAGGCGACCGGCGAGTACATCGGTGTCACCCTGATCGAGGGCGACGCCGCCCCGGAGCTGGCCGACGCCCTGCGGACCGTCTGGGAGAAGGACCCCCAGCAGTTCTACGAGCACGGCTACCAGGAACTGGTGAACCGCGGCTTCCGGATCGACGTGGCGCCCATCGGCGACGTCCCGTGGGTCGAGATCGACAACCACGACGATCTCGCCCGAGGACGGGAGATCGCGTGCCAGTACTGACCCGGCTCATCCCCTCACCGGTCGTCGTCGACATCCGCCCGGGTGCCCTCGACGACCTGGCGCACGTCCTCGCCGACGAGCGCGTCTCGCACTCCGGGAAGCTCGCCGTCGCCGTCAGCGGCGGCTCCGGCGCCCGGCTGCGCGACCGGCTCGCCCCGTCGATGCCCGGCGCCACCTGGTACGAGGTCGGCGGCGGCACCCTCGACGACGCCGTACGCCTCGCCGGGGAGATCCGCGCCGGTCACTACGACGCGCTCGTCGGCCTCGGCGGCGGCAAGATCATCGACTGCGCCAAGTTCGCCGCCGCCCGCGTCGGCCTGCCCCTGGTCGCCGTCCCCACCAACCTCGCCCACGACGGCCTCTGCTCCCCGGTCGCCACCCTCGACAACGACGCGGGCCGCGGCTCCTACGGAGTGCCCAACCCGATCGCCGTCGTCATCGACCTGGACGTCATCCGCCAGGCACCGGCCCGGTTCGTGCGGGCCGGGATCGGCGACGCCGTCTCCAACATCTCCGCCATCGCCGACTGGGAGCTGGCCCACCGGGTCAACGGCGAGAAGATCGACGGGCTGGCCGCCGCGATCGCCCGCCAGGCGGGCGAGGCGGTCCTGCGCCACCCCGGCGGCATCGCGGACACCGAGTTCCTCCAGGTCCTCGCCGAGGCCCTGGTCCTCAGCGGCATCGCGATGTCCGTGTCCGGGGACTCCCGGCCCTCCTCCGGGGCCTGCCACGAGATCAACCACGCGTTCGACCTGCTCCACCCCAGACGCGCGGCGGCCCACGGCGAGCAGTGCGGCCTGGGCGCGGCCTTCGCGATGTTCCTGCGCGGCGCCCACGAGGAAGCGGCCCACATGGCCGGGGTGCTGCGCCGCCACGGGCTCCCGGTGCTGCCGGGGGAGATCGGCTTCACGCCCGACGAGTTCGTCGAGGTCGTGGCGTACGCCCCGCGGACCCGGCCCGGCCGCTACACCATCCTCGAACACCTCGACCTCACGACCGACCAGATCAAGGACATGTACACCGACTATGTCAAGGCCATCGGTAGCTGAACTCCGTCCGGTCGTCCACCCCGCGGGGGTCAAGGACCGGCGCAGCGGTGAGCACTGGATGGGGCGCCTCTACATGCGCGAGGTGTCCCTGCGGGTCGACCGCTATCTGGTGAACACCAGGGTCACGCCCAACCAGCTCACGTACCTGATGACCGTCTGCGGCGTCCTCGCCGCCCCGGCGCTGCTGGTGCCGGGGATCGCGGGCGCCGTCCTCGGGGTGCTGGCCGTCCAGCTGTACCTGCTGCTGGACTGCGTCGACGGCGAGATCGCGCGCTGGAAGAAGCAGTACTCGCTCTCCGGCGTCTACCTCGACCGGGTCGGCGCCTACCTCACCGACGCCGCCGTCCTGGTCGGCTTCGGGCTGCGCGCCGCCGACCTGTGGGGCAGCGGCCGGATCGACTGGCTGTGGGCCTTCCTCGGCACCCTCGCCGCGCTCGGCGCCATCCTGATCAAGGCGGAGACCGACCTCGTCGGCGTCGCCCGCCACCAGGGCGGACTGCCGCCCGTCAAGGAGTCCGCCGCCGAGCCCCGCTCCTCCGGCATGGCGCTCGCCCGCCGGGCCGCCGCCGCGCTCAAGTTCCACCGCCTGATCCTCGGCATCGAGGCCTCGCTGCTCATCCTGGTCCTGGCGATCGCCGACCAGGTCCGCGGCGACCTGTTCTTCTCCCGCCTCGGCGTCGCCGTCCTCGCGGGCATCGCGCTCCTGCAGACGGTGCTGCACCTGGTGTCCGTCCTCGTGTCGAGCAGGCTCAAGTGAGCGCCCCGCTGAAGGTCGGCGCGGTGATCATCACCATGGGCAACCGCCCCGACGAACTGGACGCCCTGCTCGACTCCGTCGCCAAGCAGGAGGGCGACACCGTCGAGGTCGTCGTCGTCGGCAACGGCTCCCCGGTCCCCGACGTCACCGAGCGCCACCCGCACGTGCGGACCGTGGAACTGCCGGAGAACCTGGGCATCCCCGGCGGCCGCAACGTCGGTATACAGGCCTTCGGCCCCAGCGGCCGCGACGTGGACATACTCCTGTTCCTCGACGACGACGGGCTCCTCGCCCAGCACGACACGGCCCGCCTGTGCCGCGAGGCCTTCGCGGCCGACCCGAGGCTCGGCATCGTCAGCTTCCGCATAGCCGACCCGGACACCGGCGAGACCCAGCGCCGCCACGTCCCCCGGCTGCGCGCCTCCGACCCGCTGCGCTCCTCGCGGGTCACGACCTTCCTCGGCGGCGCCAACGCCGTCCGCACCCAGGTCTTCGCCGAGGCCGGCACCCTCCCCGACGCGTTCTTCTACGCCCACGAGGAGACCGACCTCGCCTGGCGGGCCCTCGACGCCGGCTGGATGATCGACTACCGGGCCGACATGGTGCTGTACCACCCCACCACCGCGCCCTCGCGGCACGCGGTCTACCACCGCATGGTGGCCCGCAACCGGGTCTGGCTGGCCCGGCGAAACCTTCCCGCACCCCTGGTCCCCGTCTATCTCGGGGTCTGGCTGCTCCTCACGCTCCTGCGCCGCCCCTCGCGCTCCGCCCTCAAGGCGTGGTTCGGTGGCTTCCGGGAGGGGTGGACCACGTCGTGCGGCCCGCGCCGCCCCATCAAGTGGCGTACGGTGTGGCGGCTGACCCGACTGGGCCGTCCTCCCGTCATCTGACAAGCTTCCCCCCGGGGTCCCGGGCCGTCGTACGTCCGTACGGCCCCACCGGCTCCGGCCGGACGGTCCAGGTCGCGCTATCCGAAGACGAAAGTTTCCTACTGGTGAGTGAGACAACGCATGACGGCGGAGTCGCGGTGAGCGCGCCCCCGTCGCCCGACGAGGGCCTCACGGCGGCACAGCTGGCCGCCAAGTACGGGCTGGCCGTGAGCGGTGCCCGGCCTCCGCTGCGGGAGTACGTCCGCCAGCTGTGGGGGCGGCGGCACTTCATCCTGGCGTTCTCCCGCGCGAAACTGACCGCGCAGTACAGCCAGGCGAAGCTCGGCCAGCTCTGGCAGGTGGCGACGCCCCTGCTCAACGCGGCCGTCTACTTCATGATCTTCGGCGTGATCCTCAACGCCAGCCGCGGGATGCCCAAGAGCGTCTACATCCCCTTCCTCGTCACCGGCGTCTTCGTCTTCACCTTCACCCAGAGCTCCGTGATGACCGGGGTGCGCGCGATCTCCGGCAACCTCGGCCTGGTCCGCGCCCTGCACTTCCCGCGCGCCTCCCTGCCGATCTCCTTCGCGCTCCAGCAGCTCCAGCAACTGCTGTACTCGATGATCGTGCTCTTCGCGGTGGCGATCGCCTTCGGCAGCTACCCGGACATGTCCTGGCTGCTGATCCTGCCCGCGCTGGCCCTCCAGTTCTGCTTCAACACCGGCCTGGCCCTGGTCTTCGCCCGCGCGGGCGCCAAGACCCCGGACCTGGCCCAGCTGATGCCGTTCGTGATGCGGACCTGGATGTACGCCTCCGGCGTCATGTTCTCCATCCCGGTCTTCCTCGCCGACAAGCCCCAGTGGATGGCGAACATCCTCCAGTGGAACCCGGCCGCCATCTACATGGACCTGATGCGCTTCGCCCTCATCGAGGAGTACGGCGCCGAGAACCTGCCCGACCACGTCTGGGCGGTCGCGGGCGGCTGGGCGGCCCTCTTCGCCGTCGGCGGGTTCGTGTACTTCTGGCAGGCCGAGGAGAGGTACGGCCGTGGCTGAGCAGACCGTCCCGACCGTCATCGCCGAGGACGTCCACATCGTCTACCGCGTCCACGGCGCCCGCTCCGGCAAGGGCAGCGCCACGTCCGCGCTCAGCCGCATCGTCAAGCGCGGCGACGAGCGGGGCGTGCGCAAGGTGCACGCGGTGCGCGGGGTCTCCTTCGTCGCCCACCGCGGCGAGGCCATCGGCCTCATCGGCTCCAACGGCTCCGGCAAGTCCACCCTGCTGCGGGCCATCGCCGGGCTGCTGCCCCCGGAGAGCGGCAAGGTCTACACCGACGGCCAGCCCTCCCTGCTCGGCGTCAACGCGGCCCTGATGAACGACCTGACCGGCGAGCGCAACATCATCCTCGGCGGCCTCGCCATGGGCATGTCCCGCGAGCAGGTCAAGGAGCGCTACCAGGAGATCGTCGACTTCTCCGGCATCAACGAGAAGGGCGACTTCGTCACCCTCCCCATGCGCACCTACTCGTCCGGCATGCAGGCCCGCCTGCGGTTCTCCATCGCCGCCGCCAAGGACCACGACGTCCTGATGATCGACGAGGCGCTCGCCACCGGCGACGCCAAGTTCCGCAAGCGCTCCGAGGAGCGCATCCGGCAGCTGCGCGGCCAGGCGGGCACGGTCTTCCTGGTCAGCCACAGCAACAAGTCCATCCGCGACACCTGCGACCGCGTCCTGTGGCTGGAACGCGGCGAACTGCGCATGGACGGCCCCACCGAAGAGGTCCTGCGGGAGTACGAGAAGTTCTCCGGCAAGTAGCGACCGGAACGCGCGGACGCGGCCCCCGGCCGCCGGGCCCCGCCGGAACCCTCCGGCGGGGCCCGCGTCTGCAAAGGAAGCGTCAACTCCGGCTCGGCGCCGGAAGCTTGGCGGCGATCGGTGTGTTGTTGTGATCTGCGGGACACCCCCGCGATCCCTCACGCGTTGTACAACGTAAGCTGGACCGGTCCCGAAACACGCCAAGTGGGGCGATAATGCGCGACACCCTCGGACGGCCCCGCCGCGCGGAGGGCCGGGCGGCGTGTCCGAAATAGTGGGTCCTGGGTTGTCGGTGTAGAACGGGAGATGTGACGGCAATGGCTACGGAAACTCCCCAGCTCAAGGCAGCGCGCGCCGTCCCTGCCCAGGGGAGCACCCCGTGACGGCGCGGACGGAGCGCACGGCGCCTCCCGGCGCGGACCCGGCGCGGGCCACCCTCGCGAAGGCCGCCGACGAGAACTTCCCCGTCGCCCCCTTCTTCCTCCCGCGCGCCTGGCGCGACGACCTCATGGCCGTCTACGGCTTCGCCCGCCTCGTCGACGACATCGGCGACGGCGACCTCGCCCCCGGCGGCGCCGACGCCCGCCTGCTCGGCGTGTCCGACGCCGACGCCGAGGACCGGCTGGTGCTCCTGGACGCCTTCGAGGCCGACCTGCGCCGCGTCTTCGACGGCACCCCCGCCCACCCCCTGCTGCGGAGCCTCCAGCCGACCGTCCGGCGCCGCGCGCTGTCCCCCGAACCGTTCCTCGGACTGATCGCCGCCAACCGCCAGGACCAGCTCGTCGCCCGCTACGAGACCTGGGACGACCTCCTCGCGTACTGCGAACTCTCCGCGAACCCCGTCGGCCGGCTGGTGCTCGCCGTCACCGGCACCACCACCCCCGAGCGGGTCCGGCGCTCCGACGCGGTCTGCACCGGCCTCCAGATCGTCGAGCACCTCCAGGACGTGGCCGAGGACCTGGGCCGCGACCGCGTGTACCTGCCCGCCGAGGACATGAAGCGGTTCCACGTGCAGGAGAGCGACCTCGCCGCGGACTCCGCGAACGCCTCCGTGCGCGCCCTGATCGCCTACGAGGCCGCCCGCGCCCGTGACCTGCTGGACGAGGGCGCGCCCCTGGTGCGCAGCGTCCGAGGCCGCCTCAGGCTGCTGCTCGCCGGGTTCGTGGCGGGCGGCCGGGCGGCGATCCACGCGATCACCGCCGCCGACCACGACGTCCTTCCCGGCCCGCCCAAGCCCGGCACGCTGCGGCTGCTACGCGAGACGGGCCTGTCTTTGAGAGGAGAGGGGTGATCCGGACCGTGGACCCAGTGCCCACCCTGTCCGCACCGGTCCTCGCCGCCTACAGCTACTGCGAGGCCGTCACCGGGCAGCAGGCCCGGAACTTCGCGTACGGTATCCGGCTGCTGCCCACACCGAAGCGGCGCGCCATGTCGGCGCTCTACGCGCTCTCGCGCCGCGTGGACGACATCGGCGACGGCGCCCTGGACGGCGAGGTCAAGAACGTCCGGCTCGACGAGACCCGGGCGCTGCTGACCCGTATCCGCGCGGGCGAGGTCGACGAGGACGACACCGACCCCGTCGCGGTCGCCCTCGCGCACGCCGCGCGGGTCTTCCCGATCCCGCTGGAGGGCCTGGACGAGCTGATCGACGGCGTCCTCATGGACGTCCGCGGCGAGACCTACGAGACCTGGGACGACCTGCGCGCGTACTGCCGCTGCGTGGCCGGCGCGATCGGGCGGCTCTCGCTCGGCGTGTTCGGCACCGAGCCGGGCGCGCGCGGCGCCGACCGCGCGCCGGAGTACGCCGACACCCTCGGGCTCGCCCTCCAGCTCACCAACATCCTCCGCGACGTGCGGGAGGACGCGGCGGCCGGCCGGACCTACCTGCCCGCCGACGACCTCGCCAAGTTCGGCTGTTCGGCCGGGTTCGACGGGCCGAGACCGCCGGAGGGGTCCGACTTCGCGGGTCTCGTCCACTTCGAGGTGCGGCGGGCCCGCGCCCTGTTCGCCGAGGGCTACCGGCTGCTGCCGCTGCTCGACCGGCGCAGCGGCGCCTGCGTGGCCGCGATGGCGGGCATCTACCGCCGCCTCCTCGACCGCATCGAGCGCGACCCCGAGGCCGTCCTGCGCGGCCGGGTCTCCCTGTCCGGCCACGAGAAGGCCTACGTCGCCGTGCGCGGCCTGTCCGGCCTGGACGCGCGCCACGTGGCGCGGCTGACGCTCAGGAGGCAGCCCTGATGGAGCGGCGGGACGGCACGGACGCCGGGGACGGCACCGGCGACGGCTTCTCGGCCACCGGGCGCCGCGGCGTCCGCGCGCGCGGCGCGGCGGGCCCGGCCGACGGGGCGCGCGCGGGGGCCGGCGAGGGCGAAACGCGGTACGCAACCCTCCGCTCCGGCGCGGCGTCCCTGACGGCGACGGCCCGCCGTGCAGAGTGCAACCGACACGGTGGGACCGCAGGGGAGGGTGCACGATGAGCGACGAGGCGCTGCCGCACGTCCCGGACTCCGCCGGGCGGCACACCGTCGTGGTCGGCGGCGGGCTCGCCGGGATCACCGCCGCGCTCGCGCTCGCCGACGCCGGGGTCCGCGTGACCCTGCTGGAGGGCCGCCCGCGCCTGGGCGGCCTGGCCTTCTCCTTCCGGCGCGACGGCCTCACCGTCGACAACGGACAGCACGTCTACCTGCGCTGCTGCACCGCCTACCGCTGGTTCCTCGACCGCGTCGACGCCACCGCGCTGGCACCGCTGCAGGAACGTCTCGACGTGCCCGTCGTCGACCTCGACCGCCCCGCCGGACGCCGCCTCGGCCGTATCCGGCGCGACGCGCTGCCGGTCCCGCTGCACCTAGGGCGAGGCATCGCCGCCTACCCGCACCTCTCGCTCGCCGAACGGGCCCGCGTCGGCCGCGCCGCCCTCGCCCTGAAGGCCCTCGACCTCACCGACCCGGCCCTCGACGACCAGGACTTCGGTACCTGGCTCGCCGCGCACGGCCAGTCGCCGCGCGCCGTCGAGGCCCTGTGGGACCTGGTCGGCGTCGCCACCCTCAACGCCGTCGCCGGGGACACCTCCCTCGCGCTCGCCGCGATGGTGTTCAAGACCGGCCTGCTCTCCGAGGCGGGCGCCGCCGACATCGGCTGGGCCCACGTCCCGCTCGGCGACCTCCACGACGGGCTCGCCCGCAAGGCGCTCGACGCGGCGGGCGTCCGCACCGAGACCCGCACCCGCGTCGCCTCCCTCGACCGGGAGCCGGACGGCACCTGGCGCGTCCACACCCCCGGAGAGACGTTCACCGCCGACGCCGTCGTCCTCGCCGTACCGCAGCGCGAGACCCACGACCTGCTGCCGGACGGCGCGCTCGACGCCCCCGGGCGGCTGCTGGAGATCGGCACCGCGCCCATCCTGAACGTCCACGTCGTCTACGACCGCAAGGTCCTCGACGCCCCGTTCCTCGCCGCGCTCGGCACGCCCGTGCAGTGGGTCTTCGACCGCACCGCCGCCTCCGGGCTCACCGAGGGCCAGTACCTGGCCCTGTCCCAGTCCGCCGCGCAGGACGAGATCGACGCCCCCGTCGCCGAGCTGCGCGAGCGCTACCTGCCCGAGCTGGAGCGGCTGCTGCCGCACACCCGCGGCGCACAGGTGCGGGACTTCTTCGTGACGCGGGAGCGCACCGCGACGTTCGCTCCCGCCCCCGGCGTCGCACGGCTCAGGCCCGGCGCCCGCACCAAGTCACCCGGCCTGTACCTGGCCGGGGCGTGGACCGCCACCGGGTGGCCCGCGACCATGGAGAGTGCGGTCCGCAGCGGCGTGAACGCGGCCGACGCCGCGCTCGACGCCCTCGGCCGGCCCCGCCCCCGCCGTCTCTTCGCGTTCGAGGAGGCGGCCTGATGACCGATCAGCACGGCTCGGCACACCCCCGCACCCCCTCCGCCACCGCGACAAGAGGAGACATCGTGCCCCCTGTGCCCCCGGCCCCGCCGGCGAGTCGAGAGACCGCGGTGGACGTGACCGCGCTCCTGGAGCGCGGCCGGACCCTAGCCACGCCGGTGCTGCGGGCGGCCGTGGACCGGCTGGCGCCCCCCATGGACACCGTCTCCGCCTACCACTTCGGCTGGATCGACGCCCACGGCAACCCCACCGACGGCGACGGCGGCAAGGCCGTCCGGCCCGCCCTCGCGGTGCTCTCCGCCGAGGTCACCGGCGCGGCCCCCGAGGTCGGCGTGCCCGGCGCGGTCGCCGTCGAGCTGGTGCACAACTTCTCCCTGCTGCACGACGACCTGATGGACGGCGACGAGCAGCGCCGCCACCGCGACACCGTCTGGAAGGTGCACGGCCCCGCCCAGGCCATCCTGGTCGGCGACGCCCTCTTCGCCCTCGCCAACGAGGTCCTGCTGGAACTCGGCACCGTCGAGGCGGGCCGCGCCACCCGCCGCCTCACCGCCGCCACCCGCGCCCTCATCGACGGCCAGGCGCAGGACATCTCCTACGAGCACCGCGACCGCGTCAGCGTCGAGGAGTGCCTGGAGATGGAGGGCAACAAGACCGGCGCCCTGCTGGCCTGCGCCAGCTCCATCGGCGCGGTGCTCGGCGGCGCCGACGAGCGCACCGCCGACACGCTGGAACGGTACGGCTACCACCTCGGACTCGCCTTCCAGGCCGTGGACGACCTCCTCGGCATCTGGGGCGACCCCGTCTCCACCGGCAAGCAGACCTGGAGCGACCTGCGCCAGCGCAAGAAGTCCCTCCCCGTCGTCGCCGCCCTCGCCGCCGGGGGAGCCGCCTCCGAGCAGCTGGGCGAGATCCTCGCCGCCGACGCCAAGAGCAGCGACTTCGCCACCTTCTCCGAGGAGGAGTTCGCCGCCCGCGCCGCCCTCATCGAGCAGGCCGGCGGGCGGGAGTGGACCGCCGCCGAGGCCCGCCGTCAGCACACCGTCGCCATCGAAGCCCTGGACGCCGTCGACATGCCCGAGCAGGTCCGGGACCGGTTCACGGCGCTCGCCGACTTCGTCGTCGTACGAAAGAGATGATCACTATCGGTCGAATAGCCCTCGCGTAGTCGCCGGCCGGTGTCGCGGGAAGAGACGCACCGGCCGACGGCGGACCCAAGCAGACGCAACGGATGCACACTGCACGAAGGGGAAGCCATGACAGCGACGACCGACGGAAGCACCGGGGCCCTCCCGCCCCGTACTGCCGCGGCCAGCGAAACCCACCTCGACATCCCCGTGGCGGCCGGGGGACCAGAAGCCGCCGCGCACGCGATGCGGCGCGCCACCGACTTCCTGCTCGCCCGGCAGGACGCGGAGGGCTGGTGGAAGGGCGACCTGGAGACCAACGTCTCCATGGACGCCGAGGACCTGCTGCTCCGCCAGTTCCTCGGCATCCGCGACGAGGCCACCACCCGCGCCGCCGCCCTCTTCATCCGCGGCGAGCAGCGCGAGGACGGCACCTGGGCCACCTTCCACGGCGGGCCGGGCGACCTCTCGGCCACCGTCGAGGCGTACGTGGCGCTGCGGCTCGCCGGGGACGCGCCCGACGCGCCGCACATGGCACGGGCCTCCGCCTGGGTCCGCGAGCGGGGCGGCATCGCCTCGGCGCGGGTCTTCACCCGGATCTGGCTGGCGCTGTTCGGCTGGTGGAAGTGGGAGGACCTGCCGGAACTCCCCCCGGAACTCCTGTACTTCCCCAAGTGGTTCCCGCTCAGCATCTACAACTTCGGCTGCTGGGCCCGCCAGACGATCGTGCCGCTCACCGTCGTCTCCGCCACCCGCCCGGTCCGGCCCGCGCCGTTCCCGCTGGACGAGCTGCACACCGACCCGGCCCGCCCCAACCCGCCCCGGCCGCTGGCCCCGCTGCACACCTGGGACGGCCTGTTCCAGCGGCTGGACAAGGTGGTCCGCGGCTACCGGACGGTCGCCGTACGAAGACTGCGCGCCGCCGCGCTGAACACCGCCGCCCGCTGGATCGTCGAACGGCAGGAGAACGACGGCTGCTGGGGCGGCATCCAGCCCCCGGCCGTCTACTCGGTCATCGCCCTGCACCTCCTCGGCTACGACCTCCAGCACCCCGTGATGCGCGCGGGCCTGGAGTCCCTCGACCGGTACGCGGTGTGGCGCGAGGACGGCGCCCGCATGGTCGAGGCCTGCCAGTCCCCGGTCTGGGACACCTGCCTGGCCACGATCGCGCTGGCCGACGCGGGGGTGCCGGCCGACCACCCCCAACTGGTCAAGGCGGCCGACTGGATGCTCGGCGAGCAGATCGTGCGCCCCGGCGACTGGTCCGTACGGCGTCCCCAACTCCCGCCCGGCGGATGGGCGTTCGAGTTCCACAACGACAACTACCCCGACATCGACGACACCGCAGAGGTCGTTCTCGCGCTGCGCCGGGTCCGCCACCACGACCCGGAGCGGATGGAGCGGGCGATCGGGCGCGGGGTGCGCTGGAACCTCGGCATGCAGTCCAGGAACGGCGCCTGGGGCGCCTTCGACGTCGACAACACCAGCCCCTTCCCCAACCGGCTGCCGTTCTGCGACTTCGGCGAGGTCATCGACCCGCCGTCCGCCGACGTCACCGCGCACGTCGTGGAGATGCTCGCCGTCGAGGGCCTGGCCCACGACCCGCGCACCCGGCGCGGCATCGACTGGCTCCTCGCCGAACAGGAGCCGGACGGCTCGTGGTTCGGCCGCTGGGGCGTCAACTACGTCTACGGCACCGGCTCGGTGGTGCCCGCCCTCACCGCCGCGGGCCTGCCCGCCCGGCACCCCGCGATCCGCCGCGCGGTCTCCTGGCTGGAGCGGGTCCAGAACGACGACGGCGGCTGGGGCGAGGACCTGCGCTCCTACGACGACCCGGCGCGCTGGAGCGGCCGGGGCGCCTCCACCGCCTCCCAGACCGCGTGGGCGCTGATGGCGCTGCTCGCCGCCGGTGAGCAGGACTCCCCGGCGGTCGCGCGCGGGGTGGCCTGGCTGGTGCGCACCCAGCGCGAGGACGGCTCCTGGGACGAGCCGGAGTTCACCGGCACCGGCTTCCCCTGGGACTTCTCCATCAACTACCACCTCTACCGGCAGGTCTTCCCGCTGACCGCGCTCGGCCGGTACGTGCACGGCGACCCCTTCGCCGCGCTGACCCCCGTCCCCGCCGAGGCGAAGGGAAAGTAGATGACCCCGCGGCCCGCCCCCGCCCCGCTGCTGATCGCCTGCGCGCTCGGCATCGAGCACCTCGCCCTGCGCATGGGCGAGCGCGGCGGCGCGGGCGGGCCGGTCACCGTCCTGCGCACCGGCATGGGGCCGAAGGCGGCCGAACGCTCCGTGAGCCGGGTCCTCACCGACCCGGTCCTCTCGGGCGCCGCCGTCCTCGCCACCGGCTTCTGCGCGGGCCTGGCCCCCGGAATGCACCCCGGCGACCTGGTCGTCGCCGAGGAGACCCGCGACCCGCTCGGCACCGTGCCGTGCGTGAACACCGAACTGCTCGTCAAGGAACTCGTGCGCACCCTTCCCGGGCGCACCGTCCACACCGGCCCGCTGACCGGCTCCGACCACGTGGTCCGCGGTCCGGAGCGGTCCGACCTGCTCGCCACCGGCGCGATCGCCGTCGACATGGAGTCGGCGGCCACGCTGCTGAGCGCCGTCCGCGCGGGGACGCGCCCGGTTGCGGCCGTCCGGGTGGTCGTGGACGCTCCTGAACATGAACTCGTCCGGATCGGCACGGTACGCGGTGGAATATCGGCTTTCCGTGTCCTTCGTTCCGTCCTGCCTGCATTCTTCGAATGGCACCGCAACGTGCTGCTCCCCCGGAGGTGAGCCAGATGGCCATGCCGCTGCGCCAGTCCATCAAAGTCGCTACGTACCTGGCTGAACAGAAGCTCCGCAAGCGGGACAAGTTCCCGCTGATCGTGGAGCTGGAGCCGTTGTTCGCCTGCAACCTCAAGTGCGAGGGCTGCGGCAAGATCCAGCACCCGGCGGGGGTGCTCAAGCAGCGCATGCCGGTCGCCCAGGCCGTCGGCGCGGTCCTGGAGTCCGGCGCCCCGATGGTCTCCATCGCCGGCGGCGAACCGCTGATGCACCCTCAGATCGACGAGATCGTCCGCCAGTTGGTCGCGAAGAAGAAGTACGTCTTCCTCTGCACCAACGCCATGCTGCTGCGCAAGAAGCTCGACAAGTTCACGCCCTCGCCCTACTTCGCCTTCGCCGTGCACATCGACGGCCTGCGCGAGCGGCACGACGAGTCGGTCGCCAAGGAAGGCGTCTTCGACGAGGCCGTCGCGGCGATCAAGGAGGCCAAGTCCCGCGGCTTCCGCGTCACCACCAACTCGACCTTCTTCAACACCGACACCCCGCAGACCATCGTCGAGGTCCTCAACTTCCTCAACGACGACCTCAAGGTCGACGAGATGATGATCTCGCCCGCCTACGCCTACGAGAAGGCCCCCGACCAGGAGCACTTCCTCGGCGTCGAGCAGACCCGCGAACTGTTCAAGAAGGCGTTCTCCGGCGGCAACCGGCGCCGGTGGCGGCTCAACCACTCCCCGCTCTTCCTGGACTTCCTGGAGGGCAAGGTCGACTTCCCGTGCACGGCCTGGGCAATCCCCAACTACTCCCTGTTCGGCTGGCAGAAGCCCTGCTACCTGATGAGCGACGGCTACGTCCCGACGTACCGCGAACTCATCGAGAAGACCGACTGGGACCAGTACGGCCGCGGCAAGGACCCGCGCTGCGCCAACTGCATGGCGCACTGCGGCTACGAGCCGACCGCCGTCCTCGCCACCATGGGCTCGCTCAAGGAGTCGCTGCGCGCGATGCGCGAGACGGCCTCGCCCGGGAACCGGGGGTGACGCGGTGACCGCCGTCTCCCTCGGCGTCCCCGAGGTCCCGGCCCGTCCGATCGCGGAGCGCCGCATGTCGCGGCGTATCCAGGTCGGGCCGGTGGCGGTCGGCGGCGGGGCCCCGGTATCGGTGCAGTCGATGACGACGACCCGCACCTCCGACATCGGCGCCACTCTCCAGCAGATCGCCGAACTGACCGCGTCCGGCTGCCAGATCGTCCGCGTCGCCTGCCCCACGCAGGACGACGCGGACGCCCTCGCGACCATCGCCCGCAAGTCGCAGATCCCGGTGATCGCGGACATCCACTTCCAGCCGAAGTACGTGTTCGCCGCGATCGAGGCGGGCTGCGCGGCGGTCCGCGTCAATCCGGGCAACATCAAGCAGTTCGACGACAAGGTCAAGGAGATCGCCAAGGCGGCACGGGAGCACGGCACCCCGATCCGCATCGGCGTCAACGCGGGCTCCCTCGACCGCCGCCTCCTCCAGAAGTACGGCAGGGCCACCCCCGAGGCGCTGGTGGAGTCGGCGCTGTGGGAGGCGTCCCTCTTCGAGGAGCACGACTTCCGCGACATCAAGATCTCCGTCAAGCACAACGACCCCGTCGTCATGGTCGAGGCGTACCGGCAGCTCGCCGCGGCCTGCGACTACCCCCTCCACCTGGGGGTCACGGAGGCCGGGCCCGCCTTCCAGGGCACGATCAAGTCGGCGGTCGCCTTCGGCGCGCTGCTCGCGCAGGGCATCGGCGACACCATCCGGGTGTCGCTCAGCGCCCCGCCCGCCGAGGAGGTCAAGGTCGGCATCCAGATCCTCCAGTCGCTGGGCCTGCGCGAACGGCACCTGGAGATCGTCTCCTGCCCCTCCTGCGGCCGGGCCCAGGTCGACGTCTACAAGCTCGCCGACGAGGTCACCGCCGGTCTGGAGGGCATGGAGGTGCCGCTGCGGGTCGCCGTCATGGGCTGTGTCGTCAACGGCCCCGGCGAGGCCCGCGAGGCCGACCTCGGCGTCGCCTCCGGCAACGGCAAGGGCCAGATCTTCGTCAAGGGCGAGGTCGTCAAGACCGTCCCCGAGTCCAAGATCGTGGAGACCCTGATCGACGAGGCGATGAGGATCGCCGCGCAGATGGAGCAGGACGGCGCCGCCCCGGGGGAGCCGGCCGTCACCGTGAGTTGAGCAGCAGGGACCGAGAGGGGGCCCGAGCGTGTCGATCCTGGAGAACATCCGGCAGCCGCGTGACCTGAAGGCGCTGTCGGAGACGGAACTCGGCGAACTGTCCGAGGAGATCAGGGAGTTCCTGGTGCACGCGGTCGCCAGGACCGGCGGACACCTCGGCCCCAACCTGGGCGTGGTGGAACTGACCGTCGCCCTGCACCGCGTCTTCGAGTCACCCACCGACCGCATCCTGTGGGACACCGGCCACCAGAGCTATGTGCACAAGCTGCTGACGGGCCGTCAGGACTTCTCCAAGCTGCGCGGCAAGGGCGGCCTCTCCGGCTACCCCTCGCGTGAGGAGTCCGAGCACGACGTCATCGAGAACAGCCACGCCTCCACCGCCCTCGGCTGGGCCGACGGCCTCGCCAAGGCCCGCCAGGTCCGCGGCGAGCGCGGCCACGTCGTCGCCGTGATCGGGGACGGAGCGCTCACCGGCGGCATGGCCTGGGAGGCGCTGAACAACATCGCCGCCGCCAAGGACCGGCCGCTGATCGTCGTCGTCAACGACAACGAGCGCTCCTACGCCCCGACCATCGGCGGCCTCGCCAACCACCTCGCCACCCTGCGCACCACCGACGGCTACGAGAAGGTCCTCGCCTGGGGCAAGGGCGTCCTGCTGCGCACCCCCGTCGTCGGCGGCACCGTCTACGAGTCCCTGCACGGCGCGAAGAAGGGCTTCAAGGACGCCTTCGCCCCGCAGGGCATGTTCGAGGACCTCGGCCTCAAGTACGTCGGCCCGATCGACGGCCACGACATCAAGGCCGTCGAGTCGGCGCTGCGCCGCGCCAAGCGCTTCCACGGCCCGGTGCTGGTGCACTGCCTCACCGAGAAGGGCCGCGGCTACGAGCCCGCCCTCGCCCACGAGGAGGACCACTTCCACACCGTCGGCGTGATGGACCCGCTGACCTGCGCCCCGCTCGCCCCGGCGGGCGCGCCGTCCTGGACCTCCGTGTTCGGCGAGGAGATCGTCCGTATCGGCGAGGAGCGCGAGGACGTCGTCGCGATCACCGCCGCCATGCTCCACCCGGTGGGCCTCGGTCGGTTCGCCGAGCGCTTCCCGGACCGGGTGTGGGACGTCGGCATCGCCGAGCAGCACGCGGCCGTGTCGGCGGCCGGTCTCGCCACCGGCGGCCTGCACCCCGTCGTCGCCGTCTACGCCACCTTCCTCAACCGCGCCTTCGACCAGCTGCTGATGGACGTGGCCCTGCACCGCTGCGGGGTCACCTTCGTCCTCGACCGGGCCGGGGTGACGGGTGTCGACGGCGCCTCCCACAACGGCATGTGGGACCTGTCGATCCTCCAGGTCGTGCCCGGCCTCAGGATCGCCGCCCCGCGCGACGCCGACCAGCTGCGCGCCCAGCTCCGCGAGGCCGTCGCGGTGGACGACGCGCCGACCCTGGTCCGCTTCCCCAAGGAGTCGGTGGGCCCCCTCGTCCCGGCGGTCGACCGGGTCGGCGGCGTCGACGTCCTGCACCGGGACGAGGGTGCCGGGTCCGGGGCCGGGGTGCTGCTGGTCGCCGTCGGCGTCATGGCGTCCGTCTGCCTCCAGGCGGCCGACCTGCTCCGCGCGCGGGGGGTGCCCTGCACGGTCGTGGACCCCCGCTGGGTCAAGCCCGTCGACCCGGCACTGACCGAACTGGCCGCCGGACACCGGCTGGTGGCCGTCGTGGAGGACAACAGCCGTGCGGCAGGGGTCGGTTCGGCGGTCGCGCTGGCTCTCTCCGACGCCGACGTCGACGTGCCCGTGCAGCGGTTCGGGATTCCGGAGCAGTTCCTCGCCCACGCCAAACGCGCCGAGGTCCTCGCGGACATCGGCCTCACCCCGGTCGAGATCGCCGGACGCGTCGGCGCGGGCCTCGCCGTACGGGACGAGCGGGCCGTCAGCGAGTCACAGGCAGTCAAGGAGTCACAGGAATGACCACCGCGGAATCCGCGTCCGCCGCCGCGCAGGCCGGGGAGTTCGACCTCGGGGCGCTGCTCGCCGCGCGCGGCGCCGAACGCTACGAGCTGCACAGCCGCCACCTCAACCACCAACTCCCGCGCATGCTCCACACGATCGGCTTCGACAAGGTCTACGAGCGCGGCGAGGGCGCCTACTTCTGGGACGCCGACGGCAACGACTACCTCGACATGCTCGCCGGGTTCGGGGTGATGGGCCTCGGCCGTCACCACCCCGTGGTCCGCAAGGCGCTGCACGACGTCCTCGACGCCTCCCTCGCCGACCTCACCCGCTTCGACTGCCAGCCGCTGCCCGGCCTGCTCGCGGAGCGGCTGCTCGCCCACAGCCCCCACCTGGACCGGGTGTTCTTCGGCAACAGCGGCACCGAGGCCGTCGAGACCGCCCTCAAGTTCGCCCGCTACGCGACCGGCAGGCCCAGGGTCCTGTACTGCGACCACGCCTTCCACGGCCTCACCACCGGCTCCCTCTCCGTCAACGGCGAGGGCGGCTTCCGCGACGGGTTCGCGCCCCTGCTGCCCGACACCGCCGTACCGCTCGGCGATCTCGACGCGCTGGCAAGGGAGTTGAAGAAGGGCGACGTGGCCGCGCTGATCGTGGAGCCCATCCAGGGCAAGGGTGTGCACGAGGCGCCGCCCGGCTATCTGCGGTCCGCGCAGGAACTGTTGCGGCGCCACAAGGCCCTGCTGATCGCGGACGAGGTGCAGACCGGTCTGGGCCGCACCGGTGACTTCTACGCCTACCAGCACGAGGAGGGCGTCGAACCCGACCTGGTCTGCGTGGCGAAGGCGCTCTCCGGCGGCTACGTCCCGGTCGGGGCCACCCTCGGCAAGGACTGGATCTTCAAGAAGGTCTACTCCTCGATGGACCGGGTGCTGGTGCACTCCGCGAGCTTCGGCTCCAACGCCCAGGCCATGGCGGCCGGTCTGGCCGTGCTGGCGGTCATGGAGAACGAGCAGACCGTCGCCCACGCCCGCGCCACCGGCGACCTGCTCCGCACCCGCCTCGCCGCCCTCACCGACCGCTACGAGATGCTCGCCGACGTCCGCGGCCGGGGCCTGATGATCGGCATCGAGTTCGGCAGGCCCCGCTCGCTCAAGCTGCGCGGACGCTGGACCATGCTCCAGGCCGCCCGCAAGGGCCTGTTCGCCCAGATGGTGGTCGTCCCCCTGCTCCAGCGGCACCGGATTCTGACCCAGGTCTCCGGCGACCACCTGGAGGTCATCAAGCTGATCCCGCCGCTGATCGTGGGGGAGCGGGAGGTGGACCGGTTTGTGGACGCCTTCACCGCGGTGATGGACGACGCCCACGACGGCGGCGGACTCGTCTGGGACTTCGGCAGGACCCTCGTGAAGCAGGCGGTGGCCAACCGCTAGGCGACCCGACCGAGCCCCCCTTCCCTGCTTCTTTGTCTCAGAGGCAAGAAATTTGCCGCAGAGGCAAAGGTGGGGCTGAATGGGGTCATGAGCCACCCCGCCCCGCCGTCCGGGCCCGAGCCCGGCGGTGACCTCCCGGCCGTCGCGCCGCAACTGCGCTCCCTCCGGCGGCGTGCCGCCCTCACCCTGGAGGCCGCGGCCCGGACCGCCGGGCTGTCCCCGGCCCACCTGTCCCGGCTGGAGACCGGGCAGCGCCAGCCCTCGCTGCCGATGCTGCTCGCGCTCGCCCGTACCTACGGTACGACCGTCTCGGAGCTGCTCGGCGAGTCGGTCGCCGACCGGGACGCCGTGGTCCGCGCCGCCGACATGGAGCCGACCCACGCGGGCGGCTGGACGTACTGGCAGGCCGGGGCCTCCGGGCGGGGCATGCAGGCACTGCGGGTGCAGGTGCCGCACGGCTCGCAGGGCGACATCGTGCGGGTCCACCCCGGCGAGGAGTGGCTGCACGTCCTGCGCGGACGGCTCCTGCTGCGCCTCGGCGACACCGCGCACGTGCTCGGCCCCGGGGACAGCGCGCACTTCGACTCGCTGACCCCGCACCGTATCGCCGCCCAGGACCCCGACGGCGTCGAACTCCTCTTCGTCCACACCCTGTTGCAGAGCCCGACGGCCACCCTGTGCCTCGGCCCCACCCATGGAGAGACGCCGTGACCGACATCGAGGAGAAGTTCCCCCGCAGCCTGTGGATCAGGCTGATCATCTACATCGCCGTCGGCCACGTCTTCGCCGGGTTCCTGTGGCTGCTGTTCGAGGTGGGCGCCAAGAAGTAGGCCCGCCTCGGGACGTCGGGTGCCCGTCGGGCGGGCGTCGCCGGGTCGGGCGCGGATCAGTCGAGCAGGCGCTCGCGCAGCCGCTCCCGGGTCCGCGGGGACAGGCCGAGACCCCGCTCCAGGTAGGTGTCGACGTCGCCCCAGGTCTCCTCGATCGTGTCGAAGGCGGCCGTGAGGTACGCGGCGCGGGCGTCGAAGAGCGGGGCGAGCAGGTCCATCACCTCGGGGGAGAACGCCTCGGCCGAGCTGCCGCTGCGGTGCACCCGGTAGCGGCGGTGCTTGGCGTTGGACTCCAGGTAGTCGGCGACGATGGCCTCGCGCTCCACGCCGAGCGCCAGCAGGGTCACCGCGATCGACAGGCCCGCCCGGTCCTTGCCCGCCGCGCAGTGCATCAGCGCGGGCACGCTGTCCTCGGCGAGCGCGTGCAGCACCCGCGAGTGCTCGGCGGTGCGCTCCCGGACGATCGCCCGGTAGGACTGGATCATCCGGTCCGCGCCCTTGCCGTCGCCCAGGATCTCCCGCAGCTGCGCGAGGTCGCCGTCGCGGACCATCTTCCAGAACTCGGCGCCGTCCGCCGGGTCGGAGAGCGGCAGGTTGACGTTCCGTGTGCCCGGCAGCTCGACGTCGGGGCCCTCCAGCTTCTGGTCCGCGGCGTTGCGGAAGTCGAAGACGGTGTGCAGGCCCAGGGAGGACAGGAACGCCGCGTCCTCGGCGGTGGCGTGCGCGAGGTGGCCGCTGCGGAACAGCACGCCGTGCCGCACGCGCCGTCCGTCGGTGGTCGGCAGGCCGCCCACGTCCCGGAAGTTGCGTACGGCGGCCAGCTCGGGCTCGGTCGACGGGACCTGCTGCGTCACGGGGGCTCCTCCCGGTCGTGGTTCCGGCCGACGCGGCTCGTGACGGCCGCCGGAACACCTGCGTGACCACTCTCGTGATCACGTTCATGACCACTGCGTCACGACCATACGACACGGGGGCGGCCGAACCGGAGGAGCCCGGAACACCGGCCGCTGTCGGACACCTCCCCCGATGGCCCCCTTGGGTTGGATGTGCGGTGAGGTGACATCTGGGATGTCTGCCCGAATTGATGGAATTAGTCGAATTGGCTCGATTGGCTTCTTCGTTCCAACTCGGCCTGGAATAGGGCGACCTGGAGAGGTGTCACGTGAGCAGCGTCTCATCCGTGACCGTATGTCGCGCGTCATGTTCACGTAATACGCCTGATTTCCGCGGGTGTTCCCCGCCCGCGACGTCTCCCGGTCGACACAGGGTGACCGTGAATTCCGGAAGGGGATCAAGGGAAATGCACCGGAAGCGCAACCTCTGCTTGTTCCCGTGCGTCTTGGTCGCTTACGTTCCTGACCCATCCGGACGGACGCCCAATCCTGCCGCCGCCCGGATTCCGCACCCACTCACCCGTACACGGCAGGAGCGGGGGACCCACAGGTAGTAACGCCTGTTCCGGTTCCCGGAACGGCTCGGGGTAAAGCCGCGTCCCCGCGCGGCCGGACATCTCCAGTCCGCACCCGACAGCTCACCTCGCAGGCGCCGGAGAGGAATTCGCCATGCCCGCCAAGGGTAAGCACCGCCGTCCCAAGTCCCAGTTCTTCACCCGCTCGATCGCCGCCGCCGGAACCGGCGGCGCCGCGCTGGCCCTCCCCCTGATGGGCGCCGGCGGAGCGCAGGCCGCGCCGTCCGAGGCGCCCGCCGCCCAGGCCGTCTCCCACGCCGCGCAGAGCGTCCAGGCCGCCCCCGTCGCACGGACGTCCGCCGACGGCGCCAAGGCCGCCACGACGTACACCGTGCGCCCCGGCGACTACCTCTCGAAGATCGCCGACGAGCAGCACGTCAGCGGCGGCTGGACCCGCCTCTACGCGGACAACCGCGAGGCCGTCGGCGCCGACCCGTCGCTCATCCACCCCGGCCTGAAGCTGTCGATCGGCAAGAAGGCCCCGGCGGGCGCCACGGAGGCCTCCAAGGCGCCGTCGGCTCCGCGTGATTCGTCGAAGAAGTCGGATTCGTCCGCTTCGAAGAAGTCCTCACAGTCGTCCAACTCCGCGAAGTCTTCGGACTCCTCGTCCTCCGCGGGCTCCTCGAAGGCCTCCGGCTCCTCCGACGGCTCCGCCTCCCAGGCCGCCGACACCTCGAACGCGAGCGGCTTCAGCGCCCCCGTCGCCGGGGCCGCCGTCGGCACCCCGTACCGGATGTCCGGGAGCATGTGGTCCAGCGGCTACCACACCGGTGTCGACTTCGTCGTCCCGACCGGCACCTCCCTCAAGGCCGTCGGCGCGGGCACCGTCGTCTCGGCCGGCTGGGGCGGCGCCTACGGCAACCAGGTCGTCATCCGCCTCGCCGACGGCCGCTACGCCCAGTACGCCCACCTGTCCTCGCTCTCCGTCTCCGGCGGCCAGACCGTCACCGCCGGACAGCAGGTCGGCCTCTCGGGCGCCACCGGCAACGTGACCGGCCCGCACCTGCACTTCGAGATCCGCACCACCCCGGACTACGGCTCCGACATCGACCCGGTCGCCTACCTCCGCTCGCACGGCGTCTCGGTCGGCTGACACCGCCGCACCCCGAGCCACACCTGACACGCACACCGAAGGCCGGACCCTCATCCAGGGGGCCCGGCCTTCGGTGTGTTCCGCGACGCCGTTCCGCCATTCCGCCGCAGCCCTGTGGCGCCGTTCCGGGGAAGATCCCTTATTCCCTGATTGGGAAACTCTTTAGGAGTGGCTTATCTCACCGCCCGTCAACCCCTGCCTACGGTCGCGTAAGTCACATTCAAAGGTGAATCATGAACCGTTGTGGCAGACGATTCGAAGAACGACAAGAGATCACCGATCGGGTCGTACGTGGCGCTGGGGGACAGCTTCACCGAAGGCGTCGGCGACCCCGGCCCCGACGGCGCGTTCGTCGGCTGGGCCGACCGTTTCGCGGTCCTGCTCGCGGACCGCAGGCCCGAGGGCGACTTCCGTTACGTCAACCTCGCCGTCCGCGGCAAACTGCTCGACCAGATCGTGGCGGACCAGCTTCCCGGCGCGGTCGCGCTCGCGCCCGACCTGGTCTCCCTCTGCGCGGGCGGCAACGACATCCTCCGCCCCGGCACCGACCCCGACGAGGTCGCCGAACGCTTCGAACGGGCCGTCGCGGCCCTCGCCTCGGCGGCCGGGACCGTCCTCGTGACGACCGGGTTCGACACCCGCGGCGTCCCCGTCCTGAAGCATCTGCGCGGCAAGATCGCCACGTACAACGGGCATGTGCGCGCCATCGCCGACCGGTACGGCTGCCCGGTGCTCGACCTCTGGTCGCTCAGGTCCGTGCAGGACCGGCGGGCCTGGGACGGCGACCGGCTCCACCTCGGCCCCGAGGGGCACACGCGCGTGGCCCTGCGCGCCGGGCAGACCCTCGGCCTGGACGTGCCCGCCGACCCCGAGCAGCCGTGGCCGCTGCTCCCGCCGCGCGGCACCCTGGAGATCCGCCGCGACGACGTGCACTGGGCGCGCGAGTACCTGGTGCCGTGGATCGGGCGGCGGCTGCGCGGGGAGTCGTCCGGCGACCACGTGACCGCCAAGGGCACGCTCTCCCCGGACGCCATCAAGGAGCGGATCGCCCGGGTGGCCTGAGCAGGGCGGTGAGCCGTGCAGTGAGCGGACGGGGTCCGCGGTCCGAGGGGGCCGGTGACCCGGACGGGCTCCACCAGTGAGGTGAGGGTGCGGGAGTGGTGTGCCGCCGGGGGCGGGTGCGGCTGCTGGGATGACGGCAGCCGCCGCCCGCCCCCGGAAGGACCGGAGCGCCATGCCCCGTACGTTCACGATCCCGTCCCCGTCGTCCCGCGCCGCACGGGTCCGCGCCCGCCGGGTGGCCGTCGTGGCGCCCCTCGTCGCGCTGGCCCTCCTCGGCCCCGCACTGCCTGCCTTCGCCGCGCCCGGCGAGCAGCCGGGGGCTGCGGTCTCCGGTGCCGCCCCCGCTCCCGCCACCGTGACCGTGACCGGTGAGGGCGTGGTCAGCGCCGACGCCGATCTCGCGGTCGTCGGCGCCGGGGTCGAGACGGCCGGCCGCACCCCGCAGGCCGCCCTCGACGCCCAGAGCGCCGCCGCGACCGCCCTGCTCGCCGCCGTCCGCGCCCAGGGCGTGGCCGACCAGGACGTCCGTACCGAGAGCGTCTCCCTCCTCCCGGTCCACGACCACAGCGACGGCACCGCCCGCCTGACGGGCTACCAGGCCGCGCAGAGCTTCTCGGTACGGGTCCGCGAAGTGGCCGCGACCGGGGCCCTGCTGCGCGCCGTCGCCGACGCGACCGGGGAGGCGGGCCGCGTCCACTCCGTCGCCTTCGACGTCGCCGACCCGGCGCCGCTGCGGGCCCGCGCCCGTGAGAGCGCCGTCGAGGACGCGCGGACGAAGGCCCTCCAGTACGCCCGGCTCACGGGCCACCGGCTAGGCCGCCTGGTCTCCCTCAGCGAGGACGCCTACGCCGCCCCGCGACCCGTCGCCGCGGCGGCCGACCTGTCCGGCGCCGCGTTCGGCGGGGTACCGCTGGAGCCGGGCACCGTCCGGGCCACGGCGACGGTCACGGCGGTGTACGAGCTGGACTGAGGGTGCGCTGGGGGGGAGGGGGTGATCGTGGGGCACAGTGGGCGGGCTGCCCGCGTCAGCCCGCCTCAGTCCGCGTCGGCTCCGTCGGACGTCTGCACGGGTTCGGTGCTCTCCGCCCGTTGCGGCAGGCCGAGTTCGCGGGTCAGGGCCTCGTCCACCCACTGCTGCGCCCGCGTCCGGGACACGGCGCCGTCGTAGGCCGTCAGCTGGACCGCGAGGCCGTCGAGCAGGGCGGTCAGGCGCAGGGCCGTGCCGGAGGGGTCGGGGCAGCGGAACTCGCCCGCCGCGACACCGTCGGCGATCACGCCCGTGAGCGCGGCCTTCCACTGCCGGTCGAGGTCGCGGGCCACCTCGCGCAGCGCGGGCTCGCGCAGCGACACCGCCCAGCCCTCGATCCACAGCCGCCAGCCCTTGGCCTGGCCGGTGGGCGCGTACCAGCGCACCGCCGACCGCAGACGGCGCAGCGCCGTGGTGCGGCGGCCGAGCAGCTTGCGCAGCCGGGCCAGATCGCCCTCGGCGGCGTACGCGAACGCCGCCGCGACCAGCTTCTCCTTCGTGGCGAAGTGGTACAGCACGAGGGCGTTGCTCACGCCGAGCACGGCGGCCACGTCGGCGATCCTGACCGCCGCCACGCCCCGCGCCTCGATCTGCTCGACGGCGGCCCGCAGCAGGTCCTCCCGCCGCTCCGCCACGCTCATCCGCACCCTCGCCACGCGGTCACCCTACACACGGCCCCCGCACGCGTCCGCCCGCGCACCGGGCACCGGCACAGGGCCCCGGACCTGCGCCGACACCGTCCGAGGAGGCGGCCCCGAGTCGACACCGACAGCGGCGCCCGGCGTCGTCAGCGGTACTGCCCGAACCGCTCCGTGATCACCGGCAGCCGGTGCCCGGCCAGCGCGTGGGCCGCCCGCCGCGGGGTCGTCCCGTCGCGGTCCGCGTCCGCGAGCACCCGCTCCACCAGGGTCCGCATCGACCGGCGCGTGTGCGCGAACGCCTCCTGCGCGTCCGCGCCGATGTCGCCGAAGAGCGTCCACCACCACCAGGCGTTGGTACCGGAGTTGACGACGACATCGGGCAACACCCGTACCCCGCGGGCGTGCAGAAGGGCCTCCGCCTCCGGCAGGACCGGCATGTTGGCCGCCTCCGCGATCCAGCGAGCGGTGATCCGCGCCTGCTCGTCGACGCCGATCGCGTACGACACCGCCGCCGGGACCAGCACCTCCGCCTCCGCCGACAGCCAGGCGTCGCCGGGGAGTTCGCGGTCGCCGGGCCGCAGCGCCGACCGGTCGACGGTGCCGTGCCCGTCGCGGGCGGCCAGCAGCGCCTCCACGTCCAGGCCCGCCGGGTTGGCGATCGTGCCCTTGACGTCGGCGACGGCCACCACGCTCAGCCCCGCCCGCGCCAGGAAGCGGGCCGTCGCCCCGCCCATCGTGCCGAGCCCCTGGAACGCGACGCGCGTGCCCGCGTACGCCGTCCCCTCCCGGTCGAGCGCGGTCAGCACGGACTCCGCGACCCCGCAGCCGCCCACCAGCTCGTCCAGGCCGATGCCGTCCACCTCGACGGCGAAGGCGTCCGCCAGGCGGGCGCGGGCCGCCGCCTCGTCGTCCAGCAGCGGATACACCGCCTGGATCGAGGAGACCAGCCCCGCCTCTGCGGCGGCCCGGTCCACCAGGTCCTGGGTCAGCCCCAGGTCCTCACCGGTGGTCCAGCAGGCCGCCACGTACGGCCGGACCGCCCGCAGGAACCGCACCAGCAGGCCGTACGCCTCCGGGTCCCGGGGGTCGCAGTCGATGCCGCCCTTCGCGCCGCCGAGGGGGACGTAGCGCGCCGCCGGGTCGTAGTGCAGGGCCTCCTTGAGGCTCATGCCGCGGGCCAGGCCCGTCACCTCGTCCAGCGTGCAGCCCGCGCGCATCCGCAGGCCGCCGCTGCACACCCCGCGCACCAGCCGGTCCACGACGAGGAAGCCACGGCGGCCCGTGACGTCGTCGGTCCAGGTGAGGGAGACCAGGGGAGCGGGCCCGGGGGCAGACGCGACGGGCGGAGCGGCGGGCCGGATGGCAGGCGCGGGGGCGGACTGGGGGGTGGCCATGCGGACTCCTCGCCGGAACCTTTACTGAACAGTCGGTCAGTATCGGGAGGGTGCGGCGACCTGTCAACGCGGGGGCCGCGCGCCGCCGGGAGAGACCAGGTGGGCGGCATGGTCCGACGTTGTCATCCGGGCCGACCATAATGGGAACCCCTAGCGAGTCCACCTGGAGGTACCGTGTCCGGTTTCCGTTCCCAGCGCACCGGGCTCCGCGCTCTGCGGCCCGAGGCCTTCGGCGCGGACCCGAGCGGGGAGCGCATGGCGCGCATCCGCAGGTCGCCCCACTTCAAGGACGGGGTGTTCCAGAACCCGGGCGGCACCGCCCGGACCCGCCCGTCGGGCTCCGCGGTCGAGTTCGCCAAGACGTTCTTCGACAAGGACACCCGCCCGCTGCGCGCCCCCTCGGGCACGATCCCGGTGCACCCCACCACCCTCGCCGACATCGTGGCGCCGCCCGCCACGGGCCTGCGGCTGACCTGGATGGGCCACTCCAGCGTGCTCGCCGAGATCGACGGGCAGCGGGTGCTGTTCGACCCGGTCTGGGGACAGCGCTGCTCCCCGTTCCCCTTCGCGGGCCCCAAGCGCCTGCACCCCGCCCCGCTGCCACTGGCCGCGCTCGGCCCCGTCGACGTGATCGTCATCTCCCACGACCACTACGACCACCTCGACCTGCCCACGATCAAGGAGCTGGCCGGCACCGACACCGTCTTCGCCGTCCCGCTCGGCGTCGGCGCCCACCTGGAGCGCTGGGGCGTCCCCGCCGACCGGGTGCGCGAGCTGGACTGGCACGAGGACACCCGCGTCGGCGGCCTCACCCTCACCGCCACCCCGGCCCGCCACTTCTGCGGCCGCGGCCTGCGCAACACGCAGCACACCCTGTGGGCGTCCTGGTCCGTCGCGGGCGAGCGCCACCGCGTCTACCACAGCGGCGACACCGGCTACTTCGACGGCTTCCAGGACATCGGCGCGACGTACGGCCCGTTCGACGCCACGATGATCCAGATCGGCGCCTACTCGACCTTCTGGCCCGACATCCACATGACCCCGGCGGAGGGCGTCCGCGCCCACCTCGACCTCCAGGGCGGCGCGCCCGCGGGCGTCCTCATGCCGATCCACTGGGGCACCTTCAACCTCGCCACCCACCCGTGGGCCGAGCCGGGCGAGTGGACCAAGGACGCCGCCGAGGAAGCCGGTCAGGCCGTGGCACTCCCGCGTCCGGGCGAGCCGTTCGAGCCGGGCGGCAAGCTGCCGGTGGAGGCGTGGTGGCGGGCGGTGTCGGGGCCGATCACGCGGCACTGGTCGCGCTCACGGAGTGTTGAGGACGCGTCCGGGACGAGCAGGGGTGATCTCGACCTCGCGGGGGAGCGATGACGCCAGTCGGGCACGAGCTCGGAGAGTTGGTCCGGATGGACACGGGAGCATCCTTCGGCCTGTGAGCTGGATCGTCTCCCGCGCAGGTCCGACGGTGGGCCCAGAGGCGAGCGCGAGAGCGCTCGGCGGTGTTTCGCGTCGGGTCGTCAGGGTGCCACAGTCGCCACCTCTGTCCGGCGAGCGGCTGGACGGCCTCCCGGCAGACCCGGGTCCTCCCCGTCGGTGAACCGCCGGCCAGGACCACGATCCCGCTGTTCCCGGCCGCCGTCTCGGCCGCGGCAGGGCCCGGTCGGGGTGGCGTGCCGCACGGCGGGGCAGCCGCCGCCCGCCGGGTGTGTGCCCGCCCGGCGCCGCCGCGGCGGCTGCTCTCCGCAGCGGCCTGCTGCGCCAGGTCCGGCAGCTCACCCGTGCCCTCCGGGGTCGTCCGTCCGCGTCGGCCGGTGTTCGTCTTCGGCCCGGCGCACCCCGGCGCGCCCCCGCTGTCCCGTCGTGCGCGGAGCCACGGCGTGTCGGCGTCAGGCGGAGCCGCGCGGTACCGTCACCACCTGCTTGCCCGCGACACCGCCCCGTTCGAACGCCTGGTGCGCGGCGGCGATGCCCGCGAGGGGGTAGACGCTGTCCACCACGGGGCGCAGCAGCCCTGAGGCGACGAAGTCGGCCACCTCGTGCAGCAGACGCGTCTCGGGGTCGGCGCTGAAGGCGCGGATACGTCGGGCCCCGTGGACACTCGACGCGGCGATGGCGGCCATGCTGGAAGGGGAGAGTGCCACGGTGACCATCCGGCCGCCTCTGGCCAGCCGGCTGCGGTAGGAGTTCAGCTCCGAGCCGACCGTGTCGACGATGATGTCGAACGGCCCGGTCCGGTCCGGCGTGGTGGAGCCGTAGTCCAGGACTTCGTCGGCGCCGAGTCCGGTGAGGAGCTCGGCGTGGCGGTCTCGGGCCAGCGCGGTCACCTGGCCGCCCATGGCGTGCGCCAGCTGCACGGCCGCCGTGCCCACTCCGCCGGCCGCGCCCCGGACCAGGACCCGGTCGCCACTCACCATGCGTACGCTGTCACGCAGGGCGATCAGTGCCGTGGAACCCCCGACCACCAAGGAGGCCGCCTCCACGGCCGAGAGGTCCGCCGGGGCGAGCGCGATGCGGTACGCGGGCACCACGACGTACTCGGCGGCCCCCGCGACGGAGTGCTTCTTGCGGGGGTGGACCGTGCCCCACACCCGGTCGCCCACCCGGTAGCCCGCGGCGTCGGCGCCGGTCGCCGCGACGGTGCCCGCGAAGTCCAGCCCCGTACCGATCGGGAACCGGCGCCCCGACACCATCTTCAGCCCTCCCGAGCGGACGATCACATCGTGGCCGTTGACACTGGACGCCTCGACCGACACCAGCACCTCACCGGTCCGTGGAACGGGGCGATCCACTTCATTGATCCGCAGTACGTCCGCCGTACCGAAACTCATGATCTGCGCGGCCTTCATGGCGCTGTCCTTCCGTGGTGGCTGTGGTGTCTTCGATCGTGGCTCCGGCACGGGGCGGCGCGGTCGTTCTCCTTTTCCTGGGTCTGGCGGACCCACCCTCGCGGCTCGCGCCGGCGGCATACTGGCGGTGTGACCGGAGCCTCCCACGCCATGAGCGACGATCCCCGGCGCGAACTCGCGGACTTCCTGCGCACGCGCCGTACCCGGCTGCGACCGCAGGACATCGGCCTGGAGCCGGGGCCGCGGAGGCGTGTCGCCGGGCTGAGGCGGGAGGAGCTGGCGCTGCTGGCCGGGGTGAGCCCGGACTACTACCAGCGCATGGAGCAGGGACGCGACGTCCGGCCCTCGGAACAGGTTCTGGACGCTCTCGCGCGTGCCCTCGACTTCTCCGCCGACGAGACGCGGCACCTGCACGGTCTCGCCGCCGCCGCCCGTCACCCGGCCCCCGTGGCCCATGCGTACGGACCGGAAGAGGTGCCCGACACCACGCTGCGGCTGCTGCACGGCATGACGTCGCCCGCGTTGGTCGTCGGCCGTTTCCTGGACGTGCTGGCCTGGAATCCGCTCGGGGGCGCCCTGCTCGGAGACTTCTCCCGGCTGGCGCAGAGGGAACGGAACCTGCTGGCGCTGTTCCTGCGGCCCGAGGCCGAGCGGGCGTGCCCGGACCGGGCGGCCACCGTGGCGGATCTGATCGGGATGCTGCGCACGCAGGTCGCCGCTGATCCGCGGCACCCGCGCGCGGTCGAACTCGTGGGTGACCTCGCGCTCCGGAGCGACGAGTTCGCCGCCCTGTGGGCCCTCCACGACGTGATGCGCCCCACGCGCGGCCACATGCGCCTCAACCACCCCTTGGTGGGCGAACTGAACCTGGACTGGGACGCCTACCCGATGCCAGGGAACGCCGGTCCCGCGCTCATGGTCTGCACCGTCCCGGACGGCAGCCTGGACGCCCGTCGGCTGCAGGTGCTCGCCGGTCTGCTGAAGACACCGTGACCAGCGCGGAATGAGCGGGCGCAGTGCCCGGCCGGATCCCGGCCGTGGGTGGGTGTTGTGGTGTGCGGGTGGTGGGGCGAGACGTTCGGACATGTGGGGTGGACTGTGGGCCATTCATCCGCTCGTCGGATCTCCGTACGTTGAGGGTGCCCCATCGGAACGGCAGGGAAGATCGTGATGAGAGCTATTGTCCAGAAGTCCTTCGGTGCGCCGGAGGTCCTTGAGGTCGTCGAGGTCGAACGTCCCCGTCTCCTGAGTGCCGAGGTGCTGGTCCGGGTTGTCGCGAGCGCGGTGAACCCGGTCGACGCGTCCGTGCGGTCGGGCGGTTACCGGCTGCTGGGTGAGCCGCCGTTCGGGGTCGGCTGGGACATCTCCGGCATTGTCGAGGAGGTGGGTGCCGGAGCGCGTTTCGCGGTCGGTGACGAGGTGTACGGGATGCCCTTCTTCCCGCGGGCCGCGACGGGGTACGCGGAGTACGTCGCGGTGCCCGGACGGCAGGTGGCGCGCAAGCCCGCCACGCTGGACCATGTGCACGCCGCCGCACTGCCGCTGGCCGCGCTCACGGCCTGGCAGGGGCTGGTGGACGCGGCGGGTGTCTCGGCGGGGGACCACGTGCTGGTCCACCGTGCCTCCGGCGGGGTCGGTCATCTGGCGGTGCAGATCGCGAAGGCGCGCGGTGCGCGGGTGACGGCGCTCGCCAGTGCGCCCCGGCACGACTTCGTCCGCTCCCTGGGGGCGGACCAGGTGATCGACTACCGGACCGCCGATGTCTCCGAAGCGGTCCGGGACGTGGATGTGGTCCTGGACTCCACCGCCCAGGGCACCCGGGCGCTGGGCCCGCTGCGGCCCGGGGGCGTCCTGGTGAGCCTGCGTCAGCAGGGCGACGCCGCCCTCGCCGCGGCGGTCACGGCGGCCGGGTACCGCTTCGCCGGGGTCACCGTGGAGCCGGACTACGCCGCGCTGGAGGCCATCGCCCAGCTCGTGGACGCCGGTCGGATCCGCCCGCATGTGCAGCAGACCTTCTCCCTCGCCGACGCCCCGAAGGCCCACGAGCTGATCGAGTCGGGCACCGTACAGGGCAAGATCGTCCTGACGCTCTGAACGCATCCCGTCGGCCGCCCCGCGTCGGGCGGCGGCCGGCACCGCAGTCACCCGAGAAGAGAAGGGAGCGGGGATGGACATCCTCACCGAGGCGTTGGCCTCCATGCGCACCGGCAGCCCGGCGTCGTGCCGTACGGTCGGCCGGGCTCCCTGGGGGCTGCGGCTGCCGCCGGTCGCGGGGGCCGGGTTCCATGTGGTGCTGCACGGGACGTGCTGGCTGGTGCCGCCCGGCGGCGTCGCGCCGATTCCGCTGGGTCCCGGCGACGTGGTCTTCGTGCGCGACGGGGCCAGCGTCGTCCTCGCCGACCAGCCCTCCACACCGGCGCTGGACCCCGCCACGAGCGAGACGGTCCACGGCGGCTCTCCCGTCGGCTCGCTCGTGGTGGGCGGCGACGGCCCGCCCACCAGCCTGCTGTGCGGCAACTACCACCTGGACCGCGGCCGGCCGCATCCGCTGGTCCAGCGGCTGCCGGAGATCATCCATCTGCCCGCGCGGCACGGCCGCCACCCCGAACTCAGCTCCACCGTGACGCTGCTGGGCGCCGAGCTGGACAACCCGCGGATCGGTTCCGACGGCATCATGCAGGCGCTGATCGACTCGCTGCTGCTCTACATCCTGCGCGCCTGGCTGGACGACCAGCCCGCGGACGCCGCGCGGGGCTGGGCCGCCGCCCTGCGGGACACCGCGGTGGCCCCCGCCCTGGACGCGATCCACCGGGACCCCGCGGCGCCGTGGACCGTCGAGTCGTTGGCCGGTTCGTCCGGCCTGTCCCGCGCGGCCTTCGCCCGCCGCTTCAGCACCCTCGTCGGCGAGCCGCCGATGGCCTACCTGACGCGTTGGCGCATGACCACCGCCGCACAGCTGCTGCGCGAGTCCGACGTCCCGCTGACCAAGGTCGCGGCACGCACCGGGTACGGCTCGGAGTTCGCGTTCGCCAAGGCCTTCAAACGTGAGTTCGGACTGGCTCCGGGCGGTTACCGACAGCAGACACGAGTGGCCTGACCCCGCCTCACCCCGCGCGCGGAGGGCAGGGCGACTACCGACCCGACCCGCCCCGACCGTGACCTGAGGAGCCCCGGCACCCGAGGACAGGCGCACACGCACCGCTGACCGGCTCCGCCACGCCGTTGCCGCACCCCGTCCGGCCACCAGCCACCAGACATCAGCCACACGGACCGCGCCGCGCGAACGCCCGGCAGTCGCCCCGGACCCACCCGGCCGAGGGCGGTGCCCGCCGATCCGCCCCGCGGCACCCACCCTCGCCGTCCCGGCTGCGCCCGGCGGCCGACCGAACGCGACCGCCGACCCCGTCGTGCGGCCGTCGGCTTCACCTCCCCGGACCCCAGCCGCGTCCACCCCTGCCCCGGCCGGCGGCCCGCCGCGCCCGCCGAAGGCCGATCGATGCCACACCGGCACACCGGCGGACCTCCGCTTCACCGAAACCACCGCGTCACCGAACCACCGCGTCACCGAACCACCGCATCGCCGTAAGTAAGCAATCAGGTAGGCAAGGAGCACTCACCATGGCCCAGGGCGTGCAGTTCGACCAGGTCGGCGGACCCGAGGTCCTCACGTTGCGGGAGGTGCACGTCGGCGATCCCGGTCCCGGCGAACTGCGCATCCGTGTCGACGCGATCGGACTGAACCGGGCGGAGGTCATGTTCCGAGAGGGCGTCTACGGCTACCAGCCGGAGTTCCCGCGCTCCGGCCTGGGATACGAGGCCGCCGGGGTGGTCGAAGCCGTGGGCCCGGACGTGTCCGGGTTCCGGCCCGGGGACCCGGTCGGGGTGGTGCCGGCGTTCCTGATGACCGGCTACGGCACCTACGGGGACCACATCCTGGTCCCCGCCGCCGCCGTCGTGCCCCGGCCCGGCAGCCTCGACCCCACGACCGCCGCCGCCGTATGGATGGCCTACCTGACCGCGTACGGTGCTCTTGCCGAGGACGGCCGCGTACGCCCCGGGGACCACGTCCTGATCACCGCCGCGTCCTCCAGCGTCGGCCTGGCCGCCGTCCAGACGGCCCGCCACCTGGGCGCCGTGCCCATCGCCACCACCCGTACCGCCGACAAGAAGCAGCCCCTGCTGGACCAAGGCGCCGCCCACGTCGTCGTCACCGAGGACGAGGACCTGCCTGCCCGCGTGAAGGAGATCACCGGTGGCGTCGGCGTCGGCCTGGCCCTCGACCCGGTCGCCGGACCCGGCGTCGAGACCATCGCCCGGGCCGTGGCTCCCGGGGGCCGCCTGATCGTCTACGGCGCTCTGGACACCCGCCTGACCCCGCTGCCCAACGCCCGCAGCTTCCCGGCCCTGACCACCCGTACCTACACGCTGTTCGAGGTCACCACCGACCCCGAACGACTGGCCCGCGGCGTCGCCTTCGTCCACACCGGCCTGGCTCTCGGCACGCTGCGCCCCGTCATCGACAGGACCTTCGACCTGACGGAGATCGTCGAGGCCCACCGCTACATGGAGTCCAACACCCAGGTCGGCAAGATCGTCATCACGGTCCGCCACTGACCCGCGGCGGACACCGCGGCAGCCGCCGGATCGAGGACGCCCGCCGCGAGGACACCGTGCTCCCCGCGTACACCCCTGGCGGGCCGACGCGCTGCGGCGCACCCCCGCGGCGCCCGGCGTCAGGGACCTCCGCGAACGGTGCTCCACAGGCATCAGAGCCCCCAGGCAAAGCAAGAACTGTGACTCGCGGGAAGGCGACCGCCTCCCCGCTTCCACGGCGGCCGGTCACACCACACCACCGGCTCCGCCTCCCCCGGACCGGACGCACCCGCGCCCGGCACCGCACGACAGAAATCGAGAACACGTCATGAAGAAGCCCGTCATCATGGTCACCGGTGCGCTCACCGGTATCGGCCGCGCCGCCGCCGTCGCCTTCGCCCGGGAAGGAGCCGACGTCGTCGTCATCGGACGGCACGAGCAGACCGGCAAGGACCTGGCCGAGGAACTGCGCGCCTTCGGCTCGGAGGCCGAGTTCATCAACGCCGACGTCCGCGACGAGGACGACGTCCGTTCCATGGCCGACCGGACCGTCGCACGCTTCGGCCGCATCGACGTCGCCGTCAACAACGCGGGCACCGAGGGCCGTCCCGGCCCGATAACCGACCAGAGCGCGGACACCTACAGCGCGACGTTCGACACGAACGTCCTCGGCGTGATCCTCAGCATGAAGCACCAGGTGCGCGTCATGCGGGAACAGGGAAGCGGCAACATCGTCAACATCTCCTCGGCCTACGGGCACAGCGGTGCCGCGGGCGCCTCCCTGTACGCAGGCAGCAAGCACGCCGTCGAGGGCATCACCAAGTCCGTCGCCCTGGAGGTCGCCGGGTCCGGAGTCCGCGTGAACGCGGTGGCACCCGGCCCGACCGACACCGGCATGCTGACGCGCTTCACGGGCACGCCGGAGAACAAGGCCGCCATGGCCGCGCAGATCCCGCTGGCCCGTGTGGGCCTGGTCGAGGAGATCGCCGCGGCGATCCTCTTCATCGCATCCGACGAGGCCGCCTACATCACGGGCCACATCCTCAACGTCGACGGCGGCCAAGGCGCCCACTGACCCGCTCCAGGCCGCCCGCCCGCCGGAAACGGTGCGTCACAGCCGGTGGAAGCACCGGAACGGAGCACCCCCACCAGCCGAGGCGGGCGGCCGGCCTGTGGCTCCATGACCCGGGCGCGCGGCGTCCGGGGCCGGGATGCGCACCGGCGTCGACACCGCCGGCAGCAGACCGGAAAGCCCCCGTACAACCGGTGGCACGCCCCCATGTGACGGTCATTGATCTTCCGGGGCTGGGCTGGGCTGTTCTGGCCTGGTGTTTCGCGTTTGGGGTGGGACTCGCGGGAGCGGCCCTCGACGTGTTCACCGACGAACCCCTGCGACCGGACAGCCCCCTCCTCGGCTGCGACCGCGTCCTGCTCTCGCCCCACCTCGCGGGCGAGACCGGGTCGGCGCACGTCCGTCTCCTCGGAGCCGTCCGGGACAACGTCCGACGCGTGCTGACAGGTTGGCCGTCCCGCCATACGGTCACCGACGCCCCGGCCCACCGAAACCCGGGCGGGCCACAGCGCCCGGCAGACGGTGAGCCGACTGCGCGGGGGAGCACGCCGGTCCGGCCGGCGCGGGATCAGCCGCACCCCGGTCCGTAGGGGATCGTGCCGGGTGCGCCGGACGGGGGCGGGGGACGGAACCGGGCTGCGGGCCGGTGCCTGTCGGAGGCCGGGGCGGGCCGTCGAATGCGACATCCCGCATCACGGTGGCAGCCCCTCCCGCCGGGCTCGGCCGGAGACCAGGACGCGGACGCTCGCGGTGAATGCTCCGAACAAGGGGGAGGGCCGCGCTCGTGCAGGAAAGGTGCTCACCGTCGCCGACTCGCAGGACAGAGGCCCCGGTGCACGGAAGCTACGATGGATATGAGCCGCATATTCCCATCGCGCAGTGAATACGAGAGCATCGTGTCGACACCGAATTCCTTCGAGGGCAATGGTAATACCATCCCCGGCTATGGCTTCAACTCGCCCAGGGCTACTGTTCCGAACTTCGAAATGATGGACCTGGACGATGTGCACGGAAGGGGGCGGGACGGGGCGCTGGAGCGGTTCCATCGCACGGATTTTCATGCGATCACGCTCATTTCCGAGGGTGCGGGGGAGCACACTGCCGATTTCGTCACGCATCCCTGCCGACCCGGCACGCTTCTGTGGCTCCGCCCCGGACAGGTGCAGCGTTTCGGCACTCCAGGCACGATGAGAGGCCCTCACCTGATATTCACTTCGGCGTTTCCCGTGCCCGTCTCGCCCGCCGACCGGCTGCTGCACGAGTGGTACGGCCAGGTGTGCTGGCAACTGGGCACCGGAAAGGAATACGAGGAACTGGCCGTCCTGATCGGTCAGATCCGCGGCGAGTTCGAGAGGCCCGACCGTGAGACGTCCTCGCAGATCCTCCAACTGCTGCTCGCCACTCTGCTGCTCCACATCGATCGACTGCCCGGCCGCGACGATCCGACCGAGTTGTCGGCCGAAACGGAGACCGTCTATTCGCGCTTCCGGGCGGAATTGGAGCGCTCGTACGCCACCACCCGCCGGGTCGAGGACTATGCCGATTCCTTGGGCTACAGCGTGAAGACTCTTTCGCGTGCCTGTCTGGCGGCTACGGGGAAGCCCGCGAAACACGTCATCGACGCCCGCGTCGTCCTGGAGGCACAGCGGCTTCTGGCACATACCGGGGAACCCGTCGCGGCAATCGCTCGACGTCTCGGATTCTCGGAGCCCACCAACTTCGGATCGTTCTTCAGCCGCCTGGCCGGGACCTCTCCCAAGGCCTTCCGTCAGCGGCAGGGCGGCTGAGGCGACTGACTCCCCGCAGACGGGACGGACGGTCTGGCTGTCCGATTTCGATCAGGTGGTGTCCCCTCAGAATCTCGCTTCCCTCCAGCGGCATCACGCAGGCTCTGAGTGCAAAGTGCGAAGCCCGGACATGCTGGGCGACGCGTTTTGACCATGCCGAAGGAGCAGCAAGATGCCTGAAGTCTCTGGGGTTCGCACTCCGGTGCTCTTCATCAGCCACGGGGCCCCCACCCTCGCGGACGACGCGATATGGACGAAGCAACTGTCCGGACTCGCGAGCGACCTACCGAAGCCCTCCGCGATTCTGATCGTCTCCGCCCATTGGGAGGAAGCTCCCGTCGCTCTGGGCGCGACGACGACGGTGCCGCTGATCCACGACTTCCACGGCTTCGAGCAGCACTACTACGACGTCCGCTATCCCGCCCCCGGCGCCCCGCGACTGGCGGACGCCGTGCATAAAATTCTGGGCGGGCGCGACACGCCGGTGCAGAGTTTCCCGGAACGAGGACTGGACCACGGCGCCTACGTTCCCCTCGTGGAAATGTTCCCCGAAGCGGACGTGCCGGTCCTGCAGATGTCCATGCCCTCCCTGAATCCTCAGGAACTCATGAGAATGGGCCAGAAGCTGGCCCCGCTTCGGGACGCAGGCGTACTCATCGTGGGGAGCGGCTTCTTCACTCACAACCTGAACGCGATCAATTTCGACAACAACGTCAGCTCGTTCATGCGGGAATTCGACGAATGGGGCCACCAGGCCCTGATCGCGCAGGATGTCGACGCCCTGCTGGACTTCCAGAGCAAAGCGCCCGCCGCGCACCTCGCACACCCCCGGACCGAACATTTCGCCCCCTTGTTCGTCGCTCTCGGCGCGGGTCACGAAGAACTCGACGGCGCGCGCACGGTGGTCGACGGCTTCTGGAACGGTCTCGCCAAGCGCTCGGTGCGCATCGCGTGACGGTCCGCTCACCGTCCGGGCATCGGTGACACCGGACGGCAGGCCCTACCGGCCCGTCGCCACGAGCGGGGCCATTTCCGGAGCGCATGCCGCGGGAACACCGCGGCCCACTCATCTCTTCAGACCTCACAGGAGCACAGAATGATCAGGTCGACCCGACTCGGTATTCTCGTCGGAGCCACATCACTGCTGGCCCTCACCGCCCTGCCCATCGCCTCGGCCCATTCCTCCGTCCCGGCCTCACCCGTGGCCGAGGCCGGACACCAGGACATCACCCACGGCACCACCGCCGCTCAGCAGAAGCGCGCCGTGCTGCGTCTCCTCGACGCCTATCGCACGGGCGACCGCTCGGCGTTCGCCGTCATCAACCCCGAGAAGTTCATCCAGCACGACCCGGCCCTCGGTGACGGCCTCGCCGGTCTCAAGTCCTGGCTGGCCTCCGCCCCCAGGGGAGCGATCTCCGTCGACCCGGTTCGCGTCCTCGTCGACGGGCCCTACGTGCTGGTCCACTCGAACACGAAACTGCCGACCGGCCGGACCGTCGCCTGGGACGTCTTCCGCTTCGAGCAGGGCAGGATCGTGGAGCACTGGGGAACCCACCAGCCTGCCGCGGGCCCGAACGGTGCCGGCCACACGGAGATCGACGGACCGACCCGGGTGGTGGACAACCAGCGGACGGACGCCAACAAGCGTCTCGTCTGGCAGGGAATGACCGAGGTCTTCATGCAGGGAGACTTCTCCCGCTACGGCGAACCCATCTGGAAGGCGGACACCTACATCCAGCACAGCCTGGGAGTCGCCTCCGACGGGGTCGCGGGAAGCAAGCCCTTCTACGAGTCCCTCGTCAAGACCGGAAAGCTGCGCGTCGACAAGATCAACAAGGTGTTCGGCGAGGGGAACTTCACTCTCGTCATAGGCCAGGGCAGCTACGAGGGAACGCCCTACTCGTACTACGACCTCTTCCGTCTCTCCCGTGGAAAGATCGTCGAGCACTGGGATGTGATGAACCCCCTCACGCCGGCAGACCAGGCGAAGAACGCCAACGGGCAGTTCAACTTCCCCCAGGACCCGCTCACCGATCACCGCTGACCGGCGCACGACGCCGCGGGCGAGGTCTCCACCCCCTCGCCCGCGGCTCCGGCGTACGCACCGTGCGGTGACCGGTTCACCCAGGCGGAGCCTGCCCTGGCTCGGCTCCGCCCTCGCCCCCGGCCGGAAGCCGCAGGAAGAACACCGAACCGACCCCGTGCGTGCTGCGCACGGTGGCCGAACCCCCGTGCGCCTGCGCGAGGTTGCGCACGATCGACAGTCCCAGACCGCTGCCGCCACTGCCGCGGCTGCGTGACTTCTCGGCACGCCAGAAACGGTCGAAGACGTGCGGCAGATCCGCAGGGCCGATACCGGCCCCCGTGTCCGCGACGGAGAACACCACATCCTCGGTGTCACGTTCGGCTCGAAGCGTGACGGTGCCCCCCGACGGAGTGTGCCGGACCGCGTTGGTCACCAGGTTCCCCAGCGCCTGCCGGACCCGAAGCGGGTCGCCGAGCAGTTCCCCGGGCACGGAGTCCGAAGCGACGACAAGAGACACCCCGGCCTGCTCGGCCTGGGCCAGGTGCGCGGTGGCCACCTGCCGCAGCAGTTCGGCGGCGTCGCAGCGCACCCTGTACAGCCTCAGCTCACCCGCGTCGGCGGCGGCGAGATCACGCAGGTCGTCGATGATGTGCTGAAGCAGCAGCGCCTCCTCCAGCAGCGAGCCGACGAGGGCACCATCGGCCGGGACGAGTCCGTCCTCGGCGGCTTCCAGCCAGCCGCGGATGTTGCTGAGCGGGGTACGCAACTCGTGGGCGACGTCGCCGACCATCTCGCGCCGCATGCGCTCCAGCTCCGCGCGCCTCCGGGACATCTCGTTGAACACCTCGGTGAGCCGACCGACCTCGTCCCGACCGGTGACGGGCACGGGCACGGCCTCGCCCACGTCTCTCATCCGGTGCGCCGCGACAGTGAGAGCCCGCAACGGGCGGACGAGGCGCAGACCCAGACTCACGGTGACGGCGACGCTCAGGAGGAGCACCGCGGCGACGACACCGACGACCCGGAGCCGGTTCTGCGGCGACAGGTCGAAGGCCGAGCCGGCAGCGCCCCTCGGGGAGCCGATGAAGAGGAGCGCGGCCGGAGGGACGTAGGAATCGAGCTGCTGGCGGCGCCCGCTGTCGAGACAGGTGGAGACAAGCGCCGGATCGGGGGCACCGGCGCCCGCCCCGACCCAGCTCAGGTCGGGATTCAGGCGCACCGCGCCGGCGCCGCGCCGCCGCAGGCAGTCGTCGACCAGCGTGTCGAGCCGGCCGAGGGCGACGGCCTCCGTACGGGTGGGCTCGTCCAGGCCGTCGCCGCGACAGCGCGGCCCGTCGTAGTCGGCGGCGGTGACACGGGGCCGACCGCTGGGTGTCGTGGTGATGGTCACCTCGCCGCCGACGGCGCCGCGCAGACACTCCGCACGACGCTCGGCGAGGGTCCGCAGGCGCTGACGTTCACCGGCGGTGAGCCGGAAGGGGCCGACGACGCGCGGGTCGATGCGGCTGTCTCCGGCCTTGCCGGAGATGCCCGTCTCCACCGCGAGCGCGTCCACGGTGGCCGAGGCTCGGGCGGGCAGGGGACTGGCGCCGGGCCGGGCGGAATCGGCGAGGACCGCGCGGTTCTGCGTGGCGAGGGCCACCCGATGGCCGGTCTCCCGGGCGAGTCTCTCCACCAGGGGCTGCGCCCCGGACCAGTCGGTATGGTCCACCGCCCACGTCAGCAGGGCCTCGTAGGTCCGGGAGTCCTCCGAGATGGCCTGGCCCTGCTCCTGCTCGATGGCGCGGGCCGTGACGCGGGTCGCGAGCCACGCCGTGGCCACGATCGAGCACATCGAGATCGTGACGGAGAGGACGAGAAGCCGTGCCAGAAGGCTACGGTGCCGGAGGCGGCTCATGCCTCGTCGGACAGGACGTAACCGACGCCGTAGACCGTGAGCAGGCGCGTCGGCCGGGCGGGATCGTCCTCGATCTTCCGGCGGAGATTCATGACGTGCGTATCCACGGTCCGCACGGTGAAGTAGCCCCCGGTCCCATGGAGCCGTCCCAGGATCTGCTCGCGGCTGAAGACCTGACCGGGCCGGTCGGCAAGTGCCGCAAGGAGCCGGAACTCACCCGGTGTGCACTCCACCAGCACCCCGTCGCACCACACCTGGTGGCGGGCCGGGTCGATCCGAAGGCCGCCCACCACGAGCGCGGGTTCGGCCGGCGCCTTGCGCCCCTCGGCGGGACGGGCGCGACGCAGCAGGGTCCGCACCCGCGCGGTCAGCTCCCGGGGACTGTACGGCTTCGACATGTAGTCGTCGGCGCCGAGATCCAGCCCCAGCAGAAGGTCGTCCTCCGTGCAGCGCGCGGTCACCATCAGGACCGGAAGATCCGACTCACGACGCAGCACACGGCACACGTCGAGCCCGTCCACGCGCGGCATCATCACGTCGAGCACGAGGAGGTCCGGCGCGTCCCGCCGCAGAGCCTCGAGGGCGGTCCGGCCGTCGTGGACGATCGAGACCGAGTAGCCCTCATGCGTGAGGTAGACGCGCAGCAGTTCGGCCTGCTTGGCGTCGTCCTCGGCAACCAGTATCCGAGCGTTCATGGCAGCGAGTATAGGAACGCCGTCCGGCGGATTCCCCGGCCCGCGGCGGCCGGTGCGGACGGGGACAGGAGGCCCAACGCTTCCTGACACGAATCCCACATTCACCGACCACCATCAAGCCTCATGAAACCCCTTTCCCCTCTCGTCCGCCTCACGGTCAGCGCCGCCCTGCTGGGCGGCACGGGTCTGCTCACCGGGTGCGGCGGGACCGACGGCGGGGGCGAGTCGCACGCGGACCGGAAGAACGACGTCGCCTCCCTGGAATCCCCCTCCGCCCCGAACGGGGAGGGCGGCGAACCGGAGCGCTCCCCCTCCGCGGCCTCCGAGCAGAGCAGGCCGCAACTCCGGCTGGACAGCAGCGACGCGGAGCGCGACCAGTACTGGAACGCGTACGCCTCGTGCCTCAAGGAGCACGGGCACAAGATGATCCTCTCGCGGGGGCCGTACTCCGTCGACCAGAACGACGACAGCCCCACGGCACGCGCCGCCGAACGCACCTGCGCGGGCAAGCTGCCCCTCCAGCCGCCGGAACTCGACCGCGACAAGAACCCGCACTTCGCCGACGACTGGCGTGCCTACATCACATGCCTCAACAAGAAGGGGCTCAAGGTCGTCTCGCTGCCCGACAACTCGGGATGGAACTACTCCGGCGAGCAGACCCTGAGCGAGGAAGCGCAGACCACGGTCGACAAGGCCTGCACGCTGGAGGCGTTCGGTGGAAAGAACCACTGACCACCGGATGCCCCGGCGACGGCGGCGTCCTCGTCTCACTCTCGCGCTGGCCGTCGTGCTGAGCGCGGGCGCGGTCAGCGGGGCAGCCGCCGCCCTGCACGCGCAGAAGGCCCCTCACACCACGTCCGACCAGCCGCTGCACCTCGACACGGTGAAGGTCACGCGAAGCGACCTGTCCTCCAGCCAGTCCCTCCCCGGCACACTCGGCCACGGCCGCGCGTTCACCCTCAAGAGCAAGGGCACCGGAACCCTCACCGAGGTGCCCGCTCCCGGCACGCGGGCCGCCCGGGGCAAGGCGCTGTTCTGGGTGGACGACCAGCCCGTCCCGGTCTTCTTCGGCGGTACCCCCTTCTTCCGGCCGCTGGACAGGCCCGGGATCCGCGGTCACGACGTCCGGGTCCTCGCGGACAATCTGCGGGAACTCGGCTACGCCGTGGGCGAGACGGTCACCAGATCAGCCTCGCCGCTCCCCCCGGGACAGGCCGAGTTCACCTCCGCGCTGAGCGACGCGCTGAAGCGCTGGCAGCACGACACCGGGCAGAAGGCCACCGGCACCCTCTCCCCGGACCGCGCACTCGTCCTGCCCGGTCCGGTACGGATCGAGACCGTCACCGCGCTGCCCGGCGACCCGGTCGGCGCCGACGTGCTGACGTACACCACCACGGCGAAGACGGTGGCGATGAAAATGGACGCCACCGACGCGGGCGCCGTGCGGAAAGGGCAGGCCGTACTGATCACGCTCCCCGACGCCCGTGTCGTCCCCGGCAAGGTCACCGCGGTCTCGCCGGTCGTCCAGGGCACGACGGCGCAGGGCCCGGACGCGCAGACCGAGTCCCCCACGGTCGTGGTGACCGTGACGCCCGAGGACGCCGACGGCCTCAAGGCGTTCGACTCGGCGTCCGTGCAGGTCCGCTTCACGACCCCGGGGCGCAAGGACGTCCTCGTCGTTCCCGTCACGGCTCTGCTCGCGCTGCGGGAGGGCGGGTACGCGCTCCAGCGGACGGACTCCTCGCTCCTCGCGGTCACGACCGGCATGTTCGCCGACGGACTCGTCGAGGTCAGCGGTCCCGGCATCCGCGAGGGCCTGGTGGTGGTGACCTCCTCATGAGCACCACCGCTGCCGCCCTCACGGTCCACGAGGTCACCAAGACCTATCCGGGCGGCGTCACGGCCCTGCACGAAGTGTCGCTCACCGTCGCCGAGGGCGAGCTTCTCGCCATCGTCGGCCCCTCGGGGTCCGGCAAGTCCACCCTGCTGCACATCATGGGGACGCTGGAACGGCCCAGCAGCGGTGGCGTCGACATCGCGGGGCACGGGGCCGCCGGACTGACTGACCGTCAACTGTCTGCCGTACGCGCCCGGTTCCTCGGTTTCGTCTTCCAGCACTTCCACCTCATCGACGGCCTCGACGCCGCGGAGAACGTCGCCACCGGTCTGCTCTACGCGGGCGTCCCACGACGGCGACGCCGCCCACGCGCCGAGGAGGCACTCGCGCGCGTCGGTCTCGCACACCGCACCCGTCACCTGCCCCGGCAACTCTCCGGCGGCGAGCGACAGCGTGTGGCGATCGCCCGCGCCCTGGTCAACGAGCCCGCCCTGGTCCTCGCCGACGAACCGACCGGTGCTCTGGACAGCGCCAACGGACAGGCCGTGCTCGAACTGCTCGTCGGCCTCAACGCGGAGGGCACCACCATCGCCGTCATCACGCACGACCTCGACATCGCCGCCAGCCTGCCGCGCGCGGTACGGCTGCGGGACGGCCGGATAGCCTCCGACACCGCCGGCCCGACGGCTACGACCCACGTGCGGGGGTCTGCGTGAACCGCCCTGTCCGCCTCCCCCTTCTCGACATCCTGCGCCTCGGGCTGCTCGGCCTGTCCACCCGTCGCGCTCGGGCCGCGCTCTCCGCGCTGGGTATCGCCATCGGCATAGCGACCCTCGTCGTCGTCACGGGCATCCCCGCCTCCAGCCAGCGTGCCCTCCTGGCAGAACTCTCCGCGCTGGGCACCAACATCCTCCGCGCCCAGCCTCAGACGGACGCGGGCGCCAAGGCGCTGCTGCCGGAGTCGGCCGCCGCGGCGGCGGCCCGTATCGGCCCGGTCACCGGTGCCACCGCCGTCGCCAATACCCATGCCACGGTGCGCCGTTCCGATCTCGCCGACCCCAACGACTCGATCGGGCTGACCGTCCTCGCCACCCGGACGGACCTCCTGGCCACGATCGGCGGTAGCCTGCGCTCCGGTCGGTTCCTCGACAGCGGGACGGAGAACTTCCCCACCGCCGTCCTCGGGACGCGTGCGGCCGTACGTCTCGGCATCGCCACGATCGTCCCCGGTCACGAGCCGCTCGTGACGATCGGGAAGCACCGTTTCAGCGTGATCGGCATCCTGCGGCCCATGCCGCTCACCCCGGACCTGGAGACAGCCGTCCTGGTCGGCTGGCAGGCCGCGAAGGACACGCTCTCCTTCGACGGACACCCCACTGTGCTCTACGTGAAAGCGGTCGAATCGCGCATCGAGGCGGTCCGCGACGTCCTGCCCGCGACACTCAACCCGGAGCTTCCCGGAGCGGTGCAGGTCAGCCGCCCCTCCGACGCCCTCGCGGCGAAACGGGCCACCCAGCACTCCTTCTCCGCGCTCTTCCTCGGGCTGGCGGGAGTCGCTCTCCTCGTAGGCGGTATCGGAGTCGCCAACACGATGATCGTCTCCGTGCTGGAGCGGCGCCGGGAGATCGGGCTACGGCGGGCGCTCGGCGCCAACCGGGGCCAGATCCGGGGCCAGTTCCTGACCGAGTCGGTGGCCCTGGCGGTCCTCGGCGGAGTCGTCGGCACCGCCCTGGGCGCCGGGGTCACCACCGTCTACGCCCTCTCCCGGTCCTGGCTGCCCGTTCTCCCTCCCGGCGCGCTCGGCGTCGGTCTGGGCTGCGCGATCGTCGTGGGTGCCGTCGCCGGTGTCTACCCCGCGGTCCGCGCCTCCCGCCTGCCGCCGACCGAGGCACTGTCGGCGGTGTGAACAGGCATCCCGTACGAGGCCGGTGCCGCGCTCCCGGCTGATGCGCGCCGCCGGAGACGGACGCGCGACCCGGGTCGGGGCTCGTGGGCCGCGGACTGTGGGCTCCGGGCGTGAGCCCGACGCATTTTTGGTCGAGCGATCAGAAATGGAGTACCGTGATTCTTGTTGTTGGTCGATCGACCAGAAACGGTGCGCGCACCGCGCTTCCCTGCCTCACCGCACGAAAGAGCGATCATCATGAGCAGCCCCGAACTCACCCACATGGCCACGTTCTACGAGGAGATGGCCTCGAAGTTCGCCCTCACGGACAACCTCGGCGTCTGGCGCGACGTCGCCGAGTCCCTGCACCTCCTCGCGAGTGAGCCGGAGGGCGTCACGTACCGGGAGGTCGACGCCGGCGGCGTGCCCGCGCTGTGGGTGGTGCCGGCCGGCAGTTCCACCGAGCATGTGCTGCTGCACAGCCACTCGGGCGGTTCGGTGGTCGCCTCGATGTGGATGGACCGCAAAGCGGTCGGTCATCTGGCCCGAGCCGCCGGTGTCCCCGCACTCCTGGTGAACTTCCGGCTGGCGCCGGAACACAAGTTCCCCGCCCAGATCGACGACGTGGAGACCGCCTACCGGTGGCTGCTGCACGAGGGGTACGACTCCGCCGGGATCGCCGCGGTCGGGCACTCCATCGGCGGCAACTACGCGGTGAACCTCGCGCTCACCGCCCGGCGCAAGGGACTGCCGCTGCCCGGCGCGGTGCTCTCCATGTCGCCCTGGTTCGACATCGCGCTCGACAACCCCTCCATCGACGGCAAGGCGGACCTCGACAAGATGCTCAGCCGTACCCAGCTCACCGCCTTCGGCGACCTGATGCTGGACGGTACCGGGGTGGCGAAGACCGACCCCCGGATCAACATCGCGCACGCGGATCCGACCGGGCTGCCGCCGACCTTCGTCCTCTACGGCGACCAGGAGATCCTGACCGACGACAGTGAGCAGTTCGCCGCCCGAGCCCGGACGGCCGGCGTCGACCTGCGGCTGGAGGTGATCCCGGACGGACAGCACAACTTCCTGTTCGGCGCCGGAAAGGTTCCCGAGATCGACGAGGCGGTCACCGTGATGGCCTCCTGGCTGCGCGAGAAGCTCGACGTCCCCGTCCAGGTGGGCCAGGCGGGCTAGACGGGCCGGGAGGGCCGGGCCCGCGCCTCAGGCTCCCCGCCCACGTTCGAGGCAGCGGCACACCAGTACCTCAGGAGGAGCAATGCGCGGCATCGTCCGTACCGGACCGGGTGACCCGGCCGACGTTCTCACCTTCAGCGACCGACTCACCCCACCTCGCCCGGGACCTGGCCAGGTCGCCGTGTCGATGTGTGCCACCGCGATCCACGCCGGTGACCTCCTCGGTGTGCGGGAGGGCTGGGCCGCGCCCGATCCCGCGCGGCCGGCCGGTGTCGGGTCCGCGGGCAGCGGGACGGTCCAGTCCGTCGGTCAGGGTGTGACAGGCGTCGCCCCCGGAGACAGGGTCGCCTTCTTCGGTGCCGCGGGCGCCTGGCAGGAAGTGGTGCTGGCACCCGCGGCGCACGTGCACCGCGTGCCCGACGCACTGCCGGACGATGTGGCGGCGCTCGCCCTGGTCAATCCGCTCACCATGCGCATGCTCATGCGAGCCGTCGACCACCACGGAGGCGGGGCCGCCGGAGCAGACGGACCGATCCTGCACGCCGCCGCCGGATCTGCGGTGGGCACTCTCGTCAGCGCCGCCGCCGATCGCCATGACCTGTCCCTGATCGCCCTGGTCCGCTCCGCGGACACGGCGGCCCGGCACCGGGCACGGTGGCCGAAGGTCCCCGTCATCACCACCTCGGCCGACGGGTGGGAGAAGCGCCTGGACGAGGCGATCGGCGGGCGGCCCGTGCGGGTGGCCCTCGACCCGGTCGGCGGACCGGTCAGCCGAGCCATGCTCGACCGGCTCGGCGAGGGCGGCACGTTGCTCTCCTACGGCCGCCTGGATTCCCGGCCCTCCGGCTTCGAACCGTTCGATCTGGTGCGCCGCCAGCGAGCGGCGGTCGGCGTCAGCATCGAGCAGTGGGCCGGCCTGGACGACGCCACCCGCGCGGACGACGTCGCCTTCGCCCTCGACCTCGTGGCCGCACGTCCCGACCTCGCCGAGATCGCCGGCCACTACGACCTCGCCGAGCACGCCGTGGCCGTCGCGCACGCGCGGCGCCCCGACCGGACCGGCACCGTCCTGCTGACCCGTCGTCCCTGACCCGGACCGTCGGCCGACCGCCGCGCGGTCGGGCGTCCCCAGACCCCGAAACCACTCCGCACCAGGAAGACAACCCACGTGCTGTTCCAGGAAACACACATCAAGGCCTACGAGGAGACCGACGGCGCGGTCGGACACGAATGGCTCCCCGGCCTGTTCACCCTCGTCCTGCACACGATCGGCCGGAGCAGCGGACTGCCGCGCAAGTTCGCCGTGATCTACCGGGCGACGGGCGACTCCTTCGTCCTCGTCGCCTCCCGCGGAGGGCACGACCGGCACCCCAACTGGTACCTCAACCTGCTGGCCCGGGCGGAGATCGAGATCCAGGTCGGCGCGGAGCACCTACGGGTGCGGGCCCGCACGGCCGTGGGCGAGGAACGGGACCGGCTGTGGCCGCTGATGGTGGAAACCTTCCCCACCTACGCCGAATACCAGGAAAAGACCGAACGAGTGATTCCGGTCGTGGTCCTGGACCGGATCTGACGCGTCCCTCCCGGATCACCGCGGCCCCGGTCCACCCGGACCAGGCCGCGGTGACGGGTTTTCCGCGCAGACGCGGTGGTCCTCCGGAGATCAGCTCGACCTCCCAGTGCCTCGGCTGCGGAAAGCCTCTGACGACCGAATTCCATCATTCCGAGTCCCCGGCACACCTGTCTCGGCCCGTTCGCGCAGTCCTAGCCTTCTGTGGAGCCGTGCGGCGTCCCGCGTACTGGTCGGGCACCGTCCGATCACAGGGGCGGACGGCAGCACTGCGCGTTCGGAAACACCTGTCCGCGAAGGGAAAAGAAGAGGATGAGCAGGATCGTCACGTTCGGGGCCGCCGGAACCGCGGGAGCCCGGGTCGTCGCGGAGGCCGCCGCGCGCGGCCACGACGTGACAGCCGTGGCGCGTCAGGAGGGGCGGCTGCGCGACCTCCCTCCCGGAGTCGAGGCAGCCGTCGGCGATGCCACCCGGCTCGACTCGGTCACCGCCTTCGCGAAGGACGCCGATGTGCTGGTACTCACGATCGGAGGGAACCCGGAGGTGTATACACGCGTCGTGGCCACCGTTGCCGCGGCGGCCCGGTCCCTTCCCTCGAAGGAACTGCGCGTGCTCCACATGGGGGGCGGCTCCAGCCTGCTCAACGAAGACGGAGTGACCTTCTACGAAGCACCAGGTTTTCCGGAGGAGTACAAGCCGCACGCAAGGGGACAGCTGAAAGCCCTCGAGGCGTACCGGGCGTTGGGTGACGAGGTGACGTGGACATACCTCTCCCCGCCTCCGATCCATTTCGCCCCCGGTGCGCGTACCGGCCGCTATCGGACCGGATCGGACCATCCCGTGGTGGGGTCGGACGGTCGAGCCAGTATTTCGTACGAGGACTTCGCGGTCGCGCTGGTGGACGAGATCGAGAATCCCAGGCACCTCAACAAGCGCTTCACGGTCGGTTACTAGGTCGTGTCCGCAGAGTCCTGTCGTCCGCCCGGAGGGCGGGCCCGGCGGCGTCCTGCGGGTGTCCGGCATCGAACGTCCGGCCGGCGGACGGACGCCGGTCAGCTCTTGTGTGGACGCCGCTCATGCCTCGTCGTCGTTCCGCGGCTGCCCTGCGTAGGCGGCCGTGAGCATGGCCACGGTCGCCGCGCGCGCCTTCTCCAGGAGGCTGTCCTCCAGGCCGCTCTTCGCGAGGAACTCGATGCCCTGCATCGACGTGAGCAGACCGGCGGCCACGGAGTCCAGGTCGACGTCCTCCCGGACCTGCCCGGCGGTCCGGGCCCGCTCCAACTGACCGCGCACCACTCCCAGGATGTCCCTGTACGTGCGCCGGGACAGCTCGCGCACCCTGTCGTCCCGTCGCGCCAGCGTCGTGGCGGAGGAGGCGAGGAAGCATCCGTCGACGCCGAGCGGCAACCGGCCGTCGTTCTCGAAGGTCACCGCGTCCATCAGCGAACCCCATGGGTCCGGACTCTCCGCCAGGATCGAGGCGAGTCCAGCCACCTGCCGGGCGCAGTACGCCTCCAGGGCCCGCACGAACAGGTCGTGCTTGCTCCCGAACACTCCGTACAGGCTCTGTGAGGCCACGCCGGTCGCCTCGCAGAGGATCTGCATGCTCGTCGCGTCGTACCCGGAGCGCCAGAACTGGTCGCGCGCCTTCTCCAGAACCTGGTCTTCGTCGAACTTGCGAGGTCTGCCCATGGGTGCAAGTGTACGCTTTTTTGGTTGTTCAACTAAAAATCGGTGCTCCCGTCGGATCGTCCTTCCCCTCGGCCACGGCTGCGAGCCGACCAGGGACGCCGGCCCGCTCGGGAGACGGGGGCGGATGATCGCACTCCGTATGAGAGAAGATCTCCCGATGAGTTCACGCACCTCCCCACGCGGCCGGACGATCACGATTCGTCGGGCCGTCCCGCAGGACGCCGGACGGCTCACGCGGCTCGTGCGCCGCTCCGGTGCCTACGAGGGCAGATACGCCGCAGCGGTCGCTGGCTACCGGGTCGGCGCCGACTACATCGAGGCCCACCGCGTCTTCGTGGCCGTCGGCTCCGACGACCACGGGAGCCAGATCCTCGGGTTCTACTCGCTCGTCCTCGCCCCGCCGGAGTTGGACCTGCTGTTCGTCGCCGACGCGGCGCAAGGGCGGGGCACGGGACGACTGCTCGTCGCGCACATGATGTCCGAGGCCCGCGCCGCCGGGCTCGACCGGGTCGCGGTCGTGTCGCATGTTCCCGCCGAGGGCTTCTACCACCGCGTCGGCGCGGTCCGGATCGGGACCGCGCTCGCGAACCCGCCCGCCATCCCCTGGGACCGTCCCGAGTTCGAGTTCCGCATTCCTCCGGTGCGACGCGGTACGCCCGTCGCCCGTCCCCGGCGCCGGACCGTGGCGTGACAGCACGAGACGCGGCGCTGCCTCGGCCCGGACGCGTCGAGACCCCGGTGAGGGCGGCTGTCCGCCGACGGGGTCCGGCGAGGCATCCGCTCCGCCCGGCGTGCGCCCGCGACCCGCTGCGCATGCCGATCGACGTCAGCGGGATCTGCGCCGACGCGCACGCCCTCCGGCTCACGTCGGCGCGCGACGCGGGCCTGTGGGTGGAGATGGCGACGCGCACCACGCTCGTCCCCCTCGTGGGAGTCGGCAGGGCCACCTCGTTCGACCGGCTCATCGACGCCGTCCTCGCGGCCCGCACCGACACGGCACCGCCGGAGGCCGCGGAGCTTCTCCACCCGCTGTGCGATCCGGCCCCGTTCGCAGGTCATCCAGGAGTGCCGGAACACCACCCGGCGCGGCCCGATCCGGCGGGCATGGTGCATCCTCGGGCCCGCCATCCGGCGGCACCCGCGCATGACACCCCTCCGTTCCCCCCAACGGTCGGGCCCTGCCGGGTCGTTGGCTACGCTTCGGCCTGCGTGTCCGTGACGTGGCCCGTGGGTCCTGCGGGCCACGGCGGCGTCGGTCCGCGGGGAGACGGGGCGAGCCGACGGTGCATCGGTCGGGCCCCTCGACAGCGGTGGGCCCTCACGGTCCCGTCACCCGCGCCGCTGAGCAGCACGGACGCATCCCCCACGAGCCGACGACGGAGTACGGATGCCACCTCACAACGACGAAGCCCGACCGGCTGCCGCAGCGCCCCCGGCGACCGGGTCCGCCGCGCCCAAGGTGCGTCAGGCGGTCACCTTGCCCGCGGTGGCCTGCGCGGCGGGAGCGGAACTCACCCCCGCCGGCCGACGCGATCCCTCCGGTGAGCGGGCCGGCGCGGCCGAGTCCGCCGGTGCGACGGACGGTGCCGGGGCGGCTGCCGCCGACGTGACACAGGAAGCGTCCCCCCGGCAGACCGGCCCGGACGCGGAGACCGGCGAGGCCGCCGAGGGGACGGCGGAGAGCGGGACGACGGAGAGCGCCGGGACCGCGGCGCCGGGCGGGGGGCGCCGGGGCGGAACGGGCACCGCCGCCCGCCGAGCCGCCGTACCGAGAGCCGGGGCCGTGCCAGGGGCGGCAGCGGCTTCCGGCCCGGCTCCTGGCGTCGCGTCAGGTTCCGCTTCCCGGAACGCCGTTGAAGGCGCCGGGACACAGGTACTGTCCGGTTCCCCGGGAGGCCCGTCCGCCGATGCCGCGGCTACGGCAACCGGGCCCGGACGCCCCAAGAAGCCGGTGCTCGCCGCCGCCGTGATCGTCGGCGCGCTCCTGACCGCCGTACCGCTTCTGATCCTGACGCGGCACGACCGGGACGCGCCCCGGGCGGCGGACACCGCTGCCGCCGAGACCGCCGACGACACCGTGCTCGGGGCGGCGCTCCCGTCCGCTCCGGGCGACTACGCGGCCGCGACCCCGTCGGCGAAGCGGGCGGCCTCGCCGTCCGTCTCCGTGTCCGGGACCACGGCGAAGGCGCCCACGCGCAAGGACGCCGCGTCGGCCGAGCCCCGCAGCGAGCCCACGCCCGCGCCCCGGACCACGCCCAGGAAGCCGCCGCCGGTCAGCGCCACGCCCAAGAGCGCCGAGGGGAACGGCAAGAGCCCGTCGAAGACCGGCTACTTCCTGATCGCGGGGGGTGCCGGAATGTGCCTCGACCCCTCGTCCGCAGGCGGCCGGCTGCGGATCGAGAGGTGCAACGACCAGGACGAACAGCGCTGGGACCTCCGCCCGGACGGCACGGCCCGCGCCGACGGACTGTGCATGACCTCGCCTTCGTCGGCCAGCGGGTCGGCGATGCGGACAGCGCGGTGCGACGGCAGCCGGGCGCAGCAGTTCCACCTGAACAAGACCACCAACAACCTGGTCTCACAGCTCAGTTCGAAGTGCGTCGACGTCTACAACCTCGGGACGACGGCGGGCACCCCGGTCATCGTGTGGCCCTGCGACGGCGCCGACAACCAGAAGTGGTACCAGTGGATCGACCACTGACGGCACGGCACCCGGGGCGGCCCCCTCAGCGCCCCGCCCCGTCGGCCCCGTCCGGTGGCAGGTCCTCGGGGAGCAGCAGGCGCAGGTCGTCCAGGCCGGGGGACGGGATCGTGCCGACGCGGCGGGCCTGGAGGGTCATCATGGACTCCACCAGGCGCCGCGCGGTGCGGGCGTTGCCGAAGGCGCGGTCGCGGGGGATGGCGGCCACGTAGCGGCTCAGCGCGTCGACGGTCTCCGGCGGGCAGTCGTAGCCGGAGTCGGCGGCCTGCGCGGTGATGATGCCGACCAGCTCTCCGGTGGAGTAGTTCTCGAACTCCACGGTGCGGGTGAACCGCGAGGACAGGCCGGGGTTGGAGTGCAGGAACCGCTGCATCTCGGCGGTGTATCCGGCGGCGATCACCACGATCTCGTCGCGGTGGTCCTCCATGAGCTTCAGCAGGGTCTCCACCGCCTCCCGGCCGAAGTCGGACGTCGCCCCCTCCGGGGTGAGGGTGTAGGCCTCGTCGATGAACAGCACACCGCCCAGGGCCCGTTCGAAGACCTCCTTGGTGATCTGCGCGGTGTGACCGACGTAGCGGCCCACGAGGTCGGCGCGGGCGACCTCCACGAGCTGGCCCGTGGGCAGCACCCCGAGGGAGTGCAGGAGTTCGGCGTAGAGGCGGGCGACGGTGGTCTTGCCGGTGCCGGGCGGGCCGGAGAAGATCAGGTGCTGGCTGATCCGCGGGGTGGGCAGTCCGGCCGCCTGCCGCTGCCGGGTGGTCGCCAGCAGGTTCACCAGGTCGGTCACCTCCCGCTTGACGGCCCCGAGGCCGACCATGGCGTCCAGCTTCGCGAGCAGTTCGTCCGAACTGCCCGCCGCGCCGGCGGAGTCGTCCGGTTCGGGGCCGACGTCCGCGGGCAGCAGCAGGGAGAGGTCCGCCTCGGCCGGGTCGACCATCGAGCCGAGCCGGAACGCCTGCCGGTCCACCATCTCCTCGAACACCCGGCGCGCCGCGCGGCCGTTGCCGAAGCCGGCGCCCCGCTCCATCCGCCCGTAGTGGTCGGCGAGCGCTTCCAGTGTGCGCGGGTCCAGCTCGTAGCGGTGGGCCTCGCACATCCGCTCGGTGATCGTGACGAGTTCCTCCGGCGTGTAGTTGGCGAACTCGACGGTGCGGGTGAACCGGGACGCCAGGCCGGGGTTGGAGTTGAGGAAGGAGGCCATCTCGTCGGTGTAGCCCGCCGCGATCACCACCACTTCCTCGCGGTGGTCCTCCATCAGCTTCAGCAGGGTGTCGATCGCCTCCCGGCCGAAGTCGGCGCCGTTGCCCTTGCTGTCCGACAGCAGGGTGTACGCCTCGTCCAGGAACAGCACCCCGCCCAGGGCCTCGTTGAACGCCTCCGTCGTCTTGATGGCCGTACCGCCGATGACCTGGGCGACGAGGTCGGCGCGGGAGACCTCGACCAGGTGTCCCGAGCCCAGCACGCCCAACTCGGCGAGGATGCCGCCGTAGAGGCGTGCGACGGTGGTCTTGCCGGTGCCGGGCGGGCCGGAGAAGACCAGGTGGCGGCTCATCGGCGGCACCGGCATGCCCAACCGGGACCGGCGCTGCGCCAGTTGGTTGAGGTTGACCAGGGTGCGGACCTGGTGCTTCACGTCGGCCAGGCCGATCAGCGAGTCCAGCTCCTCCAGCGGGCCCGACGGCACGGCCTTCCCGGAGCCGCCCCGGCCACCCGGCTCGCCCGCCGCCGCGGTGCCGACGACGTCCGCTCCCCACAGGTCGGGGGCGCCGTTGTCCGCGCTGGTCAGGTCCTCCACCGTGAGCCGGTCGCTGCCGCGGGTCTGCTTCAGGCCCGCGCCCTTGTTCTCCCGCACGGTGCAGCCCGCCGCGCTGACCTGGTCGGCGGTGTCGATCCGTACGCCGTCACCGAGACTGCCCGTGATCACACAGGTGTCGAGGCTCAGCCGCGCCCCGTCCGCCGCCAGCACGCCGTGGGCGCCCGAGCCGGACACCTCGGTGCGCAGCACCGACAGTTCGCCCCCCTTGTCCACGGCGACGCCGGAGGCACCCGAGCCCTGCACCCGGCAGTCACGGACGGAGCCCAGGCCCTCCGCGCCCACCCCGATCCCGGCGTCGGCCGCGCCGAGGACGGCGGAGTCCCGCAGATGCGGACGGCCGCCGCCGGACACCCGGACACCGTCCGCTCCGGCGCTCTCGATCTCGCAGTGCTCCAGCCGTCCGCGGCCGTCGTCCGTGACCTCCACCCCGTGCCCGCCGGACTTGACGACCCGGGCCCGGCGCAGCAGCGGGTTCCCGCCGCTGCGGATCAGGATGCCGACACCGGCCGCGTGGGCCACCTCCAGCCGCTCGAACTCGGCGGCCGACTCCTCCTCCAGCAGGACGGCGCCCGCCCGGTCCGCGCAGTCACGGACGGTGGTGTCGGTCAGCACCGGGGCGCTGGAGTCCGACACCCGGATCGCCGCCCCGCCCGCGGTGTCGAACTCGCACGCGCGGAACGTGCCCCGCGACCGCTCCAGGACGGCCAGCCCGTTGCCCTTGGTGCGGGACGTACGGCAGCCCAGCACCTCCGCGTCGGCCCCCGACGCCAGGACCACACCGGGACCGGACGTGTCACTGACCGTCACCTGCTCCAGCAGCGGACGCGAGCCGCTGGTGACGTACACGCCGACCGCCGCGTCGTGCACCCGCACGCGCCGCACCCGGGTGCTGCTGTCGCCCTCCAGCGCGATGGCGGGCTTCCCGGTGCCGGAGATCTCGCAGTCCTCGACGACGCCCTGGGCCTCGCCGTTGGCGAGCACGCCGTTGCCGCGCGCCCCGCGGATACGGCAGTCCCGCACCGACGTACGGCCGTTCGCGCTGATGACGACACCGCTGGTGGCCAGGTTCTCGATGACGCAGTCGGAGATCACGCTGCCGGTGTCGGTGGTGTCGACTATCCCGGCCCCGTCCGGGTTGCTGACCCGGCAGCCGCGCATGGCCAGCGAGCCCGACTCCCGCGCCAGCACCGCGGTCCAGCCCGCGCCGACGACGGTGCAGCCGTCCATGGCGACCTGCCCGCGCGCCGCGTCCACCACCGGCACGTCCTCGGAGCCACCGCGGAGCGTGAGGTCGGTCAGCATGACCGCGTCGGCGACCAGCACGACGGCGCTGCCGCGGCGCGGGCATATCTCGACACTGCCGGGTTCGCCCTCGGCGACGACGGTCACCCGGGTCCGGATGGTCAGGTTCTCCGGGTAGCGGCCCGGCCGCACCCTGACGACCGCTCCGCTGCGCGCCTGGGCCAGCGCCTCACCGATGGTCCGGAAACTTCCCGGCTGCTCCGGGCAGACCGTGAGCAACTGCCGCGACAAGCTGGGTCCTCCTCGCTCCGGCGCCACGGTTCGGCCCTGTGGGACGTCGGGGCGCGTACCGGGTGAAGGCTACGTGAGCGGGGCCGTCATCTTCCAGGCGGGGCAGCGCACTTGCCGTGGAACGCCGGACACCGGGTGCCGTCCCGTGCCGCTCGGGCGGGCGCCATAGGATGCCCGCCATGCGACGAGACCCCACCTCCGCACGCGCGGCCGCCGCCGTCCTGATGGGCACCCTCCCCCTGCTCCTCGCCGGAACCGGACCGGCCCTCGCCGACTCCGCGCCGGTCGAACTGCCCGTGGTGCGTGCGGAGGTGGGCGCCGACGAGCCGTGCGCGGCGGCCTCCGGACGGACCGCCGAGCGCGAACCGTGGACCGTGCGCGCCCTCGGTCTGCCCCGCGCCTGGCAGCAGTCGCAGGGCGCCGGGGTGACCGTCGCGGTGGTGGACACCGGTGTCGGCACCTCGATCCCGGTGCTGGCCGGGCGGGTCGAGACGGCGGGCGGCGCGGACGGCGACTGCGTCGGGCACGGCAGCTTCGCCGCCGGACTCATCGCCGCGGCACGGAAGGAGGGGGTGGGCCCGGCGGGCGTGGCACCGGCGGCGCGGATTCTCGCGGTGCGGGGCACCGAGGAGCGCGGCACGACCACCCCGCAGTTGCTCGCCGACGGCATCAGGGAGGCCGCGGACGGCGGCGCCCAGGTGATCTACGTCGCTCGGGCGCTGCCCACCGGCAAGAAGGAGCTGACCGCCGCGGTCGCCTACGCGGACAAGCGCGACGCCCTGGTGGTGGCCCCGTTCGCCCCGGACACGGTGCCGAAGGACACGGCGCGGGGGGACGCGGCTCAGGACCGGGCCGCGCCGCTCTGGTACTGGCCCGCCGCGGCGCCGGACGTGCTGTCGGTGATGGACTACGGCGCCGGAGGCGGACGCCCCGCCGACGCGCCGACGGCGCTCTCCGCCGACCTCGCCGCCCCCGGCGTCGGCGTGGTCGGGAACGGGCCGAAGGGCCGCGGCCACTACCTCGGGTCCGGGTCCTCCCTCGCCGCCGCCCATGTGGCGGGAGCCGCGGCCCTCGTCCGGGCGCGCCACCCCGACCTGAGCGCGGCCGACGTGGCGCGCCGCCTGACGGCCACCGCCTATCCGGCGTCGCCGCCGCGCCTGGACGTGTACGGCGCGCTGACGGCCGTCCTCACCGACGCCGCCGCCACGGTGCCGAAGCCGCCCCCGGCCGCCCTGCCCGAGGCGCCGTCACCGGCCCCTCGGCACCGGGCCGTGCTGGTCGCCTCCGTGGCCGGCGGGGTGGTGCTGCTGGTGGCGGCCGCGGCCGCGGTGATCCCCCGCGGCCGGGCCCGCAGGTGGCGGCCGGCGGACTGACCTCCGCCGACCGCACCAGGGGGTACGGAGGTCACGGTCGCCCGTGACCGCCGTTCACTCCTCGCCGGAGCCCAGGAACGCGGTCTGCACCTGGACCGTACGGCGGCGGGCGATGCGGGCTGCGCGGCCCGGCGGCAGCAGGCGTCCCTTGGCGTTGCCGACGACGTAGCCCTCGGACGGTGGGCAGGACATCATCAGCGTCGGCGTGTTGACCTCCTGGAGCCTGCGCATCAGATGGTCGCCCATGGCACGGCTCGCGCCGGAGGCGGCGCGGGCCACCACCATGTGCAGGCCCACCTCCCAGCCGAGCGCCAACTGGTCGAGCAGCGGCTCGAACGGGGCGTTCATCGGACCCGAGCCGATCATGTCGTAGTCGTCGACGAGGACGAACAGCCGCGGCCCGGACCACCAGTCCGCGGCACGCATCCTGCCGGGGGAGATGTCGGGGCCCGGCACCCTGGTCCGCACCGCCCGCGCCGCCCCGTCGACCAGGTCGCGCAGCGCGTCGATCGAGACGGCGTGGCCCAGCCGGTACGCGTCGGGGATCGCCTCGACCAGCTCGCGCCGGTAGTCCACGACCATGATCCGCGCCTCGGCGGGGGAGTACCGCTGCATGATCGCCCGCGCGGTGAGCCGCAGCAGGTTGGTCTTGCCGCTCTCCGTGTCGCCGATGACGACCATGTGCGGGCTCTCGGAGAAGTCGTGCCACACGGTGGCCAGTTCGTCCTCCTCCAGCCCCAGCGGGAAGCGGAAGTCGCCTTCGGGCGCGGGCAGCGCCGACACCGGCAGCTCGGTGGGCAGCATGCGCACGCGCGGCGCGACGGGGCCGTGCCAGCTCTCGGCCAGCGCCGACACCAGCGAGGCGACACCCTCGCCGAGGTCGTCCGCGCGCTCGCCGCCGTCGATACGGGGCAGCGCCGTCAGGTAGTGCAGCTTGCCCTCCCTGGTCAGGCCGCGCCCCGGAACGCGGGGGACGGTGCCCGCCCGCCGCATGTCGATCTCGGAGTCCATCGGATCACCCATCCGCAGCTCCAGGTGGGTGCCCGCCTGGTCGCGCACCGCGGACGGCAGCTCCACCCAGCGGGAGGTGGTGACGACGAGGTGGACGCCGTAGTTGAGGCCGCGGGCGGCGATCGCGGTGAAGTGGGAGATCTGCCGGTCGTAGTCCTGGCGGACCGTCGACCAGCCGTCGATGACCAGGAACACGTCCCCGTGCTCGTGGTCGGCGAACTCCCCCGCGGCACGGCGCCGCCGGTAGGTGGCCATGGAGTCGACGCCCTGCTCCAGGAAGAACTTCTCCCGTGTCGCCAGCAGCGTGTTGACCTCGGCGATCGTGCGGCCCACCCGCTCGGAGTCCAGCCGCGCCGCGACCCCGCTCATGTGCGGCAGCCCGTCCAGTCCGGCCAGCGTGCCGCCGCCGAAGTCCAGGCAGTAGAACTGCACTTCGCGCGGCGTGTGGGTGAGGGCCAGCGAGGTGAGGATCGTGCGCACCATGGTGCTCTTGCCGCTCTGCGGACCTCCGGCGATCGCGATGTGCCCGCCGACGCCCGCGAGGTCCACGGTCAGCAGGTCCCGCATCTGGTCGAACGGCCGGTCCACGATGCCGATCGGCACCTTCAGCGCGCCCCGGCCCGGCCAGCCCACCGTGGTGAGCCCCAGCTCGGGATCGGGGGTGAGCGGCGGCAGCACCTGGTCGAGCGTGGCGGGCAGGTCCAGCGGCGGCAGCCACACCTGGTGCGCGGGCGGCCCCGCCCCCACCAGCTTGTCCACGGCCACCGAGAGCAGCGTCTCCACGCTCTCCTCGGCCTCCGGCTCGGGTTCCGGCAGGTCGGGCACGGCGCGCGGGACGACCCAGCCGCTCGTCCACGGCACCGTCTGCCCGGCGGCGCGGGCCTGGTTGGCGCTGCCGCGGCGGTGCCGGTAAGGCCCGGACACGTACGCGGCCCGGAACCGGGTCAGCGCCTCGACCCCGGACTTGAGGAAGCCGCTGCCCGGCGCCGACGGCAGCTCGTACGCGTCCGGCACGCCGAGGACGCCGCGGCTCTCCATCGCGGAGAACGTGCGCAGGCCGATCCGGTAGGAGAGATGGCTCTCCAACTGGTGCATACGGCCCTCGTCCAGGCGCTGCGAGGCGAGCAGCAGATGCACGCCCAGGCTGCGGCCGAGTCGGCCGATCATCACGAACAGCTCCATGAACTCGCGGTGCGCGGCCAGCAGTTCGCTGAACTCGTCGACCACCACGAACAGGCTGGGCAGCGGCGCCAGCGGGGTGCCCGCGGCACGCGCCTTCTCGTACTCCAGCGCGGACGTGTAGTTCCCCGCGGCGCGCAGCAGTTCCTGACGGCGGATCAGCTCGCCGTGCAGGGCGTCCTGCATCCGGGACACGAGCGCCGCCTCGTCGGCGAGGTTGGTGATGACGGCCGACACGTGCGGCAGTTCGTCCAGCCCGAGGAAGGTCGCACCGCCCTTGAAGTCGACCAGGACGAAGTTGAGTGTCTCCGACGAGTTCGTCAGGGCCAGCGACAGCACCAGGGTGCGCAGCAGTTCGCTCTTGCCCGAGCCGGTGGCGCCGATCAGCATGCCGTGCGGGCCGGTGCCGCCCTGCGCCGACTCCTTGATGTCGAGTTCCACCGGCTGCCCGTCCACACCCACCGCGATGGGCACCCGCAGGCGGCTCGGGCCGGTGCTGCGCTGCCACAGGGTCTGCGGGTCGTGCCGGTGCAGGTCCTGGATGCCCAGCAGGGTGGTCAACTCCACGTCGGTGGAGAGCGGTTCGCTGCTGTCGGCGGCCATGCCCATGCGATAGGGGGCGATCCGCTTGGCGAGCGCGGTCGCGCCGTGCACCCCGAGGACGTCGGGGCGGCCCAGCCGGGTCGACTGCTCCTTGCGGTCGCGGTCGGTGCGCACCAGGGAGAAGTCGTCGCCGTCCACGTCGAAGCGGAGGGTGACCCGGCCGGGCCGCCAGGTCAGCGCCCCGCCGAGGTCCAGGACGACCGTGTTGCGCATGCCGGGGCCGTCCAGGCGGTGGCCGCTGGGCACGGTGCCGCCGTCGACGACGATCACCGTGAACGGCTCCTCGCGGCCGGGCACGGCGTCCGGGTCGAAGGGCGGCCGCTCCAGGAACTCGGCGCCCAGCAGATCCTCCAGTTCGTTGAACGCCGACCCGTTCATCCGGGCCGGTCCGGCGCCGTCGCTCTCCTGCGGGTGCAGGTGGTGCGGCAGCCACTTGGCCCACTCCCAGTCCGCCCGCCGCTCGTCCGACACGCACAGCGCGATCCACAGGTCGTCGGGGGAGTGGAACGCGGCGAGCTGCGCGACCATCGACCGGGCCAGCGCGCGGACCCGGTCCTCGTCGCCGCGGAACAGCACCCGCGCCCAGGCCTGGAGGAAGATCGCGATGGGCTGGTCGGGGACGACGCCGTAGGCGCGGATGAAGCTGCGCAGCGCGTGCGCGGCGAGCGGTTCGAGGTCCTCGACCGGGGTGCCCGTCACCGGCGCCAGGTGCAGGCCCAGCTTCTGGTCGCCGACCGCGACCCGCACCTCGCCGAAGTCCTCGTCCTGCGGCCGCCGTTCCCACAGCCGCGTCGACCCGGCCACCGACGCCAGCGCCGACGGCTCGGGATGCCGCCAGGCCAGGGCCCGCTGCTGGTCGACCACCGCGGTCCGCACCTTGCGCCGGGTCTGGGTCAGGTAGCGCAGGTAGTCCCGGCGCTCGCCCTTGAGGCGCTGCTTGCGCTCGCTGTTCCGGCGCATCACCTGACCGAGCATCATGGCCGCCGAGGAGATCACCATCAGACCGAGCGCCAGATAGATGAAGCTGCTTCCGCCGCTGCCCATGCCGGGCCGCATGAACATCAGCATCATCGACACCGACATCAGCGCCATCGGCAGATAGGTCCAGACGGCGGAGGAGTCCGGCACCGTCTCGGGGAGCACCGGCGGCTCCTGAAGGGTCAGTTCACCGCCCGGCATCTCGGGGCCTCGCCTGCGGGCCGGTCGCCGGAACAGAACCACACTCACCGTACGGTCTCCTTACGGAGCGCCCGTCACGCCGACGGAACGCCTCCACAGGTGGGGGGACGGGATGCCACGGGGGCGGGGTCACCCCGAAGAGACGTTTGATACTACGATCCTCCGAGCTGACCACCACGGGCAACTCCCCCCACTTCGGTGCGTTGTTGTGCGCCAGAACCCCGGAAGGCGTGAGCCAGACCGATGAGTGACAACCAGGTGGCCGGTCTGTGCCGCCTGACCGTAAGAGCCCCCGCCCGCACGATCGACCTCGCCGTCCCCGCCGACGTGCCGGTCGCCGACCTGCTCCCCGCCGTGCTCGGCTACGCCGGGGACGACCTGGAGGAGACCGGCGTCGACCACGGCGGCTGGGTGCTCCAGCGCCTGGGCGGCGAGCCGTTGGACGAGGAGCGTTCCCTCGACTTCTTCGACCTCCGCGACGGTGAGACGGTCTATCTCCGGCCCCGCGTCGACGCGCTCCCCGAGGTGCACCTGGACGACCTGGTCGACGGCATCTCCACGGCGCTGCGTGACCAGCCCCACGGATGGACCGCGGCGGCGGGCCGCGCCCTGCTGCGCGGCCTCGCCGTGACCGTGCTGGCGGTCGGCCTGGTGGTGCTCGCCCTGCCCGGCGGTCCGGGCACCACGCGCGCGGTGTGCGCCGCCGCGGCCGCGCTGCTGCTGCTCGCGGGCGCCGCCGCCGCCAGCCGGGCCGTCGGCGACGGCGGGGCGGGCGCGGCCCTCGGGCTGATGGCCGTGCCCTATCTCGCCCTCGCGGGATGGCTGCTGCCCGGCGGCGCCCTCTCCGGGCCGCACGGCCAGGAGGTGCTCGGCTCCCGGATGCTCGCCGCGACCGCCGCGGGCGCGGGCGGCGCCGTCCTCGCGCTCGCCGCGGTGGCCGCGTACGCCGCCCTGTTCCTCGCGCCCGCCGTGGTCGCCGCCTTCGGCGCGCTGGCCGCCGTGGTCATGCTCGCCGCCGGGCTCACCGCGGTCGAGGTCGCCGGTGTCATCGCGCTCGCCGCCGTGCTCCTCGGCGCCTTCGTGCCCCCGCTGTCCTTCCGCATGGCGGGACTGCGCATGCCTCCGCTGCCCACGAACGCCCAGCAGTTGCAGGAAGGCATCGACCCGCATCCCACCGCGGTCGTCGCCGCCCGCTCGGTGCTCGCGGACGGCTGGATGAGCGCGCTGTACGGGGCGGTCGGCGTGGTCTGCGCGGGCTCCCTCACCGTCATGGCCCGCGAACCGGGCCTGGCGGAGGTCTTCACCTCCGTGGCGCTGGCGCTGTTGCTGCTGCTGCACGCCCGAGGGCTCGGCAACGTCTGGCAGCGCCTGTTCCTGGTGCTGCCCGCGGTCTGGGGCCTGGCCCTGCTGGTGTACTCCCGGGCCCACGACGCCGGGGAGACCGGGCGCTTGCTGACCGTGGTCGGGCTGCTCGCCGCCACCGCGGGCCTCGCCATCGCCTCCTGGACGGTGCCCGGCCGCAGGCTGATGCCGTACTGGGGCCGCGGCGCGGAACTGCTGCACTCGGCGGCGGCGATCGCCCTGCTGCCCCTGGTGCTGTGGGTGCTCGGTGTCTACGGGGCCCTGCGGTCCCTCAACGGCTGAGGGGGCGCACCGTGCAGTCCAAACGCGACCAGGTACAGGCCCACATGTTCGTCATGGGCCGCCTCACCTCCGCCCTGCTCCGCGGCGATCCGGACGCCCCGGAGAGCCCCCAGGGCCGCACCAACCGGGGAGTCGCCGTCGGCGTGGTGATCGCCGTGCTGCTGTCGGCGGGCGCCTTCGTGTTCGGCCTGTTCAAGCCCGGTGTCAAGGACTCCTGGAAGGCCACGGGCACACTCGTCGTCAACAAGGACACCGGGTCCCGCTACCTCTACCTGGAGGGCCGGCTGCGCCCGGTGCGCAACTACGCCTCCGCGCGTCTGCTCGCGGGCGCCGACATGAAGGTCGTCCAGGTCGGTTCCCGCTCCCTGGAGGGCGTTCCGCCCGGCGCGCCCGTCGGCATCAGCGGGGCGCCCGACCGGCTGCCCGCCGCGGGCGACCTCGACACGGGCGCCTGGCAGGTCTGCTCCGGTGCCGCCTCCGGAGCGGTGACGACGCTCCTCGCGGTGGGCGCCTCCGCGGAAGGCTCCGGCCTCAGCGCCTCGCAGGCGCTGGTGGTGACCGGACCGGACAAGGCGGACTACCTGGTGTGGCGGGGCAGCAGGCTGCGCCTCGACGACGAGCGGGGCGCCTCGCGGTCCCTCGGCTACGACACCACCCCCCGGGTCAAGGTGTCGTCGGCGTTCCTCAACTCCCTTCCCGCGGGCCCGGACCTGTCCCCGCCGGACGTACCCGGCCGCGGCGGCAAGGGGCCGGAGCTGGGGGGCCGCAAGACCCGGATCGGCCAGGTCTTCGAGGTCGCGGTGCCCGGCGCGGACACCCGCTACTACCTGCTGCGCAGGGAAGGCCTGGTGCCGCTGACCCCGACGGGCGCCGCCCTGCTCCTCGGCGACCCGAGGACGCGGGAGGAGGCGTACGGCGAGGAGGCTCCCGGCGCGCTGCGACTGGGCGCCGACGCGCTGGACGGCCGTACCGCCGACGCCCCGCGCACGGACCCCGCCGACCTTCCCGCGAAGCCGCCCGCGGCCGTCGGTCTCGGCGCGGGCCGGACGGCCTGCGCGCGGATCGAGGGAGGCGCCGGAGCGGGCGCCCGCTTCAGTGTCGCGCTCGTCGCGTCGTCCGCGCTCGGACCGGCCGCGCAGCCCGCTCCGGATGGGCTCACCCCGGCCTGCGTGCCCGTCGACCGGATCACCGTCCGCCCCGGCGGCGGCGCGCTGGTACGGGCGCTGAGCGCGGGCGGGGCCGCCGGTGGCACGGTCTACCTCGTGACCGACAGCGGCATGAAGTACCGGATCGCCACCGACAAGGCGCTGGCGGCGCTCGGATACAGCACCGGGCAGGCCCGAGGGGTTCCCTCGCCGCTGCTCGCGATGCTTCCCACCGGCCCCGACCTCAGCCCGGCGGCGGCCGTGACCGGAGGCGGCGGCCGGACGACGGCGGCTCCCTGCGCGGGCGCGGCGAAGGCCACCGCGCGGGACGCCGCGGCAGGCGGAACGGACAAGCGGCGCGGAGAGGGCGATTCCGTGACGGCCCATCAGCCCGCCGACGGGAACTGACCTGTTCCGGCGCAGAATGTCCCTCAAATCGACCTCAAGACAAAAGAATTCAGCAACATCATCATGCAAGGATGACCGGGTTGCGATTCGCAGTGTCCGGTCAACTGGTTCCACACCGGGCCCGGTTGCCCTCGCCGAGCGGGATGTCGTGCGGCCCGCTCGTGGTCCGGTTCCGTGCGGGGGACCGGACACCATCATCAGGAGGTGCGGTAAGTGGCAGGCTTCCAGCAGTCAGAGGAGCAGGCGACACGGAACGGCATCCAGGCCCTCGAGATGGCCTTCACCGGTGTGCAGAACTGCCGGCAGGACGTCGAGAACATGAAGTTCAACCTGGCGTCCGGGCTCAAGGGTTCGGACGGCAAGGCGTTCCAGGACCTGCTGAAGCTGTGGGACGACCAGGCCGAGGTCATCTCCCGGAACGTGCGGGACATGGTGGACACCCTCAACGAGACGCTCCAGCAGCAGGGTCTGACCCAGGGCGCCAACAACGACTCCATCAACACCGCGTACAGCCAGTCCCAGAGCATCTTCGACGCGCTGAAGGGCTGAGCCCGCACCGCGCGCCGGCACGGGCCGGATCTCCGGCCGTCGACCCCCCTCCGTACCTGATGCGAGACGAGGCTCCGAGATGAGCGATTTCACCGACGGACACATCTACGTCGACTACCGAAGCATGTCGAACGCGGCGGACGACATGGTCCAGCAGACCAGGGCGATCGCCAGCATCCTGGTCAACCTGGACGCCGAACTCCAGGCGCTGAAGGCGTCCTGGGAAGGTGACGACCGCGAGGTGTACAACGCCAAGCAGGCGGCGTGGAACGGCGCCGTCGAGGCGATGAAGACCCTGCTGGAGAACCACTCCAGGCTGCTGACGGACGTGTCCGGCAACTACGACCACAGCGAGAAGAAGCTCACCCAGCTGTGGGAGAGCGTCCGCGTCGGCCGCTGAGCCGGCACGCGCGCGTCCCTTGAGCCGGGCGGCGGCCCCCGCGACGCGGGCGGGTCGCCGCCCGGTGCACCGGCAGTGGCAGTGGCAGTTGCAGTCCCCGGCAGGAGAAGGACATGGCGGACGGTACGACGGTCAACCTCGACAAGGCGTGGCTGGAGAAGTTCCTCAAGGAGGACGTGCTCAACTTCCGTGAGGAACTGAGGAAGATACTTCTCGACGGCGAGTACGACGGCAGGTCGGCACCGAGCCTGGCGAACCTGCTGCCGGGGGGCGAGATCCCCGAGGGCACGCCGTCCGAGGCGGCCCTCCCCCTGACGATCGGCGCGATGGTGAAGGACGCCCGGACCAACGGGGAGAGCCTCGTCGAGTCCATCACCAAGGTCATCGGGGCCATCGACGTGATCCTCAAGAACCAGACGATCCTCTTCGAGGACATCGAGGACAACCTCGGCACCAGCATCGAGAAGCTGTTCAAGACCCAGGGCGACAACCTCGCCGCGATCGACGGCCAGAAGCTGCTGGACGTCTTCGAGGACGTCGACGACTCCCTGGGCGGCGGCAACGACGAGGACGACTAGGTCGTGTCCGCGACCTAGGCCGTCGTCCGCCCGCCGGGATGCGGCCCGCACGACCCGGACCCCCTTTCGGGGAGGTGCCCCGCTCCTGTGCCGGTCCCGGTGGCCGCGAGCCCGGCCCGCCCCCTTTCCCGTATCCCCGCTTTGTGAGCCCAGCCGTCTACGGAGACCGATCATGGACGAGAAGAACGTCATTCCGCTCACCTCGGACAATGACAGCTGGAACAAGGCGGTGTCGCTGCTCACCGGGTACAAGGCGCCCGAACGGCACACCCTCTTCGACGAACTCCTCGGCAACGAGAAGATCAAGCAGATGAAGGTGGAGATCAGCAAGCAGGGCTACGTCGACTACGTCGATCCCGACGACTTCAACTGGCGTGTCGAGAACGCGGGCTTCAACATCCAGAACACCGACTTCGTCATCCCCTTCTACATGAGGGGAGGCAGCAACGGCCACGGCGTCACGATGTACAAGGCCCGCATCACCCTGCTCGGCAACAAGAACGGCGACGGCGCGCCCGTGGGCGGGGTGGTGGAGGGCGGCGAGTTCAAGAGCCAGTACGACAACCACCTCGGGCTCACCGGTGAGGACGCGGTCTGGACGACCGCACCGCTCACCCAGTACGCCTACGGGACCGGGCGCGCGCTGGAGCGGATGCTCGACAACGAGAACGGCACCTACGGCTGGTCGTGGAACGGCAAGAACGTCGCCAACGACCAGGCGGTCAGCCTCAAGTCCTTCGACACGGCGGCCGCCGCCTTCGACCGGGTCGGCGAGTTCTTCAGCAGGCAGCAGAAGATCGTCGAGGAGTGGCAGCGCCGCGTCGGCACCGAACAGAACGACGCCTGGCGCGGGCAGGCCGCCGGTGTCTTCTGGAATCTGATCCACACCATCGACCGCCAGTACAGCGGCTACGCCAAGGACATGGGCTTCACCGGCACCCACTCCAAGCAGGGCAACGAGATCCGGGAGGCCAAGGACGCCCTGTCCAAGGCCGCCCGCACACTCCAGACCAGCTGGGCGCACTGGGAGCTCTACATGGGCAATCCGTTGCGCTGGCTGCACGATCTGCTGGTCGAGGTCACCGACCACGTGTGGGAGCGGAACATCACGCAGATCACTTACAAGGTGCAGAGCGTCGCCAGGGGCGGCACGCGGACGACGTACCATCCCACCTCGCTCATGGACGACACGGCGACCCGGTACGGCAAGAGCGACAACTTCGGCAAGCTCACCGATCTGAGCACCTGGAAGGCGATCGGCGAGATGGCCGTCTCGCACTGGCAGGCGTCCGTCATCGAGAACCTGGTGGAACCGGCCAACGCCGCCCTCGACGAGATCCACAACAAGTGGAGTTCCACGAACATCGATCTCGGGACGGTCCGCACCCGCGGCGACGACGACCTCACCAGTTCCTACTCGGAGGACAAGGCCGCCAAGGAGAAGGCCGACGCGGAGGCGGCCGCCGCGGCCGCGCAGAAGAAGAACGACGACTTCATCGCGTGGCAGAAGGCCGAGGCGGAGAAGGCCAAGGCGGAGGCGGCGAAGGCCAAGGCGGAGCAGGAGGCCAAGGAGAAGGCGGCCAAGGCCGAGCAGGAGGCCAAGGAGGCGAAGGCCAAAGCCGAGCAGGAGGCCAAGGAGAAGGAAGCCAAGGCCGAACAGGAACGCAAGGAGAAAGAGGCCAAGGCGGAGCAGGCCGCGAAGGAGGCCGAGGCCGAGCAGAAGCAGGCCGCCGCCGAGGCGAAGGCCGAACAGAAGGAAGCCCAGGCCAAGGCGGAGCAGGAAGCCAAGGAGAAGGAAGCCAAGGCGGAGCAGGCCGCGAAGGAGGCCGAGGCCGAGCAGAAGCAGGCCGCCGCCGAGGCGAAGGCCGAGGAGAAGGAAGCCCAGGCCAAAGCGGAGCAGGAGGCCAAGGAGGCCGAGGCCAAGCAGGCTCAGGCACGCGCGGAGCAATTGCAGATAAGCCAGTTCAACCAGTCCCGCGCCGACCAGGAGTCCGCCCGCAAGGAGCAGGAGAGGAAGCAGGCGGAGGCGGAGGCGGCCGCCGCGCAGAAGGAGGCCGAGGCCAAGGCCGAGCAGGAGGCGAAGGAGAAGGAGGCCGAGCAGAAGCAGGCCGCCGCCGAGGCCAAGGCCGAGGAGAAGGAAGCCCAGGCCAGGGCCGAGCAGGAAGCCAAGGAGAAGGAAGCCAAGGCGGAGCAGGCGGCGAAGGAGGCCGAGGCCGAGCAGAAGCAGGCCGCCGCCGAGGCGAAGGCCGAGCAGAAGGAAGCGGAGGCCAAGGCCGAGCAGGAGGCGAAGGAGAAGGAGGCCGAGCAGAAGCAGGCCGCCGCCGAGGCCAAGGCCGAGCAGAAGGAAACAGAGGCCAGGGCCGAACAGGAAGCCAAGGAGAAAGAGGCCAGGGCCGAGCAGGAGGCCAAGGAAGCCGAGGTCAGGGCCGAGCAGGAGAAGGCTCAGAAGCGGCAGGAGGAAGCCTGGCAGCAGGTCCAGGGCGGCACCGGAGGGCTGCCCGGGGGCGGCGGCCTCGATCTGCCGGACGGGAGCGTCATCGGCTCCGGTGACCTCAACGTCGGTGACCTCGCCTCGCAGTGGCCCGACCGGGTCGACGCCAGCCCCTTCTCCGGCGACGTGCTGACCAACCCGGGCGGCAGCCACACCACCCTCGACGCCCACGACCGGCTGGTCACGCAGTTCCCCGACGGCAGCTCCGTACGGATCGACCCCGACCTGCACACGGCGACCGTCACCCATCCCGACGGCACCGTCGAGACCGGCCCGCTCAACGTCGGCGACCTCCTCCCCAACCCCGACGGCAGCGTCACCCGGCTCGGCTCCGACGGGAACATCGTCACCGAGTTCCCCGACGGCACGGTCAGCACCGTCGACCCCCGCACCGGCATCGGCTCCACCACCCTCCCGGACGGCACCGTCTCCACGGGCGACCTCAACGGCTCACCGGGCGGACTGCCGACCGCACCGGGCTTCCACTCCGGCGGCGGCTCGCCCGGCTCCCTCCCCGGCGCCTCCTCCGGCTACGACTACGGCTCCTACGAGGAGGAGCTGTACGACGAGTCCCCCTACGAGTCCCCGTACGCCACCTCGGGAGCGTCCACCGCCGCGGCCTCCTCGGGCGACGGCGGCACCCCGCTCAACACCGGCTCGCTGCCCGGCGGCCTCGGCATGAGCGGCCTCAACGGCGCGGGCGGCGCGGGTGGCACGGGCGGCATGCCGATGGGCATGCCGATGGGCGGCATGGGCGGTATGGGAGGCGCGGGCGGCGGGAACCAGGCCCAGACCGAGCGGGTCCGCAACGTCATCGACGACGGGCAGCCCCTCAACAGCCGCGGCGCACGCCGCGGCCCCGCGGCCCGCCCCGTCCAGGACGAGAACAACGTACAGGTGTCCGCGCCCCGCGCGACCGGCACCACCGGCTCCAGCCCCTTCGTGCCCGTGGGCGGCGCCGGTGCTCCCGGCGGCCGGCCGCAGACGCAGAGCGGTGACCGCGCCCGGGAGGTGTGGGCCGAGGAGGAGGACGACGTATGGGGCACCGACGACGGCGGCGCACCCGCCGTGATCGGCCGATGACCACCGCAGCGCAGGCGAGGAGCAGCCACCCGTGACCGAACCGATCGAGCAGCGCATCGCCAAGGCGATGGCCGAACTGGAGTCCGTGCAGGCCGCCGTGGCGCAGGCCGAGGAACGACTCGCCGGGGCCTCGGCGACCGTCCGCTCCCGCGACCGGGCCGTCGAGGTCACGGTCGGCGCCGCCGGCGAACTGACCGGACTGAAGTTCCTCGACAACAAGTACCGCTCGATGAACGCCAGTCAGCTCGCCCAGTCCGTGATGGAGGCCGTGGGGCGGGGCCGCGCCCAGATGGCCCAGGAGGTGATGGACACCTTCGGGCCGCTGACCGCGCCCAGCACCGAACTGCCGGAGCTGCGCGGCATCGACATCGACTGGGACCGCATCTTCGGGTCCGCGCTCGGCGGTGAACCCGGCGGCGGGCGCACCCGCAACCGGCTGCGCGACGAGATCCACGAGGACGGCGACGACCCGCACGACCGAGGAAGGGGCCGGGCATGAGCGGCGTGTACGAGGCGAACACCGAGGCACTGAGGGCCAGCATCGAGCGGATGAAGCGGCTGCCCGAACTCGCCCGCAAGCTGGGCGAGGACTTCGACAGCAACGAACGGCACTACACCGAATGGCCCGGCTGGACGGACGACTTCGCCGAGAAGGTCCGCCCGGTCTACCAACGCAACAACGAGTACTGCCGGGGCACCAGCAGGACGCTGTTCGACGCGCTCGACGGCCTGGTCTCCGCGACGCTCTCGAACCTGGAGGGCATCGAGAAGAACGCCGCCGACTCCACGGAGCGCATCCGCGAGCACCAGAAGCGCACCGAGGACGCCCTCGACGGCGACACCGGCGGGCGCCGCTGACACGAGGAGGAGAGGGCACGACCGACAGCTGAGGACGAGCGGAGCTTCACATGCAGGAGATCGTCTTTCCTGAGGACGTCAGGAAGATGCTCTGGATCATCATCGGCGAGATGCCGTTGCAGGCCAGGGAGAACCTTGCTTACTACAGCAAGGATCTGTATCTGAACTTCGGCCGTGGTGTCCGCTCCCTCCGCGACGAGATCCAGACCTCCATCGTCGACGCCGCCACCTCCCTGCCCGACGACGTCGGCGACGCCTACGTCCGGGGCCTGTCGCTGCTGGTGGACGACGGCGGCGTCAACCACCTCGACGGCATGATCGACCAGCTCGAGGAGATCGCCCAGGGCCAGGTCAACCACTCGATCAAGATCCAGGCGGCGAAGTGGGAGATCATCGCCGAGATCGTCATGCTCCTCATCGAGCTGGCCCTCCTGGCCGCGCTGGCCGCGATCACGGGCGGTACGTCGATCTCCCAGATGGCGCTGGCCAGGGCCCGCAGCAGGCTGGCCGTCTTCATGATCGTCCAACGGCTGGTGCAGCTGGCGCCGTTCACCGCGGTGCTCACCGAGGCGTTCGAGGAGGCCCTTCAGAGCCTCGCCGTGCAGCTCGCCCAGATCGCGCTGAACCCGGGCGGCCGCAAGCCCAAGGGCATCGACTGGCGTGACGTCGGCAAGTCGGCCGCCGCCGGTGCGCTGAACGGCCTGTTCGAGATGTTCTTCCGCGGCGGCGGCAAGGTGGTGAAGAACTGGTTCAAGAACCTCGACAGCTTCGACAAGTTCGCCAGGACGAACCCCAATTGGGCCAAGGGCCTCAACGGCGGCGCCGTACTGACCGGGGAGTTCGTCTCCAGCGCGGTCAGCGAATCGATGGCCGAGTACCTCGTCCAGGGCGCCTTCGAGGGTGAGTGGGACTTCAAGTGGGAGACGTTCGTCGGGGCCGGGACCAGCTCGGTGATCACCGTGATCGCCGGTGGCGCGCTGGTCCTGGGCGGCCTCAAGGTGAACAAGTTCCTCACCACCACCGAGTTCGACGGCATCAACGACAGCACCTCGCCGCCCGGTGACACGGGCAACGGCGGCGGGAGGACCGTCCCCCCGCCGACCACGTCCGCGGACCCGGTGTCCGCGCCGTCGCCGCTGCCGACGGTCACCTCCGGCATCCCGCCGCACATCCCCGCCCCGCCGGTCACCGCTCCGGTGCCTCCGCCGGTCACCTCGACGGGGAACGTCCCGGTCACGCCGCCGCCGCTCCCTCCGTCCCTCCCGGTGCCGACGCCCTCGGGCATCACGGACGGCGTCCACGACGGCGGCTCCGACGTGTCGTCCCTGGACGACGTGTCGCTGTTCGACGACGACTCGCTGTTCGACTCGGACACCGCGTCGCTCTCCTCCGACACCACGTACGCGTCCACGTCCTCCTCCACGCCCCCGGGCGCCGACCCGGCGGCGCTGTCCGGCTCCACCGCCGCGAAGGGCTTGGGCGGCTCCGGCTCCCGTACCGGCCTCGACAACGTCACCGACCGGATTGCCGACCACACCTTCGACGACACCGCCGACGACACCTTCGACAACAGCGCGGCGGACCTCGACGGAACAGACGGCGGCCCGAACACGACGACCTCCCCGGCGGCCGTCTCGGCCCCGGAGACCCACACTCCCCGCACGGGGGCGGGAACCGGTACGGGCACCGGAACGGGTACGGGTGGTGCCGCCAACTCGGCGTCCGGTGGGCCGCGTTCGGTGTCCGGCGACACCGGACGCACCGAGGTCCGGACCACCGACACCTCGGGCGACCTGTTCGGTGAGGACAGCGACGAGAGCGCCCCGCGGTCCTCCACCGGCCACCCGACCGACACGGACACGGATGCGACGCTGCCGCACGGCAGCGGCACGGGCACCGGCAGCGGCAGCGGAACCAGCAGTGGCAGCGGTATCGGCTCCGGGAGTGGCCCCGCGTCCGGGGCGGAGGGCTCCGACGGGCGTCGTGTCCTCGGCCCCGAGCAGGAACAGGACGGTATCCAGGAGGAGTTCGGGGACGAGACGGCCGAGGTGCCGCCCGTCACGACCGCGCACCCCGTCCCCGCCGCGCCCGCCTCGTCGACGGGGGGCTCCGCCTTCGAGGCCGCGCGGGCCGCCGCGTCCCCGGTGACCCGTACCCACACCTGGGTCGATCCGGTCTCCACCCCCGCCGATCCCGCACGGCCGGGCGGGACGACGCAGTACGTCGTCCACTCGAAGTTCGACGCGCGCCGGTTCGTCTTCGACGGCGAGTCGGTCGTCGACCTCACCGTCCAGGTGGCGGCGCCGGACGGGATGCCCGCCCCTGTCTGGGACAAGGTACGTGCGGGAGTGGAGGCGCACTTCAACGCGGCCGGCCATCGTCTCCCCGACGGTGATCTCCTGCACGTGACCGTCGAGTTGGTGTCCGGGGACAGCCACCCGCACGCGCTCGACGTCAGCTTGGTCGGACGTGACCAGCAGATGACCCGCAACGCCTGGTGGGCGGATGCCGAACCCGTCGACTACGCGCACGAGATCGCCCACCAGCTCGGCCTCAGGGACGAGTCACGGGGCGGCGACCCGGCCGCGGCCGCCCGGCCCGACATCCCCGGCAGCCTGATGGGCGACTTCACCCGGCCCGCTCCCGACGGGCTCGCGCAAGGGGGCCTGCGCGGTCGCCACCTGGCGCTGCTCGGCGCGCTGGTCGGCGACCTCACGACGCCGTCGCCGGAGTCCCGGTCGGCCGTACCCGCCCCGCAGCGTCCGGTGCCGACGACCAGCGGGCCCTGGGGAGCCGAACCGCGCGCACCCCGGGCCCCGCAGCCGACGAGCACGGTCACCGAGGGCACCGGGACCACCGTGGCGGACACCGGGGACACCCCGGCCCTGGCCCCGGCGGTGCCCCTGACCACCGTGTCCGGACCGGAATCCACCGGGACAGCGGAAGGCGGTGACGCGGTACAGCCCACTCGCGAGGCCACTCCGGTACCCACCTCAGTGACCACCCCCGGACCCGTGTCCAAGCCCGTGTCCCAGCCCAAGTCCGAGACCGAGTCCGAGACCGAGTCCACGGTGTCCCGGACCGCCGACACCGGCGTGGTGCACGGCGCGCCGTCGGGCCGGTTCACCCCCGACGTGATGGCGGCGTTCTACCGGGCGTACGCGGATCACTTCTTCTCCGCCGAGCGCACGGCGTCGGACTTCGACAGCGTGTACTACGACTTCGTCGACGGTCAGAACGCCGTCACCCGCGAACTGGCAGTTCACGCGCGCACGGTGCGCGGCATGGAGAGGTTCCATGCCGAGCTGCTGGGTGTCGAGGAAGAGCGTGCGGCGATGCCGACGCCGATCGACCGTCAGCCGGGTGACCCGATGCGCCTGTACCGGAAGATGTCGACGGCGGAGGCGCAGCAGATTCTGGTGGCGTCGCCCTCCGCGGGGCTGAACGCGGCGATGGCCTACAACCAGAGTGCGGAGTACCGGAAGTTCTTCACCACGTCGTTGTCGCACACGAGTGTGTTCAGCAACGCGAACGCCGCCTCGGACGAGGAGGTGGTGGTCGAGTTCACTCTTGCCTGGGACCCGTACTGGGACTTCGTCGGCAGGTTCGGGACCCCGAACCAGCAGGCGGGCGCGTACCAGGTCCGTGACTCGGCCCTCGTCCACCAGGAACGGCTGCGCACGGGCGCCGCCGCCAACTTCCGTACCGCGCAGGACGTCGAGGCGGTCCACACCGGGCACACCCATCACAACATCGGCATCGGGCACGGCAACGCCCGCGACTTCGGCCGGTTGGTGACCACGACGCGTCAGGTCGGTGCGCAGGAGGTCGAACAGGCCGCCCGGACGGCCGCCGACACCGCGCGTGCGGACGGACGGCGCACGGCCCACGCGCTGATCCAGCGGAAGCTCGACCAACTCGCCGGTGTGCAGGGCGAGCCGTTCGGCCTCGACGTGATCGACGGCACTGAGATCGGCGTGCCGTCCGAGGTCGAGGTGGTGGTTCCGGGGGTGGTGGAGCCTGCGGATGCGGAGGGGTTGCTGGCGGGGTTGTCGGGGTTGTCTGTGGCTGAGTTGTTGGTTGCGGTGGGGTTGTTGCCGGTGGGGGTGCGGCGGTGGTTGGCGGGTCGTGCGGGGTTTGTGGGGGGTGTGCGGTCGCGGTTGTCGGTGGGGGAGTTCGCGGAGTTCGGTGCGCGGTTGTTGGTGGTGGTGCCGGGTGGGTCGGTGCGTCCGGTGTCTGCGCGGTGGGAGGCGGGGGCGCAGGTGGCGCGGATGTTCCGGGACGGGGAGGTGGTGTCGCGGTTGCTGGGTTCGGGTGCGGTGGTGGTGGTGTTGCCGCAGGACGTGGCGTTGGGTTCGGTGGGTTCGTTCGTGGGGTTGGGTGGTGTGGGGGGTCGTGGGCTGGATGAGTTGAGGGGGGCGCAGAGCGGGTTGGTGGCGGTGATCGCGGAGGAGAACCTGCTGGGTGAGCGGACATCGGTGGGTGGGGTGCCGTCGCAGGCGGAGGGGTATTCGTCGGCGACGCATGAGGTCGCGCACCTGATCCACACGGTCGGACTGACCGACATGGAGCGGGAGTTGATCCGCCAGGTCTACGACGCCAAGAGGGCCGCCGGTCACGACATCGCCTGGCCGGACGGTGTACGACGCGACCTCTGGGGCCAGGACGCCGACAACTACTCGTCCACGGACGTGTTCGAGTTCTTCGCGCAGTTGAGCAACGCGTATGTCGGTACGAACCATGGTGTCGACGCGGTGACGGGTCGGGCGCGGAACAACGGTGCGGCGTGGGTGCGGGAGAACGAGCCGGAACTGGTGCCGTTGCTGGAGCGGTTGTACGGGGTTGATCCGGAGGCGGTCCATTCGGCGCCTGCGAATCCGGTTGCGGCGACGGCGGCGGACAATGCGACGTACGAGGCGTTCCTGGACTTCATGACCGGGATCGGTGAGGCCGGGCCGGCGGTGCACGCGTCGGTCGTCGCTGATGATCCGGGACGCCGGTCCGGCTCCGACGGCTCTGACGGGTCTGACGGGTTCGATGAGTCCGGCGGGGCGGCCCCCCAGTCCGCGGATGCCGTCGTGCATGGTGCGCCCCCGGCCCGGCACGTCACGGCCGCGGTGATGGGGAACTTCTACCGGGCGTACGCCAGGTTCTTCGAGACGGACGACGCCGCGGCCGACTTCACCAGCGGCTACTACGTCTTCGCCTACGAGCAGGGCGTGTTGCTGCCGGACCTGGCGCTCAAGCAGCGCATGATGCAGCAGATGGCCGGATTCCACGACGAGTTGGTGAGAATCCGCGCCGGTCAGGCGGCGTCCGCCCGGCCCATCACGCGCCGCACCGGTGACCCGATGCGGCTGTACCGGAAGATGTCGGTCCTGGAAGCGCAGGAGTTCGAGGGACGGACCGCCGCCGCCGGGTTGAGAGCGGCCATGGCCTACAACCAGAGCGGCCAGTACCGGAAGTTCTTCACCACCTCGCTGTCGCACACGAGCGTGTTCAGCAACGCCAACGCCGCCTCCGACGACGAAGTGGTGGTCGAGTTCACCCTGCCGTGGCGGGACTACTGGAGGTTCGTCACCACCTACGGAGAGCCCAACCAGGCGTCCGGCGCCTACCAGATCGCCACCTCCGCCCTCGTCCACCAGGAACGCCTGCGCACCGGAGCGGCGGCCAACTTCCATACCCAGGCCGATGTCGACGAGGTCATCGACGGGCACACCCATCACAACATCGGCATCGGCCACGGCAACTCCCGTGAATTCGGGCGGATGCTGGGAGAGATACGCCTGGTCGACCCGGACGAGGTGACCCAGGCCGTCCTGGACGCGGAGGCGTCCGCCGCCGACGCACGCGTCCCGTGGATCAACGCGGAGATCGACCGGCGGGTCGAGCGGATGCGGCAGCGCGAACAAGCCGCCCTGCACGGAGCACCGTCCGGCGCCACCCCAGCCAGCACCACCCCGGACACCACCACCCCGGACACCGCTGCCGCACCCTCCGACGCCACCCCGGACACCGCCCCCGCACCGATCCGCCCGGACCAGTGGCGTGACCGGCGTGCCCAGGCCCCCGCCTCACCGCTGTACACGGAGTGGTTCGATCCGGCGGCGGACCCGCTGAGCGCGCGCCGTGCCCCGGGCACCCTGCACGGCCGCACCACCCTGATCCGTATGCACGTACGGCGTATCCAGGCCGACGACGGGCGCTGGGTGCGCAACCTCAGCCTCCACCTCCCCGTCCGCTTCGGGAAGGGCTTCACCGCCGAGGACCTGCCCGCGTTCCAGGAACGGCTGCGCGGCCTCCTCGACACCCATCTCAACCACGGCCTGAACCTGCCCCGGTCCGGCGACCAGCTCCACGTCGACCTGCTGCTGACACCCGCGCCCGAGCACGCCGAAGCGATCGAGCTGAGCCGCGACGCCGACCCCGGCCGCTCCGACCAGCTGCACCTCCGGCTCGGCGCCGACCCGGCGCGCGACGACGCCGTGGTCCTCCACGAGATCGCGCACTACACCGGTATGAGGGACCGCGGCCGGGACGGCGACTCCCTGTTCCGCCGCCTGCTCCGCACCGTCGGCACCGGCGTGATGGCCGACACCACCCGCCTGCCCGGCGAGGGCGCGTTCACCTCGGACGACCTGCGCACCGTGGAGAACGTGCTCGACGCCGGTCCCGCCGTGCCCGACCACGCGCACGCGCCGACCTCACCCGCGCCGCGAGACACCATGCCCGCCGGGGAGCCCCAGCCCACCGAGGACCCCCTGCCCCCCGACACCCACGACGGGCGCTGGGACGTCAGCCAGGCACCCCGTGACTGGTCCACGCCCCTGTCCTCCTACGTCAGCGACTACGGCTCCCAGTACGACGGGCACGTCGGTCTCGTCCACGTCGAGCCGCTGCCCGCGTCCGTCGTCGACGGCGTGCACCGGCAGATCCTCGACGCGCTCGGCATCACCGGCACCGTCCCCGACCACCACCCGGTGCTGCTCCACCTCCGCGCCACCCTCACGGCCGACGAACTCGCCCGCCAACTGCCCTACCTGCGCAGCAGCACCGGCGCACGCTTCACCGTCCGGCACGACGGCCGCGACCGCACCGTCGACATCCGGCTCGCCCTGCGCGAGCCGACCCGCTCCGAACGGTACGGCGCGCACAGCACCGAGGACCCCGAGAAGCGCGTCGAGCGGCGGGCCCAGGGCGGCCAGGAGTCCTCGCACACGGCAGCCTCCGGGACGGTCCGCACCATCCCGGTGAACTGGTCGGGCCGCTACCCCGTCACCGCGGCCGGACCGGTCTCGGCGGTCGACGGCGCGCTCGCGCTCACCCTGACCCACAACGAGTACGCGTCGGTCACCACCGTCACCCACGTCGTGCAGACCATGACCGCCCAGCGCAGCAACGAACTCTCCCGGCCGATCGAGTTCGGCACCGTCTGGCAGGTCCGGGTGGACGCACCCGCCCAGCCCCCGGCGGGCGGATGGAGCGACGCGCGGACCCACGGCCCGGTCACCGTCTGGTTCCCCGAACACCTCGCCGTCGACAACGCCGAACAGCTCCCCGCCCCCGCCGACCTCGACGACCTCCCGGTCTGGGGCGTCGACTCGGTGCGCGAGCCCGCCCGGCTGCTCGCCGAGGTGCGCCGCGGCTTCGCCACCGACCTCGCCGACCTGTCGGACACCTCCGCCCAGGAACTGGAGACGTTCCTGTCGGAGCCGGTGCTGCGCGGCACCCTGCCCCTCCAGCGGGGCCGCGGACTGTACTCGCCGCTCCTGCTGGACAGCGACGGCCGGGTCATCGGCATGCTGAAGGTGACCACCGAGGTGACACCGGGCGCCCCGACGCACCGCTCCCTCGACGGGAAGATCAACCTGGAGGCGCACGTCGCCCACACGGTCAAGATCGACAGCTCGGCCAAGTTCACCAGCGGCGCCGCCCTCGACGGCAGCGTCGGCCCCTCGTTCACCGGCGACCGGGCCCAGGGGCACCCCGACGCCGCGACGAAGGCCGCGGGGAGCTTCGCCGTCAAGGGCGGGGTGAAGGGGCAGACCAGCGCCACCCTGTCGGCAAGCGGTTCCGCCACGATGGCGCACGCCGTGCGCAGCAACCGCGGCCACCTGCTCACCCCGGCACGTGTCACCCACCACGTCACCCTGATCCGGGCCCGCGGCGGCAGCACCGCCCGCACCTTCGGGCCGTGGGACGACGGGATGCGGCTGCGCGTCCTCGCCGCGGAACAGGCCGAGGGCACCGAACACCGGCCGGGGCAGGGCGACCGCCAACTCCCGGAGGAACTGGAGAACCTGCGGACCCTCGGCGCCTCCACCGCGCCCCTCGCCGTCGACGGCACCGAGCAGATGTTCGAGCGAGCGGAGGCGTGGCTGCGCGCCGAGGGCTTCCTCCCGCCCCTCGAAGCGCACTTCGGGCTCTTCGACGAGGCGCGGGCCCAGGCACAGCTCGCGAACCTGCGGCGCTTCGAACAGGCCCGCTCCGAGATCGGCCTGCGCGCCGCCGCCGACGCCATGGTGGACGGCGGCCACCCGGAGTGGTTCGACCTGCCCGACCGGACCGGCGCCGTCCGCCGCGTCCAGCTGCGGCTGTCCGCGTTCCGCGACACCGCGCCCGGCCCCGCCACCGACGCGCGACACCGCCGGACCCTCCCGGACATCCAGGTGATGGGCATCTCGTCGTTCGCCGCGGGCGGCGGCGAGTCCAGCGGATACGCCTACGGAGCGCAGGGCGGCTTCGGCGGCGGACCCAGCGGCCCGCTCGGTTCCACCACCCCGTGGACCCTCGGCGGCACCGGCGACTACCTGTACGCGGGGCAGACCGCTCACACCGCCACGGCCGGCTCCGCCGTCAACCAGGACCAGTTCTTCATCGGCAGCGGCCAGTCCACCGAGATCTTCGACGTGCCCGCCCGCTTCGCCCTCGACCTCTACGAAGGCCAGGGCACCGATCCCGCGGTGCGGTTCGCCGACCCGGCCTCGCATCCCGACGCGCACCCCACCCGTCCCGCGGACGTCGAGCGGCCCGCCCCGCCCGAGACGCCGCCCCCGGCGACCGTCTCCGGACACCTCACCCTCGCCGTCCCCCGCAACCGCACGGTCCCCGCCGGAACCCCCCGGCGGGCACCCGCCACCCACCGCGTCCGGCCCGTCGACGCCACCGACCGCCGGCGCCTCGCGCTGACGGACCCGGACGGCACCCCCGTGGACGGCGTGGTGCGGCTCCCCGACGACGCCGTCATGGACGTCCTCCCCGGGACCGCCGCCCTGCTCGACGCGTTCGAACAGATCGTCACCCACACCTATCCGGGCCGCCCCGAGAAGGGCCTGCTGGAGACCGTCCAGGAGGCCGCCGCCGCGAAGGCGCCCGCCGTCGCCAAAGCCGTCGGAAAGGCCGTCGGGAAGGCCGCCGAGACCCTCACCGGCTCCGACGCCACCGACCAGGGCACCCCGTTCATGGAAGCCCTGCGCAGCGCCCTCGGCCCCGCCAACCGGCTGGGCCGCGCCCACCAGATCTTCAAGGGCGGCTACGTCATCGAGGGACTGACCCTGCCCGGCCTCGGCGCCGACCACGAGTTCAGCGTGGAACTCCAGGGCTACCTGCACGACGCCGAGCACCTGCACAGCGGCAAGCAGTACCTGGAGACCGACGTCGGCGCCACCGACACCACCCAGCAGCAGGTCACCAGCGGTGGCGGCCACCAGGTCGCCGTCACCGCCACCTCGCTGCAACGGCCGCGCAAGACCCCCGAGGGCGCGAAGAAGCCGGAGCCCACGGGCGCCTTCAACCCGTCAGGACGGCACGCCTACAGCAGCCGTACGGACCGGACCCACACCCAGGCCTCCAGCACCGGCGTGACCCGCACCCCGACCGAGAGCGGCACCCTGCACCGTGTCGGCAGCCGCGCCACCGTCCTCATCACCGTCCGGCACGGCCGCCGCAACCTGGTCGGCAACACGCTCGGCCTCACCGGCGCGGCACCCGTCACCCTCGCCGTCGACCTCCCGCCCGGCACCCAGTTCCTCCTGAGCGACGCCCAACTGGCCCGCGACGCGGCATGGTTCACCGGAGTCGACGGTCTGACCGTGCCGACCCCGCCCGAGGCGACCCTGCCCCTCCCGGACCGCTTCGCCCGCACCCGCGCACCCGGCCTGGCCGGCATCCTGTCGGCCAAGCAGTACGCCGACGACGGGACCGAGCGCCGCGACCGGCTGCGCGCCGAACTGACCGCCCTCGTCGAACGCGAGGCACCCGGCTCCACCGTCCCCGGCCACCCCTCGTTCCTGCCCGGCGTCCTCGCGCGGATCGCCGACATGACCTCCCCGACCGCGCTGCGCGCCCTGCCCGGCCGCGGCCCCCACGGAGCGCGGAGCTTCCACTTCCGGCACGTCACCAAGGGCGGCGCCCGACTCGTCGAGGTCACCCTGGCCGCCCGGCCCGTCCAGGACACGGCCGGGCTGCGTACCGTCCGCGGCCGTCCCGCGGGCGGCGGCAGCGGCTTCGAACAGGTGCACGTGCACGCGCCCGCGAACACCTCCAGCGCCGTCACCCACAACCGACGGCACGTCACCACCGGCACCCCGACGGCCCGCTACCCGCGCCCCACCGACGACACCCGCACCGACCGCACCGGCCCGGCCTTCAGCAACACCGTCCAACGCGCCGACACCAGCAGGACCGCCACCTCGGGCGAGGACCGCTTCTGGATGCGCACGGACAACGCGGCGGACTTCGACGTCGACTACGCGTACACCGCGTCGGTCCGCTCCGAACTCGTCACCGACTGGCCCCTCGACGTGCCCGGCGGCATCATCGAGGCCGGTGTGCTGGCCTGGTACGACGAGGACATCACCTTCCTCACCTGGCTGGAACGGATGCTGCGCGGCCGCCCCGCCGCCACGGCGACGGTGCCCGTCCGCGTCACCCTCCGCTTCACCGGCAGCGAGGCGACCGACCCCGCGGCACCCGTGACCCCCGTCCCGGCCGCCGTCTCCGCCGTCCACCCCCTGAGGACCCCCCGCACCGGCACCGGCGGGCCGCACCTCGCCGACGGGCAGCGGCTCGTGCCGACCGGCCCCACACCGGTGTTCCACTACCACGCGTACGCCGAACTCGCGCAGGCGCTGACCACCGTCGCCCCCCGGCTCGCCGCCACCTGGGGAGCGACGAAGCTCTCCGAGTCCGCGGAGGCCGCCGCCGTCCGCATCGGCGAACTCGTCCAGGCGGGCGAGATCAGCCTCGACCCCCCGCGCGCCGCCGGACTCACCCAGACCCTGCCCGGCGCCTACCCCGACGTCTTCGAGTCCGACGACCCGCCCGGCCTGCGGATCGAACTGTTCAACCCCCGACGCGTCACCGACGCCGGGGACGTCGCCCTCGACCGGCTCCGGCTGCCGACGATCACCGCGAACACCGCGCAGACGGCCGGATCGGCGTCCGCCACGGTCCTCCAGACCGCGTACGCCGCCGACGACCGCGACCTCCTCGGCGCCGGACTGCCCCTCCTCGCCCAGCAGCCCGTCAGCCGCGGCCAGGGCTCCGGCATCACGGCGACCCGCCGCGAGTGGTTCAAGGGCGGCGGCACCGCACTGCCCGAGAACGGCCGCGGCACCCGCACCTACGAGACCCTCGTCGACACCGTCATCACCGTCAACGGCCCCGAGGGCACCCTCTACGTCACCGGAAGCGCCGAGATGCGCCTCGGCGAACGGGACGTGCTCGGCTACGGCATCACCGACGCCCGCACCGACCCGCAGGTCTACGACCTGCGCTCCCTGCTGGCCGCCCTCCCGCAGGCCGATCTCCGCGACTGGACCACCCACCCCCTCGGCGACCTCCCGCGCGCCCTCGCGGACGGCCTCGACCCCGGCGACCCCGCCGCCCAGCTCTGGCTCGCCATCGGCCCCGACCCGGACGGGTTCCTGCTCGCCCGCGCCCTGTACGCCGCCTCCCGCACCGCCGCCCTCGCCGGCCGGCCTGTGGAACTGGTGCTGCGCACCGACGAAGGGCTGCGCCACTGGCGGTTCACGCCGACCGGCGACCTGGACAGCACGGACGCCGACACCCTCGACGCCTGGACCGGCCTGTCCGCCCAGATCACCGCCCACGCCGACGCCCTCCGCGCCCAGGACGAGGCACGGGACCGGGAGGCCGCGCTGCGCGGCCCCCAGGCGCGCGGCGCCACCGCGCTCGCCACCGCCGAGGACGACCTCACCACCGCCGAGACCGCACAGCGCACCGCCACCGACGCGGTCACCCGCACGGGGGCCGAGGTCACGACGGCCGAGACGCGGCGGGACACCGTGACCGCGGAACGCGACCGCTGGCGGGAGGAGACCCGGCGGCTCACCGCACTGCTGCTGGAGATCCCTCACCGGATCAGTGAGGCGACCACCGAGGCCACCGCCGCGGCCGGTGTCGTACGCGCGACCCAACTCGTGCTGACGCACATCGCCCGGCAGAAGGCGGGCACCGTCCCCGAGAACCGGATCCGCGAGGCACGGGACCGAGCGGCCCGCGCGGAGGCCCGCCGCGACGCCGCGCGCGACCGGCTCGACGCCCTGCGCGCCGAGCAGAAACGCCTCCAGGGCGAGGCCGACACCGCCCGGACCACGGCCGAGAAGGCCGCCGGTCGCCTTCCCGCGCTGGAGAAGGCCCTGTCCGACGCCGAGACCGCGGCGGCCGAGGCGGCGACCCTGCTCACCAAGGCCGACGGCCGTCTCGACCAGGCCCGCACGGACCGCGACGCGCGGCGCACCGACCTGCGCGCACTCAACCGCTCCGTCGTGGAGGCGCTGAAGGAGCAGTCCGAGCAGGCGGCCGCGCAGTCCGCGGCGCACGGACGGCTGCCCGGCCTCGCCCAGGACGTGGACGCCCTCCGGCGAGGCACCGACGAGGGCCTGGTCAGTGTCCCGCTGTCGTCCCTGGCCGCCACACCGGCCGCCAGGCCGGGACCGAGGAACACCCTGCGCCCGTCGCCCGCGGTCCCGCAGCACCAGCCACAGCCCGCCCCGGTCACCTCGGACGGGACCACCCAGAAGGCGCAGGTGTCCGGCACGAGCGAGACCGTGACGGCGAAACCCGCGCTGACCGAGTCCACGTCCACCAAGCCTGTGTCGACCTCGACCAAGCCTGTGTCCACCGAGCCCGCGTCGACCGAGCCTGTGTCGACCTCGACCGAGCCCGCGTCGACCGAGCCCGCGCCGCAGGTCCCGAAGGTGACGCCGCCGAAGGGAAAGGCCAAGGCGAGCGGCAGCACATCCGGCTCGGAGGGGCAGACCAAGAAGGCCGACCCGCCGACCACCCCCGCGCCCCCGACCGGCGGCCCGGCCCGCGGGCGGCTCCTGCGGACCGTCGCCAACGGTGAGTGCCTTCTCTACGCCGTGATCGGAAGCGCTCCCCGGCTGGTCAGGGACGCGCTGCCCGGCCTCGCCACCACCCACCCCGACCTCTACCGGTGGCTCTCCGCCACGGACGGCGTCCGCGGGGCGCTGGCCCACCGGGCGAAGGTGTTCTCCCACACGGGCACGATGCCCCCGCACCCGAACGCGGAGGCCGCCGCTGCCGCCCTGCGCGCACTCGTCGCGGGCTATCTGGACCAGGCGGTCGCCGACGAGACGCTTCCCTACGAGGTCATCGGCCAGCTGCGGCAGTCCACCGTCAGGGAGTTCGCGCAGCACCTCCACGACCCGGGCACGACCCGGACCGATCTGCTGAACCTGGCGCGGTGGCACGGCGTCGGCACACCGGAGGCCCTTGCCGGTCTGACGGACGACGACCTGCGGACGCGGGTGCTCGCCACGTACCCGACGAGCACCGCGAGGCCGACCTCCGAGGAACTGGCCCCCCTGCTGGCCGCCGTCGAGAACTGGAGCACCCACTGGTCGACACCGTACGGCGAGACGTTCCTGGCCCTCACGGCCCACGCCCTCGGTGTCACCTTCGACGTCGCCCGGTCCTTCACCGACGCGCCGGACCTGGTGGTCTCCCAGCACGGGCCCCACGCCCCCGGCACCCCGCGTGTCGAGGTCTACTACAGCCCCACCAGCAGCCACTACAGCGCCTCCGACGCCGACAAGGACCCCTCCGGAGGCTCCGGAGCCGGTGTGGTGCACGGCGCGCCGTCCGGCCGGTTCACCCCCGAGGTGATGGCGGCCTTCTACCAGGCATACGCGGACTTCCTGTTCGGGTCGGGTGCGGCCGCCTCGGACTTCGACAGCGTCTTCTACGCGTTCGTGGACGAACAGGAGGTGGTGACACCGAGGTTGGCGACCGACGAGCGGTTGCGCCCGCAGATGGTGCGCTTCCACGACGAGTTGCTGGGGCTGCGCGCGGAGCGGGCGGCGAGGGCGACCCGGATCGCTCACGAGCCCGACGAACCGATGGCGCTGTACCGGAAGATGTCGGCGGCGGAGGCGCAGCAGTTCCTGTCGGCACGGGATGTGAAGTCGGGCTTCCGGTCGGCGATGGCCTACAACCAGAGTGCGGAGTACCGGAAGTTCTTCACCACGTCGTTGTCGCACACGAATGTGTTCAGCAACGCCAACGCCGCCTCGGACGAGGAGGTCGTGGTCGAGTTCACCGTGCCGTGGCGGGACTACTGGGGATTCGTCGACACGTACGGTGTGCCGAACCAGACGGCGGGTGCCTATCAGATCCGGGACTCGGCGCTGGTGCACCAGGAGCGGCTGCGGATGGGGGCGGGGGCGAACTTCCGGGCCCAGGAGGACGTCACCGAGGTCATCGACGAGGAGACCCATCACAACATCGGCATCGGCCACGGCAACGCCCCGGCGTTCGCCCGGCTGGTGACCGGACTGCGCGTGGTGTCCACCGCCGAGGTGAGGGCTGCCGCGCGAGCGGCGGCACGGGACGCCCGGCAGGAACTCCGCTACCTGGCATCGGAGTTGATCACCCGCAAGCTCGAGGCGGCACGCAACCGCTCCCATGGGGAGCCCTTCGGCCCCGAAGCGCTCGATGAAGCTGAGATCGGCGTGCCGTCCGAGGTCGAGGTGGTGGTTCCGGGGGTGGTGGAGCCTGCGGATGCGGAGGGGTTGCTGGCGGGGTTGTCGGGTTTGCCGGTGGCTGAGTTGTTGGTTGCGGTGGGGTTGTTGCCGGTGGGGGTGCGGCGGTGGTTGGCGGGGCGTGCGGGGTTTGTGGGGGGTGTGCGGTCGCGGTTGTCGGTGGGGGAGTTCGCGGAGTTCGGTGCGCGGTTGTTGGTGGTGGTGCCGGGTGGGTCGGTGCGTCCGGTGTCTGCGCGGTGGGAGGTGGGGGCGCAGGTGGCGCGGATGTTCCGGGACGGTGAGGTGGTGTCGCGGTTGCTGGGTTCGGGTGCGGTGGTGGTGGTGTTGCCGCAGGACGTGGCGTTGGGTTCGGTGGGTTCGTTCGTGGGGTTGGGTGGTGTGGGGGGTCGTGGGCTGGATGAGTTGAGGGGTGCGCAGAGTGGGTTGGTGGCGGTGATCGCGGAGGAGAACCTTCTGGGTGAGCGCACGTCGGTCGGTGCGGTGCCGTCGCAGGCGGAGGGGTATTCGTCGGCGACGCATGAGGTCGCGCACCTGATCCACACGGTCGGACTGACCGACACGGAAAGGGAATTGGTCGATCGGGTCTACAAGGCGAAGCGGGATGCCGGTGCGGATGAGGAGTGGCCCGACGGTGTGCGCCGGGATGTGTCGGGCCGCGAGGCGGACAACTACTCGTCGACGGATGTGTTCGAGTTCTTCGCGCAGTTGAGCAACGCGTATGTGGGCACGAATCATGGTGTCGACGCGGTGACGGGTCGGGCGCGGAACAACGGTGCGGCGTGGGTGCGGGAGAACGAGCCTGAACTGGTGCCGCTGCTGGAGCGGTTGTACGGGGTTGATCCGGCGGCGGTCCACTCGGCGGGGGCGAATCCGGTTGCGGCGACGGCGGCGGACAATGCGACGTACGAGGCGTTCCTGGACTTCATGACCGGGATCGGTGAGGCCGGTCCGGCGGTGCACGCGTCGGTCGTCGCTGATGATCCGGGACGCCGGTCCGGGGCCGACGGCTCCGACGGGTCTGACGGCTCCGACGGGTTGGACGAGTCCGGCGGGGCGTCCCCCCAGTCCGCGGACGCCGTCGTGCATGGTGCGCCCCCGGCGCGGCAGGTGACGGCCGCGGTGATGGAGGACTTCTACCGCGCCTATGCCAGGTTCTTCGAGACGGACGACGCCGCGGCCGACTTCACCAGCGGCTACTACGTCTTCGCCTACGACCAGGACGTGGTGGTGTCCAAGCTGGCGTTGCACCACTCGATGACGGGGCGAATGGCCGCGTTCCACGACGAGTTGGTGCGCATTCGCGCCCTGCAGGCCGCGTCCGCGAAGCCCATCCTCAGGGACCCGGGTGATCCGATGCAGCTCTACCGGAAGATGTCGGTCCTGGAGGCGGAGCAGTTCCAGGGGAGAAACCCCGCCGCAGGCCTGAGGGCGGCGATGGCCTACAACCAGAGTGCGGAGTACCGGAAGTTCTTCACCACGTCGTTGTCGCACACGAGTGTGTTCAGCAACGCCAACGCCGCCTCCGACGACGAAGTGGTGGTCGAGTTCACCCTGCCGTGGCGGGACTACTGGAGGTTCGTCACCACCTACGGAGAGCCCAACCAGGCCGCCGGCGCCTACCAGATCCCCACCTCCGCCCTCGTCCACCAGGAACGTCTCCGTACCGGAGCGGCGGCCAACTTCCGCTCCGCGTCGGACGTGCAGGACGTGATCGACGGGCAGACCCATCACAACATCGGCATCGGCCACGGCAACGCCCGCGACTTCGGCAAACTGCTGACCGGCATCCGCCTGGTCGGTCCCGACGAGGTGAACCAGGCCGCCTGGGACGCCGAGGACGCCGCCGGGCGCGCCCGGGTACCGCTGATCGACGCGGCCATCGAGGCACGTGTCGCACCCCTGCGGCGACGCGAACAAGCGGCCCTGCACGCCGCACCGCCCGGAACCACCGCGCCCTCGCCCGCCGCGACCACCGACGCCGGTGCCGTCGGCACGCTGATCATGCCGAAGGCGCTGGACCGGCGGGAGTTGGCGAAGCAGGCGATCAGCCGCCCCCTTCCGGGGACCCGACACCGCCAGCCGCTGACCGTGCACGCCACGCAGCACGCCACGGAGTCCGGCCAGGGGGACCGGCACATGGTTCCGGACGCACAGGACGTGGAGCTGCTGCACGCCCTGCGCACCCCGGGCGACCCCCGCCACCGCGCGGGCTGGGAGGACCTGACCCCCAGCCAGACATGGGCGCTGCTCGCCGCCGAACAGCGCGGCGAACTGTTCCACGCGCGGGACCGGGAGGCGTTCCTCCAGCGCGTCACCCACTTCAACTCCACGTTCCGCACCAGGTATCCGGTGGACGACGCGGAACGCATGGCGGGCATCCTCCAGGACGCCCACGATCACGTACGGCGGCTGCCGATCGCCTCGAACATCGACCTCGCGAGCCGTCCCCCCGGTACGGCCCCGCGCCCCGACGGCACCGTCCCCACCCGGGCCGAAGCCCTCACCTCCGACACCGGCTTCCGCAACTTCTGGGAGAGCGGCACCACCGGAGGGACGGCCAGCCGCGCCGGTCGCGGCTGGGTCGAGGAACTCCAGGGCTACGCCGCCGCCCTGCGCCGCGTCGACGGCACCCCGCAGGACGGTCCCGGCAGCGGCGCGTTCGATCCGCCGAGCCCGGAGGAACTCCCCAAGTACGCGGCCCTGGTGTCCCCGGCGCAGAACGGCGGCACCTACTCCTACGGCAGCGCCGTCGTCCACTGGAAGGAGCCGGTGCGCGGCAGGGTCACCCACACCCCGGGCGACAGCGCCGACACGGCGGAGCGGGGCGTGCTCTCGTACACCGACAACGCCCACGTCTACCCCCTCCTCGCATACGGCGAGGAGCGGCGGGTGAGGCTGGCGCTCGCCGAGGCGACCCGCTTCCGCTACGACCCCGAGATGCGCCGAGACGTGGCGGAACTCGGCTACGCGGCGGTGGGACGGTACTTCGAGTCCCAGATCCACGGCGACCTGTCCTGGACCGACGTCGACCGGATCGTCCTCAACTGGGGCGACCTGTTCGGGTCCGCCCAGCGGTTCACCACCCGCGCGGAAGCCGAGAGCATGGCCGCCTTCCTGCGTACCGTCGCGACCGACCGGAACCTCGGCTTCGCGGTCGAACTGGGCAGGGAGATCGGCAGTCCGGGCGGCGCCGAACGCGCGGCGGACCAGCGGATCACCCGGCTGTACGACCCGGAGGACGGCGTCGGCGACGAGGAGCGCGAGCTGAGCGCCGTACTGGACCGCCTCGCGTCCCCCGCCCCGTTCCGCGCCCGCGCCGACGACCAGGCGCTGGTCGCACTGGCCAGGTCGGCGGGCATCGTCGCGCAGGACCAGGACCAGGACCAGGCCCTGTCGCTGCTGTGGCAGGCCGCCCAGCGTGCCCGCGCTCTGCTGCCCCCCGGCACGGAACTGACCCGGGAGCACCTCGCCGCGCGGACCGACCGCACTCCCGACGCCGTCGCGTCCGACGCCGCCGCATCCGGGCCGGTCCCGCAGGAGCCCACGGTCCACCAGGGAGCCGACGACCCGGCGCGGCCGTCCGCAGAGGGACTGCCCTTCGCGGAGGCCCTGGTGTCGGCACTGGGGGAGACCGCGACCCCGCTGCGCACCGACCGTGGCCGCACCGTCCCGGTGGCCGACCTGGCGGGGCTGGGCGTCACCCTGACCGGCGGCCAGACCGCCCAAGCGGTCCTGCTGGGAGGCGCGTTGACGATCGACGACCTCGGCCTGACCCAGGAACAGCACCTGCGCTGGCTGCTGAGTCAGACGTCGGCGCTGGATGACCGCGCCGATGACGGCACGTCAGGCGCGCTGGTGTCGAACGAGGTTGGTGAGGCGACGGGTGCGGAGGGGGCGTGGGCTCGCGAAGTCGCCGTGGCCGCGGCCGTCCTCGGCGTACGGATCGTCGTCGTCACCCCGGACGGACGCGCGCACACCTTCGGCAGCGATCGGCACGGCACGGTACGCCTGCTTCTCGACGGCACGCGCTACGTCGTTGCGGAGGAGCACTGATGACACCTTGTCCAGGAGGCCGCGTATGATCCGGATCAGGCAGGCTCCTCGTGCGACAGGCAAGTGCCGCGCAACCGCGTCTCGTTGGCTCGTACGGTCGGGCGGGGGCCGGTCCGCCCGTCGACCGGAGGAGTCACCGGGCGGAAGTCCGGCCCCGCGCACGGGACCGCCGCCGCGGAATTCCCTTGAGCCGCCTCGCCGGGCGCTTCCGAGCCGTTCACGGAACCGAGCGCAGTACCACGCAACCGATCAGTCATCTCAGCGGGGATTCACCTTCCATGTATGTGGTGTATGAAATAGTTCCGGGCCTCGACGCTCCGGTGCCGTCCTCCGAGAGAGGGCACCGCTGATGCGCTGGCGCCGCCGCCGGGCCGGGGCCGAGGCCCCGCCGTCCGGCACCGACCGGAACCGGACCGGAACCCCTCCGTCCGGGACCGACCGGACCGGCCAGGACGCGTCCGGCCAACCCGGCTTCCTCGTCGAGGAGTACGACCGCCTCATGCTCCTGCGGCGGTTCTCCGACGAACTGCTGGTCCCCGCCGACATCGCCGATCTCACCCGCACCCTGGAGTCGGACGCCGACGGGACGATGACCGTCGTCGCGGGCGCCGACGAAGCCTCCGCTCCCGCGCTCTGGCCGCGACTGGCCGCCCTCCTCGACACCCTGCGCGGCGACGGCGTCGACACCGTCCGGCTCGCCATGTCCGGCGCGGGCGACGAGCGCCCCGGGATGCCGTCCGTCGCCCGGCGGATCGCCGACGCCTGGGGGTTCGACGTCATCGCCCCCGACGGCACGGTCCTCGGCGTACCCGGCGGCGGACTCTTCGTCCACGACCCGTCGCCCGGCCCCGGACCGGCCGACCGCGAGGGCGGCTGGTGGCTCTTCTCGCCCGGCGCCCCGGCGGTCCCCCTCGGACCCCGCCAACCCGCCCCGGACTGGCAGCCCGCCCCCGGCAGCCTGCCGTCCCGCACCAGCGGCGGGTGCGTCGTGCAGCACATACCGGCCGGGGTGCTCGTCCGACCCGAGCGCGCCCGCGCGCCGCGCCCGGGTGACCTGTGCTTCGCCGTCCCCGTCGACCGGCGCGGACTCCTCGTCGTCGTCGGCGTACCGGACGGCGAGGACGTCGTCACCGACGACGTCGCGGAGGTCGTGACGGCCCTGACCGACACCGCGCGCACCACCCTGCGGCTCGCCCCCGGCGGCCGACGGGACGTGCTGCGCGTCGGCCAGGGCGTCGCCGAACTCACCGACGCCGACGTCGTCGTCTACAGCGGGCTGCCGCTCCTCACCGACTCCGGCCGGCACCGCGGCACCGTCCGCTCGACGGCCGTGGGCACCGACGGGACACCGAGCTGGCAGCCGTTCGTCGACTCCGTGATCTGCGCCCCCGGCGCGTCCGCGCCCCGGCTGCTGCGCTGGACCCCGCCGCTGACCGGACCGGGCGACCCCCGGCGCGGCCGGGTGCGCCTCTCCGACCGGTGGCAGGTCACCGCGACCCGGGCGGGACTGTGGATCAGCGGCACGGACACCGAGCCGGGCGCGCTCGCCGCCCGCCCGGTCGACGCCCGCGGCCCCGAGATCGAGGTCGGCCGCCCCGGCGAGGTGCTCGACCGGTCACTGTCCCCCGTCCTGGAGAGACTGCTCGCCGGGCTGCCGCCGGGCATGTCCTCCCGCGCCCGTGTGCAGGTCCACGGCACCGCCGCCGACGGCGGCCAGGAACTGCGCCGACTGGCCGCCCAGTACCAGGTCAGAAGCCTCCGCTTCGCGACGTTCACCAGGACGGCGCCAGCCGGGGCCCGCCCGGCAGCGGCACAGGCGGCCAACGAGCCCGCGGGCCACCCCTCGACGTCCCCGGGGGAGCGGAACCGACCGGCGGCGAGCGGCGGCCCCGACCCCGCCGCGCCCACTCCGGCCGCGCCCACTCCGGCCACGCATGCTCCGGCCGCCCATGCTCCGGCGGCGGGTGTCGCGCCGCAGACCGCCGCCGCGCCACCGCCGTCGCCCACCCCGCCGCGCTCCGTGCCGACGGTGACGGCCACCTCCACGGCGCCGACGGGGGCGACGGTCGGCGCATCCGCCACGACGAGCGGGCCCCGTACGCCCCACCGACCGGACCGGAGCCAGCCCCTCCGTACCTCGGGCGCGCCCACGCCATCCGCCGCGCCCACCGTGCCCACCGCGCCCGCCGCCACCGTGCTTCCCGAGCCGAAGGCCGCGGCAGCGGCGGCCGGTACGACGGCCGGGCACGCCGCGCGCACGGCCGCGTCGGCAGGGGCGACGACCGGCGATCCGCAGACCCGTCCGCAGGCGCGCACCGCGGCCTCACCGCAGGCCACCGAGCCGGATCGCGAACGCGACAAGGAGAACGGAGCGCCCCCGCCCCCGCCCCCGGCACCGGCACCAGGACCGGGACCGGCATCGGAACCCGCACCGGACAGCACCCGCAGCACGCCCGAACATGGGTCATCCCGGGAGCCGTCCTTGCCGGGCCCCCCGGTCCGGCCCCGCCTCACCAGTTCCGCTCCCGCCGAGGAGACATCCCGCCGCGCAGGGCCGAGGGAGACGTCGGCGTCCGTACCCGCGGCGCCGACGGGGACGCCCACTCCCGTACCCGTGACACCGAACGCGACGCCCGCCCCCGCCCCCGTACCGCCGACGCCCCGGCCGGTCCCGGAGACCACCTCCGCGCCACGGCCCGTGCGCCCCGTGCGGCCGCTGCCCGCTGTTCCGTTCCAGCCCGGACACCAGAGCACCGCGGCCGAGCGGGCCGCGTTCCGGGTCCTCGCGGACGCGCTGTGGGACCGTCAGGCGGCGGTCGTCACGCGCGCGTTCACGAGGATGCCCGCGCTGCGCGGACCCGAACAGGAGGCGGCGCGCGCCGACCTGGTCGCCCTGCTCCTGTACCTGCGCACGGGGGACGGCCCGCTCGGGCACGAGGAACTCGACCGGGGCCTGCGGACCGGCGACCCGCGCCTGCTGCCGTACGCGGCCTGCGTCGCCTCGGCCCTGCGGCGGATGCCGTCGTTCCGGGGGCCCGCGCTGCGCGGGGCCGGTGAGGGCGGCGGCGCGACACCGGTGCCCGGCGCCGTGCTGCGCGATCCCGCCCCGGTGAGCGCCCTGCCGGGCGACGGCTCCGGCGCCCGCCCGGCGAGCACCCGGTACGCCGTCTGGTCGGTGACCGGACGCCGGGTACGGCACCTGTTCGGCGCGACAGGCCCCCAGGCCCAGGCGGACGAGGTCGTCTTCGCGCCCGGCACCCTGTTCAAGGTGCTCGACGTACGCGGCGAGGGCCCGACGCCGCTCGTCCTCCTGCGCGAACTGCCCGCCGCCGCGGGCGCCGCTCCCCTCGACCACACGCCCCTGGACGACCAGGACCGCACCGTACTCGCCCGCCTCGACGACGTCCTGGCCCAACGCCCGTCCGGGGCAGGGACGTTCGGCTGGCCGGGCCGCTGTGCCGGGCCTCTGGGCTCACTCGACCACTGACTCTACGGAATGGACTAGCAGCGATGCCGCAGCAAGGTGACAGCACGGAGACACCGGGTCCCGCCGTGCGCCGGGCGTCGGTCCTCCCCGCGGGGGCGGCCGCACCCGGCCCCCCGCCCCAGGGCCTCCTCGCGGCGACCGGTCGGCCCGTACCTCCGCCCGGACCTCAGCCGTCCGGGTCCGCCGCGACGGCCACCCCGTCGGCGGGCACCGAGCCGTCGGCCGCCCCTTCACCGGTCGCGGAGGGTACGGAGGCCCCGGCGGCCCCGGCCGTCCACGGTGAGCCGACGGCCCCGGCCGCTCCGCGCGGCGAGACGGCACCGGAGGGCGCTCCGGCGGAAGAGGCCGTTGTCCCCGCGCCGAAGGGCACCCCGGCAGCAGGAGCACCCCTCCCCGCGCCTAACAGCACCCCGGTGACGGCGGAGGCACCCCTCCCCGAGACGTCGTCCGGCTCGGGAGCCGATGTCCCCGAGGCCCCGCCGCAGCCGCCGACCGCAACCGGCCCCTCTGCGCCCCCCGCCGTGCCCGATGCGACCGCCGCCGCCTCCTCTCCGGCCGCCCCGTCAGAGGGCCGGACGGCGACGCACGGGGACGAACCGTCGAACGGCCGCCCCGGCAAGCCGCTGCTCGCGGCGGCGGCGATCGCCGGAGCGGTCCTCGTCGGGGTGCCGTTCCTGCTGCTCGGGACCGGCGCGGACGACCGGCCGCCCACGGGAGCGGACCGGGCGCAGCCCGTCGGCGGCACCCTTCTCGAAGGCGGCGGGTCGGACGGCGCGCCCGGCTCCGACGGCTACGTCGCCTCGACCCCGGTCCCGCCGGAAAAGAAGGTGAACGCTCCGGGGGCGGGGGGAGCGAAGGAGTCGGAGAGCGCCACTCCCGCGGCGGGACAGGTCAAGGAGTCCGAGCCCGCCTCGCCGTCCCGGGCCACGCCGACGACGCCGCGGGCCTCGGCCCCCGGCGGTCAGAACCGCCCGGCGAAGGCGGCGGCACCGGCCCGCAGGAAGGCGACGGGACGCTCCCTCCCGCAGGGTGCCGACTTCCGCACCACCACCAGGGTGCTCATCAAGAACGTCATGACCGGGCTGTGCGTGGACGTCCCCAACTACGGCAGGGGCCGGGTGGACGGTCCGGTGAACCAGTACACATGCGACCGGACCGGCGACAACCAGCTGTGGGACCTCGTGGTGACCAAGGAGAACGCCGGGCCCGCCGGAGCCGACCTCTTCACGATCCGCAACAGCCTGGACGGCTACTGCCTGGACCTTCCCTACTACGGAGGCCGCCCGGCCCGTACCGCCGTGTCCGAGTACCACTGCAACGGCACCACCGCCGACAACCAGCTCTGGTACCTGGACAAGAAGTCCGCGGGGAAGTTCTGGATACGCAGCCACTCCAGCGGCAACCTCTGCCTCGACGTGAGCGGCTACTACGGCTCCGGGGGCAAGGACGCCAGGCTGACGATCTTCGACTGCGATCTCAAGGACGACCACCTCTGGTCCTTCTCCTGACCCCTCCGGCCGCGCTGCCGAGACCCCCCTCCGACCTGGACCCGGACCCGGAACTGGCCCCGGACCGGACCCGACCGCCCGTGACGCCTGCCGCTGAGGAGAAGCGACCCCATGGTCCCCGCACATGACCTACCCGACGGAACCGACCCCGCAGCAGCCGGTGCGGCGCCGCGCGTACGGGTGGCCGTCCCGCTGCCCGCCTCCGTCGCGCCGCCCGCCGGTGCGCTGAGCCCGGCGGCGGCCCCCGCCGGCCCCGAGCACGCCACGGCCGCAGCCGCGCCCGGAGCGCCCGCGCCCGCACCCGAGGCCGAGGCGGAGACCGGCGCCGCCGCGGCCCGTACGAGCGCAGCGGCGCCCGGCACGGCCCCCGCCGCAGCCGCGCCGGACCAGCCCGACACCGCAGAGCCGCCCGCCCCGACCCCGCGGCAGCCGGGGCCCGCCCAGCAGCCCGCAGCCACGGAGAAGCCCGGAGCCGCGGAGCAGCCGGGAACCGCAGAGCCCGCACCCTCCGCCACCCCTCACCCCGACACCACGCTCCCGGCCGCCGCGACTCCCCGCGCCGGTGCCGAAGCAGGTGCAGGTGCCGGTGCCGGTGCCGGAGTCGGGGGCGGGGCGTCCCCCGAACCGTCGGGCGGTGTCGGCGTCGGCGGTGGCGCGGTGGCCACGGCGGGTGACGGTGCCACGCCGCCCGGGGACACCGCGGCCACGGCCTCGGGCGGCGGGCGGCTCAACAAGCCGATGGTGGCGGCCGCCGCGATGGCGGGAGCCGTGCTGGTCGCCGTGCCGCTGCTGCTGGCCGGGGGCTTCGACAAGCGGGACGACCGGCCGAACGCCGCGTCGGAGTCGACCGCTCCGGGCTCCGGCACGGTGCTGGACGAGGCCGCCGCCTTCGGTTCCGCCGACGGCTACGTCACCGAGAAGCCCACCCCTTCCGCGGCGCCGAAGAAGAAGACCGAGGCACCACCGGAGCCGAAGCCGGTCGAAGCGCCGCCCGAGAAGCCCACGGTCGCGCCGGAGAAGCCCGTGCCGCCGCCGAAGCCGACCAAGGCGGCCGTCAAGCCGAAGGCACCGAAGAAGAGCCCCAAGCCGGTCTGGTCGACCCAGGTCGTCTCGGCGCCCAGCGTCCTGGAGGCCGGCGAGGCCTGGACCACGAACCGCATCCGGATGGTCATGCAGGACGACGGCAACCTGGTCGTCTACAACGAGAACGGCAACGCGACGTGGGCGGCCATGACCTTCGGGGAGCGCCACCGGGCCATCTTCCAGGCCGACGGCAACCTCGTGATCCACAACGCGGCGAACCGTCCCATCTGGGCCGCCGGCAGCTACGGCCACCAGGGCGCGAAGCTGGTCCTGCGGCCCGACGGCAAGGTCGTCGTCCTGGACGGCAGCACGGTGATCTGGTCCACCTGACGCCCCCGGCGCCCGCCCCCGCGCCCCACCGCGTCCAGGGGGCGGACCGCCGTCGACCGGAGCACCCACTGCGACGTCGACGGGAACGTCGACCGGAACACGGTCCCGATCGACGGCCCCGATCGGCGGCCCCGGCGCGCAGCCGGGTGCCGAGATGGCTGACGGCATAAATCCGCTGCGTGAAATTCAGCCAAAAGGCCAAAGATAGCTTCCCGCACCGGCTGGTCTACTGATCGGAATCCGAGACGCACGTGCCACGAGGGCACCTCTTCGGGGACGAGGACACGTCGGTCGCCGACGTGCGGGAGGCCCACTATGCCGTGGAGAACCACGTCAGGTTCCAGATCGTTTCACCTCCGAGGCCCATGTACGCGCGCCGGCGCCGGGTCCCTCGCGGCGATGGCGCTGGTCGCGCTCCTCGTCGGCGGGTTCACGGCGTCGGCCCCGGCGGCCGGTCACCGTTCCGCGACCGACACGGTCGCGGCAGGGTCCGCCGACGGTACGGCTGTGCAAGCCGCGGGTGCGAAGGCCACGGGTGCGAAGGCCCCGGGTGCGCAGGGCGCGGGCGGCAAGCTCACCGTCGCGGCCGTCGGCGAGGTCGACACCCTCAACCCGATGATGTTCATCCTGTCGAATGCGTACAGCCTGATCCCTTACCTTTTCGAAGCGCTGACCTCGCCCTCCCACGACTCCCTGTCCGAACAGGGACCCGGACTGGCGGACTCCTGGGACGTCGCGCCGGACGGTCTCACCGTCACCTACCACCTGCGGGCGGGGCTCCGCTGGAGCGACGGGGCACCGCTCACCGCGGCCGACGCGGCGTACACCCTCAAGCGCGTCCTGGCGGGCGGGCCGGGCGGCAGCACCTGGGGCAACTACCTCGACAACGTGCGCACCGTGAAAGCCCCGGACGCCCGCACCGTGAGGCTGGACCTCGACGCGCCGAGCGCGACGCTCCCCAAGCTGCCGATCCCGATCCTCCCCAAAAAGGTCCTCGAAAGATATCCCGACGAGAAACTCGATCGATATCCGCTCGATCCGAAGAACCTGGTGACGTCCGGGCCCTACCGGCTTCTGGAGGGCGGGGCGGGCAGTTCGCTCTACCGTTTCCAGGCGTGGCCCGGGAACTGGCGCGGGACCAGTCCGGTCACCTATGTCGACTGGCAGTTCTTCAAAGCGCAGGACACCATCATGCAGGCGATCCTGAAGGGCGACGTCGACTACACGTCGAGCGTCAACGCCTTGCAGGCCCGCAAACTCAGCAGCCAACCGCACGTCGTCGCCGGGCAGTTCCCGTTCCTCGGCAACTTCCTGGAGGTGGGCTTCAACTCGGGTTCCGCCGACCCCGACACGGGAAAACCGCTCGGTGACCCGAATCCCGCGGTGCTCGACCCGGCGTTCCGTCACGCCCTGACCACCGCGTTCGACCCGGCGGAGATCTCCCGCAAGGCGTTCAAAGGAGGCATGTCGCCGCTGCGGACGGTCGTCCCGGACGGCTTTCCGGAATTCCAGTGGAAGCCACCCGTAGAGGACACGCGGTACGACCCGGAACTCGCCGCCCGCCGACTCGACGCGGCCGGATACAAGCTGAACGCCCACGGCAGACGCACCCTCCCCGACGGCCGGCCGATGCCGCGGCTCCGCATCGCGGTCGACGCGTCGGAGCAGTCGTCCCTCCTCGCCACCCGCCTCATCGGCGAATGGATGCAGGACCTCGGCTTCGACATCGGGATCGACGCGATGACCGCCGACAAGCTCAACGAGGAAGTCCTGAGCGGCGACTACGACATGTTCTGGTGGGGCTGGGGATTCAGCGACGACCCCGACTCGGTCCTCATCTACCTGACCTGCGGGCAACGCGCCCTCCAGAGCGACAGCTGGTACTGCTCCAAGGAGTACGACGAGCTGTACGCGGAGCAGAAGCACGAACGCGACCACGGCAAGCGCGTCGCGATCGTGAAGAAGATGCAGCAGGTCCTCCACCGGGACGCTCCCTACATCGTGCTGGGGCAGCCGATGGGGCAGCAGGCCTACCGCACCGACCGGTGGCGGGGATGGACCCCCGCGTTCCAGGCGGGCGGCGACGTCATGACCGACGTCTCCAGCCTCTACTCGCTGAGACCGACCGGGAACGCCGCCCGGGACACGAGCGCGGACCGGGCCGGGAGAACGGCCACCGTCGTCTACGGCGGCGTCGCGGCGCTCGTCCCGATCTGGCTGATCGGGCGGCTCGCGAGGGCGCGGTGGCGCCGGGCGACAGCGGAGGAGCGGGAATGACCACACGACCCACACCCACATCGACATCCACGCCCACGCCCACACCCTCATCCACACCCACACCCACGCCCGCCCTCAGCGTCGAGGCGCCGGTCCGGCAGGGACTGCCTCCCCGGCCCTCACGGTTCGCCGGCCGGTTCAGCCGCCGGTTCGTGCTCCGGCAGCTCGCCGGTTCCGCGCTCGCGCTCGTCTTCGTCGTCGTCGTGAACTTCTTCCTGTTCCGCGTGATCAACCCGCACCCCGAGCGGACCCTCGGACGCGGCAAGGCCCGCACCGCGCAGGACCTGGAGGACATCAGGCACCGGCTGGGACTCGACGCGCCGCTGCCGGTCCAGTTCGGGAAATACCTGAAACAGGTCGTCACCGGGGACCTCGGCGTCTCCTTCCAGTACTCCAAACCGGTCACCGAGCTGATCGCCGAACGCATGGGGCCGACCCTCCTGCTCGTCCTCCCGGCGACGATCCTGTCGATCTGGCTCGGCAGCCGCCTCGGCAGCCGTCAGGCCTGGAGGCACGGCGGGCGCTTCGACCGCTCCACCTCCGCCTCCGCGATCATCACGTACGCCATGCCCGAGTGGTGGCTCGGCCTCCTGCTGTTCATGGCGTTCGCCGCGAGTCCCGTCCTCGGTGTCTTCCCCATCGGCGGACTCCACTCGCCCGGCGTCGACCCCACCAGCTTCGTCGGCGTCGCGGACACCGTCTGGCACCTCGTCCTGCCGACCGTGACCCTGACGATCTCCTACCTCGCCGAGTACTCCATCATCATGCGGTCCTCGATGCTCGACGTGATGGGAGAGGACTACCTCCTCACCGGGCGCGCCAAGGGCCTCTCCGACGCGCAGGTCCTGCGCCGGCACGCCCTCCCCAACGCCCGGCTGCCCATGACCACGCTCATCGCGCTCAACCTCGCGTTCACCGTGGGCGGCGCGATCACCGTCGAGACGGTGTTCTCCGTCCCCGGCCTCGGCCTCCTCACCAGCGAGGCCCTGCGCATTCCCGATCTCCCCCTGCTCCAGGGGCTGTTCCTCGTGTTCTCGGGCGCGGTCGTGCTCGCCAACACGCTCGCGAACTTCCTCTACGCACTCCAGGATCCGAGGGTGAAAGCATGACGACAGCAGCCCCCGCACCCGGAAGGTCCAGTGCCGCGGCGCTCCGCCGGAAACTCCGCCGAGAGGCCTGGGCCCGTACCTGGGCGACGTTCCGCGCGAACCGGGCCGGCATGGCCGGACTCGCCGTACTCCTCCTCTTCGCGGTCGTCGCGGTCTGCGCACCGCTGCTCGCCGACGCCGACGACCTGCGCGTGAGCGCCGCGTCCGGGCCGATCCTCGCGCCGCCGAGCACGACGTACCCCCTCGGCACCGACGACAACGGACGGTCCGTGCTCACCCTCCTCGTCTTCGGGGCCCGGGTGCCGCTCCTGGTCGGCCTGACCGCCACGGTCATCTCGATGGTGATCGGCACCATCGTCGGCATGGCCTCGGGAATGTCGGACGGGTGGCCCGGCACCGTCCTGTTCCGGCTCACCGAGTGGTTCATCGTCATCCCGTTCCTGCCCCTCGCCCTCGTCCTGGCGACCCTGCTCGGCGGCTCCCTGTTCTCGATCATCGTGGTGATCGGCGTCACCGGGTGGCCCGCGACGGCGCTGGTGATCCGCGCGCAGACGTTCTCCGTCCGCGAACGGCCCTTCATCGAACGGGCGCGGGTCCTCGGCGCGGGCCCCTGGCACCTCATGGCGAAGCACGTGTTCCCCCACGTGCTGCCGCTCGTGTTCGCCAACACGACCCTCACGGTCGCCGGTTCGGTCCTCGCCGAGACCACCCTGTCCTTCCTCGGCTTCGGCGACCCCACCGCGGTCTCCTGGGGCACGATGCTCAACGCCGCGTTCGGCACCGGCGCCGTCTCCCTCGGGGCCTGGTGGGCGCTGCTCCCGCCCGGGATCTGCGTCGTCGTCCTGGTGCTCGCGTTCACGATGGCCGGCCAGGCACTGGAGGACATCGTCAACCCCCGCCTCAAGGAGGCCCGATGACGCACCTGCTGAGGATCGAGGACCTTCGGGTCACGTACCGGTCCGGCCGGGGCGACATCCCCGCCGTACGCGGAGTCTCCCTCTCCCTCGAACAGGGCCGCTCCCTCGGGATCGCCGGTGAGTCCAGCTCGGGCAAGTCCACGATCGCGAGCGCCGTGCTGCGGCTGCACCCCCGCGGGACGCGCGTCGAGGGCCGGGTCGAGGTCTGCGGCCAGGACGTCAACTCCCTGTCCTGGGGCGCGCTGCGCCGCATGCGGTGGTCGGACGCCGCGATCGTCTTCCAGGGCGCGATGCACTCTCTCAACCCGGTGCGCACGGTGGGGGAGCAGATCGCCGAGCCCCTTCTCGTGCACCGTCCGGCGACGACGCGGCGCGCGGCCGACCTCCGGGTCGCCGAACTGCTCGACATGGTGGGCCTCACGGCGGAGCACGCGTTCAGCCATCCCCATCTGCTGTCGGGCGGACAGAAGCAACGCGTCATGATCGCCATGGCGCTCGCCTGCGACCCCAGGCTGCTGATCGCCGACGAGGCGACCACGGCGCTCGACGTGAAGGTGCAGGCCCAGATCCTGCGTCTGCTGCGGAACCTGGCCACGGAGCTGGGACTCGGCCTGATGATGATCAGCCACGACCTCGCGGTGCTGTCCAGCGTCTGCGACGACGTGGTCGTCATGCACCGGGGCCGCGTCGTCGAACAGGGCCCCGGCCCCAGGGTGTTCGAGCAGGCGCGGCATCCCTACACGCGGGCCCTCGCGGGCGCGTTCCCCACGATCGGCGACCCCTCCTCCCGGTACCGGCCGCAGGGGCTCGCCGAGGACCCGGTCACGGCCGTGGACGGCGCGGCCGAGCGGGAGTTCGTCGCACGGTGCCGGACCCCCGACGACACCTGCCTCGTCCACCGGCCCGAGTTCGCCCGGTACGCGCGCGGACCGGAGACCGGCTGCCTGCGCGCCGAGGACCTGGGCATCACCCGCCCCCTGTCGGAGGTGTCCCGATGAACGACATCGTGCTGAGCGCGACCGACCTCCACGTCACCTTCCCCGCCCCGCACGGCCGCGGCGAGGTCCACGCCGTCGACGGCGTCACCCTGGAGGTCCGCGACGGTGAGATCCTCGCTCTCGTCGGCGCCTCCGGGTCGGGCAAGACGACGCTGAGCAGAACCCTGCTCGGTCTCGAACGCCCGACGAGCGGCGAGGTGACCGCCCGCGGTGAGCGGCTCCCCACCGGCGGGGCCGCGCTGCGCGCCTACCGCCGACGCGTCCAACTCGTCATGCAGGACCCGGCGGCCGCGCTGAACCCGAAGCACTCCGTCTACACGTCGGTCGCCGAGGGCATCCGCCTGCACCGGCTCGTCGCCGAGCACCACGCCCGCGGTGAGGACGTCACCGAGGTCGATCTCGTGGCACGGGCCCTGTCGAACGCCGGCCTGCGCCCGCCGGAAGAGTTCTTCCTGAGCTACCCGCACCAGCTGTCCGGCGGTCAGCGTCAACGCGTCCTCATCGCCGGAGCGCTCGCCGTCGAACCCGGCACCATCATCGCCGACGAGCCCGTCGCGAGCCTCGACGCGTCGCTGCGCGGCGAAGTCCTCGGCCTCTTCCTGCGGTTGCGCGAGACGATGGGCCTCAGCCTCATGGTCGTCACCCACGATCTCGGCCTGGCCTGGAACATCGCCGACCGTGTGGCGGTGATGCGGTCCGGACGGCTCGTCGAGGTCGGCACCACCGAAGAGGTGCTGCTGAACCCGCAACACCCGTACACGCGCGAACTGCTGGCCGCGCTGCCGAGCGGGCAGCACCGCGCCGACGCCGAGGGAACGGTGAACGGATGACACCGCGCCTCGGCCACCACGGCCTGCCCCGGACCGCCGCGGACCACGAAGCCCCCTACGCCGACGCCCTGTTGCGCCACGCGGCCCGCGAGCCGGTCTCCTTCATGGTGCCCGGCCACGGCGCCACCGGCGACGCGTTCGCCGCGGGCCAGGCGGAGTTCCTCGGCGAACGGGCCCTCGCCGTCGACGTCACCCAGCTCCTCGACGGCATCGACCTCGGACGTGACTCCCCCCGCGAGCGCGCCCACCGGATGGCCGCGACGGCCTGGGGCGCGAGACGGACCTGGTTCCTCACGAACGGCTCCTCCCAGGGCAACCGGCTCGCGGCGCTCGCGGTCAGCCAGCTCGGTGACGGCATCGTCGTCCAGCGCAGCGTCCACTCCAGCGTCGTGGACGGCATCGTCCTCGCCGGGCTGCGGCCGTCCTGGGTCCTGCCCGGCGTCGACGCCCGCAACGGCATCGCCCACGGCGTCACCCCGGCGTCCGTCGCGCGGGCGATCGCCGACCGTCCCGGACCGGTCACCGCCGTCCACATCGTCAGCCCCAGCTACTTCGGGGCCGTCGCCGACGTGCCGGGCATCGCCCGCGTGGCCCACGACGCCGGCGCGGTACTCGTCGTCGACTGCGCCTGGGGAGCCCACTTCGGGTTCCACGCGGACCTGCCCGCGTCCCCCGTGCGCCAGGGCGCCGACATCGTCGTCATGAGTACGCACAAGATGACGTCCTCCCTGCACCAGAGCGCGGTGCTGCACCTCGGCGACACCGCGCACGCCGACGCGCTGGAGCCCGCGATCGAGCGGGCCTACCACATGACCAACTCGACCAGCGAGAGTTCCCTGCTCCTCGGATCGATCGACGTCGCCCGTCGCGACCTCCAGCGGGGCGGGGCGCGGGTCGACGACACGATGCGCGCCCTGGAGGCGGCGCGCGACCGCGTCCGGCGGGAGGCGGGTGTCTCGCTGATCGAGGACACCTTCGCCGCCTATCCGGACATCGTCTCCCGCGACCCGCTGCGCATGCCGATCGACGTCAGCGGGATCTGCGCCGACGCGCACGCCCTCCGGCTGACGCTGGCGCGCGACGCGGGCCTGTGGGTGGAGATGGCGACCCGCACCACGCTCGTCCCCCTCGTGGGGGTCGGCAGGGCCACCTCGTTCGACCGGCTCGTCGACGCCGTCCTCGCGGCCCGCACCGACGCGGCACCGCGGGAGACCGCCGACCCGGCACGGCTGCCGCCGCCCGGCCCGCCGCGGGTCTCGCCGCGGGAGGCGTTCTACGCACCGACCGAGGTCGTCCGCGACACGGCGGCCGTCGGCCGGATCAGCGCCGACGCCCTGTCCGCCTATCCGCCGGGCATCCCCAACATCCTGCCCGGCGAGGAGATCACGCGGCCCGCCGTCGACTTCCTGCAACGGATCGCCCGCTCGCCCGGCGGCCACGTCCGCGGCGCCGTAGTGCCGGACGTCAGCCGGCTCCGCGTACTCCGGAAGCCTTAGCGCCGATCCGCCCCGCCCCGCCTGTTCCGCCCTGCCCCGCCCGGCCTCGACCGTCGCGGGGCGCACGGGCACGCCGCCCGGGACGACGCCCCGTCAGGAGGCGTGCATCTCCGGGTGCGTGCGCAGTTGCAACCAGACGCCCAGGCAGGCGTCCGCGTCCTCCAGGTCCACTCCCGTCAGTTCGGAGAAGCGGCGGAGCCGGTAGCGGAGGGTGTTGGGGTGCACCTTGAGGGCCTGCGCCGCCCGGCTCACCTCGAACCGGGCGTCGAACCACGCGGCCACGCTCGCGGCGATCTCCCGGTTGCGGGCCGAGGCGGTGAAGATCCTGGTGATCTCCGCGTCACGGAGCCAGGAGGTGCGCGTCAGTTCGGCCGCGACGTGGCTCAGGATGACGTCGACCCGCACGTCGCCCAGGGCCGCCACCGGCCGGTCGGCGCGGGCGGCGAGCACCGCCAGCACGTCGTCCGCCTCCGCGCGCAGCTCGGTGAGGGGGCGGGCCGCGTCGCCGTCGACGGCGACCGCCCCGAACAGCCTCCGCCGGGTCCGGCCGCCCAGTATCGACGTGATCGACTCGGCCAGGGAGGACGCGGCGGGGGCCGCGCGTTCGTCGACCAGGAGGACGTAGACGATCCCGCCGGACACGGTGATCGTGGCGCCCGGCCGCAGGGCGGTGACCTGGCGGGCGACGTCCTGGGCGGCCCGTGCCGCCTCCGACGAGTCGGACCGGTCCGCCGCGGTGTCCTCGAACCCGAACGCGAGCAGCGCGCGCGGCACGTCGTCCCGCAGGCGGAGCCGGATGCGCGCGGCGTCCGCGTTCTCCGTCCCGTCGATGAGGGATCGCAGGGCGTCGCCGCGCAGGCCGTGATCGAGTTCGACCGTGTCGCGCGCCCTCAGCAGGTGCAGCGCCGCCAGCCGGGCGCCCTGCCGCAGGGCGGCCTCGTCCTGGGGGCCGATGCCGTGCTCGCCCTCGATCGCCCAGATCGTGCCGAGCGGGAGGTCGCCGGCCTTGACCGCCATCGCCGCCCGCGCGAGTTCGTCCCCCATCCGCTCGAACCGGACGACGCCGTCGGACCGCAGGATGCGCCCGTAGCGTTCCCGGTCCCCCGGATCGTGGGGGGCGCTCCGGTCGAGGATGCCCTCGCTGCGTACCGCGTCGATCAGTTGGCCCGGCACACTCGAATAGGCGACGACCCGCTGCGACAGGTCCTCGATGGAGACCGAGCCGCCGATGGTCGCCGCGACCGCGTCGGCGATCACGTACAGCTCCTCGATCCCCACCGCGGGCCCGCCGTCGGGCGGGGCCCAGTGCGACTCGATCACCGCGTCGAGCAGGGCCGCCACCTCACGCCAGTTCAGTTCGCTGTCGAAGGAGAGCAGCGACACCCCGGCCTCGGTCGCCGCGCGCAGCGCCTCGGGGGCCGCCGGGGCGCCCGCCCGCAGGAGCACCGCGCCGAAGCCGCGCGCGGCGGCCTCCCGGACCGACGCCGCGACCCGCGGTGCGTCACCGTCCCCCACCAGCAGGAGCAACCTGTCCGGCAGGTCCGGGAGCCGTTCTCCCAGTCCCGCGAGGACCGTGCCGTGCACGAAGAGCGCGCCGAGGTCGGCCGACCCGGTGAGGACGGTGACCCGCAGCGGGAGGACGCGCTCCAGAAGCTCCGCGAGAGAACACCCGGCAGCTGGCTGATCGTACAAACTCATGCCGAGATCCTAGTCCAATCGGCTAGAGATCTGCCCTGTGTCGGCTCCCTAAAGTGATCGGAAACCAGAAAGCGGGGCATACACATGACGACGTCGATCTTCGACGCGACAGGCACGAATCCGCACGACGACGAACGCGCTCTGATCGAGCTGTTCCCCGAGGGCACCCACCTCGACGCCGAGGGCGAACTGGTCGTCGGAGGCGTACGGCTCACCGACATCGCGGAGCGGTTCGGCACCCCCGCCTACGTGCTCGACGAGTCGGCGCTGATCCGGCAGGCGACCTTGTTCCGGGAGGCGCTGGCCGCCCGGTGGCCGAACTCCCGTGTCGTGTTCGCCTCCAAGGCGTTTCCCGCGACGGCCGTGTACCGGACCCTCGCGGAGGCGGGGCTCGGAGCGGATGTCGCGGGGGGCGGTGAACTCGCCCTCGCCCTCGCCGCGGGGGTGCGGCCCGACACCATCGTGGTGCACGGGAACGCGAAGTCGGCCGATGAACTCAGGGCCGCGGTCGACGCCGGAGTGGGACTCGTCGTCATCGACAACTTCGACGACATCGCGAAGCTGGAGGACATCGTCACCGGCCGCCAGGACGTCCTCGTCCGCGTGCTGCCCGACGTCGCGGCCGAGACGCACGAGGCGCTCGCGACGGGCAAGCAGGGCTCGAAGTTCGGTCTGGGGCGTGCCGACGCCGAGGAGGCCATCGCGCGCCTGCGGGCCAGCGACCGCCTGAACCTGCGCGGCCTGCACATGCACATCGGAAGCCAGATATGCGAGGTCGACCCCTACGTCGCGGCCGTGCGCGCGCTCGCCTCGTACGGCGAGTTCGACATCTACGACCTCGGAGGCGGTCTCGGTGTCCGCTACACCTACGACGACGCCCCGCCGAGCGTCGAAGCATGGCTCGACGGCCTCGTCGGCGCCGCCGCCGCACACCTGCCGCGGCACGCGCAGCTGCTGATCGAGCCGGGCCGCAGCGTCGTGGCGCGCAGCGGACTCACCCTCTACCGGGTCGTCTCGGTGAAGAAGGGCCACCCGACGTTCGTCGCCGTCGACGGCGGCATGGGCGACAACCTCGAAGTGTCCCTGTACGGGCAGCGGTTCGAGGCGACCGTCGTGAACCGCGTCGGCGGCGGCGAGGCCGTGAACCTCGTCGGCAAGCACTGCGAGTCCGGTGACCGGCTCAGCACGGGCGTCCCGCTGCGTGAACCGCGGGTCGGCGACGTCGTGGCGGTCCCCGTGACCGGGGCGTACTGCCACACGATGGCGAACAACTACAACGGCGCCCGCCGGCCACCGGTGATCTTCGCCGACGGACAGCGGACGCGTGCGGTGGTGCGCCGCGAGACCTACGAGGACCTGACGCGCCGTGACCTGGCCGACGTCAGAGGAGAGGTGTGACATGGCACGGGCGAACGACCTCGTCATCCGCGGCGGGACGGTCGTCGACGGGACCGGGGCGCCGGGCAGGAGAGCCGACGTCGCCGTCTCGGGCGGCCGTGTCACCGAGGTGGGGCGGATCGCGCCGGACGGGCGACCGGAACTCGACGCGAGCGGTCTCACGGTCGCGCCGGGATTCATCAACATCCTGAGCCACGCCTACGAGTCGCTCCAGCAGGACCCCCGTGGACTGTCCGACCTCCATCAGGGCGTCACCACGGAGATCTTCGGCGAGGGGTACTCGCTCGGCCCGGTCGTCGGCCGCGCCGTCGAGATCGTCGACGCCCGGCCCCGTGAGGACGGGGTCCGCACCGCCTTCCCGCGCCTGGCGGACTTCCTCCGGACGCTGGAGGCCGACGGGACGGGACCGAACGTCGCGAGTTTCGTCGGCGCCCACAACCTCCGGGCGATCCGGGCCGGCGCGGACGAACGGCCGCTCACCGCGTACGAACTCCGCTCGGTGTGCGACGTCCTCGACGAGGAACTCGCCGCCGGTGCCCTCGGCGTCGGCTCGTCCCTTCTCTACGCCCCCGGCGCCTACGCCTCCACCGAGGAACTGACCGCCTACGCGACGGTGACGGCCGCCCACGACGCGCTGTACGTCTCCCACATCCGGGACGAGGCCGCGCACCTGGAGAAGTCCGTCCGCGAGGTCATCGACATCGCCCGCCTGTCGTCGAGCCGGGTGCACGTCTGGCATCTCAAGGCCTCCGGCCGCGACAACTGGCAGCGCATGCCCGAGGCGATCCGCCTGATCGCCGAGGCACGCGACGAGGGCATCGAGATCAGCGCCGACCTGTATCCCTACGAGGCGGGCGGCACGAGCCTCGCCGCGTCCATTCCCCCCTGGTACTTCGACGGGGGAGAGGACGCCCTGCTCGCCCGCATCGCCGACCCCGCCGACCGGGCGCGGATCATCGCGGACGTCCGGGCGCCGGGGGGCGCCTGGGAGAACATCTACCGCGACGCGGGCGGCGCCGAAGGCGTCCTCCTCCAGGGCTCCTCCGGGGCGCTCACCGGCGCGGCGGGAAAGACACTGGCCCGGTTCAGCGCCGAACGCGGCTACGACGAGCCCCTGGAAGCCCTCCTGGACCTCGTGGCCGACGACCCCCACATCGAGGCCCTCTACTTCTGCATGTCGCAGGAGAACATCCGCCTCGGTCTGAGGCAGCCGTGGGTCGGCGTGTGCTCCGACGCCGAGGCGTCCTCGACGGAGCCGCCGTTCGCGGACGCCCCCACCCACCCGCGCGCCTACGGCTCGTTCGCCCGCGTCCTCGGCCCCTTCGTCCGCGACGGCCTGCTGACCCTGGAGGAGGCGGTACGCCGCATGACGAGCCTCCCCGCCGACACGCTGCGCCTCGTCGACCGGGGGCGGATCAGGCCCGGCGCGTGGGCCGACCTCGTGGTGTTCGACCCGGACACGGTCCAGGACCACGCGACGTACGCCGACCCCCACCGGTACGCCACCGGAACGCGCCACGTCCTCGTCAACGGCCGCCCCGCCCTGCGCGACGGGGAACCCACCGGCGAACTCGCGGGCCGGGCCCTCCGCCGCGGCGCGCGCTGACCTGTCCCCGCGCCGCCCCCAGCACCCCTCAGCACGTACGGAGAAGAACACCATGGCAGCCACCACGATCACCCTCGGCCCCGACTTCCACGACACCGTCCGCGGGGTGCTGGAGGACACCTCGTGGGCCGCGGGCGTCTCCCTGGCGATCACGGACCGCCACGGCGTCCTCGCGCGGACGACCGCCGGATCCGCCGACCTCGCCGCCGGGACCGCCGTACGGGACGACACGCTCTTCGAGATCGGCTCCATCTCCAAGGGCTTCACGGCGGCCCTCGTCCTCCAGGCCCGCGACAGCGGACTCCTCGACCTCGACGCGCCGGTCACCCGCTACCTCCCCTGGTTCGAGGTGCGGTCGGCGTTCGCGCCGATCACCGTCCGCCACCTGCTCAACCACACCGCGGGCATCGTCAGCGGGCCGGAGTACACGGGGGAGGCCGCGTTCGAGGTCTGGGCCCTGCGCGACACCGAGGCGACGACCCCGCCCGGCACCTGGCACTACTACTCCAACACCGGCTACAAGACCCTCGGCCTCGTCCTCCAGGCGGTGTCCGGCCTGCCCTACGAGCAGCTCCTCGCCGAACGGCTGCTCGGCCCGCTCGGCATGACCGCCTCGGAGGCGGCCGTCACCCACGACACACGGCGCCGCCTCGCCGTCGGCTACGCGCCCTTCTACGACGACCGGCCGCCGCGCCGCGCCGACGGACTGGCACCGGCGCACTGGCTGGAGACGGCCACGGCCGACGGCAGCATCGCCTCCACCCCCTCCGACATGACCGCCTGGATCAGGCTCCTGCTGGGCGACGGCGACACCCGCCTCCTGCGCCCCCACAGCCTGCGCGAGATGATCACCGACCCCGTCGAGGCCGAGGAACCGCCCTACACCTACGGGCTCGGCATGTACGTGTACGAGCGCGAGGGCCGCGCGTACGTCGCGCACACCGGAGGAATGGTCGGCTACAACGCCGCCCTCGTCTGCGACCGCGAACGGGGACTCGGCGCCGTCGTCCTCGCCAACGGCAGCGGACCCTGGTCGGACCTCGCCCACCACGCCATCGAGCGGGCCGACGCCGCCCGGTCCCGCCGCCCGTCCCCGGCGCTCGTGCTGCCCCGGTCCGCGATCGAGGAGGCCCCGGAGCGGCCCAGCGTCATCGAGGAGCCGCCCACCCGCTGGGCCCCCCTCGTCGGCCACTACCGCGGCTACAACCCGTGGCTCCCCAACATCCGGGTGCAGTGCAGCGGCGGACGGCTCTGGGTCTGGCAGGGCGACTTCACCACCGACCTCGGCGAACCCCTCGTCCCCCTGGCCGACGGCACCTTCCGCATCGGTGACGACGCGCGTTCGCCGGAGCGACTCGCCTTCGACGTCGTCCTCGACGGCAAGGCGACCCGCGCGACGCTCTCCGGCTACCCGCTGTACCGCACGTTCACCCCGTGACGTCCCGTCCGCCCCGCCCACCGGGCCGACGGCCCGCCGCCCCCGCACGTCGCCCGCGCGCGGCCCTCCGCACCCGCCGCGCACCGGGACGACGCCACCACCACAGAAAGGTGTCTCTCGCGTGATCCAGGTCATCGACGGGCACAACGACCTCCCGTGGGCGCGTCGCGCACGCCACGGCCGCACCACGGCAGGACTCGACGCCCCCGTACCGGACCTGCACACCGACCTCCCGCGGCTGACGGCCGGCGGCGTCGGCGGACAGTTCTGGTCGGTGTGGGCCGACCCCGACCTCGTGGGCGCGGACCAGGTGACGGCGACCCTGGAGCAGATCGACTTCGTGCACCGCCTCGTCGACGCCTATCCCGACCGGCTCCGGTTCGCGCGGACCGCGGCGGACGTCCGCGCCGCCTTCGACGAGGGACGCGTCGCCTCCCTGATCGGCGTCGAGGGCGGGGCGCAACTGGGAGGCTCGCTCGCCGTCCTGCGCCAGTACGCCCGGCTCGGCGCGCGCTACCTCACCCTCACCTGGTCGCGGACCACCGCGTGGGCGGACTCCGCGACGGACGACGCACGCCACGGCGGCCTCACCGACTTCGGCCGGGACGTCGTCCGGGAGCTGAACCGGATCGGCGTCCTGGCCGACCTCGCCCACGTCTCTCCCGCGACGATGCGCGACGCCCTGGACGTGAGCACCCGCCCCGTCATCGTGAGCCACTCGGGCGCCCGCACGCTCTGCGACCACCCCCGCAACGTCCCCGACGACGTCCTGGCCGCGATCGGCGCCGCCGACGGCGTCGTCATGGTCGCCTTCGTCCCGGCGTTCCTCACCCCCGCCTGCCACGCGTGGGAACAGGCCGGGGAACGGGGCGAGATGCCCCCGGTGGGCGTCGCCGACGTCGCCGACCACATCGAGCACGTACGCCACGTCGCGGGCGTCCACGCGGTGGGCATCGGCGCCGACTACGACGGGACCGACCGCATGCCGACCGGGCTCGGGGACGTCTCCCGCTACCAGGAACTCCTGCGCGAACTCCGCCGCCGCGGCTGGAGCGGACCCGACCTCCACCGCCTCGCCCACGGCAACGTCCTGCGCGTCCTGGAGACCGCCGACACCGATCACCTCGCCTTCCTCGCGGGCATCCCCGACGGCCGAGGGACGTGGGCCGCGTGAACGACGGACACCGCGCGTCGGTACGACCCGACGTCTCCGAGACGGACGCCGAGACCCTCGCGCGCGACCTGTACGGGATCGAGGCCGTGGCGCGTGAGCTGGGCAGCAACCAGGACCGCAACTTCCTCCTCCGGGAGCCCGACGGAACCCGCAGTGTGCTCCGCATCGACAACCCCGCCCTCGGGGACGAGGCCCGCGACGCCCAGCACGCCGCCCTGGCCGCCTACCGCGCCGCGGGCGTCCCCGCCCCCGCCGTCCTGGCCGGTCCGGACGGGCAGCTGACCCAGTACGGCCGGGACGGGCTCGCCGTACGGCGCAGCGAGTTCGCCGACGGTGAACCGATGCTCGGCGCGGGCTGGCTCGCCCCCGTGGTGCTGCGGGAGTTCGGCGCGCTCGCCGCCGCGTCCGTGCACGCCCTCGCGCCGCTGACGCACCCGGGACTCGACCGCGCGCACATGTGGGTGATGGCGAACGCGCACCACGAGGTCGGCAGGCTCGCCCCCGCGATCCGCGACCGCGCGCTCCGCCGTCGCGTCCTCGCCGCCGCCGACGAGGCCCGGTCCGCCTTCGACACCGTCGCGCACCGTCTGCCGGTCCAGGCGATCCACGGGGACCTCACCGACGACAACGTCATGGGCGTCCGCGGGGAGGACGGCCGTCTGCACCCCCGCGTCGTCCTCGACCTCGGTGACCTCGCGCACGGCTGGCGCGTCTCCGAACTGGCCGTCACCGTGTCGTCGTTGCTGCACCACGAACCGGGGCGCCCGTTGCGCGTGCTGGAGGCGGCCGAGGAGTTCCACGCCCGTGCGCCGCTGTCCGACGCCGAGACGCGCGCCCTGTGGCCGCTCGTCGTCCTGCGCGCCGCCGTCCTCGTCGCCGGCGGATGGCGGCAGGTGGAGATCGACGGCGACCACACGTACGCGCGCGACCGGATCGCCGTCGAGCGGGCCATCTTCGAAGCGGCGACGTCGCTGCCGCTCGCGGAAGCCGTCGCGCACACGACCGCCCTGCTCCACGGCGCCGAGCCGCCCGCCGCCCCGGAACGCCCCGACGCGACCGCCACGGGTACCGGGGAGGAACCTGCCGGGCGCCCGCCCGTGCGCTCCCTGCTGCCGGACCTCGCCGGTCAGGTGACCGTGGCGGACGTCGGGGTGGAGAGCCCGGCGTGGGACGCCGGGCGGTGGCTCGACGCCGACGCGGAGGACGGCCTCGTCGCGGACGCCCTCACCGCGGGAGCCGCCGTCGTGGTCCTTCCCCACGGCGTGTACCGCCTCCCGCGTACGCGGATCAACTCCCCGGACGCCGCCGCGACCTGGCCCATCGGCACGGAGCTGCACGTCGCCGCCGGACCGCCGCTCGTGGTGACGACACCCGTCGACGCGACCGTGACGGCCGTCGGCGAGCACGGCGTCCGGCTCCGCCTCCCCGACGGCCGGTATCTCGTCCTCGACGGGTTCTCCGCCACCGCCGAGCCGCACGGCGTCCTCGCCGCGGGGGCCCGCCTGGGCGTGCTCCCGGCCGCCGCGGAGTCCCGCCCCCTCTCCGTCACCCTCCTGCGCGCCGACGCCGTCGAAGGGGCCGCGCCGCCCCTCGACGCGGTCGCACCGGCCGCCGGGCGCTCGGCGCTGGTCACGCCGGAGCGGGTGCGGGCGTGGTCGGTCCTCACCGACGACCCGGCCGACCTGCTCGGCCTTCCCGCACGGGCGGAGCGGGACGAGTCGGCCGACGAGCGGCGACGCCGCGAGCGGGTCTTCTCCGACGTCCAGGAGCGCTACTACGAGAACCCGATGCAGATCGAGCGCGGCTGGCGGCACCACCTCGTCGACACGACCGGCCGCGCCTACGTCGACCTCGTCAACAACGTGACGGGACTCGGGCACGGGCATCCCGGCATCGCCGACGCGGTCGACCGGCAGATCCGCCTCCTCACCACCAACTCACGCTTCCTCTACCGGTCGCTGGCCGAATACAGCGAGCGCCTCCTCGCACTGCTCCCGCCGGGCTCCCCGCTCGACACCGTGCTGCTGGTCAACTCCGGTTCCGAGGCCGTCGACCTCGCCCTGCGCCTCGCGCACGCGGCCACCGGCCGCCGGACCGTCGTCGCCCTGCGCGAGGCCTACCACGGGTGGACGATGGCCGGCGACGCCGTCACCACCAGCGCCTACGACAACCCGTACGCCCTGGGGACGCGGCCCGACTGGGTCCACGTCGCGGACGTCCCGAACCGTTTCCGCGGCACCCACCGGGGCGCGGCGGACGACCGCTCGGTCGGCGCCCGCTACGCCGCGGATCTCGGCGCGGACCTCGACCGGCTCGCCCGCGAGGGCCGCCCGGCCGCCGCGTTCCTGTGCGAGTCGGTCCTCGGCAACGCCGGTGGCGTCCTCCTCCCGGAGGGATACCTGGCGGACGTGTACGCGCGCGTGCGCGCCGCGGGCGGACTGTGCGTCGCCGACGAGGTGCAGGTCGGCTTCGGCCGCACGGGATCGGGCTTCTGGGGCTTCGAACGGTCCGGGGTCGTGCCGGACCTCATCGCCGTCGCGAAGCCGATGGGCAACGGATTTCCCGTCGGGGGAGTCATCACCTCCCGGGCCGTCGCCGACGCCCTCGCCTCCCAGGGGCAGTTCTTCTCCTCCACGGGCGGGAACCCGCTCTCCTGCCGCGTCGGGATCGCGGTCCTCGACGCGATGGCGGCCGAGGGCACCCAGCGCAACGCGCGCGACGTCGGGCGCCGGCTCGCGGACGGCTTCCGGGCGCTCGCGGCGAAGCACCGGATCATCGGACCGGTCCACGGCGAGGGCCTCTACCTCGGCGTGGAACTCGTCCGCGACCGGGACACCCTGGAACCGGCCGCGCGGGAGGCCGCCGCGATCTGCGAACGGATGCGGGAACTCGGGGTGATCGTGCTCACCACCTCGGAACGCTCCAACGTCCTGAAGGTCAAACCGCCCCTGTGCATCACGGCGGAGAGCGCCGACTTCGTGGTCGCCACCCTCGACCGCGTCCTCACCGAGGGCTGGTGACGGCACGCACGGGGCCTCGCCCCCCGCACCGCCCTTCCCCGATTCCACCGGAGATCCACGATGACCTGGCGCATGCCGTCCGAGACCGCCCCGCACACCCGCACCTGGATGGCCTTCCCCCGTGAGGGCCGCAACCTCGGAGAGGGCGACGCGTACAAGCAGACGGGATACGACGCCTGGGCCGCCGTCGCGCACGCCGTCGCCGAGTTCGAACCGGTGACCATGGTCGTCGACCCGACCGAGCGCGACCGCGCGCGGCGCATGCTCGGCGGACACATCGACCTCGTCGAAGCCCCGCTCGACGAGTTCTGGATGCGCGACTTCGGCCCCACGTTCGTCGTCGACGACGAACGACCGGGGGTGCTCGGCGCCGTGGACTGGATCTTCAACGGCTGGGGCGACCCCGACTGGTCCGAGTGGCGGCTCGCCGCCGGCATCGCCCGACACGTCACCGGCCTCGTCGGCGCCGAAGCGGTCCCGTCGCTGCTGGTGAACGAGGGCGGCGGCATCCACGTCGACGGCGAGGGCACGGTGCTGGCCACGAGGACCGTCCAACTCGACCCCCGGCGCAACCCGTTCGCCGAGGAGCACCACGTCGAGGCCGAACTGCGGCGCACCCTCGGCGCGACCAGGACGGTGTGGCTGCCGCGCGGACTGACCCGCGACTACGAACTGTTCGGGACGAAGGGCCACGTCGACATGGTCGCGACGATCCCCTCACCCGGAGTGCTCCTGCTCCACACCCAGACCGACCCCGCCCACCCGGACTTCCCCGTGACCCGCGACCTGCGCGCCCTCCTCGCGCGGGAGACGGACGCCGCCGGGCGCCCCTTCCGGATCGTCGACCTCCCGGCCCCCGCGATCCTCCGCGACCAGGACGGATTCGTGGACTACTCCTACGTCAACCACCTCGTCGTCAACGACGGCGTCATCGCGTGCGGCTTCGGCGACGCACGCGCGGACGGCGCCGCGCGCGACATCCTTCGCTCCGTCTATCCCGGACGGCGGGTCGTCACCGTCGACTCCCGAGCGGTCTTCGCCCGCGGCGGCGGCATCCACTGCATCACCCAGCAACAGCCCGCTCTCACCCCGAAGGGGATCGCCCGATGACATTCGAGGTCCACGAGGCATCCATCGCGCAGCTGCGACGAGCCCTCGCGTCCGGGGCCACGCGGTCCGTCGATCTCGTGAACGCCTACCTCGCCCGCATCGCGGCCTACGACCGCCCGGAGAGCGCGACGGCGCTCAACGCCATGGTCGTCATGAATCCCGACGCCCTCGACGAGGCCCGCGCCTCCGACGAGCGCCGGGCGCGCGGCGAGGTCCGGGGGCCGCTGGACGGAATCCCGTACACGGCGAAGGACAGCTTCCTCGTCCGCGGCCTGACCGCGGCGTGCGGCAGCCCGGCGTTCGCCGACCTCGTGGCGCGGCGCGACGCGTACACCATCGAGCGGCTGCGCGCCGGGGGCGCGATCTGCCTCGGTCTCACGAACATGCCCCCGATGGCCAACGGCGGTATGCAGCGGGGTCTCTACGGTCGCGCGGAGAGCCCGTACCGGGCCGACCGGCTGACGAGCGCCTTCGGCTCGGGGTCGTCCAACGGGTCGGGCACCGCCACGGCCGCCTCGTTCGCGGCGTTCGGCCTGGCCGAGGAGACCTGGTCCTCGGGCCGGGCACCCGCCTCCCACAACGCGCTGTGCGCCTACACGCCGTCGCGCGGGGTGATCTCGGTGCGCGGCAACTGGCCGCTCGTGCCCACGATGGACGTCGTCGTCCCGCACACCCGCACCATGGCCGACCTGCTGGAGGTGCTGGACGTCGTCGTGGGCGACGACGAGGACAGCCGCGGCGACTTCTGGCGCGCGCAGCCCTGGATCCCGCTGCCCGCCGCCTCCGAGGTGCGTCCCGCGGCCTACCCGTCGCTCGCGCCCGCGGACCAGGCCGCCGCGCGGCGCACCCTCGCCGGAATCCGCCTCGGCGTCCCGAGGATGTACATCAACGCCGACCCCGAGGCCGGCACGAACCCCGGCGGAGGCATCGGAGGCCCCACCGGGCAGCGCATCCACACCCGCGCGTCGGTCATCGCCCTGTGGAACGCCGCGCGCCGCGATCTGGAGGAGGCCGGGGCGGAGGTGGTCGAGACCGACTTCCCCGTCGTCTCCCGTTACGAGGGCGACCGGCCCGGCGCCCCCGACGTACGGAGCCGCGGACTCGTCAGCCCCGCCTACCTCCACCGCGAGATCGTCGACCTCTCGGCGTGGGCGTGGGACGACTTTCTGCGGCTCAACGGCGATCCCGCGCTGTCGACCCTCGCCGACGTCGACGGCGCGACGATCTTCCCGCACCCTCCGGGCGCCCTGCCCGACCGCTACACCGGCTTCGACGACGACATCGCCACGTATCCCCGGCAGGTGCGGGAACACCCGTACGCCGCGCTCACGGACATTCCCGAGCTGGAGGCGGGCCTGCGCGGGCTGGAGGAGACCCGGCGCGTCGACCTCGACGCGTGGATGGACGACCGGGGCCTGGACGCGGTCGTGTTCCCGGCCGTCGCGGACGTCGCCCCCGCCGACATGGACGTCGACCCGGCGTCGGCCGAACTGGGCTGGCGGAACGGGGTGTGGGTGGCCAACGGCAACCTCGTCCCACGCCACCTCGGCATCCCCACCGTCACCGTGCCCATGGGCACGATGCACGACATCGGCATGCCGGTCGGCCTCACCTTCGCCGGACGGGCCCACGACGACACCAGGCTCCTCCGGCTCGCCGCGGCCTTCGAGGCGACGGGCGGCAGGCGGACCGCGCCGCCGCGCACGCCCCCGCTCGGCGGGGCGGACCCCGTGACCTGACGGGCGCCGCCGGACAGCGGGGCGGCGGGGCGGCGGGGCGGCGGGAGGCACGGAGCGTCCGGTCAGGACCGCGGCGCCCCCTCCGGCGGGTCCTGCTCCCTGAGCGCCTTCGCCTCGCTCTTGAAGATCCGGGCCGCCTTGCCCGCGGACCGGGTCAGCTCGGGTAGTTTCCTGATCCCGAGGACCACGACGATCACCAAGAGGACCAAGGCCAGTTCGCTCAAGCCGAACATCAGGTCCGCCCTCCGCATTCGATCTACAGTGCTGTAGAAGTGTCTCCCGGCAGATGATCGCCCAACAAGGGTGTTCTTCCGGCCGCACCGGCCGGAAGGCGTCCCCGTCGTACGGAGGCAGGACAGCAGCATGCTGGAGCAGCACAACCAGACGGACGCCGCCGTCTCCGGGTCGGCCGCCGGGGAACTGGCCCGCCGGTGCCGGGAGGTCACGGAGGCCAGGTGGTTCGCCCTGGCGGTCCTCGCCGTGATCCTCCTCAACGCGGCACTGCTGGGCGCCGAGACGTACTCCGGGCTGGTCGACGCGTGGCGTTTCTGGTTACGGCTCGCCGAACACGGCTGCCTGGCCGTGTTCACCGTCGAGATCCTTCTGCGCCTCGGCGCCCACGCCGACCGCCCCTCGGGCTTCTTCAAGGACCCGTGGAACGTCTTCGACCTCGCCGTCGTCCTCTGCGCCTTCCTCCCCGTGGTCCGCGAGAACACCACCGTGCTCCGGCTGCTGCGCCTCGCCCGCGTGCTGCGCACCGCCCGCTTCCTGCCCCAGCTCCGGATCGTGCTCGCCGCGGTCGCCCGCAGCCTCCCCGGCACACTGAGCTTCCTTCTCGTGGGCGCCCTGCTGCTGTACGTGTACGCGATGGTCGGCTGGGTCTTCTTCGGCCAGCGCGACCCCGCGCACTACGGCTCGATCGGCCGCGCGGTCCTGACGCTGTTCCTCCTCATGACCCTCGACGGCATCGGCGACGCCGTCCACGCGGGCCTGGAGATCTCCCGCTGGAGCCTCCTCTACTACGCCTCGTACGTCCTGCTGGCCTCGTTCGTCCTCGTCAACGTCCTCATCGGCGTGGTCATCACCTCCCTCGACGAGGCCCGCGAGACGGAGCGGCAGGACGGGGAAGGGGACGGGGTGCCGCGCCCGCCGGAACCCGACCCGGAGGGCCACCACCTGCTGCTGGCCCGTATCGGAGCCGCCCGCCAGGCCCTGGACCAGCTCGAACGCGATCTCGGCCGTGCCCCGCTGCCGCCGCCCGACCTCGCGGGGACGGCGCCCGAGACGCCGGTGCCCCTCCACAGGTGAACACGGCCCCGCGCGGGGGCCGTCCGTTCAACGGCGGCGCAGCCGCTTGTCCGTGAGGGCGGGGGTGGGGTCGATGTAGAAGTCGTCCGGGTTGACGTCGACACCGGGCGGCACGATGGCGTCGATGCGGTCCAGGACGTCGTCGCCGAGTTCCACGTCCGCCCCGGCGAGAAGGTCGGCGAGGTGCTCGGGGCGTCGCGGGCCGATCAGCACCGCGGTGACCGCGGGGTGGGCGCGGACGAAGGCGGTCGCCAGGTGGGAGAGCGGCAGCCCGGCCTCGGCCGCCAGCGCGGTCAGCTTCCGCACGGCGTCGGCCTTGGCCCGTACGCCCGGCCGCGTCAGGTCGAACATCTTCGCCCCCGCACCGGCGTTGCGGTGCCCCGCGGTGGGGTCGGCGCGGCCGGACAGCCAGCCGGAGTTGAGCGGCCCGAAGGTCAGGACGCCCAGGCCGTACCGCTGCGCGGTGGGCAGCACCCGGTTCTCCACCCCGCGGGTGAGGATCGAGTACGGCGGCTGCTCGCTGCGGAAGCGGTGGTGGCCGCGCCGCTCGGCCGTCCACTGCGCCTCCACGATCTCCTCCGGCGCGAAGAAGGAGCCGCCCACGGCGCGGATCTTCCCGGCCCGGACCAGGTCGGAGAGGGCGCCGAGGGTCTCGTCGACGTCCGTGTACGGGTCCGGCCGGTGGAGCTGGTAGAGGTCGATGCGGTCGGTGTCCAGGCGGCGCAGACTGTCCTCGACCGCGCGGTGCAGCCACCGCGCCGAGCCGCCGCGGCGGTTGGGGTCGTCGCCCATCGGCAGACCTCCCTTGGTCGCCAGCACGACGTCGTCCCGGCGGCCCTTGAGGGCCTTGCCCACGATCACCTCCGACTCGCCGCCGGAGTACACGTCGGCGGTGTCGACGAGGTTGATCCCGGCGTCGAGCGCCGTGTGGATCATGCGGATCGACTCGTCGTGGCCGGTGTCGCCCATCGCGCCGAACATCATCGCGCCGAGCGCGTACTCGCTCACCGACAGACCCGTCCCGCCGAGAATCCTGTGCTTCATCCGGTGCCTCCTGTGCTCGATGGCCTGCTCAAGCAGCCAAGCACCGTTCCCGGCGGAGGGGGGAGGCCCGGCCGGACCGGGGGTCCGACAGGCCCCCTCCGGCCCACCCGTCCCCCCGACCGGCCGGTCTACCGTGGAGCCATGGGCAAGGAAGCCAACACCGAGCTGCGGGATTTCCTGCGCAGCCGCCGCGCGAAGATCACCCCGCGGGAGGCGGGCCTCACCCCGCACCCCGGTGCCCGGCGCGTCCCGGGCCTGCGACGCGAAGAGGTCGCCCAGCTCGCCGGGGTCAGCGTCGACTACTACGTCCGGCTGGAGCGCGGCACCCGCGCCAACGTCTCCGAGTCCGTCCTGGACGCCCTCGCGCGCGCCCTGCGGCTCAGCGACCTGGAGCGGGCGCACCTGTTCCGCCTCGCCCGGCCGACCCGCGGCCGGGCGCGTCCCCTGCCGCCGCAGCGCGTCCGCCCCGGACTGCGGCTCCTGCTCGACAGCCTGACCGACGTCCCCGCCCTCGTGCTGGGCCGACGCATGGACGTCCTGGCCGCCAACCACCTGGGCCGGGCCCTCTACACGGATTTCGAGGCGCTGCCCGCCCGTGACCGCAACATGGCCCGGCTGATCTTCCTCGACGACCACTTCCGGTCGCTCTACCCCGACTGGGAGGGCTCCGCCCGCGGCATCGTCTCCTCCCTCCGCGAGTACGCCGGACGCCACCCCCACGACCCGGCCCTCGCCGAACTCGTCGGTGAACTCTCCGTCCGCGACCCCGACTTCCGCGGCTGGTGGGCCGACCACGACGTCTTCCGCCGCACCCACGGCACCAAGCGCTACCACCACCCCCTCGTCGGCGAACTCGTCCTCGGCTACGAGGCGTTCACCCCCGCCGACGACCCGGAGCAGACCCTCGGGATCTCCACGGTCGAACCCGGCTCGCCCTCCGCCGACCGCCTGCGCCTGCTCGCCACTTGGACCGGCCCCGACCGGCCGACCGCGCCCGACGCGACGGGGTCCGTACGGGAGGGATGAGCGCCGGGCGCGGCCCCGTACCTTCCGCCCCCCCCGTGACGCGGTGGGCGGCCCGGCGGGTCCGGGCGCTCACCCGTGCCGGTGAGCGTCGGCGGGGCGGGCGGCGCCGGGCGCCCCGCCGGGGACACCCTGGACGGCATGCGCTCCCCGCTCGCCGCCGCCGTGTCCACCGTGGCTGCCGTGTCCGCCGTCCTGTTCCTCGGGGGCTGCGTCTCCGTGCCGCACGACGCGCCCCCGGCACCTCCGCGTCCGACGACGGCCGCCGTCACGGGCCCGGCCACCCCCGACAGCCCGGCGAGGCCCACGAGTTCCGTGCCCGCACCGTCTCCCCGGCAGCCCGAGGCGTTCACGGCGCTGGTGCGGGTCGCCGACGGGTCCGAGCGGCGGCGCCGCGCGGAGGGGGAGCGGCGGCCGGTCACGGCGCCGCGTCGGCTCCCCGACCGCCCCGCCCCGATCGCGCGGCCCCGGACCGCCGAGCGGCCCGCCCCGGCCCGGCCCGCGTCGCCCCCGCGCACCCGGCAGCACCCTCCGGCGGCACCCCGCGCGCGGGGCGCCGGGCCGCGCGACGCCGGGACCGGCGACCTGCGGACGGTCTGCGGCTGGTCGGGCGAGTCGGTGGTGCCGCCGTCGGTGCGCGCCCTCTGCGACACGTACGTCCGCTGACCGGCCGGGGCGGGCGGGGCGTGAGCACGTACCCGCCCCCCGTCGTTTCCCTGTCGTCCTCGTGCGACCGCCGTCCACCCGGCGTCGCCGACCCGGCCCGTCTCCGTCATCGACGGACGGAGTTCGCCCTCCGCCGCGCCGCGAAGGAGGGGGTCCGCCCACGGCGGTCAGTGGACGACGGTCGACGCTCCTCACGGACGGTGATCGCTTCCGATCGGGTCAGATCATTCGCTGGCGTATTCGCAGCCGCTTGCGAACAGCACGTTTGCGGGTTTATCGGTCGAACGTGCGAGTCCTCATACCATCGCGGGACGCTCACCGGGGGACTTTGCCAACTGCCCATCGCATCAGATGCGTTCGCAACTACTGTGAGTCGCCGTCGGGTGGCAGAAGAACGACAGGCGGCGGCGGACCGATCCAGGTCCCCGCTCCTCCGTCTCCCGCGACCGACACCGCGATGGCGCACGCCGGGCGGCTCGCCCCACGCGAGCACCCGGCCCGACGGACAGTACGAGGACCCCGATGTCTCACCTCCGCGCACCCGCCGCACGCGCAGACCGCCGTGAGGGCGGACGGCACGGACGGCCCGTCACCCGCACCACCCCCGCCCGCCCGGCCTCCGACCGCCCGGCGGCCCCGGCCCGGACCGCGCCCGCGGCGGCCGACACGCAGATACGGCCCCAGCTGCTCCGCCTGGCCGTGCTGCCCCCGACGGCGGTCGCGCTCAGCGCCTCGGCGGCCGTGCTCTTCACCGTCCGCACCGGCGGAGCCCGGCCCGGCCCCATGCTCTGGGCGGTCCTGTGCGGCGCCGTCGCCGTGACCTGCGTCGGCATCCTCGTCGCGGCCGTCGCCGCCGACCGCGCCGCCCGCTCCGTCAGCGACCGCGTCGCCGCGCTGCGCCGCGCCAGCGGGCGCGGCGAGGCGGAGCTGCGGTCGGTCCTCGACGCCGTACGGGCGGGCGAGGCCCCGCCCCGGCGCACCGCGCGCGGCGGCCCGCCCGACGACGCCGACGAGTTCGAACTGCTCGCCGCCGACCTCTCCCGCGCCCACGACGGCGCCGTCACCGCCGTCGTCCAGGCCGCCCGCCTGTCCGGGCGGACCGGCAGCGAACAGAAGCTGGAGGTCTTCGTCAACCTGGCGCGGCGCCTGCAGTCCCTCGTGCACCGCGAGATCTCCCTGCTCGACGAGCTGGAGAACGAGATCGAGGACCCCGACCTCCTCAAGGGCCTCTTCCACGTCGACCACCTCGCCACCCGCATCCGCCGCCACGCCGAGAACCTCGCCGTCCTCGGCGGGGCCGTCTCCCGGCGGCAGTGGAGCAACCCCGTCTCCATGACCGAGGTGCTGCGCTCCGCGATCGCCGAGGTCGAGCAGTACTCGCGGGTCAAGCTCGTCCCGCCGATCGACGGCGACCTGCGCGGCCACGCCGTCGCCGACGTCATCCACCTCGTCGCCGAACTCGTCGAGAACGCCACCGTGTTCTCCGCCCCGCACACCCAGGTGCTGCTCCGTGTCAACCTCGTCACCTCCGGCCTCGCCGTCGAGGTCGAGGACCGCGGCCTCGGCATGCCCCTGGAGGAGCAGGGCCGCATGAACGCCCTCCTCGCCGACCCCGACCAGGTCAACGTCGGCCGCCTCCTCTCCGACGGCCGCATCGGCCTCTACGTCGTCTCCCAGCTCGCCCGCCGCCACGGCATCCGCGTCCGCCTCCAGGGCAACATCTACGGCGGGGTCCAGGCCGTCCTCGTCGTCCCGCAGGCCCTGCTCGGCAGCGCGACGGGGCTCGCCCTGCCGCCCGGCGAACGGACCGGCGCGGGAGCCGCCCCGACCGGGGGCCCGGCCGCACCGGACCCGCACGGCGCGCCCCGGCCCGCGCTGCCCACCCAGCCCATGCCCGCCCAGACCGCACCCGGTCACGCCGTCCCGCGGCACGCCGGACCCGGTCAGGCCGTAACCGGTCGCTCCGCCCCGGACGCCGCCCACGCGCCGCACCGCCGGGGGACGCCGCCCGCCCCCGCCGCCGAGCCCGGCTCGCACCGGCCCGACCGGCGGCCCCAGCCGGGACCGGAGCAGAGGCCCGAGCGCGTACAGGCGTTCGGCGACCCCCTCACCGACCCGCTCCCCGCCACCCCGGCGGCCCCGCTGCCCGACCCCCTGACCGACCCGCTCCCGCTGTCCACGCACAGGGACAGGGACACGGACACGGACCCGTACGGCCTGCCGGGCTACGACACAGGGCGGACCGCCACCCCCTGGGAGGACGCGCCGCGGGCCGACGCCCCGTGGACCGGCGGTGCCGGGGGTCCCGCCCCGCTGCCCGTGCGGGGCGCGCGGGACGAGCGGCCCACGCCCGCCGAGGCGGTGCCCGGCGTCCGCCCGGAGGACCGCCCCGTCGTGGACGGGAACGAGGGCGTCGTACCCGTCCCGCGCGTCGGAGCGGCCCGCGACACCGCGGCCAGGCCCGTGCTGCCGCGCCGCCGGGCCCAGGAGCACATCGCGCCCCAGTTGCGCGGCGGCCCCGCGCCCCGCCCCGACGCCGGGCAGACCGTCGGCCACGACCCCGGTCTGATGGCGGCCTTCCGGCGGGGCGTCGGCCTCGCCGAGACCCAGCAGAGCCTGGAGACGGACCCGCTGGACACCCTGGCCACCGCCCCCGGTCCCTTGCACGCCCACGACCCCGACCCGCTCCGCGCCCCCGCCCCGGAACCGCCCCCGCTGCCCGTCCGCGCACGCACCGCACCCCCGTACGGCGCCGACGCCCCCGCCCCGCTCACCCCCACCCCCCACGCCACGGACACCCTCGGCACCTACGGATTCCCCTCGCAGCCCTCGCACGCCTCGCAGCCGTCCCCGGCCCCCCAGGGCACCGAGGCCGCCGGCACCGCCCGCACCGAGCACCCGGACCGGCCGGAGCAGCCCCCACAGTCCCCTCAGCCCTCGCACCCCGGTCACCTCGACCACCCGCCCCACCCCCGGCACGACGGGAGCACACCCGCCGGATGAGCGCGCCCCCGACCACCCCCACACCCACCCCCACCCGCGGTCATCGCGGCGATCCCGCACCCCCCACCGCCCCGACCACCCCCACCGGTCCTCCCGCCGACCTTCGTACCCCAAGGAGTCGATCCACCATGGCGAGCGACGCGCCGACCAGCCAGGCAACCGATCTCGACTGGCTGATGAGCGGCCTCGTGCAGCGCGTACCGCACACCACCAGCGCGGTCCTCCTCTCCTGCGACGGCCTCGTCCGGTCCGTCCACGGGCTCGACCACGACAGCGCCGACCACATGGCCGCCCTGGCCTCCGGCCTGTACTCCCTCGGCCGCAGCGCGGGCGCCCGCTTCGGGGACGGCGGCGACGTCCGCCAGGTCGTCGTCGAACTCGACTCGACGCTGCTCTTCGTCACCACCGCCGGTTCCGGCACCTGTCTCGCCGTCCTGGCCGGACGCGAGGCCGACGCCGCGGTCCTCGGCTACGAGATGGCGATGCTCGTCAAGAGCGTCCGGCCCTACCTCGTCACCGCGCCCCGGCAGCACGCCGTCGAACCCTCGGTGATGGGGCCTTGAGCGTGACGGCGGCCGGCGACGGGCCCTGGCTCGACGACGCGGCCGGACGGCTGGTGCGCCCCTTCACCGTCAGCAACGGCCGCACCAGACCGACCGTCTCCCTCGACCTCATGTCCCAGGTCATGGCCACCGGGGCGACCCCCCTCGGCCACCTCGGCCCCGAACACGCGCAGGCGCTCGACCTCTGCCGCGCGCCCGTCCCGGTCGCCGAGGTGGCGGCCCACCTGAAACTGCCCGCGGCCGTCACCAAGGTGCTGCTGGCGGACCTCGTCGACTGCGGGGTGCTCACCACCAAGCCCCCGGAGTTCCACCACAACCCCACCGACCGGGCCCTACTGGAGGCAGTGCTCGATGGACTACGACGACAGCTCTGAGCGCGACGGCCACTACCCCGGCCCGGACGCCGACCCGTTCCCCACTGCCCTGAAGATCCTCGTGGCGGGCGGGTTCGGCGTCGGCAAGACCACCTTCGTCGGCGCGGTCAGCGAGATCGCGCCGCTCAGCACCGAGGAACTGCTGACCACCGTCAGCGCCGCGACCGACAGCCTGGAGGGCATCGAGAACAAGGTCGAGACGACCGTGGCCATGGACTTCGGGCGCATCACCCTCGACGCGGAACACGTCCTCTACCTGTTCGGCACCCCCGGGCAGGAACGGTTCTGGTTCATGTGGGACGAACTCTCCGAAGGCGCCCTCGGCGCGGTCGTCCTCGCCGACACCCGGCGCCTCGTGGAGTGCTTCGCCGCCATCGACTTCTTCGAACAGCGCGGCCTCGGCTTCATCGTCGCCGTCAACGAGTTCGACGGCGCCCACCGCTACGACCCCGAGGAGGTCCGCGCCGCCCTCGACCTCCACCCGGACATCCCCGTCGTGCCCTGCGACGCCCGGATCTCCGCCTCCAGCGTGCAGACCCTCCTCACCCTCGTACGCCACCTCATCGCCCACGCCCCGGCCGCACCCCAGCCGAGCCGGGGCGCCCACATGTGACCGCCCACCACCCCGAACCGGAGCCGCACATGACCCGAGTCCCCCGCCAGGGAGCCCGCCCGTGACCCCGACCCCCCGCCGCCGTCCCGACGGAGCCCGCCCGTGACCGACCTCCCGACCACCGCCGACGGAGGCCGCCCATGAGCTACGACCCGCCGCGCCCGGCCGGTCGACTGCTGCTCACCCCCGACGACGAGGAGGCGCCCGCCCGCGCCCGGAGGCTGCGCCGACTCGGCCTCGGGGACCGGCCGGAACCCGACCTCGACGCCTTCGCCGGGCAGCTCGCCGAGGTGACCGGCGCGCCCTACGCCATGGTCAACTTCCCCGACCGGGAACGGCAGTTCTACGCCGGGCTGCGCACCCCGCCGGGCGGCCGGGAGGCCCGCGGCGGCAAGCCGGAGGTGGGGCGCCGCCTCGCCCGCGAGTACGGCTGGTGCCCGTACGTCGTCGCCCGCCGCAAGGCGCTCGTCCTGGAGGACGTCGGCGACTACCCGCGCTTCGCCGGGAACCCCCTCGTCGACGAGTACGGCATCCGCTCCTACCTGGGCGCGCCGCTGATCGACGCCTCCGGCATGGTCCTCGGCACGGTCTGCGTCGCCGACCTCGCCCCCCGGCCGTGGGGCAAGGCCGGCCTGGAGACCATCAAGACGACGGCGGCGCAACTGGCGGAACGACTGGAGAGACGGGAGACGGGCGGGTTCCCGCCCTGACCGCGTGCGCGGGGGCGGCCTCGTCCGGCGAGCCGATCAGCCGGTGATCCGGTCGTCCGGTGATCCGGTCGTCGGGCGAACCGGTCATCCAGTGACCCGTTGATCCGGTGACCCGGTCGTCCGGTTTTCCGCCCCCGCGCCGTCCGGTCCGTTCAGAAGCCGCGCCACACGTTGTCGAACGCCGCGTCCTCCACCGACCGGCGCTGCTGCACCGCCGCCAGTTCGGTGACCGCCTCGCCGACGGCGGCCAGCACGGTGGCGACGGGGTCGGGGAGGGAGTCCGGGTAGCCGCCGTCGGGCTCCTCGCGCAGACCGGCCTCGGTGGCCAGCGCGGTCAGCACCGGCTCGGCCGACGACCAGCGCTCGGCCGCGTGGACGGCGGCGGGGGAGTCCGACCGCACGGTGGGGGCGGGGTTCGTCCCGAGCAGCCTGCCGCGCGGCCGGGTCACCGCCCCGTCCGCCTCCAGCCGGGACGTGTACGCCGCCGACAGGCCCCGGCCCCGGCGCCACAGCCAGTCCTCGACCGACTCGAACGGCTCCACCCGGACGAGTGCTCTCTCCGCCTCCGCGAGCAGGGCGTCCGGTTCGGCCGTCACCGGGCCCGGCACGATCCGCTCGTCGTCCAGGGCGACCGCCCCCGACGCCAGCAGGTCGATCAGCTCGGCCCCCGCGAGGGCGAGGGCCAGTTCGCCCTGTTCCAAGGAGCGGGTGGGCGTCACGTCCAGCGAGACGATCAGCAGGTCCTGTGCTGTACTCATGAGCGGCTCCCCAACCTAGATCTTCGTCCAGGGTGACACGTCGGCGCGCGGCGTGAAGCGGAGCTGTGGAGCCGCTTAAGAAAGTCTCGATGGACCGGGGCGGCGGCGTACGGCAGATTGCAGGCAGAATCCACCCCTTCCCCCGGTCCGGGCTCCTTCGGCATGCCCGGCCCCGTGGGTCTCAGCAAGGAGCCGCAGCTTGAAGGCGCTGGTCAAGGAGAAGGCGGAGCCCGGACTGTGGCTCGTGGACGTCCCCGAGCCCGTCATCGGACCCGGCGACGTCCTGATCAAGGTCCTGCGGACCGGGATCTGCGGCACCGACCTGCACATCCGGTCCTGGGACGGGTGGGCGCAGCAGACCATCCGCACCCCCCTCGTCCTCGGCCACGAGTTCGTCGGCGAGGTCGTCGAGACCGGCCGCGACGTCGCGGACATCGCCGTCGGCGACCGGGTCAGCGGCGAGGGCCACCTCGTGTGCGGCAAGTGCCGCAACTGCCTCGCGGGCCGCCGCCACCTCTGCCGCGCCACCGTCGGCCTCGGCGTCGGCCGCGACGGCGCGTTCGCCGAGTACGTCGCGCTGCCCGCCACCAACGTGTGGGTGCACCGCGTCGCCGTCGACCTCGACGTGGCCGCGATCTTCGACCCGTTCGGCAACGCCGTCCACACCGCCCTCTCCTTCCCGCTGGTCGGCGAGGACGTGCTGATCACCGGCGCCGGGCCGATCGGCCTGATGGCCGCCGCCGTCGCCCGGCACGCGGGCGCCCGCAACGTCGTCGTCACCGACGTCAGCGAGGAGCGTCTCGACCTCGCCCGCAAGATCGGCGCGAGCCTCGCCCTGAACGTCTCCACCGCCACGATCGCGGACGGGCAGCGCGAGCTGGGCCTGCGCGAGGGCTTCGACATCGGCCTGGAGATGTCCGGGCGTGCCGAGGCGCTGCGCGACATGATCGCCAACATGACGCACGGCGGCCGGATCGCCATGCTCGGCCTGCCCGCCGAGGAGTTCCCGGTCGACTGGGCCCGGATCGTCACCTCGATGATCACCCTCAAGGGCATCTACGGCCGGGAGATGTTCGAGACCTGGTACGCGATGTCGGTGCTGCTGGAGGGCGGCCTCGACCTCTCCCCGGTGATCACCGGCCGCTACTCCCACCGCGACTTCGAAGCCGCCTTCGCCGACGCCGCCGGCGGCCGGGGCGGCAAGGTCATCCTGGACTGGACCGCGTAGCACGCCCGTCGCCCGCGCGGCCGGGAGACCCGGCCGCGCCCGCCAGACACCCGCCGCAGACACCCGCCGCGCGGACCGCCCTCCGCGCGCCACCCGAGGAGCCTTCCCGATGTTCGACTCCGTGCGCGACGACCTGCGCGTCACCCTCGACGAGATCCGCGCCGCCGGACTGCACAAGCCCGAGCGCGTCATCGGCACCCCGCAGTCCGCGACCGTCGCCGTCACCGCGGGCGGCCGTCCCGGCGAGGTGCTCAACTTCTGCGCCAACAACTACCTCGGCCTCGCCGACCACCCGGAGGTCGTCGCCGCCGCCCACGCCGCCCTGGACCGCTGGGGCTACGGCATGGCGTCCGTGCGTTTCATCTGCGGCACCCAGGAGGTCCACAAGGAGCTGGAGGCGCGGCTGTCGGCGTTCCTCGGCCAGGAGGACACGATCCTCTACTCCTCCTGCTTCGACGCCAACGGCGGTGTTTTCGAGACCCTGCTCGGCCCCGAGGACGCCGTCATCTCCGACGCCCTCAACCACGCCTCCATCATCGACGGCATCCGCCTGTCCAAGGCCCGCCGCTTCCGGTACGCCAACCGCGACCTGGCCGACCTGGAACGCCAGTTGAAGGACGCCTCCGACGCGCGCCGCCGCCTGATCGTCACCGACGGCGTCTTCTCCATGGACGGCTACGTGGCGCCCCTCGCCGAGATCTGCGATCTCGCCGACCGCTACGACGCGATGGTCATGGTCGACGACTCGCACGCCGTCGGCTTCGTCGGCCCCGGCGGGCGCGGCACCCCCGAGCTGCACGGCGTGATGGACCGCGTCGACATCATCACCGGCACCCTCGGCAAGGCCCTCGGCGGCGCCTCCGGCGGCTACGTCGCCGCCCGCGCCGAGATCGTCGCCCTGCTCCGCCAGCGCTCGCGCCCCTACCTGTTCTCCAACACCCTCGCCCCGGTGATCGCCGCCGCCTCCCTCACGGTCCTCGACCTGCTGGAGTCCGCCGACGACCTGCGGGTGCGGCTCGCCGAGAACACCGCCCTGTTCCGCCGCCGGATGACCGAGGCGGGCTTCGAGATCCTGCCCGGCGACCACGCCATCGCCCCCGTCATGATCGGCGACGCCGCCCGCGCGGCCCGCCTCGCCGAACTCCTCCTGGAACGCGGCGTGTACGTGATCGGCTTCTCCTATCCGGTCGTCCCGCAGGGCCAGGCCCGCATCCGCGTCCAGCTCTCCGCCGCCCACTCCACGGACGATGTGAACCGCGCGGTCGACGCGTTCGTCGCGGCCCGCGCGGAACTGGACGCCTGAGGACGCCGGGGGCGCGGCCCGAACGGGGCACCCGCCCTCCGCCCCCCTGCTCCACCCCGGACCGGCCCGTCGGAACGGGCCGGTCCGGGTGCCCGTCGCCGCTTGCGACAATGGGCTCATGATCGAGGCACGGCGGCTCCACATCCTCCGTGCGGTGGCCGACCACCGCACCGTGACGGCGGCCGCTGCCGCCCTCTACCTCACCCCCTCCGCCGTGTCGCAGCAGCTCACCGCCCTGGAGCAGGAGACCGGCCACCGCCTGGTCGAGCGTGGCGCCAGGGGCGTACGCCTCACCCCCGCGGGCGAGATCCTGCTCGCCCACACCCACGCCGTCCTCGCCCAGCTGGAGCGCGCGGAGGCCGAACTCGCCGCCTACGGCTCCGGCGCCGCCGGGACCGTCACGGTCGCGGCCTTCGCCACCGGCATCACCCTCGTCGTCGCCCCCGCCCTGGCCCGGCTCGCGGCCACCGCGCCCGGCATCCGGCTGCGCGTCCAGGACGCCGAGGGCGACGCCAGCCTGCCGATGGTCCTCGACCGGCAGATCGACATCGCGGTGGCCGTCGAGTACCGGGGCGCGCCCGCCGCCGACGACCCCCGCCTCACCCACGTCCCGCTCTACGCCGAGCCCTTCGACGCGGTCGTCCCCGTCACCCACCGCCTCGCGGACACCGCCGAGGTGCCGCTGGCGGAGCTGGCCAAGGACCCGTGGATCGGCCCGTACCCCGGCAACCCCTGCCACGACGTGGTCGTCCTGGCCTGCGAGCACGCCGGGTTCCAGCCTCGCCTGGAGCACTCCTCCGACGACTTCCGCGCGGTGGTCGCGCTGGCCTCCGCCGACGCGGGCGTCGCTCTCGTGCCCCGCTCGGCGCTGCGCGGCATGGACCTCACCGGGGTCGTCGTCCGCCCGGTGGACGGGGCGGCCCCGACCCGCCGCGTCTTCGCCGCCGTACGGCGCGGCGCCGAGGAGCACCCGCTGATCCGCCCGGTGCTGGACGCGCTGGGCGGGGCGACCCCGGCCGCCTGAGCGCCGGGAGCCCTTCCCTGTGTCTCACATCCGGGATAGATTCCTGGATGTGAGACAACCTGTCGATGCCGACCCCGGCCCCGACCCCGTGGACGCCCGCCTCGCCGCCCGGCTGGGGGAGCTGCGGGCCGAGCGCGGCTGGTCGCTGGGGGAGCTGGCCGAGCGCAGCGGCGTCAGCCGCTCCACCCTCTCGCGCGCCGAACGCGGCGAGATCAGCCCCACCGCCGCCCTCCTCAACCGCCTCTGCCACGTCTACGGCCGGACCATGTCCCGCCTTCTCGGCGAGGTCGAGTCCGAACCGGCGCCGCTGGTCCCGGCCGACGCGCAGTCCGTGTGGGAGGACCGGGCGTCCGGCTTCGTCCGCCGCTCGGTGTCCCCGCCGCACCCCGCCCTGCGCGGCGAACTCGTCGAGGCCCGCCTCGCCGCGGGCGCCGACCTCGCCTACGACCGCCCGCCCGTCCCCGGCCTGGAACAGCACATCTGGCTCCTGGACGGCGCCCTCACCGTCACCGTCGCCGACCTCGACCACCCCCTCGCCCCCGGCGACTGCCTGCGCCTGCGGGTCTGGGGCCCGACCCGCTTCCGCTGCCCCGCCGACCGGGGCGCGCGCTACCTGCTGGCGGTGGTGCTGCCATGACCCCGGAACGCCTCGACGCGCAACGCGTCTCCGGCAAGGCCGACGACAAGACCGACGACAAGACCGACGACGCGGCCGCCCTCGCAGCCCTGGCAGACCTGGCCGATCTGGCGGACCTCCTGGTCGACACCGTGGACGGCGGCGCCTCCGTCGGTTTCCTCGCCCCGCTGGCCCGCGCCGACGCCCTCGCCTGGTGGCGGGAGCGGGCCGCCCTCGCCGCCGCCGGACACCTCGCCGTGTGGGTGGTCCGGGCCGACGGCACCGGCCGGATCGTCGGCACGGTCACCCTCGCCCTCCCCGACAAGCCCAACAGCCGCCACCGCGCCGAACTCGTCAAGCTGATGGTGCGCCGCGAGGCCCGCGGCCGGGGCCTCGGCCGCCTCCTGCTGGCCACCGCCGAACGGGCCGCCGCCGAGTCCGGTCTCACCCTCCTCCACCTCGACACCGAGACCGGCAGCCCCGCCGAACGCCTCTACACGGCCGCGGGCTGGACGCGCGCCGGGACGATCCCCGACTACGCCGCCGACCCCACCGGCGTCCTGCGGCCCACCACCCTCTACTACCGGCGGCTGCCCACCGGGTGAGTGTCAGTGCGGGGCGCTACGGTGCCCCACATGCCGCACGCCGACGACGTACGCCGTATCGCCCTGTCCCTGCCGGACACCACGGAGAAGACCGCCTGGAACATGCCCACCTTCCGGGTCGCCGGGAAGATGTTCGCCACCCTCCCCGAGGACGAGACCTCCCTCGCCGTGCGCTGCCCCAAGGAGGAGCGCGACGAACTGGCCCTCGCCGAGCCCGGCAAGTTCTGGATCGCCGACCACGAGGCCCAGTTCGCCTGGGTCCGGGTCCGGCTCGCCGCCCTGGAGGACGAGGACGAACTGCGCGCCGTCCTCGCCGACTCCTGGCGCCAGGCCGCCCCGCCCCGCCTCCTCGACCTCCACCCCGGCCTCGGCGTCCCCCCGGAGGCCTGAGCCCCCGGTCCGGCCACCGGAAACCGGGGCGCGACCACGGACCCGAGTGCGGTATTGTTTCCCTGCACGTTCGGCCCGGGGAAACCCCAGGTCAGACGGGCAACGGGACGTGGCGCAGCTTGGTAGCGCACTTGACTGGGGGTCAAGGGGTCGCAGGTTCAAATCCTGTCGTCCCGACTGGAGACAGTCGCAGATGAGGGGCGGTTCCGGAGCAATCCGGAACCGCCCCTCACTCATTGTTCGGGGACCGGTCCGGAGGGGCGAAGACCGTGACATCCGGTCAGACGGTGCTGGGCGACGGGGACAACTTGTTCAGTACGGCGCGCGTGGCGGCGGTGCGCCGCGCCGTGCGCAGGGCGGCGTAGCCGAGGAGGCCGCCGAAGGTGTTGGCGATCAGGTCGTTGACGTCGGTGACACGTCCGTTGCCCAGGGTGACGTACTGGAGCAGTTGTGTCAGCTCGATTCCGAGGCTGGCGAGGGCGCAGATCGCGACGGTGCGACCACCGGTGAGGCGGTGGGCGAGCAGGGGCAGGAGGAAGCCGAGGGGGACGAACATGACGACGTTGGGGATCATGGAGATGTCCGCCGTGAGCAGCGGGATCGGCTGGATCTGGCTGGTCCAGGATGCCGTGTTGCGGTATTCGCCGCCGTAAATCCACAGCGGGAAGATCGTGATGGAGAGGAGCCCTGCCGCGTAGAGCGCGGTAAGGGCCCGGAGTACCAGCGGGCCGCCGCGCCACCCGGGGACGTCGCCTCGTCGGCGTGCGAGGGCGAGCAGCGCGAAGGCCGCGAGCGCCGGACCGAGGACGGCGGTGGTGGGGATCTGGGTCTGGAAGTTCACGTCGTACTCCTGCGGCGGGCTTGTGCGGATCGCTTGAGCGATCGTGTCCGGGCGGGGTGCCGCCGTGGATCGGTCGAAGGAGGGAGACCGGCCGGCGACCCTACGACTTTCGGCAGAGGGGCCAGGGGTGGCCGAGTCCGTAGGCTGCGGGAATGCACTCCGAGCTCTCCGGCCGCCGCTCGTCCTGGGTCCGTGCCGTGCTGGTCTGCCTCGGCGTCGCCGCCGTGGGCACCGTTCTCGTCCTGGCACTCGCCGCCGATCACCACACCGGTGTCTACGGGACTGCTCTCGCGCCGCAGGCACGGCTCTCGGCCGCGGCGCCGCTTCTGGGGGTACCGGCCTGGATGCTGCGCCGGACGCGAGGGGGGCCGTGGCTGTCGGCGGTGGCCGGGGGGATCGCGGGCGCCGTGTCCCTGGGGTGCAGTGCGTGGATGCACGTCGTGGCCGGACGCCAGGGATCGCCGGCCCATCGTGCCGACGCCTACACCCTGTTCGAGATCAGCGCGCTCATCGTGGTCCTGGTTCTTGCCGTCCGGTACGGTGCCGCCTGGCCGGCCGCGGTGGCGGCCGTCGTGCTGGGCACGGCGGTGATCGTGCGGCCGGTGGCCGTGGAGGTGAGCGAGAACAGCCTTCTCGTAGCGCTGTTCTGCACGTTCGCCGTGTGTGCCGCACTCGTCGCGGCGCTCGTGGCCCGGCTGATCGCCGTCGAACGACGGCGTCACACCGAGCAGGTGCGTCTCGAGCAGCGGCTCGCTTTCGCCCGGGACCTGCACGACTTCGTCGCCCACCATGTGACGGGCATCGTCGTACAGGCGCAGGGGGCCCAGGCGGTCGCGGCGTCGAGGCCGGAGACGATCGCATCGTCGCTCGGGCAGATCGAACGGACTGCGGTGGAGGCTCTCCGGGCCCTGCGGCACATGGTCAGCGGGCTTCGTACCGAGGCCGGGTTCCTGCCGGCGGGAGACGTGCAGCAACTGCGCGCACTCGTGGCGGATTTCGCCCTGCCCGGCGGTGGGCGGGCCGGGCTGGTCCAGGAGGGGCCTGTGGGCAGCCTGCCCGCGGCGGCCATGTCGGTGATACACCGGGTCGTCATGGAGTCGCTGACCAATGTGCGCAAGCACGCACCGGATTCCCGGAACGTGTCCGTGACGCTCCGTGTCGTTTCGGGGACCGCCGAACTCGACATCGTCAACGACCGGCCCGGTCCGGGCGGGGACACGGCAGGGTACGGTCTCGTCGGCCTCGAAGAACGCGTCACAGCCGAGGGCGGCACCTTCCGCACGGGCCCTGACGACCAGGGACGGTGGCGGGTGAGTGCCCGCATTCCCTTCGGCGGTGTGTGGAGGGACCTTCCGTGATCCGGGTGCTTCTCGCCGACGACCAGGAGATCGTCCGCACCGGCCTGGCGATGATCCTCTCCGCCGAGAACGACATCGACGTCGTCGCCCACGCCCAGGACGGACTCCAAGCCCTGGAGATGACCGCGCTGCACCGGCCGGACGTCGTCCTCATGGACATCCGGATGCCGCGCCTGGACGGCCTGGACGCCCTGCGTCAGCTCACCCGGCCCTACGCCGCGCACCGGCCACAAGTCGTCATGGTGACCACGTTCGACGACGAGGAGTACCTGACCCGTGCGGTGGAGGCGGGTGCCTGCGGTTTCATCCTCAAGGACTCCGGGCCCCGCCTGCTCGCCGAAGCGGTGCGCGCGGCCGCGGCCGGCGACGCTATGGTCAGCCCATCGATCACCGTGCGGCTCTTGAAACGGCTCCGTACCTCCTCCTCCCGGCCCAAGCCCGCCACCCGGCTGTCCCCACGCGAGGAGGAGGTCGTCATGCTGCTGGCGGAGGGAATGACCAACGCCGAGATCGCCACCGCCCTGTCCATCACCGTGGGCACGGTCAAGACCCACCTCGCCAACGTCCAGACCAAGCTCACCGCCAGAAACCGCGTGGAGATCGCGGCTTGGGCATGGCGCACCGGGCTCACGGAACGCGGCACATGAGCCTGTGCCGTCGTTGACACCCCACGTGGTCCCTCAGCATCATGGACATGCCATACGTGACGGGTCATGTCTCCGAGGCGTCCCAGCGCTCTCCGTCGCGTGGCACGCCCCCGCTGCCGGACGCCAGGAGAAGCCGTCGTGCCGAACGTCGACCGCCGCAGATTCCTCCAGCTCGCCGGAGCAGGCGCAGCCGCGTCCGTCCTCACCGGCGGTATCGCCAAGGCCGCCGCCATCCCGGCCGCCGCCGGGACCGGCACCCTCCAGGACGTCGAGCACATCGTCGTGCTGATGCAGGAGAACCGCTCCTTCGACCACTACTTCGGCGCCCTGCGCGGGGTTCGCGGCTTCGGCGACCCCCGTCCGACAACGTTGCCAAGCGGCAAGTCCGTGTTCCATCAGGCCGACTCCACCGGCCGCGAGACCCTGCCCTTCCGTCCGGACGCCGACAACCTGGGCATGCAGTTCATCCAGGACCTCGACCACAGCTGGTCCGGCACCCACGCGGCGTTCGACGGCGGTCACTACGACCGCTGGATACCCGCCAAGACCACCACGACGATGGCCTATCTGACCCGGCGGGACATCCCCTACCACTACGCGCTCGCCGACGCCTTCACGATCTGCGACGCGTACCACTGCTCGATGCTCTCCGCGACCGACCCCAACCGCTATTACATGTACACCGGTTGGGCGGGCAACGACGGCAGGGGCGGTGGCCCGGTCCTCGGCAACGAGGAAGCCGGATACGGCTGGACGACCCTGCCCGAGATTCTTGAGCGGGCGGGCATCTCCTGGAAGGTCTACCAGGACATCGGCACCGGCCTGAACGCCGCCGGCTCCTGGGGCTACACCCGCAGCGACCCCTTCATCGGCAACTACGGCGACAACTCCCTGCTGTACTTCACGCAGTACCGGAACGCGACGGCCGGCAGCCCGCTGTACGACCGGGCCCGCACCGGAACCGAGGCCCGCCGCGGCGAGGGCTACTTCGACCGGCTCAGATCGGACGTGCTGACCGGGAAACTGCCGCAGGTGTCCTGGATAGCGGCGCCCGAGGCGTTCTGCGAGCATCCCAACTGGCCTGCCAACTACGGCGCCTGGTACGTCTCGCAGGTGCTGGACGCCCTCACGGCAGACCCCGCCGTGTGGAGCCGCACCGCCCTCCTGCTCACCTACGACGAGAACGACGGCTTCTTCGACCACGTCGTGCCGCCCTTCCCGCCCGCCTCGGCCGCGCGCGGCCTGTCCACCGCGGACGTCACCAGGGACCTGTACATCGGCAACGTCCCCGGCTACGCGGCCGGGCCGTACGGGCTCGGGCCGCGCGTGCCCATGCTGGTGATCTCCCCGTGGTCCACCGGAGGCTGGGTCTGCTCACAGACCTTCGATCACACGTCGATCGTGCAGTTCATCGAGAAGCGATTCGGTGTGCACGTCCCTCATGTGACGCCCTGGCGGCGGGCCGTCTGCGGCGACCTCACCTCGGCCTTCGACTTCACCCGCGCCGACGCCACCGCGCCCGCGCTGCCCGGCACCGGCGCCTTTCGGCCGCCCCACCACGACAATCCCGGAAGTTACGTTCCCGCCCCGCCCGCGACCGGTGCCGTACCCAAGCAGGAGCGTGGCCTGCGCAACGCCCGTGCTCTCCCGTACGACCTCGCCGTGGACTCCGCCGCGGTCGACGGCCGCATGAGGTTCTCGTTCAGCAGCTTCGGCAGGGCGGGCGCCGCCTTCCTCGTCACCGCCGCGCACCGCTCCGACGGCCCCTGGCCGTACACCGTGGAGGCAGGAAAGGCACTGTCCGACACCTGGGGAATGCCTGCCGCGTCCGTCCGCTACGACTTCTCCGTCCACGGTCCCCACGGCTTTCTGCGTCGCATGGCCGGCACCACCGGTCAGGTCGGCCCCGAGGTGGTCGCCCGGCACACACCCGCCACCGCCCAGGTCACGCTGACGTTCAGCAACCCGGGTTCGGCGCCCTTCACCTTCGAGGCCACCGACGCCTACGCGCCCGACGACCACTACACCTATACCGTGCAGCCGGGTTCGTCGCGCACCGTGCCCGCCTGGGGTGTCCCGGCCGGCAACCACTGGTACGACATCACGGTCACCTCGCCCACCGACCGCAACTACGTCCGCCGTCTGGCCGCGCACGTGGAGAACGGAGCGGCGAGCACCAACGATCCGGCCACCCGCACCATCTGACGGCACGTCAGCCATGAGGTCTCAGGACGAGCCCCGAGTGACGTCCCGTCCGCGGCGACCGTCACCCGCGGCCCGACGGATGCAGCCGGGTGGGCAGCAGCCGCGCCGGGCGGGCCGTGCGGGGGTCCTCGACGAGGGCGGTCAGCGCGTCGATCGCGGCCCGGCCGAGCCGGTCCGGCGTGAGGGTGACCCGGGTGACGGTGGGAGGAAGCGGTACGGGGCCGGGGCCGGTGCTGAGGCAGGAGAGCAGCAGGCGGTCCGGGACCGGGACGCCGACGCGTCGGGCGGAGGCCACCAAGCGGTGACCGCAGGCGTCGCACAGGCCGTGCACCGCGTCCGGGCGTGACGGCGGGGCGAGCAGGGAGTCCAGCAGCCGGCCCTCGGGGTCGCGGGCGTCCATGCGGAGGACGCGCGGCTCCACGCGCCGGTCCGCGCACCAGGCCCGGTAGGTCTCCCGGCAGAGGCGGGTGTAGGAATCGCCCCTGGGGCAGCCGCCCAGCGCGACGCTGCGGGCGCCGCGGGCGGCCAGGTGATCCAGTGCCGACCGGGTGGCGGCGGCGTAGTCGTTGTCGACCCAGCTCTCGCCGCGGTGCTGCTCGGCAGGCCGCCCGTCGAAGACCAGCGGGAGACCGCGGGTGCGCAGGACGCCGACGGCCGGATTCCGTCCGGACGCGTCCAGGAAGAGCGCCCCCGCCACGGGCAGGGTCCGCCAGTGCGCGGCGGCGGCGTCGGCGGGCATGACGAAGAGGGCGTAACCGCGGCGGTGGGCGGCCTCGGTGGCCGCGGCGGCGAGCCGGGAGAAGTAGGCGGCGGCACCGGTATGTCCGACGGCCGAGCCGGCCGCGGCCACGGCCAGCGCCGGGGCGGCGGCGAGGCTGCCGTAGCCGAGGTCCGCCGCGACCGCGCGCACCCGGGAGCGGGTCGCGGCGCTGAGCCGGCCGGTGCCGTTGAGAGCGTTCGAGACAGTCGCGGTGGACACCTCGGCGGCGCGGGCCACATCGGCGATGGTCACTCTGGACATCCCCGTATCGTACGGAATTCGTCGTTTTCTGGACAGTGGACGGACGATATCGATCGTATCCGTGTCTGGTGGTTATGGATTTAATCGCTCAGGGTGTGCCGTACTTCGCCATTCGTGATGCCCTCACCACCGGGAGACGTACCCATGAGTTCCGACCTCTCACGACGCGGCCTTCTGGCGGCGGCCGGTGCCGGTGCCGCCGTGACCGCACTGCCCGGACCGCGGGCCGCCGCCGCATCCGACGCCGGGTCCCGCACCGGGCGCCGCTCGGCCGCGCTGATCATCCACAACGCCCGCGTCTTCACCGGCCTGCCCGGCGCCCGGATCCAGGAGGCCGTCGCCGTCGGCCGCGACGGGACCCTCCTCGCCGTGGGGCGCTCCGCCGACGTACGGCGCCTGCTGGGCCGGGACACCGACGTCGTCGACGCCCGCGGGCACACGGTGATGAGCGGCCTCGTCGACGGGCACACCCACCCGCTGGGCGCCGCCTCCCGTTCGCTGCAGAAGAGCCTGGACGACGAGAAGTTCACGGTCCCGCAGCTCCAGGCGGCGCTGAAGAAGATGCTGGAGGACACCGCGTCGGCGGAGCCGGACGGCTGGCTCACCGTCGAGGGCTGGAACTTCGCGGGACTGCTGCCCGCCGGGACCGCGCCGCACCACAGCATGCTGGACGCGCTGCCGACCCGCCGGCCCGTGCACCTCCAGGCCAGTGACGGGCACAACTCCTGGGTCAACCGGCGCGCCCTCGAACTGGCCGGGATCACCGCGAGCACCCCCGACCCGACCGGCGGCAGGATCGTGCGCGGGGCCGACGGCTCGGCCACCGGCCTGCTCAAGGACCGGGCCCAGGACCTCGTCCGCCCGCTGATCCCCGGCCCCGACCGGGACGCGCTGCTGAAGGCGAGCGAACGGGCGCTGGCACAGGCCGCCGCGGCCGGCATCACCACCTACCTCGACGCCTCGGTCAGCACCTCCCAGCTGGAGACCTACGCGGCGCTCGCGGGGCGCGGCACACTGCTCCAACGGGTCGCCCCCGCACTGCGGCTGAGCCTGGACCAGGTCAAGGACCCACGGGGCGCCCTCGCCCACCTGCGGACCCTGCGGAAGACCTACGGCGAGGTGCGGGGGCTGTGCTTCGGCACCGCCAAGGTCTACCTGGACGGCGTCATCGAGTACCCGGCGCAGACGGCGGCGCTGCTCTCGCCCTACCTCGACAGGAACGGCAGGCCGACCAAGGACCACGGCGACCTGTACGCGACGTCGGCGCAGTACGGCCGGCTCGCCACGCTGCTCGACCGGGCCGGCTGGCAGCTGCACGCCCACGCCATCGGCGACCGGGCGGTGCGCACGGCCCTCGACGGCTACGAGGCCGCCCGGCGCGCCAACGGACGGCGCGGCAACCGCCACACGATCGCCCACCTGGAACTGGTCGACCCTTCCGACTACCGCAGGTTCGCCTCCCTGGGGGTGATCGCCTGCATGCAGCTCCAGTGGGCCATGCGCGACGAGTGGACGATGGGCTCCCTGCTGCCCTACATCGGCGAGAGGCGCCACCGCCGCCTCTACCCCGCCGGGAGCCTGCGGCGGCACGGGGCGACACTGTCGGGCGGGTCGGACTGGCCGGTCGACCCGTTGCAGTCCTGGAACCAGATCCGCACCGCCGTCGACCGGGAGGGCGCCTTCGCCGAGGAAGGGGCCCTGTACCCGGAGACGGAATCCCTCAGCCGCACCGCCGCGCTGCGGATGCACACCGCCGGGTCCGCCTACCAGCTCCGGATGGAGCGCGTCATCGGCACCCTGACCGAGGGGCGGGCGGCCGACCTGGTCCTGCTGGACCGGGACGTCACCCGGATACCGGTGCGGGAGATCAGCGACACCGAGGTGCGGCTGACGCTGGTCGGCGGGCGCGTGGTGCACGAGGCGTCGTCCTCCGCCGCGCCCCGGCTGGCGAGGTCCGCGGCGACGGCGCGTCCCGCCCGGATCGCGGGCGTGCACGGCCGCCACGACGCGTGCGGCTGCGGGCAGCACGGCAAGGGGTGAGCAGCCGGAGCCGGAGCCGGGGGGAGTGGGGGAGGGGGGCGGCGGCGGAGCATGTCGGCGGACCCCCGGGGAAGAGGGCGGAGGGGCGTTCGCATGTGCCCCGTCCGCCGAGAAAATAACTCATATTTTGTGCGCTTGTAGGACCGATGTAAGGGCATCTGCTGGTCAGGAGGTCGACAACAATGGTTCCCTTGCTTCTGGTTCTTCTTCTGGCTCTGGTCCTGTTCGGCGCGGGCTTCGCCCTCAAGGCGCTGTGGTGGATCGCGGTGATCGTGCTGGTCCTGTGGGTGCTGGGCTTCGTGGTCCGTTCCGCAGACGGCTCGGGCCGTAAGGGGCGCTGGTACCGCTGGTAGAGGCGGCAGCCCGTACATGAGGCGCACCACGCAGGACGCGAGGGGGCCCGGCCGGACACGGCCGGGCCCCCTCGCGTTCCGTGCGGGGGGCTCCGGCCTCGCGCGACCGGTCGGGAGGGAACGGGCTTATCGGACGCTCCGCCGGGTAGCCGAGTCATGCACCGGCCCCGCGGACCCGCAGTGGAACCCTGCACCTCCTGTCCTGCGGGGCCGCTGCGCGTCCCGGTCACCTGCCGCCGACGGGATCAGGGCAGGCGGGAACGGTGTGGGTGCCCGGTACCTGCTGCTGGTGGTGCCCGGGGTGGGCGCCGCGCTGGCCCTGACACGCTCCCTCCACCTGGACCTGCCCGCCGCGGTGATCGCCGTCCTCCCGTTCCTGGCCCGGAGGGCCGCCCGGTGAACCCGAGCCGACCGCTCCCAGGGCGGCGATGGCCGCCGGTCGCAGGCCGTTCTTCCTCACCGGGAAGGATGGCCTTCTTCATGCCCGCGGCCACCGGAGCCACCCGTGTCGCCCACCCCACGGGCGCCCGAGGTGAAGTGGGGGCGCACGGAGGCATCCCGCGCTCCTGGCCGGTAATCCCTTGGACCGCGCGCCCACCGTCGCGGCAGACTGCCAGAGCCGGCGGGGGGCCGGCCACCGGACGACCGTACGGGGTGGGGGATGGGAGCGTCGGAGGAACGCGGCGGCGCGCCGCGCAAGGGAGCGGTGCTGCTCGCGCTGCGGTACTACGCACGGGAGGTGCGCCGCCTGCGGTGGCTGGCGCTCCCCGCGATGCTGCTGCCCGCCCTGGGCAACATCGGCATCGCCTACGTCGCCCCGCTCATCGTGGCCCGCCTCGTCGGCCGCATCGCCGACGGCCGCGCCCCCGACCTCGGCGACGCCCTGCCGTACGTCCTCGGCTTCGCCGGGGTGCTGCTGTGCGCCGAGGCGCTGTGGCGGCTGGGCCTGCACTGCCTGAACCGGCTCGACGCCCTCGGCATCGAGCACCTGTACGTGATCGGCATGGACGAGCTGTTCGCCAAGGACGCCGCGTTCTTCCACGACAACTTCGCCGGATCGCTCACCAAACGGGTCCTCAGCTTCGCCTCCCGCTTCGAGGAGGTCGTCGACACGACGACCTTCCAGATCGTCGGCAGCCTGGTGCCCCTGCTCTTCGGCTCCGTGGTCCTGTGGCGCTACGAACCCCTCCTCGTCGTCGGCCTGCTGCTGATGCTCGCCCTCACCGCGCTGTGCGTGGTCCCGCTGATCCGCCGCCGCCAGGCCCTCGTCGACCGGCGGGAGGAGGCCATCGCCCGGGTCTCCGGCCATGTCGCGGACAGCCTGATGAACATGGACACCGTCCGCGCCTTCGCCGCCGAGGACCGTGAGGCCGCCGAGCACCGCTCCCGCGTCGCCGCCTCCCGCCGCCTCACCCTCAAGTCCTGGGACTACGGCAACCTCCGCATCGACACCCTCGTCGCGCCGCTGTCCGTCCTGACCAACGCGCTCGGACTGCTCCTCGCGGTGACCCTCGCCGGGGGCGGCCACGGCGTCGAGGCGGTCGTCGTCGCCTTCACCTACTACGGCAACGCCACCCGCATCATGTTCGAGTTCAACCAGATCTACCGGCGGCTGGAGTCCTCCATGACGGAGGCCGCCCAGTTCACGGAACTCCTCGCGTCACCGCCCACCGTCCTCGACCCGCCGTCCCCGGAACCGCTGCGGCCCGTGAAGTCGGCCGACGTCCGCTTCGAACGGGTCGTCTTCACCCACGGCGGCGCCGAACCGCTCTTCCGCGGCCTCGACCTCGACGTCCCGGGCGGCGCCAGGATCGGCCTCGTCGGGCGCTCCGGCGGCGGCAAGACCACCCTGACCCGGCTGCTGCTGCGGATGACGGACATCGACGGCGGCCGCATCCTCGTCGGCGGCCAGGACATCAGCCGCCTCCGCCAGGCCGACCTGCGCGGCCTCATCGGCTACGTCCCGCAGGACCCGGCCATGTTCCACCGCACCCTCCGCGACAACATCGCCTTCGCCCGGCCCGGCGCCACCGAGACCGAGATCCACCGCGCCGCCGACGCGGCCCACGTCACCGAGTTCGCCGACCTGCTGCCCGACGGCTTCGACACCATGGTCGGCGAGCGCGGCATCAAGCTCTCCGGCGGGCAGCGCCAGCGGGTCGCGCTCGCCCGCGCCGTCCTGCGCGACGCGCCGATCCTCCTCCTCGACGAGGCGACCAGCGCCCTCGACTCCGAGAGCGAACTCCTCGTCCAGGAAGCCCTGTGGCGGCTCATGGAGGGCCGCACCGCGCTGGTCGTCGCCCACCGGCTGAGCACGGTCGCCGGGATGGACCGCCTCGTCGTCCTGGACCGGGGCCGCATCGTCGAACAGGGCACCCACCAGGAACTCCTCACGGCGGACGGCACCTACGCCCGCCTGTGGCAGCACCAGTCGGGCGGCTTCCTCGACGACGGCGCCCCGCCCGATCCCGAACGGCCCGGCGCCGAACGGCCCGACGACGTCGCACCGGCCGCCGGGCTCGGCTGACCCCGCCCGGCCGCCGGACCCCCTGCGGGCGTCCGGGTCAGCGGCCCCGCCGGGCCGGGCGCGGCGGGGCGACGAACTGTAGCTCCAGCGCGGGCGGCGGCGCGGCCACCCCCGGACCGCCCGCCGCGGCCCAGGACAGCACCTCCTCGGTGCAGTCCTCGTCCATCGCGAACCCCACCCAGGTGGCCTTCCCGCCCGCCCGCCGCCCGGCCGCCGAGGGCTGGACGACGAGGACGTTCGCCTGGTCGCAGGGGCCCAGGCAGTCCGTCGTACGGACCTGGAAGGCGCCCGCCGACGCGGCGGCGCCCGCGCGCAGCCGGGCCAGCTGCCAGGCGTGGTCGAAACCGGGGTGCTTGCGGGCGTCGCCGCAGCAGCAGCCCCGGCAGACCACGACCGTGCACGGCCGGGACGCGGCGACCCCGATCCGTGCCGTACGCGGACCCGGCAGCGACGCACCGGGCGGCGACGTACCGGCCTGCGACGTCCCGGGCAGGGCGGAGCCCGGCCGCGACGCACCCGCCACGGCGGGGCCCGGCCGGGAGGGACCCGGTGCCACCCCGGTCAGGAGGCCGAGAGGCCGACGTGGGCCAGCGCCTGCCGCAGCAGGAAGCCGTGCCCGCCCGGCATCTCGCTCTGCACCGCGAGCGACGCCGCCTCCTGCGGGTCGAACCACACCAGGTCCAGCGCGTCCTGGCGGGGCCGGCAGTCACCGGTCACCGGCACGATGTACGCCAGCGACACCGCGTGCTGCCGCGGGTCGTGGTACGGCGTGACGCCCTGGGTCGGGAAGTACTCCGCCACCGTGAACGGCTGGAGCGAGGTCGGCACCCGCGGCAGCGCCACCGGGCCGAGGTCCTTCTCCAGGTGCCGCAGCAGCGCGTCACGGACCCGTTCGTGGTGCAGGACCCGGCCCGACACCAGGGTCCGGCTGACGTTGCCGTCCGGTCCGATGCGCAGCAGCAGGCCGATGCGGGTCACTTCGCCGCTGTCGTCGACGCGCACGGGCACGGCCTCGACGTACAGGATCGGCATGCGTTCGCGGGCGGATTCGAGTTCGTCCTGGCTCAGCCAGCCGGGCGTGGTCTCGGTCAGGTCAGACATTGCTTGATCATACTTTCAGTGTCCGTCGGGAAGCCGGTAGACCCGGTGGGCGTTGTCCGCCCCGGCCCAGCGCGCCAGCCGCAGCGCGTCGGACAGGGCGAGTTCGTCGGCGTCCACCCGGTCCTGGAGAAGATCCCCCAGTCCCCGGCGGAACGCCAGTGCGCCGAGCGTGTAGAACTCGGCGACACCGTAGGCGTCGGAGCTGTACAGCAGCTTGCGGAAGGGTGTGATCTCCAGCGCCTCCTCCAGGACCGCCCGCGCGCGTACCGGCCCGACGTGGTGCAGGGTCAGCCCCACGTCGAGATGCACCTGCTCGAACACGGCCGCCAGGTAGGCGGCCTGCCGCTGGTAGGGCCAGCAGTGCAGGAGCAGCACCGGGATCGTGCCCGCGATCCGGTGCAGCCAGTCCGTGAGGAGCGACGGATCGGCGCGGTGCAGCCGGAGGTCGGCGTCGCCGAAGCCGGTGTGCAGCTGGAGCGGCAGCCCGAGGTCGACGGCCGTCCACAGCAGATGCCGTACGAGGACCGGCTCGTCCAGCCGTCCGCCGCGGGCCAGCCAGCGGCGGGCGGCCCGGACCACCTCGGCGTCCGTGGGGCGGGCCGGGTCCAGGTCGAAGCCGGTGCGGTAGGCGGCCACCGACTTCACGCCGACCACGCCCGGCGCGCGCACCGCGTCCAGCGCCGCCGCCCGGAAGGCGTCCCCGTACCCGCCCGCGTCGACGCCCCGCGCGGCCACCGCCTCGGCGACACCCTCCAGCCGCACCACCTCGTACGCTCGCGCGCCCGCCGTCCCGGCCAGCGCGGCGGGCGGGGTGAGCCGCTCCGCCCCGAACCCGGTGTCCACGCACAGCACGCCCGTCCGGGAGGCCGTCAGGAAGCGCCGGTTGACCTCCTCGGGTCCCAGCTCGGCCCGCCGGGCCAGGTAGTCGGCGGGCGGCGCGTGCCGCTCCAGGCCGAGCAGGGGCGCGCAGTGGCGCCGGACGGCCACACCCGCCGGGGTGTCGAAGGGGGAGACGTCCGGCCAGCGGTCGCCCTCGGTGAGCAGCGCCTCGAACTCCGCGGCGGGCAAAGGTCCTTCGGCCACGCCGTGGCAGTGGTGGTCGACCAGCTCCAGCGCGCCCAGCGCCTCGTGCACGGGCCCCTCGGCCCGCCCGGTGCCGGGCACCTCAGTACACCCACCGGTAGGCCGCCGCGATCCGTTCGTCGTCCAGCCCGGCGACGCCCTCGATCTCCCCGCGCCGTACGGCGGTCACCGCGTCGGCGAGGACCGGACCGAGCGCCGCCCGCAGCACCTCGTCGGCCGTGAACTCCGTCACTGCGTCCGCCAGCGACTCCGGCAGCCGTCGCACGCCCCGCGCCGCCGCCGTCGCGGGGTCCAGCGCGGCGGGGTCGCCGCGGGTCTCCTCGGGCAGCCGCGCGCCGGACGCGACACCGTCGAGGCCCGCCGCGATCAGGGAGCCGAGGGCGAGGTACGGGTTGGCGGCCAGGTCGACGGGTTTCACCTCCAGGTTGGCGCCCTCGGTCCGGCGGCCCGCCGTGCCGCGCACCAGCCGCAGCGCGGCCTCACGGGTCTCCAGCCCCCAGGCGGTGAACACGCCCGCCCACTGCGAGGGTCGCAACCGCAGCCGGCTCGCCGGGCTCGGCGCGGTGACCGCCGTGAGGGCGGGCAGCCGGGCCAGCACCCCGGCGGTGAAGGCCTCAGCGTCGCCCGTCATGCCGTACGGGCCGTCGCCGCCGGTGTGCAGGTTGGCGCCGTCGCGCCAGGCGGAGAGGTGGACGTGCCCGCCGTTGCCGACACCCCGGGCGACGACGGCGGGGGAGAACGACACCCGCAGCCCGTGCCGCCGGGCCACCGCGCGGATCGTCTGCCGCACCAGCACGCTGACGTCGGCGGCCCCCACCGGGTCCAGCGCGGCGGTGGAGATCTCGAACTGGCCCGGCGCGTACTCGGGGTGGACCTGCTCCACCCGCACCTCCTGCGCCGCGCAGGCCGCCAGCAGGTCGGCGGTGCAGGCGCTCAGCTCCACCTGCCGGATCGCGCCGTACGCCGGTCCCGCCGTCGCGGGGACGAACTCGCCGGGCGGCGCCGAGTCCAGGCCGAGCGACCACTCGATCTCGATGCCCGCCCGGAACGACAGCCCGCGCGCCCCGGCCGCGGCGACGGTGCGGCGCAGGAAGGTGCGGGAGCAGGCGGGGTGCGGTGCGCCGTCCTGGGTGATCCGGTCGACGGGCGCCCACGCCCAGCCCGGCTGCGCGGCCAGCACCACCAGCGCGTCCAGGTCGGGGTAGAGCCGCAGGTCGCCGTCCGGGGAGCCCAGGACGTCGGTGGTGACGATCCGGTCGTCGGCGAGGAAGGTGTCGAACACCGGGGACATCCCGACGCCCCAGGCCGCCGCGGACGCCAGCCCGGCCGTCGGCACCGTCTTGACGCGGGTGACGCCCGCGGTGTCGACGTACGCCAGCACCACCCCGTGCACCCCGCGCCCGGCCAGCTCCCCGCTGAGGGCGCGGGCCCGGTCGACCTCTCCGGGCCGGCCACCGGGGACGGGATCGGCGAGCGTGCTCATACGGCCTCCACGGCTGGGACGTGCGCGGCACGGCCCCCGGGCGGGTCCTCGCCGCCGGTGGACCGGCCGCCGTACGGTCGTCGGTCGGACGCCGGTCAGCGTGCCACGACGGCAGCGGCTCCGGCGGCCCCTCACGCCCGACGGCCCGCCCGCCGTCCCCCGGTAGGGTGACGATCCGGTCGTCCCCGTACAGGAAGCTGGACATGCCCTCCTCGCACGCCCCCCTCCCGGCCGCCCCCGAGGCGCCCGCCGCGCCCGCCGGGATACGCCTGATCGTCACCGACATGGACGGCACGCTCCTCGACGACGACAAGCGGCCCCCCGAGGGACTGCGCGAGGTCCTCGGCCTGCTGCGCGAGCGCGGGGTGCTGTTCAGCCCGGCGAGCGGCCGCCAGTACGCCACGCTCGCCCAGGAGTTCGCCGACGTCTGCGACGGCATGGTCTTCATCGCGGAGAACGGCACCTACGTCGTCCGCGACGGCCGCGAGCTCAGCTCCGACCCTCTCGACCGGGCCACCGTCGCCCGCCTGGTGGCGACCGTGCGGCGCCTCGCGGCCGACGGCGCCGACCTCGGTGCGGTGGTCTGCGGCAAGCGGTCCGCGTACGTCGAGCGCTCCGACCCCGCGTTCCTGGCCGAGGTCGCCCGCTACTACGTCCGCCACGAGGTCGTCCCGGACGCCACCGCCGTGGACGACGAGATCCTCAAGGTCGCCCTGTTCGACTTCGGGCCGGTCGAGGAGACCACGGCGCCCGCCCTCGCCCCGTTCGCCGCCACCCACCAGGTGGTGGTCTCCGGCGCGCACTGGGTCGACGTGATGAACCGCACCGCCAACAAGGGCGCCGCCCTGCGCCGCCTCCAGCGCGAGCTGGGCATCACCCCCGCCGAGACGCTGGTCTTCGGCGACTACCTCAACGACCTGGAGATGCTGGACGCCGCCGACTGGTCCTTCGCCATGGCCAACGCCCACCCCGAGGTGGTCCGCCGGGCCCGGCACCTGGCGCCCTCCAACAACGAGGACGGTGTGCTCCGCACGGTCGTCCGCCTGCTCGGACTGCCGGTGGCGCCGGCCCGCGCCGCGCGCTGAGCGCGGACACGGCGACGGCCCCGAGCACGGGGCTCAGGGCCGGGGGACGGGAGGCAGGAACGCCGGGGCCGTCAGGTCCGCAGCGGGTCGTGGCCGAGGGCCATCAGGCGGTGCCGCAGGCCGGTGTCCTCGTCGACGGGCGGGTGCCCGGCGTCGCGCCCCGCCCGGTCGGTCTCCTCCGTCACCGTGTCGACGACGCCGTACATCACACGGACGTCGTCGTCGGTGAGGTCGGCGCGGCGCTTCTGGAGGATCGCCAGCACGAGGTCGCCGGTCGCGCCACCCGCCTCGCGCGGCAGCGGCGCGGCCTCCTCGTCGGCCTCCCTCACCTGAAGCCAGGCGGCGAGTTCCTGCGAGGTCATGTTCACCACGCGGTGGAACTCCTCCCAGAGGGTGTCCCGTTCCAGGGCGTCGGTCATCGGATGCCGGTTCCCCTCGCCCGTCAGGCCTCGCGCGGCCAGTTCTCGGCCTCGAACATCCAGCGCTGCTTCTCCAGGTCGGCGGTGATGGAGATCAGCAGGTCCTGGGTGACCGGGTCGGCCGTCTCGGTGGCCTCGATCCGCTCGCGCAGCCGGGTGATGGCCGCGCCCAGCGTCTCCGCGATCACCCGGACGACGTCCTCGTCGCGCAGCCAGCCGTCCTTCGGCGACGGCAGCGTGAACGCCGTGGCGACCGTCTCCGGGCGGCCGTCCGGCGGCAGGCCCAGGGCGGCGGCCCGCTCGGCGACGGTGTCCGCGTAGCCGCGCGCCGAGGCGACGACCTCGTCGAGCTGGAGGTGGATCGAGCGGAACCGCGGTCCCACGATGTTCCAGTGGGCCTGCTTCCCGATCAGGGAGAGCCCCAGGAGGTCGACGAGCGTGCTCTGCAACGCTTCGAAGGTGACCTGACGGGCCGGTTCGGGCAGCGGGCTCTTCACGACAGTCATACCGAGGTTCTCCTTCTCACGTGGTCTGCGTGGCCCACACGCGGCCTCGGCGTCGCACCGGGCCGGGTGCTCCACGGAGCGCGGCGGCCCGCCCCGGACCGTGCCGGGGGCGGGGCCGTGCCACCGCTCCATGCAGCGCGGGTGCCCCGGCCCGAACGGCACAAACACCGCAGGCGGGGCGGCCGTGTCAGGGGGTGGACCCGGTCACCGGCGGACCGTTAGGTGTGCGTAGCATCGGTCCCCGCATGGACACGATGACGCTCTGGCACATATCCGGCTGGGAGTTCGCCGCCCTGGCCGCCGCCGCCCTGCTGGTCGGTTTCTCCAAGACCGCCGTCAGCGGCGCCAACACGGTCAGCCTGGCGGTCTTCGCCGCCGTGCTGCCCGCCCGCGCCTCGACCGGCGTGCTGCTGCCCATCCTCATCGCCGGGGACGTCCTCGCCGTCCTCACCTACCGGCGGCACGCCCACTGGCCCACCCTGGTGCGGCTGTTCCCCGCGGTGGCGGCCGGGGTCGTCGTGGGGACGGTGTTCCTCGCGTGGGCCGGTGACGGCGCGGTGCGGACCTCGATCGGCGCGATCCTGCTGCTGATGACGGCGGTCACGGTGTGGCGGCGCCGCGCGGCCGGTGCCTCCGACGGCCCCGACGCGGTCCTCACCCGCTCCGGACGCCTCAAGGCCCGCTCCTACGGCGTCCTCGGCGGCTTCACCACGATGGTCGCCAACGCGGGCGGCCCGGTCATGTCGATGTACCTGCTGTCGGCCGGGTTCCGCAAGCTCGGCTTCCTCGGCACCTCGGCGTTCTTCTTCCTGATCGTCAACGTGTCGAAGGTGCCGTTCAGCGTCGGCCTCGGCCTGATCGACGGGAACTCGCTCCTGCTGGACGCGGCGCTCGTCGCCTTCGTCGTCCCCGGGGCGGTGCTCGGCCGGTGGGCCGTGGAACGCATCAACCAGCGGCTGTTCGAGCAGATCGTGATCGTGGCGACGGTGGCGGGCGGGCTCTACCTCCTGCTGCCGTAGCGGCCCCCGCCCGCCTCTCGGGCGGGGCGCGTGGCGCTCAGCTCTCGACCGGCATGACCAGGCAGGTCGTCGTGGCGTGCGCGATGAGGCGGCCCCGCTCGTCCAGGACCCGGCCCTCGGCGGTCGCCGTGCGGCGGCCCGTGTGGATCACCGTGCCCTCGGCGGTCAGCCGCTGCCCCTCGGTACGGGCCGCCCGGATGTAGTTCACCTTCAGCTCCAGCGTGGTGTAGCTGGTCCCGGCGGGCAGGGTGGTGTGGATCGCGCAGCCCAGCGCCGAGTCGAGCAGCGTGGCCGCGATGCCGCCGTGGACCGTGCCCAGCGGGTTGGCGAAGTCCGGCCGGGTGTCGAGGGAGACGACCACACGGCCCTCCTCCACCTCGTCGAAGCGCATGCCGAGCAGGCTCAGGATCGACGGCACGTCGTCGAGCGCGCCCGCCTGCACCTGCCGTATGAGGTCCAGGCCGGAGGCCGCGGCGGGGCCGCTGGGGGAGGGGAAGGGGGACGGGGCGGGGAGGTCGGTCGTGGTCACGGCGGTTCCTTTCGGGGACCGGGGCACCGGGCGCCGGGCGCGCCGGGCGTGTCGCCCGCCGTGCCGCCCGGACCGCGCTGACCGTCCGGTCGGTCCGCCGTCCGACCCGACCGATTATGACGTATGGCATGGAGCAGGGTGGCGGCGACCCCGTCGACCCCGGCGACCGGGGACCCGGTGGCGCGGTTCCGGCTCAGCGGGCGGTGACCGAGGCGCGGAGGCGGTCGATCGCGCGCAGCACCTCCGCGCGGTGGCGGGCGCTCTTGATCCAGGCGGGCAGCCGGGCGACGTACGTCATCTTCCGGCCGTGCTCGTACCAGGGGGCCCGCTCGCGCAGGTCGGCGGCGACGAACCGCCGCAGCAGGTCGAGGTGTTCCAGGTTGTACGCCCAGATCTCACCGCGCCGGGTCCGGGTCTGCAACCACAGCTCGGGCCAGGGGCGGGGCGTGCGGCACAGGCCGCAGGAGCGGCACACCACCCGGTGCTCCGGGCGGGTCCGGCCCTGCGCGTCGGGTGCGCCCGTACGGCGTTCGAGGCGGGCGAGGCGCGCGCAGCGCGGGCAGCGGACCAGGACCGACGCGGTGAAGTCGTGCGCGTCGGCGCCGGGGTCGTGGAAGCGGACGGGCGCCGGGGACATGCCGTCCAGTATGGGCACCGGGCGGCGGGGGGTCACCCGGATTTCAGCGCGGGCGCGGGGGCCGGGGAGCGGGGGGCGAGCCGCCGGGGCAGGTCCGTGTCGAGGTCCTCGACCAGGAGCCGCTTCGCGATGGTGTCCACGACGGCCCGCAGCTCGTCGCCGGGCGGCCGGCCGATGTCCTGCTGCACCCGCGCCTCCAGCCAGCGGCCCCACGCCGTCGTGATGACGGCGGCCTCGCGGGCCCCGGCCTCGGTGTGCGACACCAGCGACCCGTGCCGGGTGAGGTAGCCCTCCTCGACCATCCGCTCGAACACGGGGAGCAGCACCTCGGGCGGCATGTGGCGGCGGCTCGCGATCAGACCGAGGCTCGCGTGGCCGACCATCCGCGTGTACAGCTCCACCTGCATCACCGCCCAGGCGCCCGCCGGGTCGAGCCGGGTGTCGGACTCGTCGACGATCCGGCGGGCGGTCGCCGGATCGGTCCCGCCGATGATGCGGGCGACGGCCGTCTCCAGCACGCGCCGGGAGTTGGCGTCGGCGGGCGAGCCGAAACCCTCGCCCATGTCGGTGGAGGTCATCCGGGCGCTGTCGCGCAGCTGCACCTGCTTGAGGAACAGGGCGACGACAAAGCCGAGGGCGGCCACCGGCACCGTCCACAGGAACACCGTGTGGATGGTGTCGGCGTACGCCTGGATGATCGGCCCGGCGGCCGTCGAGGGCAGGTCGTGCAGGCCGTCCGGACTGGTCGCGGCCCGGGTCACGGTCGCCGCGTCGACGTCCCCGGCGGCGGTCGCGGCGGCGACGCCGTCCCGCAGGTTCGGGGTGAGCGCGTTGGTGTAGATGGTGCCGAAGACGGCGGTGCCGAAGGAACTGCCCAGGGTGCGGAAGAACGTCACGCCGGAGGTGGCGGTGCCCAGGTCGGCGTAGTCCACGGTGTTCTGCACGGCGATCGTCAGCACCTGCATGCTCAGTCCGATGCCGGTGCCCAGCACGAACATGTACAGCGACTCCAGCCACACCCCGGTGCCGGGCCCCATCAGCGACATCAGGTACAGCCCGACGCCCATCACCAGCGAGCCGACGATCGGGAACAGCCGGTAGCGGCCCGTCTTGCTGACCACGTTGCCGCTGAAGATCGACGCGATCAGCAGCCCGATCACCAGCGGCAGCGTCCGTACGCCCGAGATCGTCGCCGAGTCGCCGTCGACGTACTGGAGATAGGTCGGCAGGTACGTCATCGCGCCGAGCATCGCGAAGCCGACGATGAAACTGAGGACCGAGCAGACCGTGAACACCGGGTTGGCGAACAGCCGCATCGGCAGCATCGGTTCCTTCGCCCGGGTCTCCACCCAGCAGAACCCGGCCAGCGCCACCGCGCCGCCCACGAACAGGCCGATGATGACGCCCGAGCCCCACGCGTACTCGTTGCCGCCCCAGCTCGTCGCCAGGATGAGGGCGCTCGCGCCGACCGCGACCAGCGCGATCCCGAGATAGTCGATGACCGGCCGGACCGCCGACTTCACGACGGGGATGGTGCGGGCGGCGGCGATCACGACGGCGATCGCGATGGGCACGTTGACGTAGAACGCCCACCGCCACGACAGATGGTCGGTGAACAGGCCGCCCAGCAGCGGCCCGATCACCGTGGCCACGCCGAACACCGCGCCGATCGCGCCCTGGTACTTGCCGCGCTCGCGCAGCGGGATGACGTCCGCGATCAGCGCCATCGCGGTCACCATCAGGCCGCCCGCGCCGATGCCCTGCATCGCCCGCCACGAGATCAGCAGCGACATGTTCGTCGCCAGACCGCACAGGAACGAACCGGTGATGAACACGATCGCCGACACCTGGAACACGACCTTGCGGCCGAACAGGTCACCGAACTTGCCCACCAGGACCGTCGCCACGGTCTCCGCGAGCAGGTACGAGGTCACCACCCACGACATGTGCTCGGCGCCGCCCAGGTCCGACACGATCGTCGGCAGCGCGGTGCCCACGATGGTCTGGTCCAGTGCCGCCAGCAGCATGCCCAGCACGATGGTGGCGAAGACGATGTTCCGGCGCCGGGGATCGAGCACCGGCGGCTGCGTGGCGGACGGTGCGGGCCCCGCGGACCCCGCCGCTTCCTGGGTGACGGTCACGGGGTCACGATCACACCGGGCCGCGGCCCCCGCACGCGGGGACCCGCCACCCGGGTGGAGCCGTACGCCCCTACGCCGTGCCCGGGTTGCGGCGCAGCAGGTACGTGTCCATGATCCAGCCCTTGCGCTCCCGCGCCTCGGCCCGCAGCCGCTCCACACGCGGCCCGGCCTCGGCGAGCGGGCCGGAGACGAGGATCTCGTCCGGGGTGCCGAGATAGGCCCCCCAGTACAGCTCCATGTCCGCCTCACCCCCGGCTGCCGCGTCGGCGTACCGGGTGAACGCCTGGTGCGCGTCGAGCATCACCACGACGTCGTCCACGCCCTCCGGGAACCCCTCGGCGAGCCGCCGCCCGGTGGTGATCTGCACCGCGCCCGCCACCCGGTTCAGCCCGATCCGGTGCCGCGCGGCGAGCGTCGAGACACTGCTGATGCCCGGCACGACGTCGTACGCGAACTCCACCGCCCCGCGCGCCAGCACCTCCTCCAGGATGGCGAGCGTGCTGTCGTACAGCGCTGGGTCGCCCCACACCAGGAACGCCCCGGTGCCGTCCTCGCCCAGCTCCTCGGCGATCAGCCGCTCGTAGATCCCGGCGCGGGCGCTGCGCCAGTCCCCGACGGCGGGCGCGTACCCCGCGCCGTCCGTCCGCCGGTCCCGCTCCGGGTCCCGCGCCTCCACCACGCGGTACGTCCCCGCCGGGACGTGCGTCTCCAGCAGCTGGTGCCGCAGGTCCGTGAGGTCGCTCTTCACCTGGCCCTTGTCCAGGACGAAGAACACGTCGGTGGCGCGCAGCGCCTTGACCGCCTGGAGGGTGAGCTGCTCGGGGTCGCCCGCGCCGATACCGATGACATGGATGGTTCGCACGGGCCGAGTCTGCCGTACGGGGGTGCGGCGCGGCGGAGCCGGGGTGCGCGACGGGCTCGCCGGGAGCCCGGTCCCGGCCGCACCGGGGGTCAGCTCAGGCGGGGCGCCCGGCGTGCCGGGTCCACCGGTCGGCCGTTCGCCTCGACCTCCCCGGCCAGCCCGAGCGCCCACCCCTCGACCGCCACGAGATCCATCCCGTACGGCCGCGGGCCGCCGCCGTCGCGCCGCCACTCCGCCAGCACCCCCGCACCGCGCCGCAGCAGCCGCACCCCGCCCGTCGGGTTCCCGCGGGCCGCGTGCGTGAGCCCCACCGCGAGCTGCGCCAGCCCGCGCCACAGGGCCCGCTCCGCCGCCGGACCCGACTTCCAGGCGTCCTCGAACACCTCGTGCGCGTGGAACGGCCGCCCCGCGTCCAGCAGCGCCTGCGCCTCCCCGACGCTCTCCTCCGGCGCCCGCACCACCCCCTCGGGCTGCCGCTCCACCCCGGCCGCCCCGTACGGCAGCGGCCGACCGAGCCCGTCCCGGGGCCGCGCGTTCCGCGCCCGCCCCTCTCCGTCCCGGTCCCGCGCCGCCCCGCCGTCGCCTCGTCCACTGTCCACGCCCCGATTGTCCCGCGGCGCCGTCGTTTTCGGCGGGGGGTCCGGTGTGGGGTAGGGTTCTGTTCGCGCGATCACACGGAGTTCCGTGTGCGGCGTGAACGGGACGTGGCGCAGCTTGGTAGCGCACTTGACTGGGGGTCAAGGGGTCGCAGGTTCAAATCCTGTCGTCCCGACTGGAGACAGTCGCAGGTCAGGGCCGGTATCGGAGAAATCCGAGACCGGCCCTCGATCGTTCTCGGGGGAGAACCGATCGGGGACCGGGGGCCTTGACCGGCAGCGGAATCGATGGCGGTGCCGGTAGCGCGTTCGGCGTCGGCGTCGGTGGGGCTCACGGGGGCCGGACGAGGCGGGTCTCGTAGGCGAAGATGACCGCTTGGACGCGGTCGCGCAGGTCGAGCTTGGCCAGGACGCGGCCGAGGTGGGTCTTGACGGTGGTCTCCGCCAGGTGGAGGACCGCGGCGATCTCCGCGTTGGACCTGCCCAGGGCGATGTGGACGAGCACTTCGCGTTCGCGCGCGGTGAGGCCGTGCAGCCGCTCGTCGCCGTCCGGTGGTCCGCTGGGCGGGAGTTGGTGGGCGAAGGTCTGGAGGAGGCTCCGGGTGACGCGCGGGGCGACCACGGCGTCGCCGACGGCCACGCTGCGGATCGCGGCGAGCAGTTCCTCGGGCCGCGCGTTCTTCAGCAGGAAGCCGGACGCGCCCGCGCGCAGCGCCGCGAAGGCGTACGCGTCCAGATCGAAGGTGGTGAGGATGAGGACGCGGGTGTCCGGGACCTCCTGGACGATCCGGCGGGTCGCCTCGATGCCGTCGGTGCCGGGCATGCGGACGTCCATCAGGACGACGTCCGGCCGCAGGCGGCGCGCCAGCTCCAGCGCTTGGGCGCCGTCCGCGGCCTCGCCGACCGGGTCCATGTCGGGCTCGGCGTCGAGGACCATGCGGAACGCCAGCCGCAGCAGGGACTCGTCGTCGACGAGCAGGACACGGGTCGCACCGCTCGCACCGGTCGTCATACGGCACCGTCCTCGACGGCGCGGACGTCCAGACGGGTCGAGACGCGCCAGCCGCCGCCGGGTGCCGGACCCGCCTCCAGGACACCGCCGTAGGCCGCCGCGCGGGCCCGCATACCGACGATCCCGTGTCCGGACGGCCCGGACGGCCCGGACGGCCCGGACGGCACGGTGGGCGAGGAGGGCGCGGCCGGGGCGGGTACGGCGGCGGGGCCGTCGTCGGTGACGTCGACGGTGACGGCGTACGGGGTGCGGGTCACGCGGACCCGGGCGCCGGTGGCGTGGGGCGCGTGCTTGAGGGTGTTGGTCAGGGCCTCCTGCACCAGGCGGTACACGGTGAGCTGCGCGGCGGCGGGCAGGTCCGCGGGGTCGCCCTCCAGGAGCAGCCGGGTCGGCAGCCCCGCGGCACGCATGTGCTGGGCCAGGGGCTCCAACTGGGCCACGCCGGGGGCGGGATGGCGGTGGGCGTCGGGTTCGTCCGGGCGGAGGACGCCGAGCGTGCGCCGCATGTCGGTCAGGGCCTGGCGGCCGGTCTCCGAGATCCGTTCCATGACCGCGTCACCGGGGGAGCCGCGCCGCGCGTACACCGCGGCGTCGGCGAGCGCGACGATCACGGACAGGTTGTGGGTGACGATGTCGTGCATCTCACGGGTGATGCGGGACCGCTCCTCGGCCGCGGCCAGCCGGGCCTCCTGGAGGTTCGCCCGCTCCAGGTTCAGCGCCCTCTCCCTCAGCTGTGCCACGTACGCCCGCCTGGCGCGCAGCGTGCTGCCGAAAGCCGCGGCGGCGAGCGCGAAGGCGCCCATCGCGGCGGCCGAGGAGACGAACCGGCCCTCGGGCGCCCATCGTGCGGCCGCCAGCAGGACGGCGGTGGCCGTCACGGCGGCGGCCGCCGCCACGCGCCGCCGGTCCCCGTACGCGACGACTGTGTACAGCGCGACCAGCAGCGCGATGTCGGCGGGCAGTTGGACGCCGAGCAGCCACTGCCCGAACGCGACGGCGGCGACGGCGCAGAACACCGTGAACGGCGCCCGGCGTCGCCACACGAGCGGCAGCAGGAGCGCCGCCTGGATGAGCAGACCGCGGGCGCCCTCCATGCGGCCCGGCCCCAGGACCACGCCGAAGAGGACCGCCGCCAGCAGCGCGTCCCCGGCGGTGGGCGGGAGTCCCGCCGCCCACCGCCCCAGGGCGAGCACGGGCGCGCGCAGCGGGACGGCGAGACCGTCGGCGCCGTCCGTCCGCCGCCAGCGTCCGGCAGGTGCCGTCGCCTCCATCACCCGTCCCGTCGTCGAAGCGTCACGGCGGCGTGGTGGAGCCCGCGCCGCCCCACCACGCTAGGTGCTGGACCCCGGCCGGCACGTGAGACCACCGACCGAACCCCGCGCGAAGGCCTGCACCGTGAGGAGGAGCGCCCTCCTCCCCAGGACGGACACGCGCCCGCCCCCGCGCGCCGTTCCACCCGTAGTGCAACGGCCCCTCCTCCTCGCGGAGGAGAAACACCGGACTTCCCGTCCGCGGTCCACGGCCGGATCGTCTCCCGGTCGCTGGTCCGGGCCGTACCGCCGCCGGAAGGCTTGTGGACACCACCAACTCGTGGACACCGCCGACTTGTGGACGCCACCCCGACGAAGAACCGATGAACAGACGAAGCGACGAGTCGATGAAACGACGAGCTGACGAGCCTACGAGCGGACGACCGGAGAAACGGATCGATGACTGCCGACGCCCCAACCCACCGTTCCCCCGCCCAGCGTTCGCGCCCCACCCGCAGGGCCCTCCTCGGCCTTGCGGCGGCCACCGTCACCGGGGCGGTCGCCGGGGCCGGCTGCGGCCGGGCCACGACCCCGCCGGGCCCCGCCCGACGGCCTAGCGCCTCCTCCGGCCGCACGGTGTCACTGCCCGCCCCCGCCGGGAGCCACCCGGTCGGCACGGTGGACCTGCACCTGGTGGACCGGAGCCGTCCGGACCCGCTGGTGCCGTCGAAGCCTTACCGCGAGCTGATGATCAGCCTGTGGTACCCGGCCGTCCGCCGAGGCCGCCACGCCGTCGCCCCGTGGATGTCCCCCCGCGCCGCGGCCGACTGGGACCGGCACTCCGCGCCCACCCTCGGTGTCGACCCGGGCACGGTGGACTGGGCGGGCATCCCCACCCACGCCCGCAGCGCGGCACCGGTCGCCCGCGACGCCGGACAGCTGCCGATCGTCCTCTTCGCCCCCGGCGACGGCGGCACGCGCAGCCTCGGCACCACCCTCGTCGAGGACCTCGCGAGCCGCGGCCACCTCGTCCTCACCGTCGACCACACCTACGAGGCCGACCAGGTCGAGTTCCCGGGCGGCCGCGTCGAGCGGGCCCTGCCCCTCCCCGACGAGCTGACCCCTCAGGTCATCGCCGACCTCCTCGTCGCCCACCAGCGGGCCCGCGTCGCCGACATGACGTACGTCCTCGGCCTGCTCGGCCGCCTCGACCGGGGCGACAGCCCCGCCGCGGACGGCACCCCGCTGCCGGACGGCCTGCGCGGAGCGCTGGACCTCTCCGCGATCGGCCTGCTCGGCCAGTCCCTCGGCGGGTCCGTCGCGGCCCAACTCGCCCACGACGACGAGCGTGTCGGCGCGGCCGTCGACCTCGACGGCGGGCTCTTCGGCACCGTCGCCCGCACCGGCCTCGCCAAGCCGTTCCTGCTCCTCGACCGCGAGGAGCACCACCGGGACAACGAACCCACCTGGACGACGTTCTGGGCGGCCTCCACGGGCTGGAGGCGGGAAGTACGGTTCGCCGACGCGCAGCACGGTTCGTTCAGCGACCTCCAGGCGATCCTGCCCCAACTCGGCGGACACACGGACCCGGCCGTCACCGCCGACCTCATCGGAACGGCCGATCCCCGGCGGTCCGTCACGGCCCAACGGGCGTACGTGGCCGCCTTCTTCGACCTCCACCTGAAGCACCGCCGCACCAGGTACTTCGACGACCCCGGCGCCCGGCCGGAGGGGACGCGGGTCGTCCCGTGAGCGGACGCCCGGCGTACGGTGACAGCGTGGCAAAAGATGAACTGGGGAAGAACCTGCGCCGGTTGCGCCGCCTGGCCTCGCTCACGCAGGAGGAGCTGGCTGAGCGGTCCGGTGTGTCCGTCGACGTGATCCGTCAGCTCGAACAGCGACGGAAGCACTCAGCACGTCTTCCCACGCTGCACTCCCTGGCGAACGGCCTCGGTGTGGAGCTGACCACGCTGCTCGGGGACCCGCCCGCCGTGTCCGCCTCCGGAGAGAACGACGGCCCCCGCTTCGTCGCGGTGAGGCGGGCCATCATGCCCGCGCTGGGAGCGCCGCAACCCGAGGCGCCAGGGCCCGACTTCACGTTGGACGGTCTGCGGGAGCAGATCGCGGACGGGTGGACCCAGTACCACGCGGCCGAGTTCGACACCGTGATGAAGGCGCTCCCCGACCTGATCACCGACGCCCGCGCGGCCACGGCCGCACCCGACGGGGACGACCGCAGGGCCGGGTACGCGGCCCTGGCCAAGGCGCTTCAGCTCGCCGGCCACGTCGCCGTGCGCATGGGCAAGACGGACCTTGCCCTGACGTCCCTGGAGCGGGCCATAGAAGCCGCCGAACAGTCCGCCGACCCGCTGCTCCCGGCCATGATCGTGAACTCGGTCGCCTGGGCCTACCAGCGGCAAGGACGGCTGCACGACGCACTGCACGTGGCCCTGCGGGCCGCCGCGACCGTCAGGGACGCCCAGCACACCGACACCGCCGACGGTCTGAAGGTGTGGGGCGCCCTCACCATGAGCGCCGCCACGTCGGCCGCCCGCAGCGGCGACTACGAACGGGCCGCCGAACTCATGGGCGGCGCGGAGAGCCAGGCCGCCCGCGTGTCGAAGCTCCCGGCGGGAAGCGACAGCCGCATGGTCAGCGTCTTCAGCCCGTCCTCGGTGCGCATCGAACGGGTGCGTCTCGCCGTCCAGTACGGCCACCCGGAGGACGCGCTGACGCTCGCCAAGGGCATGCGGCTCAGCAAGGACACCCCACCGTCGTGGCGTACGTGGCTGCTCCTGGACGTGGCGCGCGCGCACACGGACCTCGGGGACGCGGCGGCAGCCGTCAAGACGCTGGAGTCGCTGCGCCGCGTGGCGCCCACCTGGTTGCAGCACCACACCCTGGCCGTGGCCATCGTCCGCGACCTCTGGTCCCTCCCTCACCACCCGCCCGGCCTGCGGCCGTTGGCGGAGTTCCTGGGCGTGTGCGAATAGCGTCGTGAGACTAGGACGTTCCGTCCCTGTGACTGAGCGTGGCGAGTCGATTGCATAGATCGCACGACGTCCCGGCGACCGCTCCCGGTCCGGGGGCCCGCCGATCTGAAGGAAGCAGGCCGACATGCCGCACCCCTTAACCCGGTCCCGCCGGACCGGGCACCCCGGCTACAGCCAGACCCTGCCGCGCGAACCCGCCAGTGTGTGTGCCGCGCGGCGGCTCGTGCGGGGTGCTCTGGTCGGCTGGGGGCTGGAGGAACTGGCCGACGACGGGGCGCTGATCGTCTCCGAGCTGGTGGCGAACGCCGTCCTGCACGCGCGGCGGGACTCCGTCCGGGTCAGTGTCGACCGGCCCGCCGCCCGCCGGGTGCGCGTCGCCGTCGTCGACTTCTCCCCGCGGCCCCCCGTCGCCACGGACCCGGGTCCGTGGGACGAGGGCGGGCGCGGCCTCACGCTCGTCGCCGCCCTCGCCGCGGACTGGGGCACCGAACCGCTGCCGTGGGGCAAGCGGGTGTGGGCCGAGGTGGCGGGGCGCGCGTGACCCGGTACGAGAACCGCCGTCGCAGTGCGGCGCGCGCTCATCTGTCCCAGTTGATCGAGATGTTCGGCGCGGACGGACGGCTGCACGTGGCGACCGCCTACGACGTCGACCCCGGTGCCGCGCACTCGGTGGCGGGCGGGCAGAACCAGGCGCGGGCCGTGTCCAGGAGGGCGCGTTCGTCGTCCGTGCCGTCGGACTCCGAACCGTAGGCGATGACCGCGTAGTTGTTGCCGTCGGCGGCCGTGAAGCGGAGGTCGATGGCGTGGTAGCCCGAGGTGGTCGTGGGTTCGCCGTTGAGTTCGTCGGCGGTGTACTCGTGCTCGGCCGCCTCGCCGCCGTCGGGGTTCGCCACGTAGTCCAGGCCGATCTTCCGGTACCCGTCGAGGCGGCTCCCCGCCTTCTGCGCCTCCTCCACCGACGCGTACGGGGAGGACTCCATGACCTGGAAGACCTGCACGCGGGAGACGTCGTCGGGGCCCCGGTACTCGACGATGTCGATGCCGTACTGCGAGCTGGTGCTGTCGCGGGTCCAGTCCTCCGGGACCGCGATGCGGAACCCCTCCGTGTCGATGAGGACCTCGAATCCGGCGGGCGGGGTCGCCGACGGGGAGGGGTCGGTCTCCGGGTCCGTGCCGTCGGAGGGGGGCGCGCCGTCGTCCGGGGTGTCCGGTGTGCCCGAGGCGACCGGGGCCTCCTCCGCCGGGGGGCGATACGGCTTCGGCTCGTCCTTCCAGCCGAGCGCCCACGTGCCGAAGGCCACCCCGCACACCGCCAGGACGATCGCCGTGCGCTGGAGCACGATCCGCTGGCGGCGCAGGTCGAGCGACCGCTCGGCGTCGAAGAGGCGCTCGCGGTGCGAGTCGGCCCACTCCTGCCGCTCGGTGTCGAACACTCTCATCGTCAACCTCCTTGGGGGAGCGGGGTGTTGTGCGTGGTCACGGTCGGCGGGGCCGGTCAGCCCAGGAGTTGGGCCGCGCCCTGGATCACGGCGGTCGCCGAGGCCATCGCGCCGACCGCCGCTCCCTGGGAGGCGAGCCAGGTCCGTACGCCGCCGAGCAGCCGGGTGAGGCGGCCGGTGTCCGCCGTGCCCGAACCCGCGATCTCGGCCTCGGCGTCGGCGAGTTCACCGTCGAGGGCCGCGTCGTCGGCGCTGCGGTCCGCCGCCGGGGGCAGCGCCTCACGCAACACCCTTACCGCGCGCAGCAGTTCGGTGTAGCGGGGGTCCGCCGCGGTGCCCGTCGTGTTGTAGGAGGTCGCCGTGCCGTGGCGGCCCGTGGCGATGGAACCGCCGGACATGTTGCCGATGGTCACGCCTCCGCCGTCCCGGCTGTCGGGCACCTCCTCGGGGGTGCTGGGGTCGCGCGGGTGCTGTCCGTCGGTGCTCATGTCGTTGTCCCCCTGGGGTGGTTGGCTCACGGAGTGTCCGGGTCGACGTCGTCGGGAAGGGTGGGAGCCGGGTCGGGCGGCGGCGGTGGCGCGGTGTGGTGGGTGGCGCTGCCGTGGCTGCCCGTGGCGACGGCGCCGCCGGACATGTCCTTGATGAACACGCTGCCCCCGCTGAGGTGGTAGACGTGCTGCTCGAACTCCTCCGTGCGGTAGCCGTGGCTCTTGAGGGCCTCGCGGACGCCGTTGACGATGCGTTCCTGGATCGTCTTCACATAGCGGGAGGCGTCCATCCGCTGGAACCCCGACAGGCCGTCGGTGCTGACGAGTTCACGGAGCGACACCCTCGGCACGTCCGGCTGGTCGGTGCGGTCGGACCAGCCGACGGTGACGGCGTCGCGCGCGGTGGCGAAACCGCCGATGCCCGCGTCGACCCCGATCGCCGGGCCGTCCCGCAGGGCGCGTACGGCGCCCTTGCCCCAGCTCTCCGGCAGCCGCTCCACGAACCGGTCCACCGCGCGGAAGTCCTTGCGGATCGGGCCCAGCATGAAGGGCAGCACCTCCAGGAAGAGCATCCTGCCCTGGGTGTGCACCCGGACCAGCACCGTCACCACGACCTGCTCGTGCCAGGCGCCGACCCGCACCCGCAGGAACACCCGGCGGCCCTCGCCGCCCTCGTCGACCGCCTCACGCCGGTGCGCGAGGACCTGCGCGGGGTCGTACACGGGCAGGCCGCGCCGGGAGGCGTCGCCGCGCGGCGTGGCGGCCGGGTCCGCGGTCCCGCCGACCTCCAGCCGCTCGTCCCGCGCGACACCGCCCGGGAGGAACACGAAACGGTCCGTCTCCAGGTCCCGCAGCCGGTCCTTGCCGGTCAGCGCGACGGACTCGCGCAGCCCCGTCAGCTGCGGCTCGATCATGTCGAGGGCGGCGTCGGCGGTCAGCGGCCCGGCACCGCCCTGCTTCGGCACCCCGCGCCCCGCACCGGCCTTGCCCTCCTCGCCAGGGCGTCTGCGCAGCTCCATCACGAACGACCAGGGCGTCCCCTGCTCACCGAGCCCGACGAACGGGCTGTCGGGGTCGTAGAGGGTGAGCGAGGCCTCCTGCTCCCGGCGGATGTCGTCGCGGAGCGTCTCGTACAGCGGGCCGCCGGGCAGGTCCGGCTGCGGGGTGCCGCGGAACGTCCAGCGGGCCAGCGAGTGGCACACCTGCCTGCGCTGCCACGTCTGGTACCACCACACGACCAGCGCCATGGCGAGCGGGAAGATCAGCGGGTACGGGGTCTGCACGTCGCCGCCGAGGACCCCGGTGACGTAGCGGACCCAGTAGAAGAGGGCGAGGGCCCAGGCGCCGAAGGAGACCAGGGAGCCGGCCCGGTCGGCGGCCTTGGCGACGGGGTCGGGAAGGCCCACTGCACGGGCCGCCCTGCCGCCCCCGCGCGACCGGTGGGCGAACCACAGGGCCAGGCAGACCAGCGCGTACAGGAACGACCACGGGATCGGCATGCCGCCGGTGAGGCGGTCGTCGCCCTCGGAGAAGGCGGTCAGCACCATGTCGAAGTCGATGTCCGCGTCGGGGCCCGCGCGGTCGGACAGGCTGTCCCAGAACATGATCACGTCGGAGGCGAAGAAGCCCGCCCACACCCCGAGCAGCATCAGCGCGGCCCGCGCCTCCTGGCGGGTCACCCGTAACGCGTGCGAGAGGACCGGCAGGACGTCGATCCCGTTCGGCGGCGCCACGGGCCGCTCCCGGTGGTCGACCAGCTCCTCCACGACCCGCCGCCGGAACGCCGCGTCCTGGTACACCCCCGCGCACAGCAGCCGGGTGGACTCCGTACCGCTGTAGCGGTGGTCCGGAAGGTTCACGCCAGACACGCATCTCCCCCTGAGGTCCGTCGTCCGCCCCGCCCGCGCACGCCGACGGGCCCCTTGAGGGGCGACCGGCACGGCGGCGGGCGAAGAGACGCAAAACATACTGCCGGGGTGCGCGGGCGGGGACCGGACCGCCACAAGTTCCGCCGATGGAGTGAAAACCGATGCCCCCGTGGCGCGATATCGCCCCTGTGGTCCCCGAGTCGTGTGCCGCCCCCACCCGGTGGCACGCTGGGACCATGGAACGTGTGGAGGGAATCGGCGGGTACTTCCTGCGGGCGGCCGACCCGGTGGCGCTGAGCGCCTGGTACCGCGACCGGCTGGGGCTCGACGCCGACGAGCACGGGCTGTGGCGGCCCACGGCCGGGCCGACCGTGTTCGCCGCGTTCGAGGCCGGGACCGACTACTTCGGCTCCCGCACCCAGCAGACCATGCTCAACTTCCGGGTCCGCGACCTCGACGCCATGCTCGCCCAACTCCGCGCCGCGGGCGCCGACGTGGCCGAGGAGACGCAGGACATGGCCGGGGTCGGCCGGTTCGGCTGGGTCACCGACCCCGAGGGCAACCGCGTCGAACTGTGGCAGCCCGCCTGAGCGTCGTCTCCCCGCGGCCATCCGCGGCCGTCCGCAGCCGTCCTCGGCCGTCCGGGGGCGCCGCTGCCGCGCGCCCGGCAGGCATCGGCGCGCCGGGCACGCTCAGCGGGAGCGGGAGCCGGGCAGGCTCAGCGGGGGCCGGGCAGGCTCAGCGGGCTGGCAGGCTCAGCGGGCCGCCGTACCGCCGCCGAGGAACTCCCGCAGGAGGGCCGTCGTCCGGTCGGGCGCCTCCTCGGGGAGGTAGTGGTCGCAGTCCAGGGCCTCGCCCCGGACGTCGTCGGCGTAGCCGCGCCACGCGGAGAGCACGTCGTAGTGGCGGCCGACGAAGCTGTGCCCGCCCCACAGGGCGAGGACCGGACAGGCCACCCGCCGCCCGGCCGCCGCGTCGGCGTCGTCGTGGACCAGGTCGACCGTGGCCGCCGCCCGGTAGTCCTCGCAGGACGCGTGGATCGCCGCCGGGTCGGAGAAGCAGCGGACGTACTCGGCCATCGCCGCCGGACTGAACGGCGTCCCGCCGTGGTGCCGGGCCTCCATCCGGGCGCGGATCCAGAACTCGGGGTCCCCGCCGATCAGGCGCTCGGGGATGCCGTTGCCCGCCGCCAGGAAGAACCAGTGGTAGTAGCCGGTGCCGAACGCGGCGTCCGCGTGCCGGTAGGCATGGCGGGTCGGGACGATGTCCAGCACCGCCAGCGCCGACACCGCCTCCGGATGATCCAGCGCCAGCCGGTGCCCGACCCGGCCGCCCCGGTCGTGGCCGACCACCGCGAACCGGTCGAACCCGAGGGCCCGCATCACCGCGAGCTGGTCGCCCGCCATCGCCCGCTTGGCGTACGGGCCGTGCCCCGCGTCCGACGGCGGCTTGTCGCTGTCCCCGTAACCCCGCAGGTCGGTCAGGACCACCGTGTGCGTCTCGGCCAGCCGCGGCGCGACGAGGTGCCAGATCGCGTGCGTCTGCGGATAACCGTGCAGCAGCAGCACCGGCGGACCCTCCCCGGCCGTGCGGACGTTGATGCGCACGCCGTCGGCGTCGACACGGCCGCGGGTGAACCCTTCGGGCAGAAGTCCGTTCATGCCGCGATCCCAGCAGGCCGCCCCCGCGCCCGTCCAAGACCTCTTGGTGACAATCTAGATAGGCGGCACCTATCAGTGGTGCCGCGCGGGTCCCGCCGGCCACCGGCGGCCCAGGGGAAGGGGTGCGGTGGACGTCCGGCAGCTGGAGTACTTCCTCGCCGTCGTGGACCACGGCGGCTTCAACCGCGCCGCGAGCGCCCTCTACCTCTCCCAGCCGTCCCTCTCCCAGTCCATCCGCTCCCTGGAGCGCGACCTCGGCAGCGACCTCTTCCACCGCATCGGGCGCCGCGCCGTCCTCACCGACGCGGGCACCGCCCTCATCGAACCCGCGCGCGCCGCCGTACGGAGCCTCGAACTGGCCCGCGCGAGCGTCGAGTCGGTGCACGGGCTGCGCGGCGGGCGGGTGGAGATCGCGACCATGCCCTCCCAGTCGATCGAACCGCTGACCGGCCTGGTCCGCCGCTTCACCGCGGCCCACCCCGCCGTGTCGGTCACCCTGCGGGCCGCCTTCACGCCCGAGGACGTCACCCGCATGGTCCGCACCGGCGTCTGCGAACTCGGCCTCCTCGCCGCACCCGCCCCCGTCTCCCACCACCTGCTCCGCGTCCACCCCCTGCGCGGACAGCGCTTCGTCCTGCTCACCCCGCCCGACGGCCCCTTCCCGGCCGGGGTCCCCGTCCGGCGCGAGCAGCTCGCCGGGCACCGGCTGGTCGTCGGCCAGCGCGGCACCGGCATGCGCACGTACGTCGACACGCTGCGCGCCGAGGGCGTCGGCCTCACCGTCGCCGTCGAGACCGAGCACCGGACCGCGATCCTGCCGCTCGTGCTGGGCGGCGTCGGCCTGGCCGTCGTCACCGAGGCCTGGCGCGACCTCGCGGAACGGGCGGGCGCCCGCGTCCTCGACCTGGAACCCCGCACCCTCCTGCACGTCGCCCTCGTCAGCCGCCCCGCCGCGCTCACCCCGGCGGCCCGCGCCTTCCTCGACGCCGTACCGGAGGACGCCGCACCGCACTCGTAGACCGGCGCGCGTGGACCGGCGCGCGTGGACCGGTGCTCGCGGACCCGCGCCCGTGGACCCGTGCTCGTGGGCCCGCGCCACAGATAGGCCCGGCCTATAAGACGTATGAACAGAAGGACTTGGACGCGGGCCGCGTGCCGTTGCTGGAATCCGGGGCATGAAGAACCATCGCATCGCCCTCGTCCCCGGCGACGGCATCGGCACCGAGGTCCTCCCGGCGGCCCGCCGCGTCCTCGACCGCGTCGCCCCCCGGCACGGCATCGGGCTCGCCTACGACTCCTTCGACTGGTCCTGCGAGCGCTACCTCGCCGAGGGCGCGATGATGCCCGCCGACGGCCTCGACACCCTGCGCGCCTACGACGCCATCCTGCTCGGCGCGGTCGGCTACCCCGGCGTGCCCGACCACGTCTCCCTGTGGGGCCTGCTCATCCCCATCCGGCGCACGTTCCAGCAGTACGTCAACCTGCGGCCGATCCGTGTCTTCGACGGCGTCCCGAGTCCGCTGCGCGACGCGGCGGCGGGCGCGGTCGACTTCGCGATCGTCCGGGAGAACGTCGAGGGCGAGTACAGCGAGATCGGCGGACGCCTCAACCGGGGGCTGCCGGAGGAGATGGCGGTCCAGGAGGCCGTCTTCACCCGCAAGGGCGTGGACCGCGTCGTCGACTACGCCTTCGGGCTCGCCGCCTCGCGGAGGGGCGTGCTCACCTCGGCCACCAAGTCCAACGGCATCGTCCACACCATGCCGTTCTGGGACGAGCGGGTCGCCGAGCTGGCCGCCCGGCACCCCGGCGTGCGCTGGGACCAGGAACACATCGACGCGCTCGCCGCCAAGCTCGTCCTCGCCCCCGACCGCTTCGACGTCGTCGTCGCCTCCAACCTCTTCGGCGACATCCTCAGCGACCTCGCCGCCGCGCTCGCCGGGAGCATCGGGATCGCCCCGGCGGCCAACCTCAACCCCGAGGGCGCGTTCCCGTCCATGTTCGAGCCGGTCCACGGCTCCGCGCCCGACATCGCCGGGCGGGGGATCGCCAACCCGCTGGGCGCCATCTGGTCCGCCGCGATGATGCTGGAGCACCTGGGGCACGCGGAGGCCGCCGACCGGATCACCGGGGCGATCGCGGCCGTCCTCGCCGAGACGCGCGTCCGCACCCCTGACCTGGGCGGCACCGCCACCACCGACGAGTTCACCGAGGCGCTGCTCGCCTTTCTGTGAGGCGCGGGTGCGGGGGCGCGGGGACACCTGGCGGCGGTCGGGGGAGACGGGGCGGTGGGCCGCACGCGGCGGGGCGGTGGGCCGGGCGCGGCCGGGGCATGGCCATGTCTGTAGTCAATGCCATAGACTAAAAGCGTGAGGCGCGCTTCCCGGGGAGGGCTCCGTCCGAGCGGACCGCGACCCCGCCCAGCTCCCTCCCGCGGGGCACCGCCTCGCCCCCAGGCCCCCCGCGCGAAGGATGTGCTGTGAATCCAGGCACCGGACAGACCCCGGCCGTCGGACAGACCCCGGCCGTCGGACAGAACCCGGCCACCGGACAGACCCCAGGCCCCCGCCGGAACGCGACCGCCGGTCGCCCCCTCGGCTCCGGACAGCCGCCCGAGCGGTTCCTCACCCGCCTGCGCCGGCTCGTCGGCATCGAGACCCCCACCGGCCACTCGCCGGGACTGCACGCGACGTACGACCTGCTGGCGGAGTGGTCCGAGGACCTGCTCGGCACGCTCCACTACGAGGTCTGCGACGGCGTGCCGCACCTCTACCGCGAGGAGCGGGAGCCGTCCGGCGTCCCGCCGGTCCTGCTTCTCGGGCACGCCGACACGGTGTGGCCGCTCGGCACCCTCGCGGGCTGGCCCTTCGCCGTGGACGGCGACCGGATCACCGGGCCCGGGGTGTTCGACATGAAGTCCGGCCTCGTCCTCGGCCTGGAGGCGCTCGAAGCCCTCGGGGTCGCGGGCCACGGCACCGGGCACGTCCGGCTGCTCGTGACCGGCGACGAGGAGCGCGGCTCGCTCACCTCACGCGCCCTGATCGAGGAGGTGGCCCGCGACTGCGCCGCCGTGCTCGTGCTGGAGCCGAGCCTGGACGGGGCGGTGAAGACCGCGCGCAAGGGCGGCGCCATGTTCGAGGTCACGGTGAAGGGGCGCGCCGCCCACGCGGGCCTGGAGCCCGAGCGCGGGGTGAACGCCCTGGTCGAGCTCTCCCACCAGGTGCTGGCCATCGACGCCCTGGGCGACCCCGACCGGGGGACCACGGTCACCCCGACGGTCAGCAGGTCCGGGAGCACCAGGAACACCATCCCGGAGAACGCGACGGTCGAGATCGACGTACGGGCCTGGCACCGCGACGAGCTGGTGCGGGTGGAGAAGGACCTGCGGACGCTGCGGTCCCGCACGCGCGGCTCCCGGCTCGAACTCGCGGGCGGCATCAACCGCTTCCCCCTCGAACACCGTATGTCCGCCGACCTGCTCGACCTGGCGCGGACCCTCGCGCGGGCGGAGGGGCTGGCGCCGGTGACGGAGGCCCGCGTGGGCGGCGCGTCCGACGGCAACTTCACCGCGGCCCTCGGCATCCCCACCCTCGACGGCCTCGGTCCGGGCGGCGGCGCCGCGCACGGCCGCGGCGAGTGGGTGGACGCGGCCTCCGTCCCGGAACGGATCGCGCTGGTCGCCGCGCTGATCCGCGCCCACGGCGGCCCGGCGTAGCCGTGCCCGGCGGCGAGCGGCGGGCCGGCCGTCCCCGGACCGGCGGCGCGTGGGTGCCCGTCCGGGGGACGGCGGGTGCCCCGCCGCGGGCCGTGCGCCCGCCGCCGTACGACCGGAACCGGCCACCCGCGTACGTACGGCAGCCGTGCCCCGGCCTGACGCGCCCCGGCTCGGCCCTCACGCGCCCCGGCTCAGGGGGTCCGTGCGGACAGGGCCGCCACGCGGGTCTCGACGGCGTCGAGGAGCATCTCCACGGCCTGGTCGAAGACGTGCGGGTCGCCGATGGAGGTCAGGTGGTCGCTCATCGAGGCGATCCGCGGATACGCCTCGGGGGAGAGGCTGCGGTACTCGACCTCCCAGGCCAGCGCGTCCCCGCGGCGCGTCTCCGCGTCCAGGGCGTGCAGGCCCGACTCCATGCTCGACAGGGCCCGGATGACGTTGCCGAAGACCCGCATCGTCGACGTGGCCTCCTCCGGCGGCAGCCCGGCCCGGATCAGCGCGTCGAGCGCGAACTCCACGTTGCGGAACTCCGCGGGGCGGCGCGTCGTGCGCGCCGCCATCTGGAGCGCGAACTGCGGATAGCGCAGGTAGTGGTCGTGGATGTGCCGGGCCAGGACGCGCATGTCCTCGCGCCAGGAGTCGGTGGCCTGCAACTGGTCGCCGTAGGAACGCGAGCGCAGGCTGTCGATGAGTTCGAGGACCAGCTCGTCCTTGTCGCGGAAGTGCCGGTAGATCGAGGTCGGGTGCGCCGCCAGCTCCTTGCCCAGGGCCTGGAAGGTCAGACCGTCGAGACCGTCCCGTACGGCGATGGTCTCCGCTGCCGCCAGGATCGACTCCCGGCTCAGGCTGTGACGGGCCCGCCGCCCCGGCCCCGGCTTCTTCGCCGTCGAGCGCTTCCCGTCCTGGCTCGTGCTCATCAAGGCCCTCTCTCCGTCCGGCGGGACAATGGAACCCCCGGGCGGGTCCCGTCGGTGCTCCGGTGGCTCCCGGCGCGTCCCCTGCTGGAACGACCAGCTGGAACGACTCTGCCCGAACCGCGACTCACGAAGCAAGTCATCGCCATTGACTATATGATTGTCGATACCTCTTGCTATGGCTGGTTCTGCTCCCTACGATGAGGCCGCATCGCGCCCAACAGGGCCGTGTGAAGGGAAGGTGATGGCGATGGACCAGCAGAGAAGCGGCCGCACGCGGACATCCGTGAGGCCCCGGAGGGCCACCGCCGCAGCCGCCCTGTCGTTGGGGGTCGTGCTCGCGGGATGCACGACCTCGGGCGGCGGGCAGGCCGGCACCACGACGAACCCCGTGGTGCCGGTCAAGGAGGGCGGGAGCCTGGTCATCGGCGCCGAGCAGGAACCGGACTGCGCCGACTGGATCTCCGTGTGCAGCGGCTCCATCTGGGGCGACTACCTGATGCGGACGACCACGATCCCGAAGGTGTTCGACGTCCGGCGCTCGGGCGACACCTGGGCGCCGGCCGCCTCCTCCCTGATGGCCGCGGAACCCACGACCACCACGTCCGGCGGGAAGCAGCGGATCACGTACCGCATCGCGCCCGACGCCGTCTGGTCCGACGGGAAGCCGATCACCTCGGCCGACCTCAAGTACACCGCGCTGGAGATCCGCGACGGCAAGGACGTCCTGGACAAGACCGGCTACGACAAGATCGCCACGATCGACACCCCCGACGCGAAGACCGCCGTGGTCACCCTCAAGGAGAACTACGGCGGCTGGCGCACCCTCTTCAGCTCCGCCTACGGCGTCCTGCCCGAGCACCTGCTCAAGGGCAAGAACCGCAACGCGCTCATGAAGGACGGCTACTCCTTCAGCGGCGGCCCCTGGAAGATCCAGTCCTGGAAGAAGGGCACCTCCGTCACCCTCGTCCCCAACGACCGCTACTGGGGCGAGAAGCCGAAGCTGGACAAGGTCACCTTCCAGTTCACCACCGACACCGCGGCCGCCTTCCAGGCCTTCAAGAGCGGCCAGCTCGACTCGCTCTACCCGACGCCCCAGCTCGACGTGGTCGAACAGCTCAACCAGACCGCCTCGGGCGCCCGGCGCCAGATCGACGCCGAGACCGGCAACCTGGAGGCGATCTGGATGAACAACGAGAAGTTCCCCTTCGACTCCGTCGACGTCCGCCGCGCCGTCGCCTACGCCATCGACCGCCCCGCCATCGTCCAGAAGCTCTACGGCTCCCTCGGCGTCGACAAGCCCGCGCAGAGCTTCCTGACCCCGATCCTCTCCGCCTACGCGGGCACCGACTTCTCCCGCTACACCCAGGACCTCAAGGCCGTCGACAAGGCAATGAAGGCCGACGGCTGGGCCAAGGGCGGCGACGGCATCTGGGCCAAGGACGGCCGCCGCGCCGAGTTCAGCATCGTCTCCCTCGCCGGGAACAAGCGGCGCGAACTCACCGAGCAGATCCTCCAGACCCAGCTCAAGCAGGCCGGGTTCCGGATGACCATCAAGAACACCACCCCGGCCGACCTGTTCGGCAAGAAGGCACCCGCCGGGGACTTCCAGATGGGGCTGTGGACCCTCGTCGACACCTTCCCCGACCCGGCGCTGAGCAGCAGCTTCAGCAGCACCTCCATCCCCACCGAGGCCAACGACCGCTCCGGCATCAACTTCGTCCGCTCCCGGATCGACGGACTCGACCCGCTGCTCGCCACCGTCGACCGCGAGACCGACGTGAAGAAGCGCGTCGAGGCCTCCCGCCAGGCGGACAAGATCCTCGCCGACGCCGTGCCCGCGATCCCGATCGGCACCGTCCCCAACATCCTCCTGTGGAGCGACCGCGTCGGCGGCCCCCTCGCCAACAACCCGAGCGAGGGCCCCTGGTGGAACCTCGCCGAATGGGGGCTGGCGAAGTGACCGCGGCACTGGGCGCCGCCCCCGCGCCCGAGGCACCCGGGGGCCGCGATCCGGCGGAGTCCACCGCCCGCGGTCGCGGCCGGGCGGGCCGCTCCCGGCAGATGCTCCGCTACGCGGGCCGCCGCCTGGCGTACTCCGTGCCGGTGGTCCTCGTCGCCTCGTTCGTCTTCTTCTGGGCGGTCCGCTCCACCTTCGACCCGCTGACCAAGCTGCGCCAGGCCCGCGACCCGGGCGTCCTCGCCCGGGAGACCGCCCGCCTCGGCCTCGACCGGCCGGTCGTCGAGCAGTACCTCCTGTGGATGAAGGCCTTCGTCACCGGCGACTGGGGCGTCAGCACCCGTACGGGCGACCGCGCCGAGGGCATGATCGGCTCCGCCCTCGGCACCACCCTCCAACTCGTCGTCTGGGCCGTCCTGTTCGCGGTGATCGTCGCCCTGCTGATCGGCACCTACTCCGCGGCCCGCCAGTACTCGGCGGGCGACCACCTCCTCACCGGACTCTCCTACCTGGGCGTGGCCATGCCCGCCTTCTGGCTCGGCCTCATGCTCATCCAGGTGTTCGCGGTCTGGCCGCGCGAACAGTTCGGACTCGGCCAGCCCCCGCTGTACTTCGTCGGCCTGCACTCACCCGGCGCGAGCGGGATCAACGCCGACTACTTCCGGCATCTGGTCCTGCCCGTCATGACCCTCACCATCGGCCTGATCGCCAGCTGGTCCCGCTTCAGCCGGGCCTCCATGCTCGAAGCCCTGCACAGCGACTACGTCCGCACCGCCCGCGCCAAGGGCGTGCCCCCGCGCCGGATCTTCTTCCGGCACGCGCTGCGCAACTCCCTCGCGCCGTTCGTCACCGTCGTCGCCGCCGACACGGCCCTGCTCATCGGCGGCCTCGTCGTCACCGAGCAGATCTTCGCCATCTCGGGCATGGGCCGCCTCTTCCTGGACTCCCTGCTCGCCGGGGACGTCTACGTGCTCCTGCCGTGGATGCTGATCGTGGCGCTCGCGATGGTCCTGTTCAACCTGGCCGCCGACCTCGGATACGCGCTGCTCGACCCGAGAGTGACCCTGCGATGACCCTGCCCACCCCGCACCCCGCGTCCCACCCGCCCCCCGAGTCCCCGCTCCCGCCGGGGTCCCCGGCCCCGCCCGCGCCGCCCGCCGACAAGAGCCGACGGCGGATCGTCACCGAACGGTTCCTGCGCCACCGGCTGGCCGTGATCGGCCTGGTCGTCCTGCTCGGCCTCATGGTCTGCTGCTACGGCGCCGACTGGGTCGCCCCGCACCCGCGCAACGCCCAGGACATCCTCACCGGCGCCCTGCCGCCCTCGGGGGAGCACTGGCTCGGCACCGACGACCTCGGCCGCGACTACCTCACCGAACTCCTCTTCGCGGGCCAGATCTCCCTCACCGTCGGCCTCGGCGTCGCCTTCCTGTCCACCGCCGTCGGCACCCTCGTCGGCGCGGTCTCCGGACTCCTCGGCGGCTGGATCGACGAACTGATCATGCGGATCACCGACCTCTTCCTGGTCGTGCCCGCCATCGCGCTGCTGGCCCTCGCCATGCAGACGCTCAGCCCCTCGCCGCTGACGATGGTGCTCGTCCTCGCCGGCCTCGGCTGGACCGTGATCGCCCGCGTCGTGCGCTCCCAGGTCATCAGCCTCCGCGAGAAGGAGTTCGTGCAGGCCGCGCAGGTCCTCGGCGCCTCCCGCACCCAGATCGTCCTGCGCCACCTGCTGCCCAACCTGACCGGCGTGATCATCGTCAACGCCTCCCTCGCGGTCGCCGCCGCGATCATCCTGGAGTCCACCCTCAGCTTCCTCGGCTTCGGCATCCAGCCGCCCCAGTCCAGCTGGGGCAACCTCCTCAACCAGGCCGCCGGACTCGTCGGCACGCCCAAGGACTACCTGCTGTACGCGCCCGGCGTGGCCATCCTCCTGACCGTCCTCGCGGTCAACTTCCTCGGCGACGGACTCCGCGACGCCTTCGACCAGCAGAGCAGGCAGTCATGACCTCCCTCACCCCGTACTCCTCGGGTCCTACGGGTCCCACGGGCCCCACCGGCCCGTCGGGCACCCCCGGCACCGGCACCGGGCCGGGCACCGGCACCGAGACGCCGGACTCCGCCGACGCCCTGCTCTCCGTCCGTGACCTGACGGTCGAGTACCGCACCGACTCCGGTCACGCCGCCGCCGTCGAACGGCTCTCGTTCGACGTCCGCGAGGGGGAGACCCTCGCCCTCGTCGGCGAGTCCGGCTCCGGCAAGAGCGCGGCGGCCATGGCCCTCATGGGCCTGCTCCCGCCGTCCGCGCGCGTCGGCGGCTCGCTCCGGCTGCGCGGCCGGGAACTCATCGGCCTGCCCGAGCGGGAGCTGCGCGCGGTGCGGGGGCGCCGTATCGGCATCATCTTCCAGGACGCCCTGGCCGCGCTGAACCCGATGATGACCGTCGGCGACCAGATCACCGAGGCCGTCGCCGTCCACGACCCCTGCCTCGGCCGCGACGCCCTCACCGAGCGCGCCGCCGACCTGCTCGCCCTCGTCGGCATCCCCGCGCCCCGCGCCCGGCTGCACGCCTACCCGCACGAGTTCTCCGGCGGCATGCGCCAGCGCGTCATGATCGCCATCGGCATGGCCAACGAACCCGACCTGCTCATCGCCGACGAACCCACCACCGCCCTCGACGTCACCGTGCAGGCGCAGATCCTCGACGTCCTGCGGCACGTCCAGGAACGCACCGGCACCGCGATCCTGCTCATCACCCACGACCTCGGCGTCGTCGCGGGCGTCGCCGACCGCGTCCTCGTCATGTACGGCGGCCGCGATCTGGAGTGCGGCGACGCCGAGTCGGTCTTCTACCGGCCCGCCCACCCCTACACCCGCGCCCTCCTGGACGCCCTGCCGCGCATCGACCGGCGCGTCCCCCGGCTCACCCAGATCCCCGGCCGCCCCGACCCGCCCGGCCGCAGGCCGCGAGGGTGTCCGTTCCAGCCGCGCTGCGCGCACGCCGTACCCGAGGTCTGCGCCGCCGAGCCCGCCGCCCCGCTCCCGCTGACCGACCTGCACACCACCGCCTGCGTCCGCACCCACGAGATCGCGCCCGCCCCCGCACGGGACACCGCGCCCGCCGCGCAGGGGCCGGCCGCCGGGGACCGGGCCGCCGAGAGCGAAGGGGACCCCCGATGAGGACGAGGACCAAACCCGCCCCGGCCGCCGCACCCGACCGGGACGTCACCGACGCGTCCGGCCCGGACGCGCCCGCCGTGCACGTCGAGGACCTGGTCGCCGAGTACCGCACCGGCCGCCGTACCGGCGCGGGCACCACCGCCGTCCAGGCCGTGTCCGGGGTCGACCTCGCCATCGGCCGGGGCCGCACCCTCGGCCTGGTGGGGGAGACCGGCTGCGGCAAGAGCACCCTCGGCCGCTGCCTGGTCCGCCTCGTCCAGCCGGTCGGCGGCCGGGCCCTCGTCGGCGGCCTCGACGTGACCCGCGCCAAGGGCGACGACATCGCCCGGCTGCGCAAGCGCATCCAGCTCGTCTTCCAGGACCCCTACTCCTCGCTCGACCCCCGGATGACGGTCGAACAGATCCTGGTGGAGCCGCTGCGCATCCACCGCCTGCACCGCGACCGGCGGGCCGAACGGGTCCGTGAACTCCTCGCCCAGGTCGGCCTCGACCCCGACCACGCCCGCCGCTACCCGAGCCAGTTCTCCGGCGGGCAGCGCCAGCGCATCGGGATCGCCCGCGCCCTCGCCGTCGAACCGGACGTCCTCGTCCTCGACGAGCCGGTCAGCGCCCTCGACGTCAGCGTGCAGGCGGGCGTCATCAACCTCCTCCAGGACCTCCAGCGCGACCTGGGCCTCACCTACCTGTTCATCGCGCACGACCTGTCGGTGGTCCGCCAGATCAGCGACGACGTCGCCGTGATGTACCTCGGCCGCATCGCCGAGAGCGGCCCCGCCGACACGCTGTACGACGCCCCGCAGCACCCCTACACCCAGGCGCTGCTGTCGGCGGTCCCGATCCCCGACCCGCGCGCCGAACGCGCCCGCCGCCGCATCGTCCTCCAGGGCGACGCGCCCAGCCCGCAGAACCCGCCCTCCGGCTGCCGGTTCCGCACCCGCTGCTGGAAGGCCCAGGACGTCTGCGCCAGCGAGACACCCGCCCTGAGGGCCACCGCCGAAGGGCACCGGGTCGCCTGCCACTTCCCCGAGCCCGCGACCCCGGTAGGCGGCCCACCGTCCCCCTGAACCCCGCACACCCCTACCCCTACGACCCCTACCCCCACCCCTACGACCCGTAGCCCTACGACCTGCAGCCCTCAACCCCGACCCGCGTCCGCACGCGTACCCGTACGACCCGTACGACCCCGTGCGACCCGTACGGCGTTCGCGGGTCGCGGGCCCCGTACGACCTCCACCCCCAGAAGGAGTCCGGCAGTGACCAGCGACTGGCAGCGGTTCTTCGACGCCCGGCAGTGCGTCTCCTCCCGGCGGGGACGCGGCACCGGAGACGACCTCGAACTCCTCGCCCACGACGGCCCCGACGGCGCCTACCTGACCGTCTGGGACGTCGCCCGGGACACCGAGCGGCCCGTCGAGGGCGCCTACGGCGACGCCCGCAACGCGGTGCTGTCCGCCGACGGCCGCGCCGTCCTCAACCTCCTCGACGACAACGGCTCCGAGATGGGCCACCTGTGGTCCCTCCCGGTCGACGGCACCCCCGGCACCGACCTCACGCCCGACCTCCCGCCGTACACCCTGCGGGGCATCGACGTGGCCCGCACCGGCGCCCGCGCCGTGGTGTCCGCGGTCGCCGAGGACGGGTTCACGCTCTGGCTGATCGCCACCGACGGGACCGCCCCGCCCCGCCGCCTGTTCCACTCCACGGCCGAGGCCTGGAACTCCCGGATCTCCGCCGACCGCCGCTGGGCGAGCGTCGACACCACCGACCACAACCCCGGCCTGCGCCGCTTCGCCGCGACCGTCCTCGACACCACCGCCGACAGCCCCGCCGACACCGCCCGCACCTTCTCCGACGGACCCGAGGCGCCCGTCCGCGGCATCCGCTTCTCACCCGTGACCGGCGACGACCGGCTCCTCGTCTCCACCGAGCGCACCGGCCACCAGCGCCCCTGCGTCTGGTCCTTCACCGACGGCACCCGCACCGACCTCGACGCCGACCACCTCGACGGCGACATCGTGCCGCTCGACTGGTCCGACGACGCCTCCCACGTTCTGCTGGTCCACGTCGACCACGGCGTGCACCGTGTCCTGGAGTGGGAACCCGGCAACGGGAGGCTGCACGCCGTCGACCACCCCGCGGGCGCCTTCTTCGAGGCCGACATCGCCGACGCCCACCCCGACTACTGGGCCTCCCACTACGGCGCCGACGGCCTGCCCCGCCTGCTCCACCAGCGCTTCGACCTCCCCCTCACCGTCCTGCGCGCGGACCGCGCCACCGGCACCGTCACCCCCGTACGGACCCCGGCGCTGCGCCCGGCCGGGGTCGCCCTCACCTCGTACACCGTCCGCTCCGTCGACGGCACCCCCGTCCAGCTGTGGGCGGGCCGCCCGCCGGGCACGGACGGGCCCGCGCCGACCCTGCTCAGCGTCCACGGCGGCCCCCAGCTCGTCACCGTCGACCGCTACACCCCCGAGGCACAGGCCTGGCTCGCGGAGGGCTTCGCCTACGCCGCCGTCAACTACCGCGGCTCACAGACCTTCGGCCGCCGCTTCCGCGAGGGGTTCTGGCACTCGATCGGCGACCGCGAGCTGGAGGACATCGAGGCGTCGGTGCGCTGGCTCGTCCACGAGGGCATCGCCGACCCCGACCGCATCCTCATCTCCGGCGCCTCCTACGGCGGTTACCTCTCCCTGCTCTCCCTCGGCCGCCTGCCCGACCTCTTCGCCGGAGCGCTCGCCTTCGTGCCCATGGCGGACTGGAGCGCCGCCTACGCCGACATGAACCCCGCGCTGCGCAGCGCCTGGCGCGCCTTCTTCCACGCGGGCCCCGACGACGACCCCGAGGCCTTCCGACGCGCCTCCCCGATCACCTACGTCGACCAGGTCCGCGCCCCCGTCTGGATCTCCACCGGCACCCACGACACCCGGACCCCGCCCCGCCAGGTCCACCTCTACGCGCAGGCCCTGGAGAAGGCGGGCGGCGACGTCACCGTGGAATGGTTCAGCGGCGGCCACGAGACCAGCAGCCGCACCGCCGAACTCGCCGACCAGCAGCGCATGCTGGACCTCGCCGCCAGGGCGGTCCGCGGCGAACCCTGGTCCGAGGGACCGGTGACGGCGCCTCCGGCGGGGGCGATCGGGTACGCGTGACGCTTCAGGGGGCTCGGGAGAGTCGACGGCTGACGGCTGACGGCTGACGTGGGGCGGGCGGGGCGCGAGGCGTGGCCTGCGGCGCCCGCCTCGCGTCCCGCCTCCGGGTCACCCCTCTCCGCCCTTTCCGCCAGGGTCACCCCCTGCTCAGCAGCGCGACGGACAGGGCCACGGCCGTCAGGGGCAGAACCGCGATCATCAGGTCGACCGCCCACCTGATGAGCCGGTACTTCCGCCACACGATGCCGCTCAGCTCGACCAGGGTGCGGCACGCCTCCTCGTCCACGGACAGCTCCCGCGCCAGCCGGTCGGGCGCCGAGGCGTAGCGGTGCCAGGTCGCGAAGTACCGCTGCCCCACGTCACCCCTGCCCAGCACCGGCCGCAGCACGAGCAGCAGCAGCTCCGCCACCGCGCACACCCCGGCCAGCGCCGCCACGCAGAGCCAGCGGGCCGGTCCGTGCAGCGGGGCCGCCACGGCGGACGCGGCGGCGACCGAGAACGCGGTGAAGCCGATGCCCACAACGGTGAGGAGCGCGGCCGACTTGGTGTCGGCCCGCGCGTTCTCCTGCCGGGTCGTCTCGATCAGCGCGTCCAACTGGGCCGGTGTCACCGGTACCGCGCGCACCCGGCGCCGGGTCGTGGTGCTCATGCCGCCTCCTCCCGTCGGGTCAGGTCCAGCACCAGGCGCTTCGCCAGGCGGCGCAGCGCGAGGTCGTCGTCACGGGTCGCCGACCAGGCCGCCGGGCGGGGGCCGTCCCCGAGCCAGTCCTCGACGGCGGCGCGCAGGGCGGCACCGGCCCCGGCTCCGGCGGCGGTCCGGGCCAGCAGGTCCCGCAGGACGACGGCCGCACCGGCGTCCAGCCCGTCGTCCCGCTCTCCGTCGTCCCGTGCCCCGCCGCCGTGGACCGGCCCGGCGGCGTCGTCCGGCGGCACGGGGAGGCTGCCGCCCCGGTTGGCCAGCGGCAGCACCAGGCAGTCGTACAGCCACCCGCTTCCCGCGACCCGCCGCACCACCGTCAGGCAGCTCTCGACGTCGGCCCGCAGCTCCTCCCGCGCCGCCCGGCTCCCCGGCACCCGGTCGCCGCCGTCCCACAGGTTCTTGCGGCAGGTGAGCGCGTCCAGCGGCCAGCTCCCCGAACCGGCACCGGGGGACGCCACCCAGCCGAGGAGGAAGCGGAATACGTCGGCCGACCACGGGTCTTCGTACGACCTCACGATCCGGCCGACGGTGCCGTCCCGTCGCTGCGGCCGGGCCACCCCGCCCCGCGCCACCCGGCCCTGGCGGTTCACCTCCGCGAGCCGGGTGCGCGCGGCGCTGGTGAGGTAGGCGTACGCGGCCTCGGGCAGCGGACCGTCCGTGCGGAACCGGGCGTGGGCCGCCGCGTGGGCCGGGATCCACACCTCCATGAAGAGGTCCACGCAGCCGACGTTCTCGCACACCGCGTACTCGTGGGCGGCCGGGTCCGGCTGCCCGAACGGGGCGGTGCGACGGCACGGCCCCGACCGGCAGGCCTCGTGCAGCATCCGGCGCGCCGGGCGGGTCACGGCCCAGGCGATGCGGGCGCTGCGCGGCAGGCAGGTGCCGGGAGAGGTGCAGAACGGCGCCGGCGTGCGCGGCGCGGCGTGAACCGCGCGGACGACGAGGGGAGTTGAGGGAGCGGCGAAGGCGGTGGAGGAGGAAGTGACGGAGTGCGGTGCATGCGTCATGACACGGTCCCTGGGACGTGGGTGACCCACAGCGTGGGATCGACCCGTGGGGTCGACGTGTCCTGCGCAGAGCACAGTGGGGGCGCAATGCCCGGCCGCACCGAGGCGGTCCGGCCAGTATGACGAGCCGTCACCGGAGGGTCAACGGTGCGTCCCGGGCGCGCTGTTCGAACGGCCTGTCCGTTAGGAGGGGACGGAGGCCGACCGGACCTCGCTCCGCTCCGCACCGCACCGCATCACATCGCACATCGCGTCGATCGCATCGAACCGAAGGGTGACAGTCATGGCCGCTCAGCTTCGTGAGGCGTTCGCCGACCCCCAGTCCCGGGAGGCGCGCACCGTTCTCTTCATCGACCAGGTCGGCTCGACCGCCATGAAGGAGCAGCAGCCGGAGGCCGGTTGGCTGCCCGCGCTCGGCTGGCTCTACGACACGGTCACCGCGCTCGCCGTACGGGCCGACCCCGGCGCGGAGATCAAGTACCTCGGCGACGGCATCATGATCACGTTCGACAGCGACCGGGCGACCGACGCCGTCAACGTGGCCGTGTCCGTGCAGGAGGCCGTCCACGACGCCAACCAGGGCCGCACGGGAGCCAAGGGCGCCATCGACTTCACGTGCAGCATCGGCGTCAGCACCGGCTCGGTCGTCGCGTTCACCACACCGACCGGCGGCCACGACTACGTCGGCACCGTGGTCGACAAGGCCAAGCGCCTGTGCGACGCCGCCTCCCCGAAGGCCGTCTTCGTCGACCGGGCCACGGCGTCCGCCGCCAACGTCATGAAGATCGCCAGCCGTCTCGGACTCGCGCTCGGCCGAACCCCCGAGCAGTACCAGGGGGACGTGCAACGGGCCCCGCTGAAGGGCTTCGACCAGCCCGTCGAGTACTACGAGATCCTCTGGGACCAGCAGTTGTACGGGCTCAAGTCCGAGGCGGTGACCCGCAACACCGACCGCATGCGCCAGGCCCCGGCCGCACCTCCCGGCACGACCCGGCTCCCCGTCGAACGGCACGCGGGACCGCGCCCACCGGCCCAGGGCCCCCACCGGCCGGTCCAGGACCGCCGCAAGGCCCCGCTGGAGGAACGGCTCTCGGGGGAGGTGACCTGCTGGAAGCCCGACGCGGGCTTCGGGTTCGTGCGCGCGGCCCGCTCCGGCGAGGACTTCTACTTCCGCACCGACCACGTCGTCTACCCGGAGGACGCCCGCGAGTCGCTGCGCGTCGGCAGCCCCGTCGTGTTCGTGGCGACCGGACGGGTGGACGGCGAGCGCAACCGGCACGCCGTGGGCCTCCTCCTCGTCGACCACTACGCGGAGGGCACCCTCAAGCTGCCCGAGGGCAAGGCCCACGGCTGGCTGCGCGTCCAGGACCCCCTCGGCAACAGCCACCACGTCTTCACGCCCCGCTCGGCGGTCCAGCGGTTTCCGTCGGGCGCGCTGCTGAGCTTCAAGGTCGCGGCGAACGAGAAGGGCGGGCTGGCCGAGGAGATCGAGGAACCGGGAGAGGAGGAGGCGGCCTGAACTGAGCACGCCGGACAGTCCGGGAGCGGAGTCACGACGACGAACTCCGCTCCCGGGCCGCCCGGTTGAAGTTGAAGCCTTCTGATCGAATCGCTACACTGAGTAGTGCCCCCGCTGCTAGCGTCGCTTCTGGAAACAGACCCGTGGCCCCCAGCGGGGTTTTCTCATGCCGGTTCCCCCTGTCCAGGGTGTGCCGGACGCCCGGTCCGCAGGGTCTGTTCCCGCTCGTGATTCTTCTCGGAGGGGGGCGGAGGATGGGCTCGGGCTGCCTGGTCCTGGTCGACGGATGGAACCACTACGTCGCGGCGGTGCGGTGCTTCGGATACGGGGCCGCGACCAAGTTCCCCGTCGACCGGCTGGCCCTCCACCTGGCCGCCGCGACGGGCACGGACACCGTGCACGACGCCGCCGTGGTCATGGCGCTGCCGGACCGCAACCACCCCGGCGAGGAACCCCAGTTCCACGCCTGGCGCAAACGGATGCGCGCCCTGCGCAACTACGGCGTACGCCACGAACACGCGCGGTTCAGCTATCACCAGCCGTCCTGCGACCAGTGCCGGACCACTCTGGACCGGCGGGTGACCTGCGTGAACTGCGGCGCCACGAACACCCCGGCGGGCCGTCGCAAGGAGAAGGGCGCCGACATCAGGCTCGCCACCCTCGCCCTGCGCGGCGCCTGGCAGCAGGAGTACTCCGCGCTCGTCATCCTGTCCCAGGACTCCGACTACGGCCCGATGGTCCAGGAGGTCAAGCAGGTCCACCGCGCCCAGGGCCGCCGGTACGAGCTGTACTCCGCGTTCCCCGTCTGCGACCGCCCCGAGCACGAACACCGGGCCGTGCCCGGCACCAGGGAGCTACGGCTGGACGCCGACGTCTACCGCGCCGTGACCGACCGGCCCCGCGTCCACGTCACCGACCGGGGCCCGGCGTCCTGACGGCACCCGGGGCGTCCCCGCGGCGACCGGCCGCGGCAGCCAGCGCAGCACGTCCTCGCAGTACTTGCGGAACTGCTCCATGAGGAGGGGGGAGGTGCCGGAGCTGCGGTTGTGCGCCATCGGTGTGCGCACCCGGGCCATCAGTTCCAGCCGCTCCCGCCACTCGTCCCTGGACCGGCCCAGGACGGGGCGGACCTGTTCCCAGTGCAGCATGATGATCGCCAAGAGGTCCTGCGGGTAGGCGTAGTCGAGCGGGCTCTCGTCGGGGGCCAGCTCCTTGAAGCCCTGGCGCATCCGCTGCCGGCGGTCCTCGCACCGGTCCATCAGGCGCTTCTGGGACTCCCGCAGCCGCAGCGGCCACAGATCGCCGTAGGCGCCGTGCAGCGCGGTGATCAGCCCGGCCCGCAGCCCGGTCTCCGTCCGGTGCCACAACGACCAGTCGTCCGAGCTGCCTTCGAGCAGTCCGAGGTACTCCTGGAAGTTCTCCGAGAACCCCACCCACCCGTCGTCGGCCGCTCGGATGATCCCCTCCTCGGCGAGCCGTTCGGCATCCTGAGGCTTCGCCGTGATCTGCGGTCCGAAGAGCACCTCCAACAGGGTGGTCAGGCGGTCCTCCTCGCGGAGCAGCTCCAGCATCTGCTCGTGGTGCCGGACGGTGAGACCGCTGGACGCCGCGACTGCCTCGCCGAGCTGGGGCGCGAGGTCGGCCGGGAGCGGGACCCCGTGGGCCGCCCACCGGTCGTGCAGCACCGACAGCAGCGCGGACGCCAGGAAGGGCTGCCCTCCCGTCTCCCGGCCCAGCCAGGACAGGACCGGCGGCCGCAGCGCGGCACCGACGTGCGGGGACCGCTCGAGGAGCGCGGTGAGTTCACGGGCGTCGAAGCAGCCCAGCGTCACCGGCAGTCCGAAGATCTGCGGGAAGGTGGAGAGTTCGGGGGTCGACTTCACGACGATGTCCGCCAGGGCCCGCCGGGAGGTGGTGATCAGGGCCACCCGTACGTCGGGCTCGTAGGCGAGGGAGCGCAGGTACTCGTACGGCGCCGACCGCCGGAAGACGGTGCGCGCGGCGTCGAACTCGTCCAGGACGGCGACCACTTGGAACCCGATGTGGCGCAGCCGGCGCAGATAGGTGCGCAGCCGCATCTTCATCTCGTCCCAGGTGACGGCCGCCGTGAACGACACGTACTGGGACTCCAGCCGGTCGGTGAGCAGATCGCGGTCGGAGATCCAGCCGTGGACGGCGTAGGCGAGTTCGCGGAAGAGCGACTGCTCAGAGTCGCAGCCGCTGACGGTGATCCACACGGGCACGAAGGTCCGGCCCCGCACGCTGCGGCCGATGGCCAACTGCTCCTGCACCTGCCGGGCGAGGCTCGACTTTCCCACTCGGGGCGGCCCGACGATCGACACCGACGCCGTCTCCAGCGAGGTGAACGTGCGGTTCCTGATCGAGCTGATCGCGCTCGCCCGGCCGACGAACTCCTCTCCGGCGACGGGGGAGCCGTATCCGGCGTAGGGATTGGTGAACAGGTGCGCGGGGCGGTCCGGTTCCGTCGGGTTCACGCCCATCGGTGCTGCAACCACTGGCTGAAGAGACCCACCCGGATGCGGTAACGGTTCCCGGAGAGGCGCTGGAGCACCTCGCGGCGTTCCAGGTCCTGGATGACCCGCGCCGCCTCCGGGTGGCCCTGGCCGTCACCCTCGTGGTACATGGCGCGGCCCACCTCCCGCCGGGTCGCGCGGAGGACCTCCATGACGAGGGCGCCGCTGATGTCGGTGACCTCGCTGTCCCCCGGGGTGAGCAGGTTGTCGAACTCGTTCTCGCCGAGGGTGGCCATGAGGCGGTCCGCCACGGCCTCCACGTCGGCGGGGCCGATGGCCGGACCGCGGACGTCCTCGCTGTTCATGTAGAGGACGAGTTCATGGCAGAACAGCTGGATGTAGTAGGGGCTCTGTCCGGTGAGTTCGAGGATGCGGTCCACGGCGTTGCCCCGGTACCGGCTGCCGCCCTCGGGCAGTCGGATCGGGTTCTCGATGAGGTCCTTGGCGTAGGTGCGCTCCAGATACGAGACCCGGGCTTCCGTGGCCACCTGGAACTCGTTGGGGAACTCCTGGATGAACCTCGGCATCAGGTCGTTGCCGACCAGGACGCAGCGGAAGAAGCCGCGTTCGAGCATCGCCTTCCAGCCCTTCATGAAGCTCTCGCGCAGGTTGCCGCCGCGGATCTCCTTGTGGACCATGCTGAACTCGTCGATGAGGAGCACGAGATGGCTGTCGGCGAGCGGCGGGGTCGCCTTGAGCCAGGTCAGCAGACGCCGCATGTACTCGGTGAAGCGCTGCTGCGGGGCGACCCGGATCTGCTCCAGGTCCGGCTCCGGAGGCGGGTCGATGTCCCAGTGCTGCTCCGCGACCACGTTGCTGATCGACCAGTGGAACTCGTCGCCGATCCGGTAGAGGAAGTCCGCGAGGGAGATGTCCCCGGCCAGGTCCTGGATGCTGAAACTCACCGCCAGGCTGGGCAGGGTGAGTTTCTCACGGAGGTGGAAGAGCACCGACGACTTCCCGGCGCGCTTCTGGCCGTAGACGATGACGCTGCCGCGGTGCGGGCCGGACACCGTCTCCGCCAGGTTCGCGATGAGGGGGTCGCGGCCCATGAACATGTCCGGGTTCTCCACCGGCAGGCCCGCGCTGTACGGATTGGGGATCTCGGTCCACTCGGTGTCGGTGTGCAACCGGATCGACTTTGGCTCCACCTCGGCCTCGACCCGCTCCTGCGAGCGCAGGGTGAACCCGATCCGGCTGACCAGCGTGATCAGTTCCTGCTCGATGGCCGGTCTGCCCGCCACCAGGGAGATCTGGCAGGTCTTCGACTCGCCCGCCGCGATCGACTCGGCCACCGCGACCGTGGCCTCCGTGGCCGTGTAGTCGTCGCTGGGCGGGACCGTCAGCACGACGTTGCTGACCGGGCTCGCGCCCGGCTCGTTGGACACTTCCAGCTGGACGTCCACCCGGCCTCCGCTGGGCAGATAGCGGTCGACGACCAGCTCCACCTTCAGGTTCTCCGGCTCCACGCTCTTCTGGTACAGCTCGAAGTGCTTCTTCAACTCGGCGTCGAGCAGGACCAGATAGGGGTGCAGGATCTGCAACGACAGCGCCGTCGGAGCGCTTTCGTACTCCTGGAGGTGGGCGCGGATCGTACGGCTGGTACCGCCGAAGAGGCGCTCGCGCTCGACGTAGACGCTCTGCCGTACGTACTGCCGCAGTTCCGTGACGACCGACCGGCAGTGTTCGACGCGGGCGCGGTCGGTGGCCGAGGCCAGGCCGATGACCTCCTCGGCGATGCGCTCCAGTTCGGCGGTGTGCCGGTCCAGGGCGGTGAGCGCCGGGCCCGTCTCGGCCAGGACGGTGATCTGGTGGTAGACGTCGCGCCGTTGGACGTCCTGCTTCGCCGCCCGCAGCCAGGCCTCGGTGAAGCTCGACTCGTCCGCGACCGTGACGTCCTCGTCGTCGAGGTGGTCGGTGAGGGCCTTCTGGAACAGCTCGCGGGTGGTGCGGTCCGCCCAGACCCGGCGGATCAGGCGGGTCACCGTCTCCCCGATCGTGGGCAGTGAGAGCAGCGTCACCAGGACCATCCGGGTGAGGTGTCTCTCGGCCATCACCAGGGCCAGCGCCTTCTCCAGGGACGGCAGCCGCCGCATGTCGAGGAGTTGGACACCGCTGTGCGTGAACGACATGACCAGCTGGCGGAGTTTGACGTCGACCAGGTCGTCCCAGTCGCTCTTGACGCTCACCGACTCCAGGTAGTAGGTGCGGATGACGTCCGGGTTGCCCTTCGCCTCGATGGCGCAGGCGTCTCCCATCGCCGCCGCGAAGTACCGCAGTCGGCTGCGGAACCGGTCGTCGGTGTTGCCGAGGTCGCGCATGATGCGGGCGGCCGACAGGTTGTAGTCGGCGCGCTCCCGGGGGAAGTTGCTGCCCAGACGGCCCTTGACCCGGCCCGAGACGAGGTCGTCCAGTCGTTTGATGTCGTCTTCCGTGAAGTTCCGCTTCGCGACCTTCTCCGCGCGCACGCCCCGGTACTCGCACCGGTCGAGATGGAAGGTGAGCAGGGGACTGAGGTGGGACGTCGCCGCGTACTGGAGTTGCAGGACGGCGTCGACCTTGGAGTAGACGTTGGTCTCCATCGCCTGGATGAGCTGGTCCAGGGCGGCGCGCAGCGGTTGCTGCCGGGGGTCGCGGGCGAGTTCCGACTCCAGGAGCTTGCGGGCCTCCTGCGGCTGGAACGTCTTGAGCAGGGCCATCGCGGTCCGGCCCACCAGCCGGACCCGTTCGTCGCCGGTGGGGCCCCGGTCGAGCATGCCGCGCAGCTCGGTGAGGGCCTCCTGCCAGCGTCCGGCGTGTTCCAGGATGGTGCTGCGCTGCTGGGACCAGTGCCACAGCTCGGCGTCGGTGACGAACAGGTGCCGGTGTTCCTGGAGGAGGGTCAGGGCCTCGTCCCGGCGGCGCATACGGGTCGACAGCAGGTTCACCAGTCGGCGTACGGCGCGCGCCCGTTGGTCGCCCTGCTCGATCGCCTGCTCGAAGAAGCGCTGCGCGGCCTGGTAGTCCTTGCGGCGCTGCGCGGCCTCGGCGCGGGCGTACGGCCCCTTGTCCTGTGCGGAGTTGTCGGAGGCCTCCTGGTTCGGCCGGGCGGTGCCCGCGGTGGCGCGGACCGACCCGCTCGCCGCGACGGCGCGGGCGCCCACCACCTGGGAGAGGTGCTTCTCCGCGCCCCAGGTCAACGAGTGTAGGGGGGCCAGGGACTTGAGCGTGCGCAGGGCCTGCCGGGCGGCCGTCAGGTCCCCCTGGCCGGCGCGGACGCGGACCTCCTCGGCGAGGGACCGTACGTGCGCGTCGTCCGCGGACGCCGGGGCCGGGGCCGGGGGAGTGGGGGCGGGCGGCGGGGCCGCCGGGCGGGGCGCCTGCGCGGCCGGGGCGAGGGGCCCGGCAGTGGAGGCGGGCGCCGGAGCGGAGACGACTGTCGGCGGCGTCCGCCGTGCCGGTGTCACGGGCACCGGCGCCGCCTGCACGGCGGGTGACGTCCGCACGGCGACCTGAGCGGGCGGGGCGGCGCGGGGCACAGGACGCGGGAACGGCGGCGGGGGCATCGGCGCCGGTGGCGTGACCCGTACGGGTGCGGCGGGCGCGGGCTCGGGGTGCACCGCGGTGGCCAGGACGTCGAACGCCCGGCCGGGCGCGCCGGGGTCGTCCCAGGCGCCGGCCGGGAAACCGGTCAGCGCCTCGCGGGGCGCGCACAGCAGGCCGCCGTGCAGAACGGTCAGCCGGGCCGGGCCGGGCTCCCAGACGGCGGCGTCCTGTACGAGGCCCGCGAGTTCGGCGGCGCCGACGCCGTCGACGAGGACGGCGGCGAGGAGCGCGAGGAGCGCCGGGTCGTCCGCGGGGTCGTCGTCGCGCAGGCAGTTGCGCAGGCTGGTGGCGTACGTCAGCTCTCCGGCATGCCGCTGGGCCACGGCCAGGTCGAAGCAGGACGAGCTGTCGTTGAGGGCGTCGGCGGCGTCGGCGAAGAGGTCGAGGGCCTTGGCGCGGTCACCGAGCAGCCAGACCATGCGTCCCGCGATCTGGAGACAGTCGGGCGCGTTGTAGTGCTCGGCGACCCAGCGCAGCCGGCCCGCGCAGTGACGGATCTTCGCCGTGTCCCTGACCTTCAGGGCGTAGCCGTAGCTGTTGCTGATGCTGAGCAGCTCCCGGACCAGAAGGTCGCGGGTGGCGTCGTCCAGGTCGTCCGTGTACACGGAGAAGTCCGGCTCGGCGATCCGCCACGGGAGGGCGCGGACCCGGAGGCCGAGATCCGTCAGGGCGTGCTGCGCGGCGGACGGCAGGCGGAACTCGGCGGGCGGCGGCTGGGGCGCGGCCTCCGCCACGGGAGCGGGCGAGCCGTCCGCTCCGCCGGTCCGGCCGTCCCCGGCGGGCGGCGGTCCGAGCGAGCGACGCTCGACCATCTGGATGGCCTCCGCCTCCAGGATGATCTCCGCGTCCGAGGTACGGATGACGAGGCAGTCCTCGTCGATCTCGGCAAGCGTTCCTTCAAAGCATTCCCCCGCGTGCATGCGCACCCGAATGCTGCTTCCGGGTAACACACGCGACTTGATCGGCCCAAGGCGCACAATCCGACCATACCCCGGCTTGTGATGTTCGGATGATTGATCGTCAGAATTTTGTGAACCATGTTTATGTGCTGTGGAGTTGACCGGAGGTCAATGCGATGCTGACGCCCGCCGCGGTCGTCCACGTCCGCCGCGCAGCCGCCCTGTGGCCGGAATTGATCCGTCCCCTCTCCTGATATGAGATCAGAAAGCCCCCCGGACATGGCATGTCGCCCCGGCCGGGGAGTGCGCAGCCTTCGGCTACCGGCTCGAACAGGTCGAACTGATTTACCACACGGGAAAGGTACGGCGGCCCTTTTGCGACGAAGTGAACTCGTGTGGGCGTCCGGTCCGTTGGCGGCACACCAAGCGTCGGCAACCTGACTAGCATGAGCGGGCTGCTTGATCCGGAAGGACGGTCGACGGGGGCGTCCCTCTCCGGTCAGCCGTCCTTCCGGTGCGTGGGCGACCAGCCGTCCTCCACGCGCCTCACCGCCGTCATGGACCGAGGGAACGCGGAATGCCACAGCTAGCTCGCCCCCGCCAGCGCCCGTCAGGGAAGGGCGCGCGCTCCCCCCGGGTGTTGTTCGCGGTGATCCTCCTCGCGGCGGCCGTCGGCGCCGGTGCCGTCACCGCGGCCGCGCCGGACGGGGCCCGCACCTGGGTGCTGGGCGCCGCGGCGGGATCCTGGGTGTGTCTCCTGGCCGTCTCGGCGCTCGCCTCGTCCCTGGTCGGACGGGCCCGGCGGACGGCCGACGCCTCCGCCGGGGAGATGCAGACGGCCGCCAAGGGCCGGATGGAGCAGAGCGTCGAGACCGCCCGCCTGGTCAACGTGACCCTGCCCGAGATCGCCAAGCGCGCCCAGGACGGACTCTCCGCCGAGGCGCTGCTCGCCGGGACCGGGCTCCCCGTCGACCCCCATCTGCGCCGGCTGCTGGAGGTCTTCACCACCGAGTTCGCCGCCGCCGCCCAGCGGACCCTCGTCGTCCAGGACGAGCTGGAACGGCTGCGCGGCGACCGCGGCAAGATCACCGCCGAGCTGGAGCACCTCTCCAACGAGACGCTGCCCGCCGCGGTCGCCCTGCTCCGGGAGGGCGGCTCCGCCGACACCGTCCTCGCCGCCTTCACCTGGCCGCAGAACCCGCTGCTGCGCGCCACCTCCGAGGCGTTCGTCCGCGAACTCGCCTACAGCGAACGCCGCTCGGCCGCCGCCCAGGCCGCCTCCGCGAAGGCGCTCAGCCGCGTCCAGGCCAAGTCCGTCAGCATGCTCGCCGACCTGCGGGACATGCAGGACCGGCACAGCGGCGAGGTCTTCGGAGACCTGCTCCGCCTCGACCACAGCACCTCCCAGCTCGGCCTGATGACCGACCGGCTCGCCCTGCTGATGGGCGGCCGCTCCAGCCGCGTCTGGAACAAGCCGATCGGTGTGGAGAGCATCCTGCGCGGCGCCGTCGGCCGGATCGCCGCCTACCGCCGGGTGCGGCTGCACTCCTCCAGCCGGGCCGCGATCAGCGGCTTCGCCGCCGAGGGCGTCATGCACCTGCTGGCCGAACTCCTCGACAACGCGGCCAACTTCTCGCCGCCCATCGACGAGGTCCACGTGTACGTGGAGGAGCGCAGCGCCGGACTCGTCGTCACGATCGAGGACAGCGGCCTGAAGATGTCCGACGCGGCCATGCGCCGCGCCGCCGAGTCCGTCTCCGGCCGGCACACCGACCTCGCCTCGCTCCAGGGCACCCGGCTCGGCCTCAGCGTCGTGGGACGCCTCGCCGTCAAGTACGGCATCAGCGTCAACTACCGGCCCTCCTCCCGCGGCGGCACCGGCGTCGTCGTCCTGCTGCCGCCCCAGCTGGTGTCCCAGCAGCGGGTCGCCGTACCGGAGCAGGGGCGGGTCGCCCCGGCCGCCGCCCCGGCCGACCCCGCGCCCGTCACCGCGCCGCCCGCCCCGCAACCGCTGCTGCCCGGCGCGCGGACGCCCGAGCCCCGGGACCCCGGCGTCCCCGCGGACGGCGAACCCGCCGCCGTGGGCTCCGGGGAGGCCACACCCCTCGGACTGCCGGTCCGGGCGCCCGGCCGCACCATGGCCGAGGCCGAGCAGGGCCGCCGCAGGCCCGCACCCGAGCCCGCTCCGGGCGCCCCCGACGCCGTGGGCGGCCCGGACACCCCCCGCGCGCCGCGGCCCGTCCGGGACGCGGGCGCCAGCTTCGGCGCGTTCCACCGGGGCCGCACCTTGGGCGGCGCCTCCCGCGCACCCGGCCGCGACGACACCCCCGGGGACCCGGGCGACGCCTCCTAGCGCCGGGCGTCCGCACCCCGGACCTCCGCCACCTCCCGGCCCGCGCACCCACCCCGAGGGTGCCGCGGCCCGCCCCCACCGATCGCCGCATCTCGCTGAATTGGAGGAACGGGACGGGTGACCGCCGACCGGTCCACACCCGCCCCACCCACCATGGACACCACTGACAACAGCCTCACCTGGCTCCTCGCGAACCTGCTGGAGCGCACCCCGGGCACCCGCCACGCGCTCGTCCTCTCGCGGGACGGACTCAAGCTCTGCTGGACCGAGCACCTCACGCTCGACCAGGCCGACCAGATGGCGGCGATCTGCTCCGGCATGCAGGCCCTCGCCCAGGGCGCCTCCGTCGAGTTCGGCGACGGCACCGGCGGCGTCCGCCACTCCATGACCGAGTTCCACGGCGGGCTGCTCTGCATCGTCGAGGCGGGCGAGGGCGCCCATCTCGCCGTCGTCGCGCAGGAGGACGCCGACCCCGGCGTCGTCGGCCACCAGATGACCGAACTGGTGGAGCAGATCGGGGAGCGGCTGAGGGCCGAGCCCAGGGCCACGGCCCCTCGCGGGGCCACCGCATGAACCGGGAACCCGTCGACATCGGTGATCCCGACCGGCTCTACATGATCACCGGTGGGCGCAGCGAGGCCGACGAACCCTTCGACGTCGTCACGCTCATCGTCAGCGAGAGCGCGCCGACCGCCGGAATGCAGTCGGAGCACCGCCGCATCCTCGACCTGTGCCGCCACCCGACGGCCGTGGTCGAGGTCTCCGCCGAACTCCGCCTGCCCATCACGGTCGTACGGATTCTCCTCGGCGACCTCCACGCCATGGGCAAGATCAGTGCCCGGCACCCGCGCGCGGCGGCGTCCGTCGCCTCGCTTCCCGAAACCGCCCTGCTCCAGGAGGTGCTCGTTGGGCTCCGCAACCTCTGAGCTGCCCGGCTCGCGCACGCCGCTGGCCGACGCCGCCGAGACCGGACTGAAGATCGTGGTCGTGGGCGGCTTCGGCGTCGGCAAGACCACCCTGGTGCGTTCGGTGAGCGAGATCCGCCCGCTGAACACCGAGGAGGTGATGACGCAGGCGGGCGAGGGCATCGACGAGACCACCGGGGTGGAGCGCAAGAGCACCACCACCGTCGCCTTCGACTTCGGCCGTATCTCCCTCAACCAGCGCATGGTGCTGTACCTGTTCGGCGCGCCCGGCCAGGAGCGGTTCTGGTTCCTGTGGGACCGGCTGTTCTCCGGGACCCTCGGCGCGGTCGTCCTCGTCGACACCCGCCGCCTCCAGGACTGCTGGTACGCGATCGACCGGCTGGAGCACCACCGCACCCCGTTCGTGGTGGCCGTCAACCGCTTCGACGACGACGAACGCCGTTTCCCCCTCGACGAGATCCGCCGCGCCCTGGCGCTGGGCGACCACGTACCGATGATCAACTGCGACGCGCGCGTGCGGTCCTCGGGCAAGGAGGTCCTGATCAGTCTGGTGGACCACCTCTACGCAATGGCACTCTCCCAAGAGAGGACACCTTGACCGAGACCAGCGGACCCCCCGCCGTGAGCACGCCGCCGCCCGGTTGTCCCGCCCACGCCTCCGGGCCCCCGTCCGCGTTCGCCGACGCGGCGCCGCTCGCGGGCCCGGAGTACCAGCAGACGCCCGCCCAGCTCTACCGGTCCATGCAGCGCAGGCACGGGCCGGTCGCGCCCGTCCTGCTCGACGGCGGCATCCCGGCCTGGCTGGTGCTCGGCTACCCCGAGGTCTGCTACGTCACCGGCCACGACGAGCTGTTCGCCCGGGACTCCCGCCGCTGGAACCAGTGGCCGCACATCCCGCAGGACTGGCCCCTCCTGCCCTACGTCGGCCACCAGCCGTCGGTGCTGTTCACCGAGGGGCCCGAGCACCAGCGGCGGGCCGGGGTCATCACCCAGGCGCTGGAGGGCGTCGACCAGTTCGAGCTGGCCCGCGAGTGCCAGCGGATCGCCGAGCAGCTGATCGCCGCGTTCGCCGGGCGCGGCGAGGCCGAGCTGATGAGCCGGTACGCGCACGCCCTGCCCGCCCGCGGCGTGCTGTGGATGTGCGGGATGCCGCAGGACAGCGAGGACACCGACCGCCTCGTCGAGGACCTGCGGATGTCCCTGGACGCCGGTGAGGGCGACGACCCGGTGGCCGCGTACGGCAGGGTCGGCGCGCGGATCATGCAGCTGGTGAAGGAGAAGCGGGAGCGGCCCGGCCCCGACGTCACCTCGCGGATGATCCACCACCCGGCGCGGCTCGCGGACGAGGAGATCGTGCAGGACCTGATCTCGGTGATCGCCGCCGCCCAGCAGCCCACCGCGAACTGGATCTGCAACACCCTGCGGCTGCTGCTGACCGACGAGCGGTTCGCGGTCAACGTCTCCGGCGGCCGGGTCAGCGTCGGCGACGCGCTCAACGAGGTGCTGTGGCTGGACACCCCGACACAGAACTTCATCGGCCGCTGGGCCGTGCGGGACACCCAGCTCGGCGGACGCCTGATCCGCGAGGGCGACTGCGTCGTCCTCGGGCTCGCCGCCGCCAACACCGACCCGCAGATCTGGCCCGAGGGGCACGTCGGCGCGGAGAACTCCGCGCACCTGTCCTTCAGCAACGGCGAGCACCGCTGCCCCTACCCGGCGCCGCTGCTGGCCGACGTGATGGCGCGCACGGCCGTCGAGACGCTCCAGGAGAACCTGCCCGACCTGGTGCTCGCCGTCGACGCGGACACGCTGGAGTGGCGTCCGTCCATCTGGATGCGCGGACTGAGCGCGCTCCCGGTGCGGTTCACGCCGCGCTGAGCCACGCGCAGGCCGCGCGGAGCGGTGCGGCGGGGGAGGCCCGCCGTCCCGTCCGAGCGGCCCTCGGCCGTCACAGGTCGGTCGCCGCATGCGGTCGGTCGTCACATGCGGTCGGCCGTACGGTCGTACCGGCGCCGCGTGGCATCGGCGTAGGCCGTACGGGTGGTGCGAGGTCGTGCGGGGCGCAGGGGCCGTGCGGGGCGTACGAGGCCGTGCGGGGCTTCGTCGGGGCCGCGCCGTGGTCCTGCCGGGCTACGGCCGGGCCGGGGCGACCGGGGTGAAGCGGACCGGGAGGGTCTGGGGGCCGCGGGTGAACACGCCCCGCTCGACCGGGTCGAAGCCGTCGGCGAGCCGCAGGTCGGGCATGGCGTCCAGGAGCTGGTTCACCCCGATCTCCACCTCCGCCTTCGCGAGGAGCGCGCCGACGCAGAAGTGCCGGCCGAGCGCGAAGGCCAGATGGTCGGCGGCGGCCGAGAACGCGGACGTCGTGGTGAGGTCGTCGCGGAAGATGTCGAACCGGTCGGGCTCGCGGAACCGGCGCTCGTCCCGGTTGGCGGCGCCGATCAGGCAGGTCACCGTCGCCCCGGCCGGAATGGTGCCGCCGGTCACCTCCACGTCGGTCGCCGACTGCCGCATGATCATGTGCACCGGCGGGGTGTAGCGCAGGGTCTCGGCGAAGGCCGCGGGTATCAGGCTCCGGTCGGCCCGGACCGCCGCCAACTGGTCGGGATGCGTCAGTAGATTGGCGAGGATGCCCGCGATCGCCTTGTCGGTGGTCTCCCCGCCCGCGGCGAGCAGCAGACTGCAGAACGCCTTGATGTCCTCGTCGCTCATCCGGACGCCGTCGACCTCCGCCGCGCACAGCGTGGACAGCAGGTCGTCGCCCAGGTTGTCGCGCCGTTCCCGGATGACCGGAATCATGTACTCGGCGAACTCGGTCCGGGTGCGTTCCCCGGCGGCGGCCACCTCGGGGTCGCCGGAGAGGTTGCCGAGGAAGGCGATCACGGTGGTGTACCAGCCGTGGAACCGGTCGTGGTCGCCCTTGTCGAGGCCCAGCATGTCGGCGATGACGTTGACCGGAAAGCGCGTCGCGTAGTCGGCCACGATGTCGGCCGACCCCGTGTGCCGGAAACCGTCCACGAGTTCGCGGGAGTTGCGCTCGATCACCGGCAGGAACTTCTCCTGGAGGTCGCTGCCGCGGAAGGCCGGGGCGACCAGCGCCCGGCGCACCGCGTGCTCCCGCCCGCTCAGTTGCAGGATCGTCTTGCCGTGCACCGGCTCGATCTGCCAGTCGTAGTTGTCGGTGGTGAACTCGGACTTCTTGTCCTTGAAGACCCGCTCCACGTCCTCGTAGCGGGAGATGATCCAACTCTGCATGGCCTCGTGCCAGATGAGCGGGTTCTTCTCCCGCATCACCGCATAGGCGGGGTAGGGATCTTCGGCGAACTCGGGCGAGAGGATGTCGGGTGCCTGCTGCGCGGTCGACACGGAACTCCTAAAAGGTGTGAGGTCCTGCTTCCTTGTCAGGCTATTGATCTTCCGGGGACTCATACAGGCCAGTCCTGGCCGAAGTTGAACGCTTGCCGATCGGCCACCGACCGAATTGCGACGTCCCCGGTCAGGCCCTCGGCCGGATCTCGAACAGCCGTCCGCCGGACGGAACATGGCGCTCGCGTCGCGGGCCCGTTTCTTGTGCGTTTCGCACGGCCGGTTGCTGACGTGTGTGACTGTCCGGGCCTCCCCGGCGGATGACACCGTCTTCCTCGTCGGTCCGGCAGCACGCCGGTACCGGCCACCGCGAGCAGGGGAAGCGAGGGAGTGGACGTGAACAAGGGATACGCCGTCTTCTGCGACGCCGACCGCCACTTCTACGACGCGCCCCACCGGCTCACCACGGACCCGGACGGCACGGCCGACCGCAGGTCGGCGCAGTACGCCGCCGCCCTCGCCCCCGTCCCCGACGGCTGGCGGCGCCACCGCAGCGGCGACTGGCTGGCGTTGCGCCCCGTCGACCACGAACTCCCCGCGCAGGGCTGGAAGATCCACGTCTCCGCCTGCCTCGGCAACGCCGAGCCGGTCCTCGACCGCGTCGCCGCCTACTGCCAACAGCACGGCATCGCGTACAAGTTCGTGCCCAGCCGCTACCTGCTGCACCAGCGCAACGCCAAGTACGCCGACCGCGCCGCGAGCGGCAAGTTCATCACCGTGTACCCGTCCGACGACGCCCACTGCGCCCGCACCGCGGACGACCTCGCCGCCCTCCTCGACGGCGAGCCCGGACCGTACATCCTCAGCGACCTGCGCTGGGGCGCCGGCCCCGTGCACGTCCGCTACGGCAGCTTCACGCTGCGCCACTGCTACGACGCCGACGGCGAACTGCGGCCCGCCGTCGCCCGCCCCGACGGGCGGCTCGTTCCCGACGTGCGCGGCCCCGTCTTCCAACTGCCCGACTGGATCGAGCCCCCCGCCTTCCTCGCGCCGCACCTCGCCGCCCGCGCCGCGGTCACCGTGGCCGAGCTGCCCTGCACCGTCGAGAGCGCGCTGCACTTCTCCAACGGCGGCGGCGTGTACCTCGGCCGCGACCGGGCCACCGGTGCGAAGGTCGTCCTCAAGGAGGCCCGCCCGCACGCCGGGCTCGCCGCCGACGGCGCCGACGCGGTGACCCGGCTGCGCCGCGAACAGGCCGCGCTGGAACGGCTGTCGGGGCTCGGCTGCACCCCCGAACCGCTCGGCACCTTCACCGTCGGCGACCACCACTTCCTGGCGATGGAGTTCCTGGAGGGCAAGCCCCTCAACACCTTCTTCGCCCGCCGCCACCCGCTCATCGACGCCGACCCGAGCCCGCAGGCCCTCGCCGACTACACCGCCTGGGCGCTGCGCATCCACGGACTCGTCGAGGACGCGGTGCGCGCCGTGCACGCCCGCGGGGTCGTCTTCAACGACCTCCACCTCTTCAACATCATGGTCTCCGAGGACGAACAGACCGTCGCCCTGCTCGACTTCGAGGCCGCCGCGCACATCGACGAGGGCCGCCGCCAGACCGTCGCCAACCCCGGCTTCGTCGCCCCCGCCGACCGGCGCGGCTTCGACGTCGACACCTACGCCCTGGCCTGTCTGCGCCTCGCCCTCTTCCTGCCGCTGACCAGCCTCCTCCCGCTCGACCCCGGCAAGGCCCGCCACCTCGCCGACATCGCCGCCGAACAGTTCCCCGTCGACCGGGCGTTCCTGGACGAGGCGGTCGCCGAGATCACCCGCGGCACCGAGCCCCCGCCGCCCGGACCGTACCTGCCGGTCCCGCCCGGCGACTGGCCGCGCAGCCGCGACTCCCTGGTCCGCGCCGTGCTCTCCTCCGCCACCCCCGACCGCGAGGACCGCTGCTTCCCCGGCGACATCGCCCAGTTCGCCACCGCGAGCGGCGGCGCCACCTTCGGCTACGGCACCGCGGGCGTCCTCCACGTCCTCGCCGAGACCGGCGCGCCCCCGCACCCCCAGGCCGAGGAGTGGCTGCTGCGCCGCACCAAGGAACCGGAGTCCGGCACCCCCTTCGGCTTCTACGACGGCCTCGCCGGGATCGCCTGGACCCTCGACCGCCTCGGCCACCCCGAACAAGCCCTGGAACTCGCCGACTTGATGCGGGGCCGGGCCCTGGAGGGCATCGCCCCCGACCTGCACGGCGGGCTCGCGGGCATCGGACTCGCCCTGGACTCCCTCGCCGCCACCACCGGCACCCCCGCCCTCCACGACGCCGCCCTGCGGTGCGCCGAGCTGGTCGCCGACGCCGTCCCCCGGATCACCCGCGCCGGACTGCTGTACGGGGCGTCCGGAGCGGCCCTGCTCTTCCTCCGCCTCCACGAACGCACCGGCGACACCGCCCTCCTGGACCTGGCGGGCGACGCCCTGCGGCGCGACCTCGCCCACTGCGTGCACGGCGCCTACGGCACCCTCCAGGTCGACGAGGGCTGGCGGACCATGCCGTACCTCGGCGCGGGCAGTGTCGGCATCGGCATGGTGCTCGACGACTACGCCGCCCACCGCCCCGGCCCCGAACTCGACGTGTCCCGGCGGGAGATCGTCCAGGCCGCGCAGGCCACCTTCTACGCCCAGCCCGGACTCTTCCGGGGCGCCGCCGGCATGGTGCTGCACCTCAGCCGCACCACCGCGCCCGGCCCCGGCACCGCCCCGCACGACGTACGCCGCCAGATCGACGCCCTCGCCCGGCACGCCGTGCCCTACCGGGGTGAACTCGCCTTCCCCGGCGAGCAGATGATGCGGCTCTCCATGGACCTCGCGACCGGCACCGCCGGCTGCCTCCTCGCCCTCGGCAGCGCCGCCTCCGACGGAGACGTGCACCTGCCGTTCCTCCCGCCGCTCCGGCGGCGGCCCCAGGCCGGTCCCACCCAGGGACCGTGAACAGCACCACCCGCACCACCCCGCACACGTCCGTGCGGACCGCTCACCGTCCCCATCACCGAAAGGAAACGACCATGACGCTGCTCGACCTCCAGTCGATGGACACCCCGAAGGAAGAGGCCACCGGCGACGTCGCCACCGGCAGCCGCGCCAGCCTGCTGCTCTGCGGCGACAGCAGCCTCTCCATCACGACCTGCAACTAGATCCGTCGGCCGGTTCCGCGCGGCCCTGTGCCGCGCGGGCCGGCCTTCGGCCGCCGCCCCCGCGGGCGGCCCGCAAGGACGCGCTCCCGCCGCTCCCGCCGCTCCTCAGGGGGAGGACACCTCCGCGATGACCTCCGTCCCGGACGCCCCGGCCCAGGACCCGGCCCCCGCCCCGCCCGCCCCGGACGGCGCCCGCGACGAGGACCCGGAGGCGCCCTCCGCCACGGCACCGCGGGCGACCCCGTCCACCGCCACGGACGCCGCCCCGGCCACGGACCCCGACGACACCCCCGCCACCCTCGCCGCCCGCGACCGCGCCCTGCGCGGCGCCCTCCGGCACAGCCGCGGGCACGCCCTCGCGGTCCTCCTCTGCTCCCTCGCCTCGGCGCTGGTCACCCTCGCCGAACCCGCCGTCCTCGGCCACGCCCTGGACCTGCTCCTCGCCCACGACCCCGGCGCGCGCCCCTGGGTCGTGCTGTGCGCGGGGCTCGTCGTCGCGGAGATCGTCCTCGACGCCGCGACCGCCGTCCTCGCCGGTACGGTCGACGCCCGCTCCGCTGCCTGGCTGCGCCTGCGCGCGCTCGACGGGCTGCTGCGGGCCGACCCCCACCGGGCCGGGGCCCGCTTCGCCCCTGGCGACCTCGCCACCCGGCTCACCGCCAACGCCGCCGAGGCGGGCACCGTCCCGGCCGCCGCCGCGGGCGCCCTGGCCGCCGTACTGCCCCCGCTGGGCGCCCTGGCCGCGCTGGCCCTCATCGACGGGTGGACGGCCGCCGCGTTCCTGCTCGGCGTCCCGCTGCTGGTGCTCCTGCTGCGGGCGTTCGCCCGCTCGTCGTCCCTCGCCGTGGGCCGCTACCAGCGCGTCCAGGCCGACATGGCCGACCGGCTCGCCGAGGTGCTGGCGGGCGCCCACACCGTCGCCGCCGCGGGCACCGCCGACCGTGAACGGCGGCGCGTCCTCGCCGGGTTGCCCCTCCTCGGCGCCGAGGGCCGCGCGATGTGGCGGGTCTACGGCCGTGCCGTCGCCCGCGGCGGGGTGCTGATGCCGCTCCTCGTCTGCCTCGTCCTGGCCGTCGGCGGGGTCCGGCTCGCCGCCGGGCACCTGGACGTCGGCGACCTGGTCGCGGCCTCCCGGTACGCGGCGCTGGCGGCGGGCGCGGGCGCGGTGGCCGGGGTGCTCGCCACCCTGGTCAGGGGCCGCGCGGCGGCCCGCCGCAGCGCCGCGCCGACCGTGCTGCCCCCGGTCGCCCACGGACCGCTCACCCTGCCCGCCGACGGCCCCGGCACGCTCGAACTCCGGGGCGTCGGTAACGGGCAGGACGGGGTGCGCGTCCTGGACGACGTCACCCTCACCCTGCCCGGCGGGACAACCGTCGCCGTCGTCGGCCGCTCCGGAGCGGGCAAGTCGGCGTTCGCCGCCGTCGCGGGGCGGCTCACCGACCCCGACGAGGGCCGCGTCCTGCTCGACGGCGTGCCCCTGGACCGGCTGGACGAGGGGGAGTTGCGCCGCGCGGTCGGACACGCCTTCGCACGGCCCGCCCTCCTCGGAGCCACCGTCGCCGACGCCGTCGCCTTCGGCGCCGTGACCCCGACACCGGACGAGGTGCGGGCCGCGGCGCGCGCGGCGGGCGCCGACCCGTTCGTCACCCGCCTCCCGCACGGCTACGACACCCTCCTCGACGACGCGCCCCTGTCCGGCGGCGAACGCCAACGCCTCGGCCTGGCACGGGCGTTCGCGCACGCCGGGCGGCTGCTCGTGCTGGACGACGCGATGTCCGGCCTCGACACGGTCACCCAGCGCGAGGTGGAACGCGCCCTCGCCCGCGACGTCCGCCCCGGCACCCGCATCCTCGTCGCCCACCGCCTGTCGACCGCGGCCGCCGCCGACCTGGTCGTCTGGCTGGACACCGGCCGCGTCCGCGCCACCGGCCCCCACCACGACCTGTGGCGCAACCCCGCCTACCGCGCGCTGTTCGCGGCGGGCGGGCACCCAACGGGCCCGGACCCCGGACACGCGGCACCCGGCGGGCGACCGCCGACCACGGCACCTCCCGCACCCCCCGAGGAGGCCCGGTGACCACGCTCGAAGACGCCGCTCCGCGCAGGGGGCTCCGCCGCGTCCGCCGGGGGCGCGACAGCGAGCGGGGCGCCCTGCGCCGGGTACTGCCCGAGGGGCGGAGGTTCCTGCGCGGGCGCGGGCGGGTCCTCCTCGCCCTCGCCGGGTGGTCCCTGCTGGAGGCCGCGCAGACCTTCCTTTCCGGATACGGCGTCGCCCGCGCCCTCGACGACGGCTTCCTCGCCGGACGCACCGGCACCGGCCTGCTCTGGCTCGCCGTCGCCGCGGGCGCCACGTTCCTCGGCGGCCTCGCGGTCCGGGGCGTCTTCGGCGCGCTCGCCGGGCTGGTCGAGCCGTTCCGGGACGGCCTGGTGCGGCGGGCGGTGGACCAGGCGCTCGGCGCCGCCCTCGCCGACCCCGCCCGCGCCGACCCGACCGCCGCGGTGTCCCGGCTCACCCACCAGACCGAGATGGCCCGCGACAGCTTCGCCGGACTCGTCCTGACCGCCCGCTCGTTCGTCTTCACCGCCGCAGGCGCGCTGCTCGGCCTGGCCGCGCTCGCCCCCGCGCTGCTCCTCGTCGTCGTCCCCCCGCTGCTGGCCGGGCTGCTCCTGTTCGCCGCCACCTTTCCCCCCATGGCCGCCGCCCAGCGGGCCTGCCTGGACGCCGACGAGGCGCTGGCCGCGCGGGCGGGACGGATCGGCGCCGGACTCCGCGACATCGCGGCCTGCGGCGCCGGGCCCCGCACGGCCGCCGACACCGGCCGCCTGATCGCCGCCCAGGAACGGCTCGCGCGCGCCCTCGCCCGGTGGGCGGCCGTACGGACGCTCGCCCTCGGCGCGGCGGGCCGCCTGCCCGTGGTGGCGCTGCTCGCGGCCACCCCCTGGCTGCTCGACGGCGGGCTCACCGCGGGCGCCCTCCTCGGCGCCCTCACCTACCTGGTGCAGGCCCTGCTGCCCGCGCTGCACGAGCTGATGACCGCCTTCGGCACGGCCGGCACGCGCCTCCTGATCGTCCTCGACCGCTTCACCACCCGCCCCGACACCCCACCGAGCCCGCGACCGGCCCCGCCGCCCGGCGCCCCGTCCCGGCCGCCCCGTCGGGCGCCCGCCGCCGAACTGCGCGGGGTCACCTTCGCGTACGGACCCGCCGCCCGCCCCGTCCTGCGCGACCTGGACCTCACCGTGGCGCCGGGCGAGCACCTGGTGGTCGTCGGACCGAGCGGCATCGGCAAGTCCACCCTCACCGCGCTGCTCGCCGGGACCCTCACCCCCGCCACCGGCTCGATCCGGGTCGCGGGCGCCCCGGTGGGCCCCGGCGGCCCGCCCGACCGGCTCCTGCGCCGCACGCTCCTGCCCCAGCAGGCGTACGTCCTCACCGGCACGGTCGCCGAGAACCTGGCGTACCTCCGTCCCGACGCCACCCGCGCCGACCTCGACCGCACCGTCCGCGCCCTGGACCTGGACGGCCTCGTACGGCGCCTCGGCGGCCTGGACGGCGTGGTGGACCCGCGCCGTCTCTCACCGGGGGAGCGCCAGCACCTGGCCCTCGGCCGCGCCCACCTCTCTCCCGCGCCCCTCCTCCTCCTGGACGAGGCCACCTGCCATCTCGACCCGGACACCGAGGAACGCGCCGAACGGGCGCTGGCCGCCCGCCCCGGCACCCTGGTGCTGGTCGCCCACCGCATCAGCTCGGCCGTACGCGCCGACCGCGTCCTCGTCCTCGACGGCGACCGCGCCCTGTGCGCCCCGCACGACGTCCTGCTGGGGCGGTCGGAGCTGTACCGGGACCTGGTCGGCCGCTGGGACGCGGAGACGGACATGGGGGCCGGTGCCGAGGCCGCCGACGCGGGCGCGGATGCGGGTGGGGCGGACACCCGCCCGGCCGCCCGGTCCTGACGGCCCGTCCCGGGCGGTGCCGGAACGATCCGCCTACAGGGCGGACCGGTCCGGGGAAGGAACGTCAGACCCAGCCCGCGCCGCGCGTGATGCGTATCGCGTCTATGCGGTTGCGGGCCCCGACCTTCCGCGTCGCGGAGGCCATGTAGTTGCGCACCGTGCCGTTGGACAGGTGCAGCCCGCGCGCTATCTCCGCCACCGACTCCCCTTCGGCGGCCCGCGAGAGGACGCTCAGCTCCCGTGCCGTCAGCGGCATCCGGGACGCCTCCAGGAAGCCGTAGGCGAGCGAGTCGTCCACGAACCGCCCGCCCGCCGCGACCTCCGTGATGCCCTTGATCAGCCGCTGCGCCGAGCCGTACTTGTCCACGAAGCCCAGCGCCCGCGCCTCGAAGGCCCGGCGCAGCGCCCCCGGCCGTCGCGCCGACGCCAGGACCACGAGCCCCGCGCCCGGCACCACGGCCTCCCCGGGCGCCCTCCCGGCACCCGCACCGTCCTCTAACAGCAGCCGCGCGTCCGGACAGTCGAGGTCCACCAGACAGACGTCCGGACCGCTCCCGCCGGTGTGCGCCGGATACCACGGGTACCCGGCGTACTCCGCGTGCCCGGCGTGCCCCGTGTACTCCGCGTGCTCCCGGACCGACCGCCAGCCGGTCGCTCTCACGTCGAACGAGGTCTCCGTCCGCAGCAGCGCCTCCAGCGCCGATCGCATCAGGCTGACACTGTGCAGCACGAGCACCGTGGTCATGGCCGTCCCCTCCCGTTGGCGGACCCCGGACCGAACACGCCGGGTATCCGTATGGTCACCCATCCGGCTTCCCAAGGTGGTCGGCGCGGAACCACGTACGCCACCCGGCAGTGGCGCGCCCCCGACTCTCCCGCGCGCCCCCCGCTCCCCGCGCGCCCCCGCCGAGGGGGCGTGTGCCGCCCGCGAACCGGCGCGTCGTCCCTGGTGACGCGCCCGCCCGCCGCACCGGCCCGCACCGCGCCGCCGGACGGGCCGCGGGAGGAGGGGGCGAGTTCCGGCCGCGGGCGCACCCCCGATCGGCGCGATCCCGTCGCTCCGGGTGGGGCTCAGGTGGCGTGCGGTGCGGGTGGGACGTGCGGGGCGGCCGGGGCGTCGGCCGACGGAGGGGACGACGTATCGGCGTGCGCGGACGGGGCACCGGCGAGGGCCTCCTCCGCGTGCCGCCGGTGGGCGCGCAGGCGTCGCAGGTACGAGCGCGCCATCGGCCCCGGCGGCACGCCGCGCGCGAAGGCGCGCATGTTGCGCTCGCCCGCGTTGTAGCCGAGAGCGAGGAGTTCGTCGCGCGTGCAGCGGCGGGTGTGCCGTTCGGGCAGCCGCCGGTCGAGGTCGGCGAGGTGGAGGGCGACGACCCGGATCGCGAACGCGGGGTCGTCGCGCAGGTCCTGCCAGCGCGCCGCCAGTCCGTGCGCGCGCCGCACCTCCTCGAAGGCGGCCCGGTGCATGTTGCCGACCCCGAACGACGCCCCCGGCTTCCACCACTGCCACAGCCGCTCCATCAGCGGGTGGTGCGGCTTGTAGGCCTCGTTGTGCAGGACGGCCATCACCAGCACCGGTGAGACCCCGGCCTCGGCGGCGCTCTCCCGCACGCACGGCGCGTAGTCGGCGGGGTCGTAGCGGGCGGGCCGCAGGGGCGGGGTGGGCGCGGTCGGTGGGACCGCGGGGGCCGCCGGGGCCGGTGGGGTGGCCGGGGCGGGCGGGGTCGCGTCGAGGGGCACGGTGCGTACTGCCTTTCTTCGTCGTCGTGGGTCCTGGTGCCCGCGCGGCCCCGCATGAGTCCTGGGCGGGGACGCCGCCGCCCGCCTCGGGCGACCAATGCGAATGCCCGTCAGTTCCTCGGAGAAACGATCGAATATGAGGGCGTGTTCGGTGAGTGCGGGGGCAATCGATGGTCAGGAGGTTGATACATATGGTTCCCCTTTTGCTCGTTCTTCTGCTGGCCCTGGTCCTCTTCGGTGCGGGTTTCGCCCTGAAGGCACTGTGGTGGATCGCGGTCATCGTGCTGGTGCTGTGGGTGCTGGGCTTCGTCGTCCGGCCCGCCGGAAGCGGTGGCCGCAAGGGCCGCTGGTACCGCTGGTGACCGGCAGCGGCGCCGCCGCGACCGGAGCGCGCACGAACGGCCGCCCAGCCTGACGGCCGGCAGTACACGACAAGGGGGCCCGCAAGGGCCCCCTTTCGGGCGTGGAGGCCCCCTATCCGGGCCCCCGGCCGACGGTCACCCCCCGCGCCGCCCTGTCCCTCCTCCGCCCCCACCCCCCGGCAGCCCTTCCCGTACCGCCTCCCGGAACGTCGGGCAGTCGAGGAGGGACGGGGCGCGGCAGGTCAGGGCGTGGGCGAGGCGGGTGCGGGCGGCGGTGAGGGCGGCGATGCGGGTGTCCAGGTCGGCGCACTGGGCGGCCAGCAGGTCCCGTACCTCGGCGCGTCCGGCGGCGAGGACCGCGGCCACCTCGGCGAGGGAGAAGCCGGTGGCGCGGGCCCCGAGGATCAGGGCCACCCGGTCGAGGGCCTCGGGGCGGTAGGTGCGGCGCAGTCCGTCGCGGCCGTACGGGGTGAGCAGGCCCAGGCGTTCGTAATAGCGCAGCGCCGAGGGGGCGACTCCGGTGCGCGCGGCCAGTTCGCCGATGTCGAGAAGGTCGGGCGGGCGGTCCGGCAACGGGGGCCTCCCGGCGGCGCGTTGACTTGAAGTCCGGTTCAAGTGCCACCGTAGCCGCAGGGCGCGGCGGCCCGACGCGGTGCCGTCGCCGGGTGTGAGGAGTGCTCGTGATCCGCAGGTTCCGTCCGGTCGCCGTGGCGGCCCTCGCCGCGCTGCGGCACCCCCTCGACGTGGCCGACCCGTTCGCCGACGTGCTGGCCGCGACCCGGCGGCACCGGCGGCGGCACCGGTGCGGGGCCTTCGCCTACGGCGACGGCACGCTCCCGGCGACCCTCGCCGCCGCCGTCGGCGCCCGGCGGGTCGTCGAGGTGGGCACCGCGCTCGGCTACACCGCCCTGTCCATGGCGCACGCCGCGCCGGGCGCACGCGTGGAGACGGTCGAGCGGGACGGCACCCACGTGGGACTGGCCCGGCAGCAGATCGCGGACCACGGGCTCGCCGACCGGGTCGAGGTCCTGCACGGCACCGCCGAGACCGTCCTCGGCACCCTCCCGCCCGGCGCCTACGACCTCGCCTTCTTCGACGGGTTCACGCCCACCGCCGACGTCGTACGACGACTGCACGCCCTGCTGCGGCCCGGCGGGACCCTCGTCGTCGGCAACCTGATCCTCGGCCCCGAGCGCGCCGTCACCGACGACCTCGCCGATCCGGACAGGTGGCGCACCCACGCGATGGGGGAGACCGCCCTGTGCGTCAAGGCCGCCGAGGGCCCGGCGGGGCCGGTCGACGGCGCCGCTAGGCTGGGATCATGCCGTCCCCCCGCCGCACCGCCCGACAGGCCGACCTCCTGGAACGACTCGTCGCGCTGCTCACTGCGGAAGGGTTCGCGGAGCTGACCCTGGACGACCTCGCCGTCCGGCTGCGCTGCTCCAAGACCACCCTCTACCAGCTCGCGCGCAGCAAGCAGGGCCTGGTGGTGGAGGCGGTCAAGCACTACTTCCGGCAGGCGACCGAGGCGGTGGAGAAGCGCGTGGCGCAGACCGCCGACCCCTCCGACCGCGTCCGCGTCTACCTCACGGCCGTGGCCGAACAGCTGCGCCCGCTCTCCCGCCGCTTCCTCGACGACGTGGCCGCGTTCCCGCCCGCGGGCGAGGTGTACGAGGCGAACACCCGGATGGCCGCGGAGCGGGTGCGCGGTCTGATCGCCGAGGGCGTCTCCGGCGGCGCCTTCCGCGAGGTCCACACCGCCTTCGTCGGCGAGGTCGCCGCGGCCACCATGCGCCAGATCCAGCAGGGCGAGCTGAAGACCCGCACCGGGCTCTCCGACGCGGAGGCCTACGAGCAGCTCGCCTCCCTGATCGTCCACGCCGTCTCCTCCTGACCAGGAGACCAGGAGACCAGGAGACCGGCAGGCCGGGAGGCCGGGAGGTCCGCAGGCCCGGAGAAACCCGTTTCCGCACCCCGATGCGCCTGTCCGCGTGCACCCCCGAGGCGTACGCTGGATGATACGTTCGTACCGTTCTCCGTATCATTCCGTACCGGTGCCACTCCGGGGAGGTCCCGATGCCCGCCACACGCGCGCTGCCGACCGAGGAGGCCGTCGAGCTGATCCAGCTGACGCGCACCCTCGCCGCCAAGGAGCTGGCACCCCGGGTCGCCGACGCGGAGGCCGACGGGACGTTCCCGCGGGACGTCTTCCGCACCCTCGGCCGCAGCGGCCTGCTCGGACTGCCGTTCGACGAGGCGTACGGCGGCGCGGGCCAGCCGTACGAGGTGTATCTCCAGGTCATCGAGGAGGTCGCCGCCGTCTGGTCGAGCGTCGCGGTCGGGATCTCGGTGCACGCGCTCTCCTGCTTCCCGCTCGCCCGCTTCGGCACCGACGAGCAGCGCGCGCGGTGGCTCCCCGACCTGCTGGGCGGGGAACTGCTCGGCGCGTACTGCCTCTCCGAGCCGCACGCCGGGTCCGACCCGGCGGCCATGCTCACCCGCGCGGTCCGCGACGGCGACGAGTACGTCCTCAACGGCGCGAAGGCCTGGACCACGCACGGCGGGTACGCCGACTTCTACACGGTCATGGCCCGCACCTCCGACGACCGCGCCCACGGCATCTCCTGCTTCCTGGTCCCGGCCGACACGCCGGGTCTCAGCGCCGACCCGCCGGAGCGCAAGATGGGGCTGACCGGGTCGGCCACCGCCACCATGCGCCTGGACGACGTCCGGGTGCCGGCCGACCGGCGGATCGGAGAGGAGGGGCAGGGCCTGAAGATCGCGCTCGCCTCGCTGGACTGCGGCCGCCTCGGCATCTCCGCCGTCGCCACCGGCCTCGCCCAGGGCGCCCTCGACCACGCGGTGCGCTACGCGCGCGAGCGGGAGACCTTCGGCAAGCCGATCATCGAGCACCAGGGGCTGGCGTTCGTCCTCGCCGACATGGGCGCGGCGATCGAGTCGGCGCGCGCCACCGCGCTCGCCGCCGCCCGCCTCAAGGACCTGGACCTGCCCTTCACCCGCGAGGCCTCCATCGCCAAACTGGTCGCCACCGACAACGCCATGAAGGTGACGACCGACGCCGTGCAGGTGCTCGGCGGGTACGGATACACCCGTGACTTCCCCGTCGAGCGCTACATGCGCGAGGCGAAGGTCATGCAGATCTTCGAAGGAACCAATCAGATCCAGCGCATGATCATCTCCCGTGCGCTGGACCGGAACGAGGGCGGTGCGCTCACCGTCCTCGGCAAGGAGTGATGATGCAGCTCGACCACACCGCCGCCCTCGTCACCGGCGGTGCGTCCGGTCTCGGCGCCGCCACCGCGAAGGCGCTCGCCGAGTCCGGCGCCCGGGTCTTCGCCCTCGACCTCAAGGACGGCGTCGACCAGGCACCCGAGGTGCCCGGTGTCACCTACGTCGCCGCCGACGTCACCGACCCCGAGCAGGTGCGGGCCGCCGTCGCCACCGCCGCCGGATCGGGCGTGCCGCTGCGCACGGTCGTCAACTGCGCCGGCATCGGACCCTCCATGCGGATCCTCGGCAAGAAGGGCGTCCACGACCTGGCCCTGTACGCCAAGGTGATCCAGATCAACCTGGTCGGCACCTTCACCGTCCTCGCGCTCGCCTCCGAGGTCATCGCCGAGACCGAGGCCGACGAGAACGGGCAGCGCGGCGTCGTCGTCAACACCGCCTCCATCGCGGCCTACGACGGCCAGGTCGGGCAGGCCGCCTACTCCTCCTCCAAGGGCGGCGTCGTCGGCCTCACCCTGCCCGCCGCCCGCGACCTCGCCCAGTACGGCATCCGTGTGTGCACCATCGCCCCCGGCATCGTGGAGACCCCGATGCTGGCCACCGTGTCCGAGGAGTTCCGCGCCGGGCTCGCCGCGGGCGTCCCCTTCCCGCGCCGCCTCGCCCGGCCCGAGGAGTACGCCAAGCTCGTCCTCTCGATCGTCGACCACGACTACCTCAACGGCGAGACGATCCGCATGGACGGCGCGCTGCGGATGGCCCCGCGCTGAACCGGGAGTGACGGACCGTCAGCGACGGACGGCGCCCGGTGTGTCGAGCGGGGGCGCCGTCAACTCCGGACCAGGAGCTGGAAGTCGAAGGAGTAGCGGGACGCGCGGTAGATGTGCGTCCCGTACTCGACCGGACGGCCCGTGTCGTCGTACGCCGTGCGCCGCATCGTCAGCAGGGCCGCCCCCGTCCGTTCCGTCAGCAGGACCGCCTCGTCGGCCGTGGCGGAGCGGGCGCCGACGGTCTGGTGGGCGCTGTGCAGGGTGACGCCCGCCGCGCGCAGCAGCCGGTACAGGCCCGTCGACTCCAGTCGCGCGGTGTCCAGTTCCGGCAGGGTCGGGGGCAGGTAGTTGCGCAGGAACGCCACCGGCTGGCCGTGCGTGCGGCGCAGCCGCTCCAGGAGCGTCACCCCGGTGCCCTCGGGGACGCCCAGGGCGGCGGCGATCTCGGCGGTCGCGGGGACCTGCTCGTCGCGGACGACCTGGGTGGTGGGGCGCTGCCCCGCGGTCTCCAGGTCGTCGTAGAGGCTGCTGAGTTCGAGCGGTCGCCGGACCTGGCTGTGCACCACCTGGGTGCCGACGCCGCGACGGCGCACCAGCAGGCCCTTGTCGACCAGGGACTGGATGGCCTGCCGGACCGTGGGGCGGGACAGGCCGAGCCGGGTCGACAGGTCGATCTCGTTGCCCAGCAGGTTGCCGGGCGCCAGGGCCCCCTGTTCGATCGCCGCCTCCAGCTGCTGCGCCAGCTGGTGGTAGAGCGGGACCGGGCTGGCGCGGTCGAGGGCGAAGGGCAGCGTGTCCAGCGGGGAGGCGGTCGCGGCGCGGGAGCGGTCGCCGGTCTTCGGCATCGGCATCTCCTGGGGGTGGCGGGTGACGCACGTGACGCGCGGGCCGCGGGTGACGTCCGGGGGCGCGGGGTAGAGGTCGCGGGGTGGACGGGCCCTCTCAGGTGTAGAGCCGCGGGACCGCCCTGTCAATGGTTTGTTCTTACATTCGGACCTGCTTGTGAAATGATGTCTTAACAAAGTATTGACAGGGGGCGCGGCGCGGGATTGGATCGCGTCCCAACAGCGCTGACGCAGTTCCCCGACGCCTGGCAGGTCCCGGGCCCGGATTCACCCGATCGACGCCTCTCGCCGTCGTTCACCTGTCGCACAGTGAGGTGCAGGAAAGATGGACAGCTCTCCCTCCCGCTCCCGCAGAATCGCCCCGGCCGTGGCCCTGGCCGCGGCGGTCGCCCTGACCGTCGCGGGCTGCTCCAGCAGCTCCGGCGGCAAGAAGGCCGAGGAAGGAGGGGGCGGGGCCTCCGCGGGCAAGGCCACCACGCCCCGGATGACCGTCGCCCTGGTCACCCACCAGGCGCCCGGCGACACCTTCTGGGACATCGTCCGCAAGGGCGCCGAGGCGGCCGCCGCCAAGGACAACGTCAAGCTCGTCTACTCGGCCGACCCCAACGCGGGCAACCAGGCCAACCTGGTGCAGAACGCCATCGACCAGAAGGTCGACGGCATCGCCGTCACCCTCGCCAAGCCCGACGCCCTCAAGGAGGTCGTGGCCAAGGCGACGGCCGCGAAGATCCCCGTCGTCGGCCTCAACTCCGGGGTCAGCGACTGGAAGAAGCTCGGCCTCACGGAGTTCTTCGGGCAGGACGAGACCGTCGCCGGCGTGGCCCTCGGCAACCGCCTCAACACCGAGGGCGCCAAGAAGGTCGTCTGCATCGTCCAGGAACAGGGCAACATCGGCCTCACCCAGCGCTGCGACGGCGTCAAGAAGACCTTCTCCGGCACCACCGAGACCCTCTTCGTCAACGGCACCGACATGCCGTCCGTGAAGTCGACGATCTCCGCCAAGCTCAAGACGGACAGCTCCATCGACTACGTCGTCGCCCTCGGCGCCCCCTTCGCGCTGACCGCGGTGCAGTCGGTGTCGGAGACCGGCAGCAAGGCGAAGATCGCCACCTTCGACCTCAACAAGGAACTGACCGGCGCCATCCAGAAGGGCACCATCCAGTTCGCCGTCGACCAGCAGCCCTACCTCCAGGGCTACCTCGCGGTCGACTCGCTGTGGCTCTACAAGAACAACGGCAACTACATGGGCGGCGGCGAACAGCCCGTCCTGACCGGCCCGGCCTTCGTCGACAAGTCCAACGTCGAGGCCGTCGCCGCCTACGCCGCGAAGGGCACCCGGTGATGAGTACCACCCGGCAGGACGGACCGGCGGCCACCGCGCCGCCGGTCCCCGGCCCGCAGCCCGCGGACGGGCGCACCACCGCCCGCCCGCTGGCGCGCAGGCTGCTGGCCCGCCCCGAAGTGGGCGTCTTCCTCGGCGCCGCCGCCGTGTACGTGTTCTTCCTGATCGCCGCGCCCCCGGTGCGCGACGGCAGCTCGATGGCGAACATCCTGTACCAGTCCTCGACCATCGGGATCATGGCGCTGCCCGTCGCCCTGCTGATGATCGGCGGCGAGTTCGACCTGTCGGCCGGTGTCGCCGTCATCACCTCGGCGCTCACCGCCAGCATGATCAGCTACCAACTCAGCATGAACGTCTGGGTCGGTGTGATCGTCGCCCTGATCGCCTCGCTGGCGATCGGCGCGTTCAACGGCTGGATGCTGATGCGGACCGGGCTGCCCAGCTTCCTGGTCACCCTCGGCACCTTCCTGATCCTCCAGGGCGTCAACCTGGCGGTCACCAAACTGGTCACCGGGAACGTCGCCACCGACGACATCAGCGACATGGACGGCTTCTCCCAGGCCAAGAAGGTCTTCGCGTCCTCCTTCGAGGTCGGCGGCGTCCAGGTGAAGATCACCATCGTGTGGTGGCTGGTGTTCGCCGCCCTCGCCACCTGGGTGCTGCTGCGCACCAAGTACGGCAACTGGATCTTCGCCGTCGGCGGCAACAAGGACTCCGCGCGGGCGGTCGGCGTACCGGTCGCCTTCACCAAGATCTCCCTGTTCATGCTGGTCGGCTTCGGCGCCTGGTTCGTCGGCATGCACCAGCTGTTCACGTTCAACACCGTGCAGTCCGGCGAGGGCGTCGGCCAGGAACTGATCTACATCGCCGCCGCCGTCATCGGCGGCTGCCTCCTCACCGGCGGCTACGGCTCCGCGATCGGCCCCGTCTTCGGCGCCTTCATGTTCGGCATGGTGCAGCAGGGCATCGTCTACGCGGGCTGGAACCCCGACTGGTTCAAGGCCTTCCTCGGCGTGATGCTCCTCGGCGCCGTCCTCATCAATCTGTGGGTCCAGCGCACGGCGACCCGGAGGTGACCCCCGTGACGAACTCGACCGACGGCACCCATGGCGCCGTCCTCCCCGACACCCCCGCCGACCCCGGCGCGGACGGCGGGCGCCCGCTCGTCGAACTCCGCGGCGCGGGCAAGGCGTACGGCAACGTCCGCGCCCTGCACGGCGTCGACCTCGCGGTCCGGCCCGGCCGGGTCACCTGCGTGCTCGGCGACAACGGCGCGGGCAAGTCCACCCTCATCAAGATCGTCTCCGGGCTGCACCAGCACACCGAGGGCGAGTTCCTGGTGGACGGCGAGCCCGTCCGCTTCAGCACCCCGCGCGAGGCCCTCGACCGAGGCATCGCCACCGTGTACCAGGACCTCGCCACGGTGCCCCTGATGCCGGTCTGGCGGAACTTCTTCCTCGGCTCCGAACTCACCAAGGGCCCCTGGCCCGTCCGGCGGCTCGACATCGACCGGATGAAGCGGACCGCCGACGAGGAACTCCGCAACATGGGCATCGTCCTCGACGACCTCGAACAGCCCATCGGCACGCTCTCCGGCGGCCAGCGCCAGTGTGTCGCCATCGCGCGCGCCGTGCACTTCGGCGCCCGCGTCCTCATCCTCGACGAGCCCACCGCCGCCCTCGGCGTCAAGCAGTCCGGGGTGGTGCTGAAGTACATCGCCGCCGCCCGCGACCGCGGCCTCGGCGTCATCTTCATCACCCACAACCCCCACCACGCCTACATGGTCGGCGACCACTTCAGCGTGCTGCGGCTCGGCACCCTCGAACTCTCCGCCGACCGCAGCCGGGTCAGCCTGGAGGAACTCACCAACCACATGGCGGGCGGCGCCGAACTCGCCGCCCTCAAGCACGAGTTGTCGCAGGTGCGCGGAGTGGACACCGGGGGCCTCCCGGAGGAGGCCGACCTCGGTGCGGCGTCCGCTCCGGGCGGCGACGGCACGGCGGGCGGCACGACGGGGGTCAAGAAGGCACCGTAGGAACCGGGTTCGGCCCTCGGCCGGACACCTGAGCGCGGCCCGCGGGGATCTGCTCCCGGCGGGCCGCTCCTTCGTGCGCGTACGGAGCCGGGGGCGGCCGGAGCCGCCCCCGGCCGGGTCACCCGGCGCGGACCTCCGCGACCGTCACCGGCCGGTGCTCACGCAGCGACAGCGTGCAGGCCTCCGCGATCCAGCCCGCCTCCAGGGCGTCCTCCACCGTGCAGGGCGAGGTGCGGGTACCGGCCACCACCTCGGTGAACGCGGTGAGTTCGGCGCGGTAGGCGGCGGTGAAGCGGTCCATGAAGAAGTCGTGCGGGGTGCCCGCCGGGAACGTCACCCCCGGCTCCACCGAGCGCAGCGGCAACTGGTCCTCCAGGCCCACCGCGATGGAGTCCCGGAAGCCGTGGATCTCCATACGGACGTCGTAACCGCGTCCGTTGTGGCGGGAGTTGGACACCACCGCGAGGGTGCCGTCGTCCAGGACGAGGACCGCGCCGACCGTGTCGGCGTCGCCCGCCTCCCGGATGTACTCGGCCCCCCGGTTGCCGCCCGCCGCGTACACCTCGGCCACCTCGCGGCCGGTCACCCAGCGGATGATGTCGAAGTCGTGCACCGAGCAGTCCCGGAAGATGCCGCCCGAGGCGGCGACGTACGCGGCGGGCGGCGGCGCCGGGTCCAGCGTCGTCGACCGTACGGTGTGCAGGGTGCCCAGCTCGCCCGAGGCGACCGCCGCCCGCGCGGCGACGAACCCGGTGTCGAAACGCCGGTTGTAGCCGATCTGGATCGGCACCCCCGCGTCCCGTACCGCCGCCAGCACGGCCAGGCCCTCCGGCATGGTGCGGGCGACGGGCTTCTCGCAGAACACGGGGACGCCCGCCGCGACCGCGGCCCGGATCAGCTCCGGGTGGGCGTCGGTCGCCGCGGCGATCACCACCCCGTCCACCCCGGCGGCGAGCACCGCCTCGGGCGAGTCGGCGACCTCGGCGCCGAACCGCTCGGCGGCGGCCTTCGCGGCCTCCGCGAACGGGTCGGCGACGACGAGCGACCCGACGGCGTCGAGTCCGGAAAGGGTCTCGGCGTGGAACGCGCCGATACGGCCGAGGCCGAGGATGCCGATACGCATGGGGTGCAGCTCCTTGAGGTCGTACGGGGATGAGCGGGAGGGCTTGCGCGGAGAACGGGAGGTCAGTCGAGGGCGCCGAGGACGTTCTGGTCCCAGTCGATCACCGAGCCGGTGACCACCCCGGACCGGTCGGACAGCAGGAACACCACGAAGTCGGCGATCTCGTCCGGCTGCCCGAGCCGCCCCATCGGCAGCCGGGCCGCCGCCTGGTCGCGCCAGTCGTCCCCGGCGCCGTGGAAGGCCCGCTGGGTGGCGTCCTCGCCCTCGGTCGCCGTCCAGCCGATGTTCAGGCCGTTGATCCGGACCCGGTCGAAGCGGTGGGCGTGCGCCGCGTTGCGGGTCAGGCCGATCAGCCCGGCCTTGGCGGCGACGTACGGCGCCAGGAACGGCTGCCCGCCGTGGGCCGAACTGGTGATGACGTTGACGACCGTGCCCGGCGCGCCCCGGCCCGTCATGTCGGCCACCGCGGCCTGCATGGCGAAGAACGGCGCCCTCAGGTTGATCGCGATGTGCCGGTCGAACAGCTCGGGCGTGGTGTCGAGGAGCGTGCCCCGGTCGGTCAGCCCGGCGGAGTTCACCAGACAGTCCACCCGGCCGTACACCGCCACCGTCCGGGCCACGGAGTCCCGTGCCTGCTCGGCGTCGGCGAGATCGGCCCGGACGAACACGGCCGTGCCGCCCGCCGCCGTCAGCTCCGCCACCAGCGCCTCGCCCGGCTCCGCACGGCGGCCGGTCACCGCCACGGCCGCGCCCGCGCGGACCGCGGCCCGCGCGACGGCCGCGCCGACGCCCTGGCTGCCGCCGTTGACGAGGACGACCTTGTCGTCGAGAAGTCCCATGTGTCGCCTGTCCTCTTCCTGTTCTCCGCCGACTTCCTGTTCTCCGCCGGCGCCGGTCGGCCCGGTCGCCGGCCGGCCCGCCCGTCTCGGTGCGGGACGGTCAGCTCGCGCGCCGTTCGGCGCCCGCCCGCAGGGCCTCGCGCAGCGCCGACGGCGTCCACGCCTCGCGCAGCGCCCGCCGTACGGTGTCGGCCTGCGCGGGCGGGGCGAGGCCGTCGACCGGCGGGTCGCTGTCGAGGTTGGTGGGGAACGGGTAGCCCTCGGCGCTCGCCGCGACCACCCGGTCCAGCCAGGCCGGGTCCGCGCCGTCGGCGGCCCGCCGCAGCAGCACCGGGTACACGGCGTTCGCCACCGCCTCCCGGTCGACGGTCTCCATCGCCCGCCCGAACGCGGAGGACACCTGGAGCAGATTGGCCGTGCGCCGGACGCCGGCCGAGCGGTTGGCGCCCGCCGCGTGGAACAGCGCCGGGTTGAAGAACGCGGCGTCGCCCTTGGCCAGGGGGAGTTGGACGTGCCGCTCCTCGAAGTACGCCCGGAACTCCGGCCGCCGCCAGGCGAGGTAGCCGGGCCCGTACTTCTGCGAGTGCGGCAGGTACAGCGTCGGGCCCGACTCCACCGGCATGTCGCAGTGCGCGACCGCGCCCTGGAGCGTGAGCACGGGGGAGAGGCGGTGCACGTGCGCCGGATAGGCGGCCGCGGCCTCGTCGGAGAGGAAACCGAGGTGGTAGTCGCGGTGCGCGGTCTGCGCGGATCCGCCCGGATTGACCACGTTCACCTGCGAGGTCACCTGGTAGCCGGGGCCCAGCCAGGCCGTCGACACCAGGGCGAGCAGATCGTTGGCGTAGTAGTCCGCGAACGCCTCGGGGTCGTGGAGGGCCGCCTTCTCCAGGGCGTTCCACACCCGGTCGTTGGCGCCCGGCGGAGCGAAGTGGTCGCCCGCCGTCGCACCGGCCCTCCGCTGCTCCGCGATCAGCGCCTCGAAGACGGCGGTCATCCGGTCGACGACCGCCGGGTCCGGGTAGGCGCCCCGCAGGACGACGACGCCGGGGCCGTCGGTCAGGGCGCGGACCAGCTCGGCGCGGACCTCCCACGGGTCGGCGGCCCGCAGCCGGTCGCCGTCGTACAGCAGGACGCCCGCCTCGACGGCGGTGGCGTGCGGGAAGCCGGAGAGACCCGGAAGTCCGGGCAGGCCCGAGCCGTCCGCCGGGCGCTCCACGAGGTCCCGGAAGGCGGCGAGATCGCAGTCGCGCCCGGTGTAGCGGGCGGCGGGCAGGGGGGCGGGGACCGCGGAGGCGGAGGCGGAGGCAGAGGCGGTGGGGGTGGCGGGGGCCGCGGGGGTGGCGGAGGTCGAGGACATCGTCGTCCCTTCGGTGACTGAGGCCGTACGGCTCCGACGGGGCCGGTGGTTCTGCCATTCTTGTCAGTACAAACCCGTCGAACAACCAGCAGCGATCCATCAAAAACCCCTCAACGACAGCCCCGGCCCGACCGGGGACGACCCTTCAGGAGCGCGCGGTGGGCCACCCCTTCCCGATCCGTGAGATCGCACGTCAGGCGGGCCTCAGCGAGGCCACCGTGGACCGTGTCCTCAACGGCCGCGGCGGGGTGCGCGCCTCCACCGAGCAGGAGGTGCGGCGGGCCATCGCCGACCTCGACCGGCAGCGCACCCAGGTCCGCCTCGTCGGCCGTACCTTCATGATCGACGTCGTCGCGCAGGCCCCCGAACGGTTCACCACCGCCGTCCGGGCCGCCCTGGAGGCCGAACTGCCCTCCCTGCGTCCGGCGGTGCTGCGCTCCCGGTTCCACTTCCGCGAGACCGGCCCGGCCGCCGAGCTGACGGCCGTCCTGGACCGGATCGCCCGGCGCGGCTCCCAGGGCGTCCTGCTGAAGGCGCCGGACGTCCCCGAGGTCACCGCGGCCGTCGGCCGCCTCGTCGCGGCCGGCATCCCGGTCGTCACCCTCGTCACCGACCTCCCCGCCAGCGCCCGCCTCGGCTACGTCGGCATCGACGACCGCGCCGCCGGGGCCACCGCCGCCTACCTCATGGGCCAGTGGCTGGGCGACCGGCCCGGCAACGTCCTCACCAGCCTGAGCAGCGGCTTCTTCCGCAACGAGGAGGAGCGCGAGATGGGCTTCCGGGGCGCCATGCGGGCCCGGCAGCCGGGGCGCGCCCTCGTCGAGATCGCCGAGGGCCAGGGCCTCGACGCCACCCAGTACGACCTGGTCCGCGCCGCCCTCGTCCGCGACCCGGAGATCCGCGCCGTTTACTCCATCGGCGGCGGCAACATCGCCACCCTCCGCGCCTTCGAGGACCTCGGCCGCCCCTGCGAGGTGTTCGTCGCCCACGACCTCGACCACGACAACACCCGCCTGCTGCGCGAGCACCGCCTCTCCGCCGTCCTCCACCACGACCTGCGGCAGGATCTGCGCGAGGCCTGCCACGTGGTGATGCGGGCGCACGGCGCGCTGCCGCCCGCCGGACCGGTGCTGCCGTCCGCGATCCAGGTCGTCACGCCGTACAACATGCCTACGGCGGTGGTGGGTTGAGCCGCGGGTACGTGCGTCCGGGGCGCCCGGCGGTCGGCCGGTCTCAGTCGGCCGGGGTGACCCAGCGGCCCTCGCGGGCGGAGACGGTCATCGCGTCCAGGACGGCGGCGGCCCGGACCGCGTCCGCGACGGTCGCGCCGTACGGCTTCCCCTCCTCGATCGACCGCAGGAAGCGGTACGCCTCGATGACCTTGAGGTCGTCGTAGCCCATCGCGTTGGCCGCGCCGGGCTGGAAGGCGCCGAACTCGCCCGCGCCGGGGCCGACATGGACCGTGCTGACCGGCTGGTCCTGGTACGTCGTCCCGCGGCTCACCGCCAGCTCGTTCATACGCCGGAAGTCCCAGGAGACCGCGCCGCGCGTGCCGTGCACCTCGAAGCCGTAGCTGTTCTGCTCGCCGACCGCGACACGGCTCGCCTCCAGGACGCCGCGCGCGCCGGAGGCGAAACGCAGGAGGCAGCTGACGTAGTCCTCGTTCTCGACCGGGCCGAGGACACCGCCGGTGGCCAGGGTGTGGCCTTCCGTGGCGCCGGACGGGCGGGCCCGCTCGGGCACGAACACGGCCGTGTCGGCGCTGAGCCGGGTGATCTCGCCGAGCAGGAACCGGGCCAGGTCCACGCCGTGCGAGGCCAGGTCGCCGAGGACCCCGCTGCCGCCGCGCGCCCGCTCGTACCGCCAGGTCAGCGCGCCGTCCGGATGGGCCGCGTAGTCGCTGAACAGACGGACGCGGACGTGGGTGACGGTGCCGAGGTCCCCGGCGGCGATCAGGTCGCGGGCGGCCTCGACGGCGGGCGCGTTGCGGTAGTTGAAGCCGACGGCGCTCCGCACGTCCGCCGCGGCGACCGCGTCCGCGACCGCGCGGGCGTCCTGCGCGGTCAGTCCGACCGGCTTCTCGATCCACAGGTGCTTGCCCGCCGCGGCCATGGCCACGCCGATCTCGCGGTGCAGGAAGTTCGGCGCGGTGACGCTCACCGCGCCGATCCGGGGATCGGCCGCCACCTCCCGCCAGTCGCGGGCCGCCGAGGCGAAGCCGTACCGTGCGGCGGCCTCCTCGGCGCGGCCGGGCACCTCCTCGACCACGGTCACCAGCTCCGGCCGCAGCCCGAGCCGCGGGTAGTGGTGGCGGACCCGCGCGTACGCCTGGGTGTGCACCCGGCCCATCCAGCCGAACCCGATCACGGCGACACCCAGCGACGCATCACTCACGGCAGCAGCCCTCCGGCCCCGATCCATGTCCTGTCATTCTGTCCAGGTCACCTTTGGGCGCGGAGGGCGCGGCTGTCAAGGTCCGGGGCGGCGCGGTGCCGGGGCGGCGGGACGGGCAAGGAGGGGGAGGCCGGGCGCACGGTGCCGGGGGCTGTCGTCACAGGTTGATGGCGTACGCCTTCCGCAGGGTCTCGTGGACCGTCCACGTCGTCCGGTCGCCCTCGCGCAGGACGGCCAGGTCGCCGGGGCCGACGGTGAGGGTGGCGCCGCCCTCGACCTCGATGGTCGCGGAGCCGCTGATCACCACGAAGAGTTCGTCGGCCTCGGTGTCGGTGACGACGCCCGGCGTGATCTGCCAGATGCCGCGGATCTGCTTGCCGTCCGGCGACTCCCACACCACCTTCCCGGTCACCTCGGGCGTGCCGGAGACGATCTGCGCCGGGTCGAGCGGCTCGGGCACGAGGTCGGCGTCGGGGATGTGGAGCGCGAAGCTGTGGGTCATGCGGCGACCCTAGCGAGCGGGGGGCCGGGGCCGGTGTCGACACTGTGTGCGCTATCCGGGGGCGGAGGGGGACACTCCGTCGGGGTACGGGTCTCCCCCTCCGGCGGACCGCCCACGCCTACTGTCTCCGGGGCCGGGCCGGGCCGGGCCGGGTCCGGGGCCGGGGGGCGGCCGGGCGGTCGTCGGGGGTCAGTCGCGGCGGGCGACCACCCGGTACGCGTTCGACAACCGGAGGCGGTGCGACAGCGGCCGGACCGCGAACCGGTCCAGCAGGGTCGCCACGACCAGCACCGGCACCCCCGCGAGCAGCACGGCCGCCCGGCCCGCGCGCCGGGCCGCGCCCGGCCGTCCGGGCAGCCACGGCGCGTCGTCGCGGGGCGCCGCATGGTCCAGCGCCAGCCATACGGCGGCCAGCAGGTCGACCGGGTCGTGCGGTTCGGCGTGCTGCTCCGCGACCACCGTGAAGCCCAGGTCGGCCAGGCGGCGCCGCAGGTTGGCCACCGGTACGAAGTGCAGGTGCTGCGGCTGGAGCCAGGGCAGCCACCAGCGGCCCAGCAGCCGCGCGTACCGGCTCTCCGGGTCCGGCACCTCGATCAGCAGATGCCCGCCGGGGCGCACCGCCTCGCGCGCGGCCCGCAGTTCACGGTCGGGGTCGGTGCTGTGCTCCAGGTAGTGGAACATGCTCACCACGTCGTAGCGGGCGGCCAGTTCGGGCGCGAGGTCGGGGAAGCTGCCCCGGTAGCCGTGCGCCACCCGCCCCTCGCGCGCGGCGAGTTCGACGCCGTCGGTGAAGTCCAGGCCGTCGAACTCGGTGTCCGGCAGCACCTCGCGGGCGGCGGCGCAGAAGTGGCCGTGCCCGGTGCCCACGTCCAGCCAGGACTTGGGCCCCGGGTCGTGCGGCAGCATCGACTCCGCCCGCCCCCGGTACATCCGGGTCCGCCCGCCGAAGGTGTCCCCGAGCTTCTTCTCGCCGAGCCCGTCGTAGAAGTCCCGGTAGTAGAACTCCAGCCCGTCCGGGCTGAGTCGGGGGTTCTGGAAGGTGTGCCCGCAGTCCCGGCAGCCGTCGAGGACGAACCGGCCCGGCTTGTGCTGGAGGAGGTCCGTGGTGCGCAGCCGGGTGGTGAGCCGGTCCGAGCCGCACCAGGGGCAGTCGGTGCGCCGGGGCTCGAAGAAGCGGTCGGTCCCGGCCGCCAGGTCGGCGAGGTAGCCGGGCCGCAGCGCCGCGATCCGCTCGGGGGACGTGCTCTCGTCGCTCATGACAACTCCCTGGCCAGTAGGTCGAGTCGGTCCGCCGCGGCCACCGCGCCCCCGGCCGCGCGCAGCGCCGACCGGATGCGGGCCGCCGCCGCGCGATGGGCGGGATCGTCGAGTACGGCGTCCAGGGCGGCGCCCAGCCGGTCGGCCGTCACGCGGCCGAACCGCACCCGTATCCCGGCGCCGGAGTCCGCGACCTGCCCCGCCACCACGGGCTGGTCGTCGCGGATCGGCGCCACCACCAGCGGGACGCCGTGCCACAGCGCCTCGCACACGGTGTTGTGCCCGGCGTGCGACACCACCGCCGACGCCCGCTCCAGGAGGGCGAGTTGGGGGACGTGGGGGAGGACGAGGAGGTCCTTGTCGGCGGCGGCCCGTACGGCGGGGGTGGAGGGTGCGGAGGGTACGGCGGGTGCGCCCGGTGCGACGGGCGTCGCGTCGGGGCGGGCCGCGCCGGGGCTTGCGTCGCTGCCGGTGCCGGTGCCCGTGTTGGTTCCGGCGTCGGTACCGGTCGGGCGCGCGGTCCCGGTGCCGAGGATGCCGCCCGGATCGACGATCACCCCCTGCACCCGGTCGGCCCGCTCCCGCAGCGCCCGCGCGCACACGTCGAGGAACCGGCCGCCCACATCGGTGTTGGCGGTGCCGAGCGACACCAGGACGGTGGCGCGGTCCGGGTCCAGCCACTCCCAGGGGAAGTCCGAGCCCGCCGGGCGGGACACCACGGACGGCCCCACCCAGTGCACGCCCTGCGCCTCGCCCGCCAGCTCGGGGACGCTGAAGGCGAGGACGAGCAGCGGCGAGAACCGGGGGTCGGCGGTGCCCGCCGGGTCCCCGATCGCGTCCCGCAGCTCCCGCAGCCGCTCTGCCACCCACTCCCGCACCTTCGGCAGCCCGGAGAGGGGGTCGGTGAACTCCGCCGAGGTGCTCGCCGAGGTCACCCACGGCACCCCCAGCCGCTCCGCGACCAGCGCGCCCGCGAACGCCTGCTGGTCGGCGACCACGACGTCGGGCCGGAACGCGTCGACCGCCGCCCGTACGCCCGGCGCCATCGCCTCGGCCAGCGGCAGCAGGAACCACTCCCACAGGAACCGCAGCGCCTCGGGCCCGCGCAGCTCCGGCGGCCGCTCGCCCTCGGGGGCCCCGGCGCACACGAACACGTCGGCGCCCTCGCCCGCGAGCCTGCGCACCAGCGCCGGATCGGGGCATGCCCACGCCACCCGGTGGCCGCGCGCGGCGAGTTCGGCGGCGACGCCCACCACCGGGTTGATGTGCCCGGTCAACGGCGGTACGACGAACAGGAACCGGCTCACCGGACCCCGGCCCCCGCCGCACCGGCCGCCCGCACCAGCGCCAGCAGATGCTCACCCACCGCCGGGGCCGCCTCCACCAGCACCGAGTGCTCGTGTCCCGGCAGCACCACGGTCCGGCAGTCCGGCAGCGCCGCCTCCAGCCACGGCGCGAGGTCCGCGAGGTCGGAGTCCCCGCCGTACACCCCGAGCACCGGGCAGCGCACGGACGCGATCTGATCCGCTGTCAGGACCCGGCTGGCGGGGATGTCCCGGCCGAGCGCCGTCTCGCGGGCGAGGCGGGCCGCGCCCTTCGCGAGACGGGCGGTGTTGTGGCCGCGGTGTGCGGAGATCCAGGCGAGCGCGTCGGACTCGTTGTACGCCAGCTCTGTCACCACCCGCTCCAGGATGCCGCCGAGCTTCACCGCCCAGGCGGCGGTGGCCGGTTCGGACTCGATCAGGGTGAGGCTCGCGGCCCGCTCCGGATGGCGGGCCGCGAAGCCGAACGCGACCGTCCCGCCGAAGGAGTTGCCCACCAGATGCACCGGACCGCCGACCTGGAGCCGGTCGAGCAGCGCCTCCAGGTCGTCGACGTGGTGGTCCACCGTGTAGCCCTCGGACGGGCGTTCGCTGCGGCCGTGACCGCGCAGGTCGTACATGACGACGTCGAGTCCGGCCGCCGCGAGCGCGGGCGCCACCGTGAAGTAGTAGCTGGCCAGGCTGTCGGTGAGCAGGCCGTGCACCAGCACCACGGTGCCGGTGGGCTGCTGCCCGTCGCGGGGGCCGAGCCGCTGGACGTGCAACCGGACGGTGCCGGTGTCGAGCATCGCCACCGTCAGCTCCCCTCCGCGGCCTTGAGGCTCGTCACGACGTACTCGACGAGCCGCCCCACGGTCAGTTCGATGATCTCGTCGAACTCCATCCCGGCCAGGAACTCGGCGAAGTTGACCCGGTCGCCGTACCGCTCCTGGAGCAGTCCGGCCAGGGTCACCAGGTCGATGCTCTCCAGCTCCAGATCGCGGTTGAAGGTGGTCGTCATGCCGATCTCGACGTCGTCGAGGCCGTACTCGTCCTCCAGCAGCCGGGCCAGCAGGCCGGTGATGTCGGCGAGGACCGCCGCCGTGCCGGCGGCCTCCCCGGTGAACTCCCCGGTGATCTCCTCGCTGGGGGACGGGGTGGCGGACGCGGTGGGCGTGACGGGGGTGTGGGGGGTCATCGGTCGGTCTCCTTCGCTGGGTCGGGTCCGGTCGTCCAGGCGACGACGTAGGCGCGGTCCGGCAGGCGGGGCGGGTTGGCGGCGGGGGCGCAGCGCACGGTGTAGGCGCGTTCGAGACGGCCCGAGACGGTCAGCCGGTCACCGGCCGGGTCGGCGTCGAGGACGGTGAAGTCCCGTGGCCGGCCGCCGAATCCGGTGCCCTCCGCCTTCGCGACCGCCTCCTTCGCCGCCCAGAACCGGGTGAACCACAGCGCCTCCGTCGCCCCGGCGTCCTGCGCGGATCGGGAGCGCAGCAGGCGGAGTTCGGTCTCGCCGAGGGCGGCCGCCAGGGTCTCCGGGGTGCGCTCGGTGACCTCCTCGATGTCGATGCCGGGCCCGGGGCCGGGCGTGTGCGGGCGGACGATCGCGACGCCCGCCTCCGCGCAGTGCGCCAGCGACACGTCCAGCCGGGGCAGCACCCGGCCGTGCACCCCGGTGACGTACGGGCGGCCCGAGTCGTCGTTGTGGACGCGGAGTTCGGCCGGGAAGACGGGGCCCTCGCCCTGGTCCCACAGCCACTGCCGCACGGCGTCCTTGACGGCGATCCGGCCCAGCAGCCACTGGCGGCGCCCGCGCGGCGCGTGCTCGGCGTACCGCGAACGCTCCGGCCCGCCCAGCGCGTTGCGCATGATCAGCTCGCGCGAGGCGAGATCGGGCCACCGCTCGTGCAGCAACGACCAGCCGCCCGGCTGCCGTTCGGAGAGCGTGTTCAGTTCCGGGAAGCGCTCCACGGGACGGGTCTGCGGGTCGTTGTCGAAGCGCCGGTCCTGCCAGCCGTTCAGCTCCGCCCAGACCGTGCCGTCGACGGTGAGCTGGACGTCGGCCTCCAGGAAGGTGTCGGTGAGCGCGGTGACCCGCACCACGCACGCCACCTCGGTGCCGGGCGCCGGATGCGGCCCGTAGAACCGCATCTCCCGCATCCCGACCGGGAAGACGACTGTCCGCTCGGTGCGGGTCGCCATGATCCAGTAGCCGAGGAGCTGGCCCACGTTGTCGAGCAGCGCGCCCGGCGCGGCCGGGGTGGTGATCACGCCCCGCACGTGCCGGTCGCCGAGCGCGGTGAGCGCGGTCACGCCTTGGTAGGCGGGGCCGTGGAACATCCAGCGCTCGGAGTAGAGCCGGTCGGCCGTGTGCGCCGGGACCTGCTCGTCGTCGGGGGCGACGGCGGGCCAGGGGGCGGGTGCGGGCGGTGCGGCGGGGGCGAGTTCGACCGTGGCGCGGGCGCGCGGGCCGAACGAGACCGCGAACCGGTCCGCGCCCTCGGGGACGATCGTGACCGCCACGTCCACCGCCGGGGTCGCGGTCAGCCACTCCTCGAACCGTGCCCCGTGCACGGCGACCGGCACCCGGCCGGGCGCCGCCTCCCGCGCGAGGTCCACGATGTGCTGCACGATCGTCGTCGCCGGGACCACCGGCCACCGGTCGTGCACGTCCGGCCACCCCGGCCGCTGCGGGAAGAAGCAGTGGTCGAGGAGGTGCGGCATGGTGTCCGGCGAGACACGGACCGTGGTGCGCAGGGGCGTGGGCGGCGGGGCGGGGGGCGCGGGGACGGTCGTCGGCACGGGTGCGGGGGCCGGTACCGGCACCGGCGGGCGGTGGGCGGGGGACGGTGCCGTCAGCAGAGCGGCGGCCGTGTCGGCGGTGTCCTGGAGCAGGGCGCTGAGTTCTGCGGCCACCGAGGACCGGGGGACGAGCGCGTCCAGCGCGCCGAGGGCGCCGACGGCGCCCGGAAGAGCGGCATGGGCGGGGCTGCCCGGCGGACCGGGCGGCACGGGATGCGCGCGCGCCGGGTCGGGGCCCGCCGCCGTCGACCCGACCCTCAACTCCGCCCGCAGCTCGGCCAGTCGGTCGGGCGCGAGGCTCACCAGCGCGCCCCCCAGGTCGAGCGGGACGGGCGGCCGGGACGAGGACAGGCGTGAGGACGCGCGTGCCGACGAAAGCGATGGTGAGGAGGCGCGTGCGGGCGAGAGCGACGGTGAGGACGCTCGTACGGTTGTGGCCGGTGCCGTGGGCCGGGGCAGGGCCGGGGCCACCGCCGCGCCCGCGGTCCACAGGGCCGTCGCCACCCGACGAAGCTGGTCGAGGCCGTCCCGGTGCGGGGAGTTGGCGGCGACCACCAGATGGTCGTGGCCGCCGAGGGTGTCCCCGACGAGCGAGCCGAGCTGCCCCGGACCCACCTGCACGAACACCCGGTGCCCGGCCCTGTGCAGGGCCTGGGCGAGTTGCCGGAACCGCACGGGTTCCAGCAGGTGACGGACGAACAGGGCCCGGACCGCGGCCTCTTCGGCGGGGAACGGCGCCGCGGTGGTGCCCGACCAGACGGGGGTGTGCGGACGATGGAGGCGGAACCGGGCGGCGGCCTCCTTGATCGGGCCGAGGTGCGGCTCCAGCATCGGCGTGTGGAACCCCGAGCGGAACGGCAGCACTTGGCTGAGCACCCCCTGGGCGCGGAACGACCGGACGAAGGCGTCCACCGCCGCGTCCGGGCCGCACACCATGGACTGGCCGGGCGCGTTGTCGTGTGACAGCACCAGGCCCGCGTCCGTCCCGCCGGGCTCGCGCAGCGCGGCCAGCACCCGGTCGGCGGGTGCGCCGATCGCGCCGAAGGCGAGGCCGGGCACGGTCACGCTGTCCGGGTCGAAGTCCGCCATGAAGGCGTCCACCTCGTCCCCCGCGTAGAGCCCGCCCGCCGCCATGGCGGTCCACTCGCCCAGGCTGTGCCCGGCGACCGCGTCGGGCACGATCCCGCTCCGCCGCAGGGCGGTGTCCAGCAGCCGGGCCACCGCCACGACCCCCAGACCGTGCCGCCCCAGGTCGTCGGCCCGGTCGTCCGCGACCGCCGGGCGGGGCAGCCCGAAGTGGTCGGCCACGTCGTCGACGCGAGGTGTGAACTCGCCCTCCAGGCCCGGGAAGAGGAACGCCAGCCCGCCGCCGCCGTCACCCCCGAGCAGGGGGCCGGGCCGGAACCACACGTCGCTGCGGCCGTGCCAGGGGCGGCCCTTGGCCACCGCCCGGCGGGCCAGCGCCAGCCGCTTCGCCGTCGGACCGACGATGCCGAGCCGGACCGGCCCCGCCGCCGGGTGCGGCCGGTCGGGCGCGAGCCCGGCGGCCCGTACGGCGGTGTCGTCGCCGTCGAGCAGGGCGGCGAGCGCGTCCGGTGTCCCGGCGGCCAGCAGCAGCACGGCCTCGGGCTCGGTGACGTCGGCCGCCGCGACAGGGGCGGACGCGGGTCCGGGTGTGGCTGTCGTCGTACGGGCCGCGGGGACGGCGTTCCGTGACCCGGCGGCCGGGGCCGCAACGGGGGCCGTCGGTGCGCCGGTCGGGGCCCCGGGGGGCTGTTCCAGGACCACGTGGGCGTTGATCCCGCCGAACCCGAAGGCGTTGACCGCCGCCCGCCGCACCGGCTGTCCGGCGGTCGTCTCCCAGGGGGCCGCCTTCTCCAGGGTGCGGAAGCGGGTGCGGGCCAGCGCGGGGTGCGGGTCGTCGCAGTGCAGCGTCGGCAGGAGCGTGCCGTGGTGGACGGCGAGGGCCGCCTTCACCAGCCCCGCCACCCCGGCGGCGGGCATGGTGTGCCCGATCATCGACTTCACCGAGCCGATGACGGCGTCCCCGGCCGCCCCGTCCACGGGTCCGAACACCTCGGCCAGAGTGGTGAGTTCGGCGCCGTCCCCGGCCGGGGTGGCGGTGCCGTGCGCCTCCAGCAGCCCCACCGAACCGGGCGCCGCCGGATCCAGACCGGCGGCCCGCCACGCCTGCCGTACCGCCTGGGCCTGGCCGCCCGGGTCGGGGTTGACCAGCCCGGCCGCCCGGCCGTCGCTCGCCACCCCGGTGCCCCGGATCACGGCGTACACGCGGTCGCCGTCGCGCTCGGCGTCGGCCAGCCGCTTCAGCACGACCACCCCCGTGCCCTCGCCGATGAGGATGCCGTCGGCGTCCCGGTGGAAGGGCCGGATGCGCTGGCTCGGGGAGAGCGCCCGCAGTTGCGAGAAGACGCTCCACAGCGTGATGTCGTGGCAGTGGTGCACCCCGCCCGCGAGCATCAGGTCGCAGCGCCCGCCCGCGAGTTCGTTCACCGCCTGGTCCACGGCGACCAACGACGAGGCGCAGGCCGCGTCCACCGTGTACGCCGGGCCGCGCAGGTCCAGCCGGTTGGCGACCCGGGAGGCCGCCAGGTTCGGCACCAGCCCGATCGCCGACTCCGGACTGTCCGGACCCAGCCGCTCGGTGAACGCCTCGCGCACCGAGCCGAGTTGCGCTTCGGTCAGGTCGGGCAGCAGCTCGCCCAGCGTGCGCACGAGCTGGCCCGCCGTCCGCACCCGCTGGTCCAGGCGGACCAGACCGGGCGTCAGATAGCCGCCCCGGCCCAGCACGACGCCCACCCGCCCCCGGTCGGGCAGACGGTCCGTGCCGCCCGCGTCGTCCAGGGCTGCGGCGGCCACGTGCAGCGCGATCAACTGGTCGGGCTCGGTCCCGGCCACCGAGTGCGGCATGATCCCGAACCGGGTCACCTCCACCTCGGCCAGCCCGTCCACGAACCCGCCGCGCCGCGCGTAGACCCGGTCGGCGACGGCCGGTCCGGCCGCACTGCCCGGCCGGTAGTAGTCCGCGTCCCAGCGGCCGTCCGGCACCTCACCGACGGCGTCCACGCCGTCCCGCAGATTCCGCCAGTACGCGTCCAGATCCGGGGCACCGGGCAGCAGCACCGCCATCCCGACGATGGCGACCGGCACCTGACGGGGCGTCACCGTCACGGGGGCCGTCACCAGCCCGACGCGGTGTGGACGACCGCCGTCGCGGACTCCTCGCCCCAGGCCAGCTCACGCAGCAGCGCCGCGGTGCCCTCCTCGGGGTCGATCAGCCGGATGCCACGTCGCGCGTACTCCCGCGCCAGCTCCACGCCCACCATGCCCGCGTGCCCGGCGGCCGGGGCCCACGGACCCCAGTGCACGGTCAGCGCCCGGCGCCCGGTACGGGCCGCGAACGCCGAACCCAGGCTCTCCAGCGCGTCGTTGGCCGCCGCGTAGTCCACCTGTCCCCGGTTGCCGAGGACGGCCGCGATGCTGCCGAAGAGCACCGTGAACGCGGGCGGCGCGGGCAGCTCCTCCAGCGCGGCGAGCAGGGCCTGCGCGCCGGTCGCCTTCGTGCCGTAGACCCGCTGGAACGACTCGGGCGTCTTCTCGGCGATCAGCCGGTCCTCGATGACGCCCGCCGCGTGCACCACACCGTCCAGCCGCCCGTACTCGGCGTGGATCTCCTTCACCGCCTGCCGCACCGCCTCCGGCTCCCGGAAGTCGACGCTGCGGTAGCGCGCCCGCGCACCGAGCGCGTCCAGCTCGGCCAGCGTCGCCGTGATCTCCCGCTGCGCCAGCAGCAGTTCGGCGGCCCGGTTGATCTCGGCGGGCTTGGCCCCGCCGCGCGCGGCGAGCGCGGCCCGCAGCTCCGCCGGAGTGCCCGCCCCCGCCGTGTCGGCGGCCTCGGGGCCCTCCGGGGCGGGCGTACGGCCCAGCAGTTCCAGACGGCAGCGGGCGGCGCCCGCCAGGGCGAGCGCGAACTGCGCGGTGATGCCGCGCGCCCCGCCCGCCAGCACCACGACCGCGTCCCGGTCCAGGCCCAGCGCGGCGGCCTCCGCGACGCCGTCCCCGGCGGGCCCGGCACCCGTGCTGCCCAGCGCGCCGAGCGGCGCCTCCACCAGTTCGAAGCCGAACCGCCCGGCCGGGGTCCATACCACGACCGGCGTCCGGTCGGCGGCCACGGCCTCCGCGATCACCGCCTCCGCGACCAGCGCGCCGGTGACCGTGACAGTGCCGCCGGTGGCGTCGTCCGAACCACCGTCCCGCGGTGCGGCGTCGAGGTCGATCAGCCGCGCGACGGTCTCCGGGTACTCGCGGGACACGGTCCGGAACACACCGCGCAGCCCCGCCGTCCGGGGCTCGGCACCTGACGCGCGGACCGCCAGCAGCCAGCGCGGGCCACGGGCCAGAGCCGCCTTGAGCACCGGGAACGCGTCCGGCAGCACCGGCGCCTCGTCCCCGGCGAGCGCGCCGAGGTACACCACGCCGTCCACGGCCCCGTCCGCCTCACCGAGCAGATGATCCCGGCCGCGCGCGACGACCTCGGCACCCGCCTCGGCCAGCCGGGCGGACACTTCGGAGCCGTCGCCGAGGACGGCCCAGCGGGTTCCCGCGAAGACGGCGGCGGGGTCGGTGACCGCGTCGGCCCCGGTGGTCGCCGGGGTGTCGAGCGGGACGGCCCGCAGGACGTGCCGCCGGGGCGGCTCACCCTTCACCGGGGCGGACGTGTCGGCGACCGGAGCGGCGGCGAGGCCGGAGGGAGCGGTTCCGGCGGCCGGGGTCACGGAAGCCAGGAATGCCGGGGCGGCCTCGGTGGCCGGGGTGGACGGGATGGCCTCGTCGGCCGGGGTCGTAGGGGCCGAGGAGGCGGCCGGAGCGGTGGCGGGGACGAGGCGGGCCGTCAGCCAGTCGGTGACCGCCGCCGCGGTCCGCGCCTTCGTGAGCTCCTCCAGCTCGGCGTCCGCCATGGCGGAGAGGTCCGCGCCCGCCCCCGCGCCCAGCCGCCGCGCCAACTCCCCGGCGATCTCGGCCCGCTTGATGGAGTCGATGCTCAGGTCCGCCTCCAGATCGAGGTCCGGCTCGATCATGTCCACGGGGTAGCCGGTGCGCTCGCTGATGATCTCCAGGACCATCTGGCCGACGTCCACCGGACCGTCGGCGGGCACCGACGCCGCGTCCGCCGCGCTGGTCGCGGGGACCCCGGCGGTCGGCGCTGCGGCGACCGCCGGCGTCTCAGGGGCGTACGGGGCGGCGGTGTACGGAGCCGGGGCCGCGGCGTACGACGCGGGGGCCGCCGCGGGCAGGGCCGGGACCCCGGCGAGGGGCGCCTGCACGAGGACCGGCGCGGCCACCGCCGTACCGCCCGCCGTGCCGAAGTAGGTGAGCAGCACGTCCCGTTGGGCGGCGATCATGTCCCGGCTGGTGCGCAGGAAGTCGGCGATCAGGGCGTCCCGGTCGGAGGGGACGCCGTTCGGGGAGTGGGTCGTCACTGTCGTCTCCGTTGTCTGCGAGGGATGCGCGACACGTCGGGCCGGTGCGAGCGCACCGGGCAGCAGGGCACCGGACGCGGTCCGCACGAGCTGCCCGTCCACCGTCCAGCCCGGTCGGCGGGGCACGGGGGTCCGGGCCGCGTCCACGGCGTCCCGGCCGCGCAGCAGGCGCCCGGCGCGCACCGGCACCCCGGCCACGGCCAGCCGGGCGAGGGCGTTCAGCCAGCCGCGCAGCCCGGACGCGGGGCGCGGCTCGCAGGCCACCGTGGTGTGGGGGCGGTCGCCGAGGATCTTCGCGACGAGCCGGGTCAGCACCGACCCGGGGCCCGCCTCGACGAAGACCCGGGCCCCCGCCTCGTACATCGCCTCGATCTGGTCCACGAAGCCGACCGGCGCGCCGATCTGCGCGGCCAGCTCCGCCCGCACCGCGTCCGGATCGTCGCCGTACGGGGCGCCCGTGCGGTTGGCCCACACGGGGAACTCCGGCGCGTGCACGGGGCGTTCGGCGAGGGCCGCCGCGAACCGGTCACCGGCCGCCGCGACCAGCGGGCTGTGGAAGGCGCAGGCCACCGGGATGCGCTGGGCGCCGAACCCGGCGGCGCGCAGCAGCCGTACGGCCTCGGCGACCGCGTCCGTCGGGCCCGAGACGACCGTCTGGGCGGGGGAGTTGCGGTTGGCGACGACCACCGACTCCGGTGCGCCCGCCGCCTTGAGGGCCCGCTCGGTCTCCTCGGCCCCGGCCGACACCGCCGCCATCGTGCCGGGGTCCTCCCCGGCCGCGCCGAGGATCGCCGCCGCCCGCTCGGAGCTGAGTTCCAGCAGGGTCTCCGGGGCGAGGGCCCCGGCGGCGCTCAGGGCGACCAGCTCGCCGTAGCTGTGCCCGGCCGCCATGTCGGGGCGGACCCCGGCGGCCGTGAGCAGGGAGTGTGCGGCGAGTCCGGCGACGCCGAGGGCGGGCTGCGCCACGCGGGTGTCGGTGAGCGCAGCCCGCTGCCGGTCGCGGACGTCGTCGGCGAAGGCGGCGGGCGGGTACAGCGGTCCCGCATGGGCGCGGCCCAGCTCCAGGTACGGGCGCAGCTCGGGGAAGGCCACGAACAACTCGGCCAGCATGCCGGGGCGCTGGCTGCCCTGCCCCGGGAACAGGAAGGCGACCTTGCCGGGGCCGGAGCCGGTGACCGCGGCGCCGCCGGAGCCCGTGCTTTCCCCCGAGCCGGGGGCGCCCGCGCGGTCGCGCGCCCCGAGGGAGAGGTCCTCGGGATCGCGGTGGCGGTCCCGGCCGGGAGCGGGTTCCTTGTCGTCCGTCCCGGAACCGGACCCTGTGCCGCCGTCGCTGCTCTCGGGCGCGGAGGAAGCCGTCGGGGCCAGGTGGACGCCCCGCTTGGGGTCGTCGGACGCCGTACCGGCCAGCAGGCCGCGCAGCTTCTCCACCAGGTCGTCCACGTCGTCCGCGACGAGCGCGGCCCGGACCGGTCCGGTGCCCGTGTCGGCGCGGCGGGCGGCGCCGAGCGCCAGGTCGCGCAGCCGCCACGGGCGGCCGTCCGTCCCGGCGAGCCGCAGCAGGTCCTCCGCCGCGCGGCGGAAGGCCTTGTCGTCCCGGCCGCGGAGGACGAACAGTTCGGCGGGCCATTCGTCCAGCCCGCGCACCGGGGGCACGCCGTCCGCGTGCGCGGCCAGCACCACATGGAAGTTGGTGCCGCCGAACCCGAACGCGCTGACCCCGGCGACACGTTCGGCCGCCGGGACCGCCCACGGCCGGGTCTCGGTGTGGAACGCGAAGGGGCTGCTGTCCGCCTGCCAGGCCGGGTTGGGCTCCGTGACGTGCAGGGTGGGCGGCCGGACCCCGGTGTGCAGCGCGAGGGCCGTCTTGATGAGGCCCGCCAGACCGGCCGCGCACTTGGTGTGCCCGATCTGCGACTTCACCGAGCCGATCACACACTGGCCGGGCGCGGCCCCGGACTCGGTGAACACCTCGCTGAGGACGCCGAGTTCGGTCCGGTCGCCGACGACCGTGCCGGTGCCGTGCGCCTCGACGAGACCGACGTCGGCCGGGGAGACGCCCGCGTTGCGGTAGGCCCGCTCCAGCGCGGCCCGCTGGCCCGCCGGACGGGGCGCCGTGAGCCCCAGGGAACGGCCGTCGCTGGACGAACCGAGGCCCTTGATCACGCCGTAGACCCGGTCGCCGTCGCGCTCGGCGTCCGCGAGGCGCTTGAGGACGACGCACGCCACCCCCTCCCCGAGGGCGATGCCGTCGGCGGAGCCGTCGAAGGCGCGGGAGCGGCCGGTGGGGGAGAGGGCGTGCACCGACGAGAACAGCACGTAGTCGTTGATGCCGTTGTGCAGGTCGGCGCCGCCGCACAGCACCACGTCACTCGTGCCGCCCACGAGTTCCTTGCAGGCGACGTCGACGGCGGCCAGCGAGGACGCGCAGGCCGCGTCCACGGTGAAGTTGGCGCCGCCGAGGTCCAGCCGGTTGGCGATCCGGCCCGAGATGACGTTGGCGAGCATGCCGGGGAACGAGTCCTCGGTGAGCTGCGGCAGCTGGTCCTCCAGCCCCGCCGGGACGGTGCCGTAGTACGACGGCAGGACCGAGCGCAGGGTCGCCGCGTTCGAGAGGTCGCTGCCCGCCTCCGCGCCGAACACCACCGAGGTGCGCGACCGGTCGAACTCCCGCCCCCCGTCGCCGTATCCGGCGTCCTCCAGCGCCCGGCGGGCCGCCTCCAGCGACAGCAGCTGCACCGGCTCGACCGAGCCGAGCGACGCCGGGGGGATGCCGTAGCGCAGCGGGTCGAAGGGGATCCGCGGCAGGAAGCCGCCCCACTTGGACGTGGTGGAGGTGCCGTGGTGGACGGCCGGGTCCCAGCGGTCGGCCGGGACCTCCCCGACCGCGTCGACCCCGCCGACGACGTTCGCCCAGAACGCCGCCAGGTCCGGGGCGCCGGGGAACATGCAGGCCATCCCGACGACGGCCACGTCCAGCGGGGCGGGCGCCTCCGGCCGTACGGGCGTGCCCTCGGCGAGGTCGGCCGCGCGGGCGGCGAGGAACGCGGCGGCGCCCGTCGTGACGGAGGTGTGCAGCGCGGTGACCGTGGTGGTCGCGGAACGCAGCACGGCCACCTCCCCGGCCATGAACATCCCCTCCGCGAGCTGCCGTTGCTCGTCGACGGCGGTGAGCGTGCCGTCCGCGTCCCGCGTCCGCCCCTTGCTGGCCAGACGCAGCCGGCCGACGTTGAGCCGCTCCAGCTCCTCCCAGATCCGCCGGTCCGGCACGCCCGCCGCGCGCAGCCGGGCCTCCTCCTCCCGGTACCCGGCGGCGAACGGGCTCGGCACACAGCGCGTGGCGTGCCCGGGAGCCGACTCCAGCAGGGTGGTGCGGTCGGCGGCCAGCACCTGCCGCTGGAACAGCGGCTGGATCGCGCCGTGCGTCACCGCCTCCTCGGTGAACAGGTAGGCGGTGCCCATCAGGACGCCGACGGCGGCGCCCCGCGCGGTGAGCGGGGCGGCGAGCGCGGCGACCATCGCCGCCGACCGCTCGTCGTGCACCCCGCCCGCGAAGAAGACCTCCAGACCGGAGGCGTCGCCGCCGTCCAGGAAGTCCTCCAGGACGGCGAGCTGTGCCTCCCACAGGGGGAAGCTGCCGCGCGGACCGACGTGCCCGCCGCACTCGGCGCCCTCGAAGACGAAGCGGCGCGCCCCGGCCCGCAGAAACTGCCCGAGCAGCCCCGGCGAGGGCACGTGCAGGAAGGTCCGGATGCCGTCCTTCTCCAGCGCCTCCGCCTGCGCGGGACGGCCGCCCGCGATGATCGCGTGCGTGGGCCGCAGCTCCCGTACGGCCTCCAGCTGGGCGGCGCGCACCTCCTCCGGCGCGAAGCCGAGCACACCGACGCCCCAGGGGCGGTCGCCGACCGCCTCCCGCGTCCCGGCCAGCATCGCCCGCGTCCGGGCGCCGTCCGCGAGGGCCAGCGCGAGGAACGGCAGCGCGCCGTCGGCCGCGACGGCCGCGGCGAACGCGGGCCCGTCGCTCACCCGGGTCATCGGCCCCTGGGCGACGGGCAGTCGGGTGCCCAGCGCCCGGCTCATCGGCGACCCGTCCGCCAACGCCCGTGCGGCTGAACCCTCTTCGGACAGAGCGCCGTCCACCGCGTCGCGCACGGCGCGTAACGTCCGCCGTACGTCGCCCCACCGGTCCGCGAACCGGGCGGCCAGGAAGCCGTCCTGACCCACCGGCAGCAGTTGGGCGCCGGGGTCCTCGGCGCCGAGCAGCGCCGCCACGTCGTCCGGCGCCGCGTCCTCGGGCACCCGCGGCGCGTCCGGGCCGCGGCGCAGCAGGACGCGGTGCCCGGCGAGGACGACGGTCTCCGAGCCGTCGAGGGCGCGCAGCAGCGCGGCGCTCGCCTCGGGGAGCGCCGACTCGGCCAGCAGGGCGAGCTGTCCGTCGAGCACGACGCCCGCGGCGCCGCCCGCCACCGCCGCGGCGGCCGTCCGCGGGCCGATCCCGCCGCAGGCCCACACGGGCAGGTCCAGGTCCGGCGCGGACAGGAGCTGCTGGAGCAGGACGAAGGTGCTGAGCGTGCCGGTCCGGCCGCCGCTCTCGCAGCCGCGGGCGATCAGCCCGTCCGCCCCGGCACGCGCCGCCCGGCGGGCCGCCGCCAGGTCGGTCACCTCGGCCAGGAGCCGCGCCGGGGCGCCCTCCCCGCTGGCGGGGCCGGTGAACGGCCAGGTCGTGTCCGGGGCCAGCACCACGGTGCGGGGCCCGTCGGTGCCCGCGAGGTCGGCGGGGGAGAGGCGGCAGCGCGGACCGATCCGGACCGCGAATCCGCCGGGCGCCTCGCGGCGCAGCCGGGACAGCGCCTCACGCGCTCTTCGGCGGCCGTCGCCGAGATCGAGTACGCCGAGCCCGCCGGCCCGGCCGACGGCCAGGGCGAGCCCGGCGTCGGGTTCACCGAAAGGCGTGATGCCGATGATCATGTCCGCGGAGCGCACAGCGGTCGTCATTGATTCTCCGGTTCTCCGAATCAAGGGAAACTGCACGGTGGGGGGTTCGGGACGTCAAAAAGCAGAACACTTCGTTCCGGCGGGCACACGTCGGTGTCGAGGCGCCGCGGAAGGCCGATTTGGGGGCTTGTTAGAAGCGCGTTGAAAGGTAGTGGGGTTGTTACTCGCCGGTCAACGTTTGAACGATCGTCGACTTTGCCGTCGTACCGATTCGGTCAGTCACGGGGAAATGACCAGGCGGTAGGAAAACGGATCAATTGCTTTTCTTGCTGGTCGTGTTCACGTGCCACGCACATTGTTGAAACGCGCACCAGCGAAGGAAATGGGTTCCTTTGGACCGCATGTCCGCAAAGGGGTGCGCGTTTTTCCGGCTCCATGTGGCCGATATGGAAATTCTGTGTGTCGACGCCGAGTGACCGGGAAGGACCAGGTCGTGACGCCCCCGGTCCGCGTCCCCGCGGACGTCGTGACGCACTCGGGCCCCCGGCGTGACCAGGCCCGACCGGCGGGTCCGGCTCAGTGCCGGGCGCGCACCCCGTCCAGGGCGATCGCCAGGACGCGGTCGCGCTGCGCGTCGTCCGTGAAGGTCGTCGCGGTGACACCCGCGACCAGCCGCAGCAGATCACCGAAGTCCATGTCCGCACGGGCCTCGCCCGCCTCCTGGGCGCGGGCGAAGAGCGGGCCGCCGGCGGCGTACATCGACGAGCGGCAGGCGTCGAAGATCTCCGACTGTTCGTCCAGTGCCTCCCGTACGGCCCGCTTGGTCACCATGTACCCGGCGAACCGCTCCAGCCAGGCGGTCAGCGCCTCCCACGGCGCCCGGTCGGCCACCTCGACGGCCGCCAGGCACAGGGCGTTGACCTCGTCGGCGTAGACGCTCTCGAAGAGGGCGCGGCGGGTCGGGAAGTTCCGGTAGAGCGTGCCGATGCCGACCCCGGCGCGCCGGGCGACGTCCTCCAGCGCGATCTCGGCGCCCTTCTCGGTGAAGGCCTCGCGGGCCGCGGCGAGCAGGGCGTCGTAGTTGCGGGCGGCGTCCCGGCGGTGCGGGCGCTGGGCCGCGACGATCTCGCCGACAGGGAACGTCCGGTCCGTCACTGCTGCCTCCCGAAGCCGCCGCGATTGAAGTGGAGGGTCACCTCCGCTACAGTGGAGGTATGCCTCCACTTTAACAGGGTGGGGCGCCTCCGGCCGTGCCGTGCCCCGACCCGCCGCTCGGCCGCCCGGCGCCCCCGGCATCCGTTTCACCATCCTCGGCGCCCGGCTCCGAGGTCCCGCTGCGCCGACCCGCTGTCGCGTCGCCGCACCGTCCCGTCGTGCGTCTCACTCCGTAGTCCCACTCCGTCGCTTCACCCCGTCCGTCGTCCGGATCGATCCGGAGAGGTTCCGCCATGCCCCGCTCGTCCTCCGCCTCCACCACGCCCGCGGTGCCGTCGGCGTCGTCCAAGGACTCGAAGTCCGTGAACGGCTCCCGCTCCTCGACCCGCCTCACCTTCGCCGTCCTCGCGACTGGCGCGGGCGTGTTCTCCATGCTCCAGTCGCTCATCGCGCCCGCCCTGCCGACCGTCCAACACGCCCTGCACACCTCCCAGTCCACCGCGACCTGGGTCATGACCGCCTACCTCCTCTCCGCGTCCGTCTTCACCCCGATCCTCGGCCGCGTCGGCGATCTGATCGGCAAGAAGCGGACCCTGGTGGCGGTGCTGGTCGCGGTCCTCGCGGGCTGTCTGCTGGCCGCGCTCGCCCCGACCATCGGCGTCCTGATCGTCGCCCGCGTCGTCCAGGGCGTCGGCGGCGCCCTGTTCCCGCTCTCCTTCGGCATCATCCGCGACGAGTTCGCCCCGGCGCAGGTCAGCGGACGTATCAGCAGTCTCTCCGCGGTGATCGCGGCGGGCGGCGGCGTCGGCATCGTCGCCGCCGGACCCATCGTCGCGGTCCTCGACTACCGCTGGCTGTTCTGGATTCCGGTGGTGATCGTCGCGGCCGCCGCGCTGATCGCCGTACGGTACGTCCCCGAGTCCCCCCGGCGCGCCGAGGGCCGGGTCGGCTGGCTCGGGGCGGCCCTGCTGTCGGGCTGGCTCGTCGCGCTGCTGCTGCCGCTCAGCCAGGCGGGCACCTGGGGCTGGGGCTCGGCGCGCACGCTCGGCCTGTTCGCCGTCGCCGTGCTCCTCTTCGCGGTCTGGCTGGTGACCGAGGCGCGCGCCCGCAACCCGCTGATCGACCTGCGGGTGATGCGCCTGCCCGCCGTCTGGACCACCAACCTGGCCGCCCTGCTGTTCGGCGCGGGCATGTACGCGATCTGGTCGTTCCTCCCCGGCTTCGTCCAGACGCCCAGCAGTGCGGGCTACGGCTTCGGCGCCAGCGTCACCGCCTCCGGGCTGCTCATGCTCCCCATGCTGGTGGCGATGTTCGCCTCCGGCGTGCTCAGCGGCCGTCTCGAACCCCGCGTCGGCGCCAAGGCCCTGCTCACCACGGGCGCCGCCCTCGGCGCCGTGGCCCTCGGGTTCCTGGCCCTCTGGCACGACCGGCAGTGGCAGATCGCGGTCGTCTCCGGCATCTTCGGCCTCGGCATCGGCCTGGCCTTCGCCTCCATGGCGAACCTGATCGTCGGCAGCGTCCCCGCCGCCCAGACCGGCGCCGCCACCGGCATGAACGCCAACATCCGCACCATCGGCGGCTCCATCGGCGCGGCCGTCACCACCGTCCTGGTCACCGGCCGCCTCCAGCCCTCCGGCCTGCCCTACGACTCCGGCTACACCCACGGGTTCGCCCTGCTCGCGCTCCTCTGCCTGGGCGCCGCCCTCGCCGCCCTGCTGGTCCCCGTACGGCGCCCCGAAGCGCCCGCAGCGCCCGCCCCGCACCCGGCGCCGGACACGGCACCCGTGCGCGTACGGTAAGGTTCACCTGCGCGTTCCCACGGTTCACCGGCACGGAACGTGACGGGACGTGGCGCAGCTTGGTAGCGCACTTGACTGGGGGTCAAGGGGTCGCAGGTTCAAATCCTGTCGTCCCGACAGTGGTCGTGAACAGCGGGTCCGCCGACGAGGCGGGCCCGCTGTCCGTCGTCCCGGCGTCTCCTCCTTCCCGCGGTCCGTCGTACGCCCGTCCCACCCGTCACCGGGCCCCCGTGGGCCCGTCCGCCGGCACCAGCCCGCCGTGGCCCGCCGCGAGGGACCGGGCACCGCACGTCCGCCCCCCCCGGACGCGGCTCCGAGGCCGGACCCCGGTGCTCCCAACAGCACCTTCGGGAAGCGGAGTTGACCCTGTCCCCGAACGTGACAACCGTTCACCTCTGGGCTACCGTCGCCGCCATGACCGACTCCACCGCCGTGCCGGGTCAGGAAAGGGCCACCGCGGAGGAACAGGACGCGGTGGCGGACCGGGCCGCTGTGGCGGACGCCTGCCGACGGCTGGGAGCCGAGAGGCTTCTCGTCGGCACGGCGGGCAACGTCAGCGTGCGGAGCGGGGACCGGGTCGCGATCACCGCGACCGGAGCGGTCCTGGCCACCCTCACCCCCGACCAGGTCACCGTCGTCGACCTCGCCGGGAACATCATCGCCGGGACCCTGCGGCCGACCTCCGAACTCGACCTCCACCTCGGCGTGTACCGCCGCTACGGCTCCGGCGCCGTCGTCCACACCCACGCCCCCCTGGCCACCGCCGCCTCCTGCGTCCTCGACGAACTGCCCTGCGTCCACTACCAGATGCTCGCCCTCGGCGGCTCCGTCCGGGTCGCGCCCTACGCCACCTTCGGCACCCCGGAACTCGCCGCGTCCGTGCTCGACGCCCTCGACGGGCGCGCCGCCGCGCTGATGGCCAACCACGGCGCCGTGACCCACGCGCCGACGCTCGGCATCGCCGTCGAGCACGCCCTGCTCCTCGAATGGGCCTGCGGCGTCTACCGCGACGCCCTCGCCCTGGGCACACCCCGCGTCCTCGACGAGGCGCAGCAACACGCGGTGATCGAGGCCGCGCTCGCCCGCGACTACGGCACCACCCACCCCGTACCGCCCGCCCCGCAGGAGGGCGGCCGAGGCCCGCACGAGGAGAGCCGATGAGCGCCCCGCACGCGCCCCACGCCACACCCGAGGCCACGCCCCACGCCACGTCCGACCCCTCCGGTACGCCCGCCATGCGCGTCGTCACCCTGGGTGTCCACGTCCTGGACGTCCTGGTCCGCCCCGTGGACGCCATCCCCGAGGGGCAGGGCGCGACCCTGGTCGAGGACCTGCGGATGACCGCCGCCGGGACGGCGGGCGGCACCGCCCTCACGCTCGCCAAACTGGGCGCGACGGTCCGCACCGCGGGCGCCGTCGGCACCGACCCCACCGGCGACCTGCTGATCCAGCTCCTCGGACGCGGCGGCGTCGACACCGGACTCCTCGTCCGGCGCGCGGACACCGCCACCTCGGCCAGCGTCCTGCCGATCCGCCCCAACGGCGACCGCCCGTCCCTGCACCTGCTCGGCGCCAACATCACCTACGGCCTCGACGACGTGCCCTGGGACGCGATCGCCGCCGCCACCCATCTGCACCTCGGCGGCCCCGAGTTGATCGGCGTCGACACCGCGGCCCGCATCCTCGCGCACGCCCGGGAGCACGGCACCGTCACCTCCGTGGACCTCCTCGCCCCCGGTGTCCTCGGCTCCTTCGAGCAGCTGGCCGCGGCCCTGCCGTACGTCGATCACCTGCTGCCCAACGAGGACCAGGTCCTCGGCTTCAGCGGGGAGGGCGACCTGCTCGCCGGGGTGGAGAAGCTGCGGGCCGCCGGGGCGGGCACGGTCGCCGTGACCCGGGGCGGCGACGGCGCGCTCGTGGTGGGCGACGACGGCACCGAGACCGTGCCCGCCTTCGCCGTCGACGTCGTCGACACCACCGGCTGCGGCGACGCCTTCTCCGCGGGCTACCTCCGAGGCGTCTCCCTTGGCCGCGCACCGGGTGAGGCCGCCGTCCTCGGCTGCGCGGCCGCCGCCCTCGTCGCGGGCGGCCTCGGCAGCGACCACGGCGCCTTCGACCTCGCCGCCGCCGACGCCTTCGCGGCGGCCACCCCACGGAAAACGGCTGGACAACCGCCCACCGGCTGACGACCGTTGAGGTCATGGAACAGGACGACCTCTGGGACGAGGACACCGCCCGCCGCTACGACACCCCCGGCGCCGGCATGTTCGCGCCCGAGGTGCTGGACCCGGCCGTCGACCGGCTCGCCGCACTCGCCGACGGCGGCCCGGCGCTGGAGTTCGCGATCGGCACCGGACGTGTCGCCGTCCCGCTCGCCGCGCGCGGCGTCCCCGTCACCGGCATCGAGCTGTCCGCGCCGATGGTCGGACAGCTGCGGACCAAGGCGGACGCGACCGCGCTCCCGGTCGTCGTCGGCGACATGACGACCGCGCGGGCGCCGGGGGAGTACCGCCTCGTCTACGTCGTCTACAACTCGATCTCCAACCTCCTCACCCAGGAAGCGCAGATCGACTGCTTCCGCAACGCCGCCCGGCACCTCGGCCCCGGCGGCCGGTTCGTGGTCGAGCTGTGGGTGCCCGAACTGCGCAGCCTCCCGCCGGGCCGCGAGGCCACCGTCTGGCACACCGAGCCCGGCTACCTCGGCCTCGACACCTACGACGTCCTGCGCCAGCACGTCGTCTCCCACCACGTCCGCTACGACGCGCGGACGAGCGCCCGCACCGGCCGCGACGAACGGGCCACCCTCCACCTCAGCCCCCACCGCTACATCTGGCCCGCCGAACTCGACCTCATGGCCCGCCTGGCGGGCTTCGCCCGCGAGAGCCGCCACGCCGACTGGACCGGCACCCCCTTCACCGCCGAGTCCGCCTCCCACGTCTCCGTGTACCGCCTGCCGTTCTAGGACCCGCCCGACGCCCGGTCCCCTCCGACGGCTCGCTCCCGACGTCCCCCGCCCGGAGATTCCCGTCCCCTCCGGCGGTGTTCCCCTCGCCCCCCTCGTCCCACCCGCCCCTTCCGCACCACCCGTCCCCTCCGTGCTGCCCGCCCACCGAGACGGCGCGACCACCTGGCGGACGCCCTCTTGACGCCCGCCGGGGCCCGATCGACACTCGGATCGGGAATCCTAGTGAACAGGTAGGGAATCATGGGGCGTGAGCCGTTCGCAGGCCGAGTGAGCCGCACCGTGTGGACGTCGCCCCTTCTCACCTCCCGCCGTCACATCGACCTCCAGCGCGTCTCCAGCGCGATCCCCAGGGGCTGAACAGGTCGTCCCCGCGCGCGACACCGCCCCGGCGGTCCCCCCGGACACCGTGAGGTCCCCGGCGTACCGCCCCCGCGTCGCGCGCGGACGCGAGCCCCGCCCACCGCACCCGCTCCGCCGACGCGCCCGCGTCCGCCGGACCCGCGTCCGCCCCACCCGCCGCGCGCCCGCCCGCGCACCGCCCCCAGGGGAGAGTCATGTCCGTCACACCGCTGGCCGCCCACCCGTCCGCCCGCCCCGCCCCCGCCTTCCGGGGCCGCATCGGACGCGACGCCCGCAGCGGCCACTACGCCGTGCCCGGCCGCTACCGCCTCCACCTCTCCCCGGCCGACCCGGACGGGCTGCGCATCGCCGTCACCCACAGCCTCCTCGGCCTCGACCGCGCCTGTCCGGTCACCGTCCTGCCCGCCGTCCCCGACTGTCCCGACGGCGGCCACTCGGCCCTGCGGCCCCTCTACGACGCCAGCGCCCACCGCTACACCGGCCCCGCCGTCGGCCCCGTCCTCAGCGACGACTGGTCCGGCCGCATCGTCTCCACCCACGGCCCCGACATCGCCCGCGACCTGGCCCGGCGCTTCGGCGGCGGCCGGGCCGTCCTCCACCCGTGCGGCGCCGAGTCCGAGATCGAGGCCGTCGAGCGGATGTGCGCCGAGGGCATCGAGGAGGCCGCCCAGCGGGCCGGGGCCGCCGCGGCCGGGGAGCCCGAGCGGGCCGTCGCCCTGGACACCCTGCTCGCCACCCTCGACGTCCTCGAACGCGGACTCGCCGCCCAGCCTCACCTGATCAGCCATCAGATCACGGCGGCCGACGTCGAGTTGTGGGTGACGCTCGTCCAGCTCGACACCGTCCACCGCCACCATCTGGACGCCGAGGCCGTCCGCCGGATCGCGGGCCACCGCGCGCTGTGGGACTACGCCCGCCGCCTGGCCGCCCACCCCGCCTTCGGCACCCACCTCGACCTCGACGCCGTGGCCCGCCGCCACCACGCCCGCTGTCAGGGCCTGGAGGCAGCCGGCTCCGCCGTCCAGATCCTGGACTGGGCCGCCCACACCGAGCCCGCCCAGGACACGGCACCGCAGGTCGAACGCCCCTGACCCGTTCCACCCCTCGGACCGGCGTTGACATTCATCCGGCCAACTGTCTTACTTACGCCCCAGAACGGTCATGAGCGTCAGCGACAAGCCCTGGCTTGCTGACCGGCAACCCTCGCTCGGCGGTGGGGTGCCCCAGGTGACGACCGGACCGGATGACGTTTCGGTAAGCGCGAGGGCCCCAGGGGCCGGAAGAAACACGGTGACGGACATGTACGCAGCTCCCAGGACGGCGCCCCGCCGCTCCGCGGGCTGCGTACGCCCGTACGCGCAGCCCCTGGTCGCCGACCGCGCCGTCGACCTCCTCCGCGTGAACAGCGCACTGTGTACCGCACCGGGCCGTGCCCGCTGTCGGGGCTGACCCCTCACACCGCCCCGCTTCCGCGTTCCTGACGCACACCGGCCCACCGGTGTGCCGTTGCCCGCCCCATCCCGGTTCTCCGTACGCCTCCGTGCGCCGTGCCCACGCGCCCGGCGCGGAGCGGTCCCCGCCGCCCCGCCGCCGCGGTCACCCACGTACGCCGTGGTCCGGGATGCCCGACTCCATCCGGAGCCCCTCATGACCGAACCCCCAGGCGCCGTCACCCTCGCCGAGGCACCGCCCGCCGACACCCCGCCGCCGCCCCGGCTCACCGCCCAGCGCGTGCAGCCGCTGCGCCGCCCGGGACGCTGGATCGCCACCGCCGTCGTCCTCGTCCTCGTCGCCCAGTTCATCCACGGACTGATCTCCAACCCGTTCTACCAGTGGGACCGCTTCGGCTACTGGTTCCTGCGGCCGGTCATCCTCGACGGTCTGCTGATCACCCTCGAAGTCACCGCCTACAGTGCCGTGTTGGGTCTCCTCGGCGGCATCCTGCTCGCCCTCGCCCGGCTCTCCCGCAGCCCCGTGCTCCGCGCGGTCAGCTGGACCTACGTCTGGGCGCTGCGCTCCATCCCGCTCATCGTGGTGCTGCTCTTCCTCTACAACTTCAGCGCCCTGTACAAGACGTTGAGCATCGGCGTGCCGTTCGGACCGGCCTTCTTCACCTTCGACGAGTCCCGGCTCGCCACCGACAAGGCGATCGCCGTCATCGGCCTCAGCCTCAACGAGGCGGCCTACGCGGCCGAAGTGGTCCGCGGCGGCATCCTCTCCGTGGACCAGGGCCAGCACGAGGCGTCCTCCGCGCTCGGCCTGCCCAAGGGCTACCAGTTCCGCCGGATCGTCTTCCCGCAGGCCCTGCGCTCGATCACCCCGAACTACGTCAACCAGCTGATCGGCCTCGTCAAGTCCACCTCGCTGGTCTTCTACGTGTCCCTGCTCGACCTGTTCGGCACCGCCCAGACCATGGGCTCCACCTACCCCGGCGACATCGTGCCGCTGCTCCTGGTGGTCACCGTCTGGTACCTGATCCTCACCAGCCTCGTCTCCGTCGTCCAGTTCTACGTCGAGCGCTACTACGCGCGGGGCGCCTCGCGCACCCTCCCGCCGACGCCGTTGCAGAAGCTGCGCACCGGTCTGACCGACCTGCGTGCCCGAATCCGCAGGGAGACCGCCGTATGAGCACCGAGACCGTCAAGAACGCGGGCACCGTGAACGACGCGGGCACCGTCAGGAACCCGGCAGACGCCGGCGACGCCGCCGGGCAGTCCGACACGGACCCCGACACCGACACGGGTACGGGTACGGGTTCGGGCGAGGTGAAGGCCGCCGGCGCGCTCATAGGTGCCGAGGTCGCGCCCGCCGCCGTGGAGGTCCACGACGTGCACAAGTGGTACGGCGCCCACCGGGTGCTGGACGGCGTCGACCTGACCGTGCGGCCCGGCGAGGTCACCGTCATCCTCGGCCCGTCCGGCTCCGGCAAGTCCACCCTGCTGCGGGTCATCAACCACCTGGAGAAGCCGGAGATCGGCTACGTCAGCGTCAACGGCGAGCTGATCGGCGTACGCCGCCACGGCGACCGGCTGCGCGAGCTGAGCGAGCGGGCCATCCTCGCCCAGCGCAGCCGCATCGGGTTCGTCTTCCAGAACTTCAACCTCTTCCCGCACCTCACCGTGCTGGACAACGTCGCCGCCGCGCCCGTCGCCACCGGCAGGCTCGCCAAACCCGAGGCACTGGCCCTGGCTCGCGAACTCCTCGACCGGGTCGGCCTCGCCGACAAGTCCACCGCCTACCCAAGGCAGTTGTCAGGCGGCCAGCAGCAACGCGTGGCCATCGCCCGCGCGTTGGCGCTGCGTCCCGGCGTGATCCTCTTCGACGAGCCCACCTCCGCACTCGACCCGGAACTCGTCGGTGAGGTCCTGGCCGTCATCAAGGACCTGGCCACCAGCGGCACCACCCTCGTCATCGTCACCCACGAGGTCGGCTTCGCCCGCGAGGTCGCCGACCGGGTCGTCTTCATCGACGGCGGCAGGATCGTCGAACAGGGCCCGCCCGCCGAGGTGCTGGACAACCCGCGCCACGAACGCACCCGGGACTTCCTCAGCAAGGTCCTCTGACCGCGCCACCCCGCCACCGCCCTCCGGCACTGCCCCCCGCCCCCGGCGCCGCGCACCCCGCGGCGCCCCCGAGACCTCCCCCCACACCCCCCACCACGCCCCCGCACCCACCTCACCAGCACCCTCGGCGACTTCCCGCGCGCCCAGCACGAAGGACGACCATGTCTACGCACCTCACCCGACGCAGCCTGATACGCGGCCTCACCGCGGCCACCGCGGTGGCCGCCCTCGCCACCGGGCTCGCCGCCTGCGGCGGGGAGAGCGACGCCGCCACCACCACGGAGAAGACCACCGAGGGCAGCGTCACCGTCGGCCGCCTGTCCAACGGCGCCGCCAAGGAGACCACCCTCAAGGTCGCCGAGGTCAAGTCGATCAGCGACAAGCTGCCCGCCGCCGTCAAGAAGAGCGGCACCCTGCACATCGGCGTCGGCGCTCTTCCGGCCGGGTTCGCCCCGCTCGCCTACGTCGGCAGCGACCAGAAGACCCTCACCGGCGCCGAGCCCGACTTCGGCCGCCTCGTCGCCGCCGTCCTCGGCCTCAAGGCCGACGTGAAGAACTCCACCTGGGAGAACCTCTTCGTCGGCATCGACAGCGGCAAGGTCGACGTCGGCTTCTCCAACATCACCGACACCGAGGAGCGCAAGAAGAAGTACGAGTTCGCCTCCTACCGCCAGGACAACCTCGGTTTCGAGGTGCCCAAGTCCAGTACCTGGAACTTCGACGGCGACTACAAGAAGCTCGCGGGCCTCACCGTCGCCGTCGGCTCCGGCACCAACCAGGAGAAGATCCTCCTGGAGTGGAAGAAGAAGCTGGAGGGCGAGGGCAAGAAGCTCACCGTCAAGTACTACCCGGACCGCAACGGCACCTACCTGGCCCTCAGCAGCGGCAAGATCGACGCCTTCTTCGGCCCGAACCCCGGCATCGCCTACAACGTCGCCAAGAGCGCGGGCACGGCCACCGCCACCCGTTCCGCGGGCACCTTCTCCGGCGCGGGCGAGACCCTTCAGGGCCTCATCGCCGCCACCGCCAAGAAGGACAGCGGGCTCGCCGAGCCCCTCGCCGAGGCCATCAACCACCTCGTCGAGGGCGGCCAGTACGCCAAGTGGCTCGCCGCCTGGAACCTCTCCAACGAGGCGGTCGCCAAGTCCGAGGTCAACCCGCCCGGCCTGCCTCTCGACAACGCCTGACGATACGTAAGGCGCCGTCTGGCGCCACCGATCCGCACGCACCACCAGCACGCGCACCCGCACACGCACGAAGAAGGGACTCCGCCCCCGTGGCCCCATCGACCGACCTCCGCGGCGGCGGAGTCCCCCTCGCCACCCGTCCCGCCCCGCCCCACCCCCTGGACAACGCCGTCTGGAACGCCCTGACCGGCCCCCACGCCCACCTCGCCGAACGGTACGGCCGCGCCGCCCGCTACCCGGCCGACGTGTACGCCTTCGCCGCCCTCGACGACCCCGCCGACCCGGCGGCCTGGGCCGACCTGCGCACCCTCGTCGGCCCCGCGACGGCCGTACGGGTCAAGCCCGTCGACCGGATTCCGGACGGCTGGGAGCTGCTCGGCGGCGGCACGGGCGTCCAGCTCGTCGCCACCGACGCCTTCCGTGACGCGCCCGACCCCGAGGCGCGGCCACTCGGCACCGCCGACGTGCCCGAGATCCTCGACCTGGTCGCCCGCACCCGGCCCGGCCCCTTCCTCGAACGGACCGTCGCCCTCGGCACCTACCTCGGGCTGCGTCACGAAGGGCGGCTGATCGCGCTCGCCGGAGAGCGGCTGCGGCTGCCCGGCTGGACCGAGATCAGCGCCGTCTGCACCGACCCCGCCCACCGCGGACAAGGCCTCGCCACCCGCCTCCTGCGTGCCGTCGCGGCCGGAATCCGCGAGCGCGGCGACACCCCCTTCCTGCACGCCGCCGCCGACAACGCCCCCGCGATCCGGCTCTACGAGTCCCTGGGCTTCGTCCTGCGCCGCCGCTCCACCATCGTCGCGGTCCGCTCGCCGGGAACATCCCACGAGGTGGGCACGTTGTGAGTCACGACGAGACGGCTCAGGCCCCGCCGCGACGGCGGTCGGCCGCCGTACCAGGGGCGGAGGTGACGGACGTGACCGAGGCGACCCACGGGGTGACGGCGCGGGACACCCGCCTCCCGCACCCGCCGCGGCCCCTCCACCTCACCTCCCGGCCCCACATCGACCTCCAGCGCGTCGCCGCCGCCCTCTGTCGCTGAACCCCGCCGCACCCGCCGCACCGGCCCCGGTCTGCGCACCGCGCCGCGTCCGGCGTGCCCCGCCGCACCCCCGCCGCGCCCGCCCCGCGTCCCCGGGCCGGCCCTCTCGTACGGACTTCCAGGAAGGCACCCCCGTGTCCTCGAACACCCATTCCTCCGCACACCGCCCCGCCGACCCGTCCGCCTCCTCCGCGCTGCACCTCGCCGTCGCCCTCGACGGCACCGGCTGGCACCCCGCCGCCTGGCGCGAGCCGGTCTCCCGGCCCCGGGAGCTGTTCACGGCCGCCCACTGGGCCGACCAGGTCGCCGAGGCCGAACGCGGACTCCTCGACTTCGTCACCATCGAGGACGGACTCGGCCCCCAGTCCTCGCACCTCCTGGAGCCCGACGACCGCACCGACCAGGTCCGCGGCCGCCTCGACGCCGTCCTGATCGCCGCCCGCGTCGCCCCCCTCAGCAGCCGCATCGGCCTCGTCCCGACCGTGGTCGCCACCCACACCGAGCCGTTCCACATCTCCAAGGCGATCGCCACCCTCGACTACGTCAGCACCGGCCGCGCCGGACTCCGCGTGCAGATCACCAGCCGGCAGAACGAGGCCGCCCACTTCGGCCGCCGCACGGTGCCGCGGATCGCCGCCCACGACGCACCCGAGACGCCCGCCCTGGTCGGCGACCTCTTCGACGAGGCCACCGACTACGTCGAGGTCGTCCGCCGCCTCTGGGACAGCTGGGAGGACGACGCGGAGATCCGCGACGCCGCCACCGGCCGCTTCGTCGACCGGGACAAGCTGCACTACATCGACTTCGAGGGCCGCCACTTCAGCGTCAAGGGCCCCTCCATCACCCCCCGCCCGCCGCAGGGCCAGCCCCTCGTCACCGCCCTCGCCCACGCCACCGTGCCCTACCGCCTCGTCGCCCGCGCCACCGACGTCGGCTACGTCACCCCGCACGACACCGCCCAGGCCCGTGCGATCGTCGCCGAGATCCGCGCCGAGCAGGAGGCGGCGGGCCGCACCGCCGACCCGCTGCACGTCTTCGCCGACCTCGTCGTCCTCCTCGACGACGACCCGGCCGAGGCCGCCGCCCGCCGCGACCGCCTCGACACCCTCGCCGGGGAGGAATTCACCAGCGACGCCCGGATCTTCACCGGCACCCCCGCCCAACTCGCCGACCTGCTCCAGGAGTTCCAGGCCACCGGGATCACCGGCTTCCGGCTCCGCCCGGCCGTCGCCGGACACGACCTGCCCGCCATCACCCGCGGCCTCGTCCCTGAACTCCAGCGCCGTGACGCCTTCCGCCGCGCCTACGAGGCCGACACCCTGCGCGGGCACCTCGGCCTGACCCGCCCCGCCAACCGCTACGCCGCCTGAGCCGGAGAGGGACCGACCCCCATGAGCAAGCCCCGTAAGCAGATCCACCTCGCCGCCCACTTCCCCGGCGTCAACAACACCACCGTGTGGAGCGACCCGCGGGCCGGCAGCCACATCGAGTTCAGCTCCTTCGCCCACTTCGCGCGCACCGCCGAACGCGCCAAGTTCGACTTCCTGTTCCTCGCCGAGGGCCTGCGCCTGCGCGAACAGGGCGGCAAGATCTACGACCTGGACGTCGTGGGCCGCCCCGACACCTTCACGGTCCTCGCCGCGCTGGCCGCCGTCACCGACCGCCTCGGCCTCACCGGCACCATCAACTCCACGTTCAACGAGCCCTACGAGGTGGCCCGCCAGTTCGCCAGCCTCGACCACCTCTCCGCGGGCCGGGCCGCCTGGAACGTCGTCACCTCCTGGGACGCGTTCACCGGGGAGAACTTCCGCCGCGGCGGCTTCCTCCCGCAGGACGAACGCTACTCGCGCGCCAAGGAGTTCCTCGCGACCACCGGCGAACTCTTCGACTCCTGGCGGGGCGACGAGATCGTCGCCGACCAGGCCACCGGCACCTTCCTCACCGACGCCAAGGCGGGCGCCTTCGTCCACCAGGGGCAACACTTCGACATCCACGGGCAGTTCAACGTGCCGCGCAGCCCCCAGGGCCGCCCGGTGATCTTCCAGGCCGGTGACTCCGACGAGGGCCGCGAGTTCGCCGCGGCGAGCGCCGACGCCATCTTCAGCCGGTACGCCGCCCTCGACACCGGCCAGGCCTTCTACACCGACGTCAAGTCCCGCCTCGCCAAGTACGGCCGCCGCTCGGACGAGTTGCTGATCCTGCCCGCCGCGAGCTTCGTCCTCGGCGACACCGACGCCGAGGCCGAGGAACTCGCCCGCGAGGTCCGCCGCCAGCAGGTCAGCGGCGCCACCGCCCTCAAGCACCTGGAGTTCGTCTGGAACCGGGACCTCTCCGGCTACGACCCCGAGGGCCCCCTCCCCACGATCGACCCCGACCTCGGCGAGTCCCACATCGCCCGCGGCCGGGCCCAGGTCCGCATGTACCGCGACCCGCTGGCCGTCGCCCGCGAGTGGCGCGCCCTCGCCGAGGCCAACAACTGGTCCATCCGCGACCTCGTCATCGAGACCGGCAACCGGCAGAACTTCGTCGGCTCCCCGCAGACGATCGCCCGCACCATCGACGACTACGTGCAGGCCGACGCCAGCGACGGCTTCATCCTCGTCCCCCACCTCACCCCCGGCGGCCTCGACGCCTTCGCCGACCAGGTCGTGCCGCTCCTCCAGGAACGGGGCGTCTACCGCACCGAGTACGAGGGCACCACCCTCCGCGACCACCTCGGCCTCGCCCACCCCGACGAGGCGGGCCGCGCGCGGGTCGCCTCGTGAGGTTCCTCGCGATCACCCTGATCGTGCACCGGCCGCACCCCGTCACCGGGGTGCGGCCGTCCACCCGCGACCGCTTCCGCGAGGTCGTCGGCAACGCGCTCCTCGCGGAGGAACTCGGCTTCGACGGCTTCGGCGTGGGCGAGCGGCACGAACGCCCCTTCCTCTCCTCCGCCCCGCCCGTCGTCCTCAGCCACATCGCCGCCCTCACCCGCCGCATCCGCCTCTTCACCGCGGTCACCACCCTCAGCCTCCTCGACCCGGTCCGCGCCCACGAGGACTACGCCACCCTCGACCACCTCTCCGACGGCCGCCTCGACCTGATCATCGGCAAGGGCAACGGCTCCGCCCAGCGCGACCTGTTCCACGTCACGCCCGACGACCAGTGGGACCGCAACGCCGAGAGCTACGACGTCTTCCGCCGGATCTGGCGCCAGGACAAGGTCACCGCCGACACCCGCTTCCGCCCCGCCCTGCACGAGGCCGAGGTGTGGCCCCGCCCCTACCAGCGACCCGTACGGGTCTGGCACGGCAGCGCCACCAGCAAGGAGTCCGTCGAACTCGCCGCCCGCTACGGCGACCCCCTGTTCTCCGCCAACGTCACCCACCCCGTCGAGCCGTACGCCGCCCTCGTCGACCACTACCGGGAACGCTGGGCCCACCACGGCCACGACCCGGCCCGCCTCACCGTCGGCGCGGGCTCCGCCGGGCTGTATGTCGCCCGCACCTCCCAGGAGGCCCGCGCGACCTACCGGCCCGTCTTCGAGGCCAACCTCGCCTTCCAGAAGCAGACCGGGCTGCCCGTCGTCTTCGAGACCCTCGACGACTTCGTCGAGCGCAGCTCCGCCCTGATCGGCAGCCCGCAGCAGATCGTGGACAAGGTCCACCGCTACCACGAGCGGCTCGGCCACACCGTCCAGCACGTCAGCGCCGACGCGGGCGGCCTCGACGACACCCGCCACCGCGCCTCCCTGGAACTGTTCCAGGCCGAGGTGGCGCCCGTCCTGCGCAAGGAGATACCGGACCCGCCCTTCCCCTGGGCGCCGGTCCTGCCCCCGCCCCCGGCCCCCGAGGAGCCCGCCCGTGCCTGACATCCCCCTCGGCGTCCTCGACCTCGTCCCGGTCCCCACCGGCGCGACCGCCGCCGACGCCCTGCGCAACTCCCTCGACCTCGCCCGGCGGACCGAACGCCAGGGGTACACCCGCTACTGGTTCGCCGAGCACCACCTCAACCCCGGTGTCGCGGGCACCTCCCCGGCGGTGCTGCTCGCCCTCACCGCCGCCGCCACCTCCACGATCCGCCTCGGCTCCGGCGCCGTCCAGCTCGGCCACCGCACCGCCCTGTCCGTCGTCGAGGAGTTCGGGCTCGTCGACGCCCTCCACCCCGGCCGCCTCGACCTCGGCCTCGGCCGCTCCGACGGCCGCCCCCCGCAGGGCGCACCGTCCGCCGTGCCCGTCCCGGCCACCCCCGTCGTCGACGGCCGCGCCCCCAACGGCCTGCTCATCCCGCCCCGCTTCTCCTTCGAACGGCTCCTCGGCTCCCCGCGCGTCGCCCTCCAGCGCGGCCTGCTCCTCCAGCCCGGCGCCGAGTCCCAGGACTACGCCCGGCAGATCGACGACCTCCTCGCCCTGCTGGCCGGCACCTACCGCTCGCCCGAGGGCGTCGAGGCCCACGTCGTCCCCGGCGAGGGCGCGCGGGTCGACGTCTGGATACTCGGCAGCACCGGCGGGCGCAGCGCCGAGGTGGCGGGCGCGCGCGGCCTGCGGTTCGCCGCCAACTACCACGTCAGCCCGGCCACCGTCCTGGAGGCCGTCGACGCCTACCGGGCCCACTTCAAGCCCTCCGACGCCCTCGACGCGCCCTACGTCACCGTCTCCGCCGACGTCGTCGTCGCCGAGGACGAGACACGGGCCCGCGAGCTGTCCGAGGGGTACGCGCCCTGGGTGCGGTCCATCCGTACCGCCGAGGGCGCGATCGCGTACCCGACGCTGGACGAGGCGCGCGCGTACCCCTGGTCCGCCGCGGACCAGGAACTCGTCCAGGACCGGCTCGACACCCGCTTCGTCGGCACGGCGGGGCAGGTCGCCGACCGGCTCGAACAGCTCCAGGAGGCCACCGGGGCCGACGAGTTGCTCATCACGACGATCACCCATGACCACGGGGAGCGGGTGCGGTCGTATGGGGCGCTCGCCGCGGAGTGGCGGCGGCGGGGGCACCTTCCCGCGACGTGAGGCGACCGTCCCGTGGCGCGGGGCTTCTGCGCGCGGGCCGGCCCCCGCGCCGTGCGCAGACCCCCCGCGCCCCTCAGGTGGGGTGCGTGGGGTGGGGATCCGCGGTGCGGGTCGGGCGGGCCGTCGGGCGCGGTTCCTCGTGTTCCTCCGGGGGGCGGGGGGTTCTCGTCAGGGGGAGGGCCAGGAGGAGGAGGGTGGCGCAGAGGGCGGACGTGGTGGCGTAGGCCGTCTCGGGGCGGGTGGGGGACATGCGGAGGTAGACGCCCGAGATCGCGCTGAGGCAGACCGCCGCCGCGACGCGCTGCGCCATCTGCAGGACGGCGCCCGCCACCCCGGCGGACTCGGCGGGCGCGTGCTGGAGGACACGGGCCTGGTTCGGGGCGACCGCCAGGCCCGCCGCGGCGCCCACCGCCACCTGGACCGACGCCAGCGCGTACGGCAGCACCCCGCGGGGGAGTGTCACCGCGGCCACCGAGCCCGCCAGGAGGGCCACCGCCCCCACGGCCAGCCCCAGCGCGACCGTACGGGCGCCGATCCGGCGCACCACCCGCCACGCCACCGCCGAGGCGAGCCCCATCGCCGCCGCCGACGGCACCGTCACCGCGGCCGTCGCCAGCGCCGACAGCCCGAGCCCGCTCTGGAGGAACAGCGTCAGCGTCAGGACCGCCGCCAGCGACGCCCCGAACTGGGCCATCGCCACCACCGTCCCCGCCGCGTACGGCCAGGAGCGGGCCAGCGCGGCGGGGAGCAGCGGGACCCGCCCGCGCCGTGCCCGCCGCCGCTGCCCGGCCACCAGCGCGCCGGCCGACACCAGCACCGCCCCGCCCCACAGCGCCGCCTCGCCCACGCCGTCCGGGGTGCTGATGAACGGCAGCATCAGCGACAGGGTGAGCGCCGCCACGCAGAGCAGGCCCCAGCCGTCGAGGCCGCGGGCCGCCGCGACCCGCCGGGGCGGAGGCAGCCGCCGTACGGCCAGCCAGAGGGTGAGCGCGCCGCACGGGGCGCTCAGCAGCAGACACAGCCGCCAGCCCGCGTCGGGCCCGGCCAGCGCGACCAGGCCGCCGCCGAGGGCGGGTCCGATCGCCGACGCCACCCCGGCCGTCACCGCGTACAGGCCGAGCGCCCGCGCCCGGTCCAGGCCCTGGAAGACGTCCTGGATCGTGCCGATCACCTGCGAGTTGACGAGCCCGGCACCCGCGCCCTGGAGCAGCCGGGCCACCACCACCGTCTCCGGCCGGGTCCCGGTCGCGGCGACCAGCCCGCACAGCACGAAGAGGGTGAGCCCGGCGAGGAAGAACCCCTTGCGGCCGCGCGCGTCGCCGAGACTGCCGCCGGGCACCAGCGCGAGACCGAACGCGAGCGAGTAGCCGGAGACCAGCCACTGGACGTCCGTCGCGCCCGCGGACAGCGACTGACGCAGCGCCGGCACGGCGATGGTGAGGACCGACTGGTCGAGCAGGGTGGTCACCCCGGCCGCCAGGCAGACCGTCAGCACTCGCCGGGCCGTGCGATCCTCACCCGGAAGCATGCCGACATGGTCACACCGGCCGACGGTCCTGTCCGGGCCCCGGCCTGCATGTTCGCACGATGGAAACACGCCGTTCGCGCCCGGACGAAGGCCCGGGGCGCGACCGGCGGACGCCATCCCTCCCCCGAAGGCTGCGTCCGCCGGTCCTTCCCCCGGCGCCGGACAGTGGTCTGTTCGGTGCGTACGGCGCCGCACCGGCCCGTCATCACCAGCACATGACGGCCGTCTCCCCCGAGCCCCACCCGGAGTACAGGCGGACCCGGACGGTGTAGCGGCGGCCCTTGACGAGCCGCGCCGTGATCGTGGCGTTGCCGGGGGTGCCGCCGTCGTCGTGTCCGGCGAGGAAGCGGGGTTCCCCGCCGCGCTCCTCGAAGAGCACGACGACCGTGTCGGCCTCCCCGAAGGCGGCGAGGGTGTACGCGCGGGTCTCCGGCGGCTCCACCGTGAAGTCGGCCTGCTCGCCCGCCGCCAGTGTCAGCCGCGCCGACCGGAACGGCACCAGCGCGGGCGGCCGGGACGTGCCCCGCGGCGGATACCAGCGGAGGACGAACTCCTTGTCCAGCGGCGACAGTCCGCCCGGCGGCTGGATGCCGCCGCGGAACTGCTCCGGTTCCAGGACCAGTCCGGCGGGCAGCGGGTACTGCATCACCGAATGCGGGTCCCACACCGAGCCGTTGGCCTCGGCCGGGTCCAGCTTCCGCAGGACGTTCAGATAGGTGCGCTCCCGGCTCCAGTGGTGGGGCGGCCCGGCCAGGTCGGCGTAGACGGCCTCGTCGTCCCAGTGGATGCCCGCGTACGGGCTCTGGTGCTCGTGCTGCATGCCGAGCGCGTGCCCGATGCCGTGCAGCGCCGTCGCGCGCTCGCCCGGCGGGGTCAGGTCCCAGCCGAAGTTCATGGTCCGCTCGTGCAGACCGACCCGCAGCGCGTCCCGCCCCACCGCCGACCAGGACCCGTCGCCGTGCTGGAAGCCGATCCGCAGCTCGGCCTCGGTACGGTCGGAGACCTCGGCGAACGACACCCCGATGCCCAGGTCCTCCCACGCGCGGAAGGCGTCGCGGACCACGTCCCGCTGCTCCTTGTCCCCGACCCACGACACCCACCGGGTCGCCCCGGAGCCCGGTACGGGGATGACGGAACCGTCGGTCCCGCCGTCGAGGAAGCAGTAGTGCAGGACCGTGCCGTTGAGCCACATGCGGTGACCGCCGAGGAGCGCGCCCAGCCGCTCGGCGGCCAGCCCCGGCGCGTAGGCGGGGACCGGCTGCCGCGCGAGCGAGCAGTATCGGGCGGTCATGGGGTCCACCCTGCCCCGGCGCACCGCTCCCGGACCTGAGTCGGGGTCTACTCAAGTGCCCCTGTATCAGGGGTGAGTACGCCGACTCCTGTAGGTGTGACGACTGCGAACGCCCCTGCCCCGCTGCCCACCCCGGCCTCCCCGCTGCCGGCCCCGGCCGCCGCCCTGACCGCCCCGCCGGTCCCCGCGCCCGCCACCGGCACCGCCCCGGCCCTGACGGTGGTGGACGCGCTGCCGTGGCCGTTCACCGGCCGGGACGAGGAACTGGACCTGGTCCGGGGCTCGTTCGCCGCCGGGCGGCCCGGCCTGGTGCTCGGCGGACCGGCGGGCGTCGGCCGGACCCGGCTCGCGGCGGAGGCGCTGCGCGGCACCGACGCCGCCCGGGTCGCCGGGACGCCCGAGACGCGGGGCACCGCCTTCGGCGCCTTCGCCCACCTCCTCCCGGAGGGCGTCACCCTGCACCGCGCGGTCCGACTCCTGTCCGCCGTACGCCTGTTGCTCGTGGACGACGCCCACCTCCTCGACGCCGCCTCCGCCGCCCTCGTGCACCAGCTCGCCGTCCAGGGCCGCACCCGGCTCCTCGTCCTCGTCGCCGACGGCGCGCCCGCGCCCGGCGCCGTCACCCGGCTGTGGACGGGCGGACTCCTGCCCCGCCTCGACCTGGAGCCGCTGTCCCGCGAGGACACCGGCCGACTGCTGGAGGCCGCCGTCGGGGTGCGCGCGGAGCCCTTCACCGCCCGCCGCCTGCACGACCTCGCCGCGGGCGACCTGCGGCTGCTGCGCGACCTGCTGGACGCGGTGCGCGGCCGGGATACACCGGCCCGAGGCGCCGTGCCGGAGCGCGGCGCGCGGGACGGCGTCACCTGGGCGTGGCGCGGCCCGCTTCCCGTGACCCCGGCGCTGCGGGAGCGGGCCGCCGCCGTCCTCGACCGCCCCCGCCCCGACGAGCGCGACGCCCTCGACCGGCTCGCCTTCGCCGAGCCCCGTCCGCGGGCACTGCCGGCCGACGGCCGTGCGCTGCGCGTCCTGGAGGACCTGGAGGCCGAGGGACTGGTCCACGTGGAGGACGACGGCACCGTCCGTCTGGCCCACCCGCTGCACGGCCCGCTGCTGCGCGCCGCCGCCGGACGCCTGCGGGCCCGCCGCCTCACCGCGCACCGGCCGCCGTACGGGCCCGCCCTGGACACGGAGGCGGCGGCCGTCGCGGACGGCATCGCCCGCGCCGACGTCCGCACGCTGCGCGCCCCGGTGGGGGAGTGGCTGGTCACCGAGGGCGAACCGGTCCCCGCCGCCTACGCCGCCGCCCGCGCCCGCTGGTCCCGGCTGCGCGGCGCACTCCACGAGGCCGCCGCCTGGGCCCGCGAAGGCCTCGCCACGAGCCCGGCCGACCCGGCCTGCCGATCCGAACTGGCCTCCGCCACCGCCCAGTCGGGCGGCACCCCCACCCCCGCCGCACGGACCTCGCCCGCCGCCCCCGACGGCGCACGGCCGCGTCCCACCGCCGCCGCGTGCCCCGCCACCCTCTGGTCCGCCGCCGCCCACGGCGACCTCGACACCGCGCTCGCGGACCTCGACGCCGCCACCGCCTACGACGCCGTGCGCCTCGGCGCACCCGAGCGCGCCGCCGGACTCCTCCCGCCCGGCGGGGTGTTCGCCCGGCACGCCGACGCGCTGGCCCGCGCGGACGGGCCCGCCCTGGACGCGGTCGCCGCCGAACTGGAGGCGCGCGGCTTCCTGTTGTTCGCCGCCGAGGCGTCCGCGCAGGCCGCCGGGGTCCACCGGGCGCCCGGCCCGGCCCGCACCGCCCGGACCCGGGCCGTCACCCTGGCCCGGCGCTGCCAGGGCGCCCGCACCCCGGCCCTCGCGGGCCTGGTCCTCGGTGAACTCACCGCCCGCCAGCGGCAGATCGTCACTCTCGCCGCCGCCGGACTCAGCAACCGGCAGATCGCCGAACGCCTCACCCTCTCCGTCCGCACCGTCGGCAACCACCTCTACGGCGCCTACACCCGCCTCGGGGCCGCAGACCGCACCGCCCTCCCGCCGCTGGTCGCCCTGCCCCGGCCGCGCCCGCGGGACGTGCCCCGGCCGGTGGAGCTGCCCCGACCGGCGGACCTGCCCCAGCCGATGGACCTGCCCCAGCCGATGGCTCGCCCGGACACCCGGACCGCGTGAGACGGCCGCCCGGTCCGGCCCGGAGGGCGGTGCGCGCGGCCGGGCTCAGGCGGCGCCGAACGCCGTGAACGCCCAGCCCGTCGCCTGGTGCAGGGCGTCGCCCGGCAGGGCCGCGCGGGCGTCGCGCAGGGCCTCCGCCAGGGAGAGGCCCGCGCTGACGCCCTTGTGGAGGGCCAGCATCAGCGCGACGACCGCCTCGTCGTTGACGGGCGCGCTGCTCGCCACCACCCCGGCGGTGCCCAGCGGCAGCAACGCCGTGACCAGACCGAGGAGTTCGTCGGCGCCGACCGAGGCGAGGCGGGCCGTGTCGCAGGAGGACAGGATGATCCGGTAGGGGCTGCGGGCGAGCCGCTCGAAGTCGTGGACGATCAGCGGGCCGTCCGCCATCCGCAGCGAGGAGAACATCGGGCTGTCCGCCCGGAACGTGCCGTGCGCCGCGATGTGCGCCAGCGCCGCCCCGTCCAGTTCGGCCAGCACCCGCGGTGCCCGCGCGTCGGCGTGCTCCAGCACCGTCGGCCTGCCGTACCGCCCGGCCACCTCCGGCACCTCCGCGCCCCCGGTCGCCAGCCCCGGCCCGCGCACCAGGACATGCCGCCCGCCCGGCGGCGGCTCCGTCTCCCGGGCCCGCAGCCAACTGCCCGCCGACGGCGACACGCTGAGCACCCGGTCCCGCAGCGACGGCAGCAACGCCCACGGCACCTGGTGCAGCCGGGCGGGCGGCACCACGACCACGGGCCCGGCGCCCAGGTGGGCGGCGGCCCCGCCCAGCAGCAGCCGCTCCAGGGTGCGGCCCGCCGCCTCCACCACCGGCACCATCCGCTCCGCGCCCGGATGCGCCAGCCGCCGCAGCCCGAACTGCACGTGCTCGGCCTCCCGTTCGGCCTCCGCGACCGGCCCGCCGACGAAGCGCCGCACCCGCCCGCCCCCGCACAGCAGCACCTGCACCCGCCCGTCCAGCACCGCGAGTTCGACCAGCCGTGTCTCCCCGAGCCGTTCCAGCAGCCGCCCCACGTCGAACCGGTCCCCGTCGCCGGGGGACTCGCCCCGGATGTGCAGGGTCCGCGAACGGATGCTCCGCTCCAGCCGCCGCTCCTCCCGCTCCAGCGTCGGCACCGGCCGCCCGTCCCGCCGGGCCTCCTCCGCGCGGGCGGCGATCTCCCGGTACGCCGTGAGCCCGCTCAGCAGCGCCGGGTCGGCGGGCGGCCGGGTCGGCGGCGCCGACAGCACCGTCGCCCGCCACCGCTCGCTCCACACCAGCAACCGGCGCGGCCCGCCCCGCTCCAGGCTCACCTCCTGCGCCAGCGCGGCGAGTTCGGCGCCCTGCGCGGTGGCGCGGGCCCGCAGCTCCGACGCCCCGAGGGTGGTGCGGTGGTCGTCGAGGACGTCGAGCCCGCGCCGGCAGGCCTCCAGCACCCCCCGCTCCGACCCCGTGGCCCGCGCCCACAACGCCTGCGCCGCCCAGCCCGTCAGCCGGGCCAGCGGTGTCCCGCTGCGGCGGCTGCGGGCCGCCACCGCGAGATACCGCTCGGCGTCCTCGGTCCAGTCCAGGCCCAGCGCGATCCGCCCCGCCAGCAGCCAGGCCTCCGGCGCCGCCGGCGCCCCGAACGACGACAGGCGCTCCGCGACCCGGACCGCCTCCGCCACCAGCCGCCCCGAACCCCGGCCGGCGGCCACCCGGCTCTCGATCAGCACCAGCCGGGCGTGCGCCTCCCACCAGGTGCGCCGCTGCCCGGCGAAGAGCCGCACCGCGACCGCCGCGCGCGCCGTCGCCGTCGCGGGGTCACCGGCCAGCCGCGCGGCCTTCGCCGCCGCCAGCAGGAGTTCCGCCTTACGGGTCGACTGGCCGCCCAGCCCGTCCAGCACGGCGATCGCCCCGTCCGCCAGGGCCAGCGCCTCCGGGGCCAGACCGGCCGCCATCAGCACCTCGCAGCGCCGGATGTCCAGCATGAACGTGGGCGTGCCGAGCTTGGCGTAGCGTTCCTCGGCCTCGTCGAGCAGCCGCAGCGACGCCGGGACGTCCCCCGACCGGAACGCGGCCAGCCCCCGGCTCTCCACCGCGTCCGCCTTGTCGTGCTCCTGGCCGGTGGTGTCCCACAGCGCCTCGGCGGCCGTGAAGTCGGCGTCCGCCCGGTCCACCGCCCCCAGCGCCAGGTGCACGGTCGCGCGCAGCGTCAGCGCCCGCGCCGTCCAGATCACGTCGTCCGCCTGCCGCAGCACCGGCACGGCCCGCCGTACGTCCTCCAGCGCCTCCCGGTGATGCCCCAGCACCCACCAGGCGTACGCCCGCCGGAACAGCACCCGGGCGCGGGTGTGGCCGCTGCCCCGGCCGACGCCCCGCTCGAACGCGGCCAGGCCCTGGCGGGTGCGGCCCGCGTGCACCAGCGCCACCCCGAGCGTGGCCAGCACGTCCGCCTCCCGCTCGGCGGAGTCCGCGCGGGCCGCGAGATCACGGGCGCGCCGCAGATGGTCCAGGGCCAGACGCATGTCGCCCCAGTCCCGCTGCCAGATGCCGATCACCTGGTGGGCCACGGAGGCGTGCAACGGCGGCGGATCGGTGCGAAGGACTCCCTCCGCCCGCGCCAGGGCGTCGTTGGGAGCGGCGAACACCATCGGCAGCAGTTCGAGAACCGTGTCGTTTCCCGCTGTCACCCCATGGATGGTAGTGCTCCCGCCGGGAGCGCACACAGGGCCGGAGGCACATCACGTCATATCGACGGAATGTCCTGTCCAGCGGCCCCCGCGGACCGCCCGCCGAGCCCCGGAGGCACCTCCCGCACCATCCCCCTGACCGCCTCCCGGCCCCCGTCGCGCGGGCCGGGGACACACGGAGGGCGTACGCGGGTGGGCGCGTGTCCGGCGGCGCGCTCCGGGCGGGCGCAACCGCACCCCCCGTCCTGGTCGTCGCACCACCTGTATCAGGAGGACGCCTCACGGCTCTGACTGACGACCATCGGGTTCAGGGGAGGAACACGCCATGGCACCACGGAGATTCCACGAGCAGTTCGACCACATCCAGCGCGCGCTGCCCGGGGTCCCCCTCGCGATGGGCCCGGACGACTCCGCCGAGTTCATCTACGAGAAGGGTGTGGTCCTCGCCCGCGACGGCGAGGAGGCCCAGGTCGTGGAGGACGCCGTCCGCAGCCACTTCACCGCCGCCCCCGACCTCACCCCCGACCACGTGCGCCGCGCGGGCCCCGAGACCAACCGGTCCGGGATCACCCGCATCCAGGTCGCCGACCCCGGCCAGGGCGCCCCCGGCACCGACCGGGCCGTCGCCGGGGCGCTGCGCGCGCTGCGCGGCGCCGAGGGCCGCGCGGGCCGCCGCCTGGTCAGCCGCAACCACGTGGTGTCCATCGCGGTCAACGCCTGCCCCGGCGACGAACCCGTCCCCGTCTCCCCGCACGACCTCCCCAACCCGGCCGCCGCCGACATCGCCCACGGCGCCGACGCCGTCGGTGTCCTCGTCGTCGACAACGGCCTCACCCACGACTTCCGCTCCTACCCGCTGCTCGCCCACACCGACGGCGACACCCAGCTCGTCGAGACCGACGACGAGGGCGTCCTCCAGCAGTACGTCGGACACGGCACGTTCATCGCCGGACTGGTCGCCGCCGTCGCCCCCAACACCGACGTCACCGTCCGCAACACCCTGAACGACGCGGGCGCCATCCTGGAGTACGACTTCGGCGACCGCCTCTTCGACTCCGTGGAACAGGGCGGCTGGCCCGACATCCTGAGTCTCTCCGCCGGCACCTCCAACGGCCGGATCGACGGCCTGCTCGGCGTCGCCGCCTTCATGGACGAACTACGCGCACAGCGGACCCTGTTGGTCGCCGCCGCGGGCAACAACGCCAGCGCCACACCGTTCTGGCCCGCCGCCTACGCCACCCTGCCCGACTACGCCGACGCCGTGCTCTCGGTCGGCGCGCTGCGCGGTGACGGCGAGTTCGGCGCCTGCTTCAGCAACCACGGCCCCTGGGTACGGGTCTTCGCCCCCGGCGAGCGCCTCACCAGCGCCCTCACCGGCTTCGGCAGCCCCGTCCCGTACGTCTACCAGCACTCCACCTACGACGAGTGCCGCTACGGCTTCACCTACGCCTGCACCTGCCAGTCGCCGCGCCACAGCGGGGTGTTGAGCGAGCCCGGCGCGACCGCCACCGGCAAGCCCGACCAGGTGATGTTCGAGGGGTTGGCCTCCTGGAGCGGCACCTCCTTCGCGACGCCCCTGGTCGCCGGGCTGGTCGCCGCCCACATGACACTGACCGGCGAGACCGACCCGCGCGCCGCCGCCCGCCAACTGCTGGAGGGCGCCGAGGAGTTCGCCGAGGTGCGCGGCGGGCACGTGCCCGCGCTGCTGCCGCCGACCTGGCGGCCGGTGCCCGTCACCGCGCCGGGCGGCCCCGCGTGAGGCCGGCATGAGGTCCGGGCCCCGTTCCCTCACGGCGTACGATGACATGCCGTACTCGAGGGGTGGGACCGTGGACCGTAGTGAAGTCGGCGCGCTCGTCCAGTCCGCCGTCGACGGTGACACGGCGGCCTGGAAGGCGCTCGTGGAGGGGCTCAGCCCGCTGGTCTGGTCGGTGGTGCGCGCGCACCGGCTGTCCGAGGCCGACGGCCACGAGGTCTACCAGACCGCCTGGTTCCGGTTCGCCCAGCACCTCGGGCGCATCCGTGAACCGGACAAGGCGGGTTCCTGGCTGGCGAGCACCACGCGCAACGAATGCCTGAAAGTGATCAGGAGTCTGCGCCGTCTCACCCCGACGGACGATCCCCAGCTGCTCGACCGGGTCAGCGAGGACCGTACGCCGGAACAGGCGGTGCTGGACGCGGAGGAGGCGGCCGAGCAGAGCGAGCGCGTCCGCCACCTCTGGCAGGAGTTCGAGGCGCTCGGTGAGCGCTGCCGGCAGTTGCTGCGGGTGCTGATCTCCTCGCCGCCGCCCAGTTACCAGGAGGTCTCGGCCGCCCTGGGCATCGCCGTCGGCAGCATCGGACCGATGCGCCAGCGATGCCTGCGGCGGCTGCGGGCCCGACTCGACGCACGGGGAGCACAGTGAGCCGCACCGAGAACAACGCCGACGACGCCCACGAGGACGCCGACGACCTCGACCTCGACGTGGAGTTCGACCACGGGAGTCTGGAGGAGGAGCTGCGGCAGGCCGCCGCGATCCTCGACCCGGTCCCGTCCGGGCTGCGCCGTCTCGCCCTGGAGGCGTACGCGCTGCACGACCTGGACGCCCGGATCGCCGAGCTGACCTTCGACTCGCTGGTGGACGCCATCCCCGTACGGGGCGCGGCCGACCCGCCGCGCATGCTCACCTTCCACTCCGGGGGGCTCACCGTCGACGTCGAGGTGACCTCCGCCGGGCTGATCGGCCAGCTGCTGCCGCCGCAGCCCGCGTCGATCGAGGTCCTCGACGGGCCGCGCGCCCGTGCCTCCCTCACCGCCGACGACCTGGGCCGGTTCAGCGGCGAGGCCCCGCCGTCGGGGCCGTTCGCGCTGCGGCTGCGCACCGGCGGCGAGACGGTCGTCACGGAGTGGATGCGGGCCTGAGCCCCGTCGCCGGGTGGAGCCCGGTCACCCGGTGACGGCGTCCACGAGGTCCGCGAGCGCCGCCGCGAGCCGGGTCAGCCCCGGCCCGGCCGGGCCGCCCGGCTCGCTCATGTAGGTGTCCCGCCGGATCTCGATCATCAGGGCGGAGACCCGGGGGTCGGTCCCGTAGTACTCCAGCGGGACGTACGTCCCGGCGAACGGGCTGTCGAGGCCGGTCTCCCCGATCCCCGCGAACGCCTTCCGCGCGGCGGCGACCAGCGCGGGCGGGGTGTGGAAGGCGTCCGTGCCCAGGCAGACCGGCGGGCGCGGGCCGCCGCCGTGCAGCTCGTACGGCAACCGCTCGGTGGGGTAGGAGTGCACGTCCAGGACCACCGCGCGCCCCGTCGCCGCCAGCCGCTCCGCGACGGCCTCGCCCATCGCCCGCGCGTACGGCCGGAAGTAGCGGGCGAGCAGCGGCTCGGGGTCGGTGTCGGGGGCCCGCAGCGCCTGCTGGCGCGTGGTCCGCGTGTAGACGGCGCCCATGCCCGCCTTCAGCATCTCCTCACGCCCGTCCGGGAACCGCTCCGGGTCGACCACCAGCCGCGACACCCGGTTGACGAACCGCCAGGGCGCCACCTCCGCCCGCCCGGCCGCCTCCGCGGCGATCCGGTCGGTGTGCGCGTCGGTCAGGTGATCCACCTCCCGCGCCAGCGCCTCGTCGTCCAGCACGATCCCCTCCCGCGCCTCCCGAGGGATCTCCCGCGCCGCGTGCGGCACATGCAGCACCACCGGCGACCGCACCGCCCCGGGCAGGAGGACGAAGGACGGCTCGGCGGGGGTCATACGGCTGCTCCCTGGGGTCACGGCACACATCGGCCACCTCACGGTGCCACACGCCACCGACGGCGGCGCGGGGTCGGCCCCCTGTGCCCGCGTGCCGTGCCCCGGTCACGCGCCCCCACTCACGCCGCTCCCGCCGCCCCCACCAGCCCGTACCCGACCCACCAACTCCGCGACCAGTGAACCCACTTGTTCCGTCTCGATGAGGAAGCCGTCGTGGCCGTGAGGGGATTCCACCACCCGGAGGTGGTCCGCGGCCGGGATGTGGGCGGCCAGTTCCGCCTGTTGGGACAGGGGGTAGAGGCGGTCGGAGTCGACGCCCGCGACCAGCGTCGGGGCGGTGACCCGGCGGAGGGCGGCGCGCGGGCCGCCGCGGTCGCGGCCGACGTCGTGGGCGTTCATCGCCTCGGTCAGGACGACGTAGCTGCCCGCGTCGAACCGCCGTACCAGCTTGGCCGCGTGGTGGTCGAGGTAGGACTCGACCTGGTAGCGGCCGCCGCCGAAGGGGTCCTCGGTGTCCTGCGGGGCACGGCCGAAGCGGACCCGGAGTTCGGGCTCGCTGCGGTAGGTGACGTGGGCCAGACGGCGGGCGAGGCCGAGGCCGGCGTGCGGGCCGCGCCCGGTGTGGTGGTAGTCCCCGCCGTGCCAGTGCGGGTCGGCGCGGATCGCCCCGGTCTGCACGGCCGCCCAGGCGATCTGCTCCGCGCTCGCCGCCGCCGCCGTCGCGAGCAGCAGCAGCGCGCCGACCCGCTCCGGGTACGACACCGCCCACTCCACCGCCCGCATCCCGCCCATCGACCCGCCGACCACCAGCGCCCACCGGTCGACGCCGAGCGCGTCCGCGAGGCCCGCCTCGACGGCCACCTGGTCGCGCTGGGTGAGGAACGGGAACGCCCCGCCCCAGCTCCGGCGCCCGTCGGGCCGCGGTGAGGCCGGGCCCGTACTGCCCTGGCAGCCGCCCAGCACGTTCGGCGCGACGACGAACCAGCGGCCGGTGTCCAGGGCCCGCCCCGGCCCGACCAGCGCGTCCCACCAGCCGGGCGTGGGATGACCGGGCCCGGCCGGACCCGCGGCGTGGCTGTCCCCGGTCAGCGCGTGCAGCACCAGCACCGCGTTCGAGCCGTCCGGGGCGAGCCGCCCCCACGTCTCGAACGCCAGCCGCGCGCCCGGCAGTTCACCGCCCGCCTCCAGCACGGGCGGCTCCTTCGCGACGTACCACTGCCGCCGCCCGGCCGAGTCCCCCTCCCGCCAGGCCCCGGTGGCCGGCGGGAGCGGAACCCCCTCTTCGGGTACGGCGTTCAGGACCCCGCGCCCTTCGCCGCGCGGAAGCCCGCCTCCAGGTCGGCCTTCAGATCGGCGAGGTTCTCGATGCCCACCGACAGCCGCACCAGCCCCGGCGAGGTGCCGGTCGCCGCCAACTGGGCCTCGTCCAGCTGGCTGTGCGTCGTCGAGGCCGGGTGGATGATCAGGCTGCGGACGTCACCGATGTTGGCGAGGTGGCTGAACAGCTCGACCGCGTCCACGAACCGCTTGCCCGCCTCGACGCCGTCCCGCAGCTCGAAGGAGACGACCGCGCCCGCCCCGTTCGGCAGGTACGTCTGCGCCGCCTGGTACCAGCGGCTGGACGGCAGTCCCGGATAGTGGACGGCGGCGACCTCGTCGCGCTGCTCCAGCCACTGGGCGAGCGCCAGCGCGTTGGCGGAGTGCCGCTCCAGCCGCAGGCTCAGCGTCTCCACGCCCTGGAGCAGCAGGAACGCCGAGTGCGGGGAGAGCGCCGGGCCGAGGTCGCGCAGCAGCTGCACCCGCAGCTTGATCGCGAAGGCGCCGGGGCCCAGGGCGGGCCAGTACTGGAGGCCGTGGTAGCTGGGGTCGGGCTCGGTGAAGTCGGGGAAGCGCTCCGGGTGGGCGCCGAAGTCGAAGGTGCCGCCGTCGACGACCACGCCCGCGATGGTCGTGCCGTGCCCGCCGAGGAACTTGGTCGCCGAGTGCACGACGATGTCCGCGCCGTGCTCGATCGGCCGCAGCAGGTAGGGCGTCGGCACCGTGTTGTCGACGATCAGCGGGACGCCCGCCGCGTGCGCCACGTCGGCGACCGCCCGGACGTCGAGGGCGTTGCCGCGCGGGTTGCCCAGGGTCTCCGCGAACAGCGCCTTCGTGTTCGGCCGGACCGCCGCCCGCCAGGCCTCGGCGTCGTCCGGGTCGTCCACGAAGGACACCTCGATGCCGAGGCGCGGCAGGGTGTGCCGGAAGAGGTTGTAGGTGCCCCCGTACAGCGAGGTGCTGGAGACGATGTGGTCGCCGGAGCCCGCCAGGGTCAGGATCGCCAGGGTCTCGGCGGCCTGCCCCGAGGCCAGCGCGACGGCCGCCACCCCGCCTTCCAGCGCGGCGATCCGCTGCTCGAACACGTCCTGGGTGGGGTTGTGGATACGGGTGTAGATGTTGCCGGGCTCGGCCAGCGAGAACAGGTCGGCCGCGTGCTGCGTGTCGCGGAACACGAACGACGACGTCTGGTAGATCGGCGTGGCCCGCGCCCCCGTGGTCGGGTCGGGTACGGCCCCGGCGTGGATCTGCCGGGTCTCGAACGACCAGGCCGACGTGTCGGGCGCGGCGGGCTGCTCGTCCGGGGTGTGACCGGCGGTGACGGAGTCGATGGGCTGGCTCGGCATGGTGCTCCTCGTGCGGGTGAGGCGGGAACCTGCGTCGAGGTAAGCACGGGCGGCCGGGGCCACGACAGGCTTCTTCGGGACGTGACACGAGGACGTCACAAACCACGGCAATCACCCCTCCAGAGGAAGGGGAGCCATGGCGTCCGGCGGTCCGGACACGACCGCGCCCCCGGCCGGGGCGGAACGCCGGCCGGGGGCGGGACGGGGACCCCGTCGCGGGGTCCGGGAGGTGCGGGACGTCAGCTCAGCGAGGCCAGCGCCTCGTTCCAGGTGGCCGACGGACGCATGACCGCCGCCGCCTTCGCCGGGTCGGGCTGGTAGTAGCCGCCGATGTCGGCGGGCTGCCCCTGCACGGCGTTCAGCTCGCCGACGATCTTCTCCGCGTCGGCCGCCAGCGCCTCGGCGAACCCGGTGAACGCCTTCGCCAGGTCGACGTCGTCGGTCTGGCGGGCCAGCTCCTGCGCCCAGTACAGCGACAGGAAGAAGTGGCTGCCGCGGTTGTCGATGCCGCCGACGCGGCGGGTCGGGGACTTGTCCTCGTTGAGGAAGGTCGCCGTCGCGCGGTCGAGGGTGTCGGCGAGGACCTTGGCGCGCGGGTTGCCGGTGGCCTCGGCGTACTGCTCCAGGGACGGCACCAGGGCGAAGAACTCGCCGAGGGAGTCCCAGCGCAGGTAGTTCTCCTTGACCAGCTGCTGCACGTGCTTGGGCGCGGAGCCGCCCGCGCCGGTCTCGAAGAGGCCGCCGCCCGCCATCAGCGGGACCACCGACAGCATCTTGGCGCTGGTGCCCAGCTCCAGGATCGGGAAGAGGTCGGTGAGGTAGTCGCGCAGCACGTTGCCGGTGACCGAGATGGTGTTCTCGCCGCGGCGGATGCGCTCCACCGACAGCTCGGTGGCCTGGACCGGGGCGAGGACGCGGATGTCCAGGCCCTCGGTGTCGTGCTCGCCCAGGTACTCCTCGACCTTCGCGATGAGCTGCGCGTCGTGGGCGCGGGTGGCGTCCAGCCAGAAGACGGCCGGGTCGCCGGTGGCGCGGGCACGGGTCACGGCCAGCTTGACCCAGTCGCGGATCGGGGCGTCCTTGGTCTGGCAGGCGCGGAAGATGTCGCCCTCGGCGACGGCCTGCTCCAGGACGGTCTCGCCCGCGGTGTTCACCAGGCGGACCGTACCGGCGGCCTTCACCTCGAAGGTCTTGTCGTGGGAGCCGTACTCCTCGGCCTTCTGCGCCATCAGGCCCACGTTGGGGACCGAGCCCATGGTCGCCGGGTCGTAGGCGCCGTGCGCGCGGCAGTCGTCGATGACGGCCTGGTAGACACCGGCGTACGAGGAGTCCGGGAGCACCGCGAGGGTGTCGGCCTCCTGGCCGTCGGGGCCCCACATGTGGCCGGAGGTGCGGATCATGGCGGGCATCGAGGCGTCGACGATCACGTCGGACGGCACGTGCAGGTTGGTGATGCCCTTGTCGGAGTCGACCATCGCCAGCGCCGGGCCCTCGGCCAGCTCCGCGTCGAAGGACGCCTTGATCTCGGCGCCCTCGGGCAGCGACTCCAGGCCCTTGTGGATGCCGCCCAGACCGTCGTTGGGGGAGAGACCGGCGGCGGCCAGGGCGGCGCCGTAGCGGTCGAAGGTCTTCGGGAAGAAGGCGCGGACCACGTGGCCGAAGACGATCGGGTCGGAGACCTTCATCATCGTGGCCTTGAGGTGGACCGAGAAGAGCACGTCGTCGGCCTTGGCGCGGGCGATCTGCGCGGTGAGGAACTCGCGCAGCGCGGCCACGTGCAGCACCGACGCGTCGACGACCTCGCCCGCGAGGACCGGTACGGACTCGCGCAGCACGGTGGTGGTGCCGTCCTCGGCGACCAGCTCGATACGGAGCGTGTCGTCCGCGGGGACCGTCGTGGACTTCTCGGTGGAGCGGAAGTCGTTCTCGCCCATCGTCGCGACGTTCGTCTTCGACCCGGAGGTCCAGGCGCCCATGCGGTGCGGGTGGGTCTTGGCGTAGTTCTTGACCGAGGCGGGGGCGCGCCGGTCGGAGTTGCCCTCGCGCAGGACCGGGTTGACGGCGGAGCCCTTGACCTTGTCGTAGCGGGCCTGGACGTCCCGCTCCTCGTCGGTCTTCGGGTCGTCCGGGTAGTCCGGCAGCGCGTAGCCCTGCGCCTGAAGCTCGGCGACGGCGGCCTTGAGCTGCGGGATCGACGCCGAGATGTTCGGCAGCTTGATGATGTTGGCTTCGGGCGTCTTCGCCAGGTCGCCCAGCTCGGCCAGGGCGTCCGGGATGCGCTGGTCCTCGGTGAGGTACTCCGGGAACACGGCGATGATGCGCCCGGCCAGCGAGATGTCCCGCGTCTCCACGGAGACACCGGCCTGCGCGGCGTACGCCTGGACCACCGGCAGGAAGGAATACGTCGCGAGGGCCGGGGCCTCGTCAGTGTGCGTATAGATGATGGTCGAGTCAGTCACCGGGTGCTCCGCTCCACGTCTGCAACATTGCTCGACATCAAGATATCTCGTGCCCGTGCCGGGCTCGACAGCGGCCGGGCGTCCCGGCAACGATCCGGCCGCGGCCCGCAGCCGGTACCGGAGGCGAACCCATGGGCCTCCGCGGGCAACCGAACCGGCCTCCCCGCTCGTCATCCAGGTAGATCGTACGAAGATCAATGATCGACGGGGGCTCACGATCGACGGGGACCCGCGCCCGGCGCACGACCACGACCGGCGCGGAACGACGATCGACGTCCGCGCGGGACCGGCCGGGGGCAACCACGACCGGCGGGCACGCGGCACCGAGGCTCCGCGACCGGGATCGACCGGCACGATCCACGACCACCTTCCACGACGGCCGGACCGACCATCCGGCCGCCTGGCGAAAGCGGACTCACCACCATGAGACATCGCACCCGAGTGACGGCACCGGCCGCCCTCCTGCTGGGCACGGCGGCCCTCGCCGTCACCCCGACCGCCCACGCGGCCCCCGGGGGACCGGCCGCCACCGGCACCGACCGCCGCACCGGCCCCGGGAACGGGCCCGGCAAGGACCCCGTCCCCGGCCCCGAGACCCTGGGCGACCCCGTCTACCCGGCCCTCGGCAACGACGGCTACCGGGTCTCCGCCTACCACCTCGACCTGGCCTACGACGCCGGCACCCGCCTCGTCGACGCCACCGCCGAGTTGGAGATCCGCACCACCGGCGCCCTGACCCGCCTCTCCCTCGACGCCCTCGGCCTGGACATACGCTCCGTCGAGGTCGCCGGACGCCCCGCCACGTACGAGCAGGCGGAGGAGAAGCTGCGCGTCACCCCGGCCCGCCCGCTGCGCGCCGGAACCCGTACCACCGTGCGCGTCGCCTACACCGCCGACCCGCGCCGCGCCCTCCCGCACACGGCCTGGGTGCCCACCCCGGACGGCTTCGCGATCTGCCCGCAGCCCGACTCCGCGCACACCGTCTTCCCCTGCAACGACCACCCCTCCGACAAGGCGGACTTCACCTTCCGCGTCACCGTCCCGGCCGGACTGCGCGGCGTGGCCAGCGGACGCCTGGTCCGCACCGAGCAACTCCCCGGCGACCGCACGGCGTTCGTCTACCGCTCCCACCACCCGATCGCCACCGAGATCGTCCAGATCACGGTGGGCGACTACGTCGTCAAGGAGCGGCGCGGCCCGCACGGGCTGCCGCTGCGCGACATCGTGCCCACCGCCCGCGCCGAGGCCCTGGAACCGGCGCTCGCGCTCACCCCGGGCATCGTCGCCTGGGCCGAACAGCACCTGGGCGCCTACCCGTTGGAGACGTACGGGCTGCTGCCCTGCAACAACGACGCCCCGGACGCCTTCGACTTCACCGGCCTGGAGACGCAGACCCTCACGCTCTACAAGCCGAACTTCCTCCTCCAGGAGGAGTCGAAGATCGGCTCGCACATGATGCACGAGCTGGTCCACGCCTACTTCGGCAACAGCGTCAGTCCCGCCACCTGGTCCGACCTCTGGCTCAACGAGGGCCACGCCGACTTCTACGGGCTGCTGTACCGCTACGAGCGCGGCTGGGCCGACTCCCTGGGCCTCACCACGCTGGAGGCGCGCATGAAGGACACGTACGCGCGCGGCGACCAGTGGCGGCGGACGTCCGGCCCGGTGGCCGCGCCGAACGCCGCGAACCTCTTCGACAGCCAGCGCTACCTGGGCGGCGTCCTCGTCCTGTACGCGCTGCGCAACCTGATCGGCGAGGACCGCTTCCACGCCGTCGAGCGGCTGTTCCTCGCCCGGCACCGCGACGGCCACGCCTCGACCGAGGACTACGTCGAGCTGGCCGCGCACGTCGGCGGACGGCACGTGACCGGATTCCTCCGGGACTGGCTGTACGGCACGACGACCCCGCGGATGCCCGGTCACCCGGACTGGACCGTCACCCCCGTCGTCACCGCCCCCGCCCGACCGCGCCGGGACACAGCGGCCCGCCCGCACGACAACTCGGCCACGCTGTAACGCCGTTGCGGGGCGGGGCGCCGGATGCCCCGCCCCGCGACGGTCTCCGGTGGCTACTCGTGCAGGGCGTTCGGCGGACCGCCCTGCACGATCCCGTCGCCGGTGCGCTGCTGCGGGATCACCACCGCGCCCTGCTGGAGCGCGACCGTGCGGGTGGGCGCCGGGATGCGGATGCCCTCGTCGCGGTAGCGGCGGTGCAGGCGCTTGATGAACTCGTGCTTGATCCGGTACTGGTCGCTGAACTCGCCCACGCCCAGGATCACCGTGAACCCGATCCGCGAGTCACCGAACGTGTGGAACCGCACGGCCGGTTCGTGGTCCGGGACCGCGCCGGTGATCTCCGTCATCACCTCGGTGACCACCTCCGTCGTCACCCGTTCCACCTGCTCCAGATCGCTGTCGTAGGCCACGCCGGCCTGGACGAGGATCGTCAGCATCTGCTCGGGACGCATGAAGTTGGTCATGTTCGTCTTGGCGAGCTGCCCGTTGGGGATGACGACCAGGTTGTTGGAGAGTGCGCGGACCGTCGTCTGACGCCAGTTGATGTCCTCGACGTAGCCCTCCTCGCCGCTGCTCAGCCGGATGTAGTCGCCGCGCTGGACGGTCTTGGAGGCCAGGATGTGGATGCCCGCGAAGAGGTTGGCGAGAGTGTCCTGGAGGGCGAGCGCGACGGCCAGACCGCCGACACCGAGCGCGGTCAGCATCGGCGCTATGGAGACCCCGATGCTCTGGAGGGCGACGAGGAAACCGAGCGCCAGGACCAGGACGCGGGTGATGTTGACGAAGATCGTCGCGGACCCGGCGACGCCCGAGCGGGCGTGCGTGACGGTCTGCACCAGCCCGGCGATCACCCGCGCCGCCGACACGGTCACCGCGAAGATCAGCAGCACGGTCAGGCTCTGGTTGACGGTGTGCTGCACGGCCCGCGTCAGCGGCAGCACCGCGGCGCCCGCCGCACCGCCCGCCGCGATCGCCGCCCACGGCACGACCGTGCGCAGCGCGTCCACCACGACGTCGTCGCCGCTCCACTTGGTCCGCTTGGCGTGCTTGGCCAGCCACCGCAGCACCGTCCGCGACAGGAACGCCACCAGCAGCCCGGCCGCCACCGCGATCCCGGCCAGGACGAAGTCGTCCAGAGTCAGCCCACGGGTCACCGGCCACCCCCGCGGAGGGAGGGGGCGGACGGACCGCCGTGCAGTGTCGTCGTCACGTAGTCACCTGCTCGTGTAGAAGAACGGACACGCCCGTGCACCACCACACGACCGCGCCCGCCATCCTCCCGCATCCGGAACACCAGTTCGCACCACGCGCCGCCCTGACGGAGGCCGAACGGGGTTGCGCGCGAGGACGGTTGCGGTGGTTTGCTGGGTCTGCTCACGGCGGGCCCGAACAGGCCGAGATCCGCCGGGACGGCCGCCTGCGGGCGGCCGGAGAACCAGGAGAAGGGTGCGGTGTGACGGGGACCGCGTGGAACGAGCGGGACGGCCTGCTCACCGCGTCCGGGATCGTGGTGTACGCGGCCGGGGACGTCGCCGAACGGAACGCCACCTACGAAGTCGGCCTGTACGCGCCGGGGTTCCTCCTCGTCGGCGACGACAGCGGCGGACGCGGCTTCCTCGTACGCGGCGGTGACCCGGACTCGGCCGTCTTCTCCTCCGGGCTCGGCGATCTGGACCCGGCGGGCTTCGAGGTCGTGGCCGCCGACCTCACGTCCTGGATCGCGTCGCTCGGCCCCGCCGCGCACTGAGGAGCGGCACGTCGGTGCGTGCGGGACGGTCCCCCCTGAGGCACGATCCAGGTGCTCGGGGTCCGTGGGGCCGCGGATGTCGAGAACGGGGCACCCGCTCCGTCCCAGGGGTGGCGGCGGTCGTCCCGGCCGCGTCGGAAGCCGTGAATGACGTGAATGACGTGAATGAGGAGAGTGCGGCATGGCCGTTCAGCGGATGGACAACGTCGGCATCGTCGTGGGGGACCTGGACGCGGCCGTCGCGTTCTTCGTGGAGCTGGGGATGGAGCTGGAGGGCAGGGGAGAGGTGCGGGGCGGGTTCGCCGATCAGTGCACGGGGCTGAGCGGCACCCACTGCGACATCGCCATGCTGCGGACCCCCGACGGGCACAGCCGCCTGGAGCTGGCGCGGTACCGCAGCCCCGAGGCGATCGCGGACGGGCCCAGGGACAAGCCGCACAACATCCTCGGCACGCACCGCGTCATGTTCGCCGTCGACGACATCGAGGACACCGTCGCCCGCCTCCGCCCGCACGGCGGCGAACTCGTGGGCGAGATCGCCCGGTTCGAGGACAGCTACCTGCTCTGCTACCTCCGCGGCCCGGACGGCGTCATCGTCGGACTCGCCGAGCAGATCCAGGGCTCCTGAGTAGACGGCCGGCCCGCCGCGCGGCCCGTCACCGGTCGGGCGGCCCGGCCGCCGCTCAGATCACCTTCCTCCGCACCAGCACCCCCAGCGTCACCGCCCCCGGCACCATCGGCGCCCACACCGTGATCACCCGGTACGCCAGGACGACCGCCGTCGCGAGGGCGGCCGGGGCGCCCGTCGCGACCAGGGCGACGACGAGGGCCGCCTCGACCGAGCCGATGCCGCCCGGAGTGGGGACCAGGGCGACCGCGACGGTGGCCGCGAGGTAGGCCAGCATCATGTGGACCGGCGGCACCGGCAGCCCCAGCGCCCTGCCCACCGCCGCCAGTCCGGCCGCCTGGAGCACGGGAAAGGCCAGGGAGCCGCCCCAGAGGGCCAGGGCGCGCGCCGGGCGGGCGTGCACCGACCGGGCCTCCCCGTACGCCGTTCGCAGGAACGACGTCACCGCCGTACGCCACCGCCGTACGGCGACGACCGCCCCGGCCGCCAGCGCCACCGCACCACCGACCAGTGCGGCCAGCGGGCCCGCCGCGCCCTCGGGCAGCAGCGTGCCCAGGCGGAGGGCGCCGGGGAACGCCAGGAGCAGCGCGGCCAGGAGGGCGACCCGCGCCACGGCCTCCGCCAGGAGGTAGAGGGCGAGGGCCGCCGAGGAGCGGGCCGCGGGGACGCCGCACACCGTCATGAACCGCAGGTTGACCGCGCTCGCGCCGAGCCCCGTCGGCAGCAGGTGGTTGGCCGCGCCCGCCGCGAACTGGGTGGCCAGCAGCCGCAGTCGGGGCAGCCGCTGGGTCACCGCGCCCTGCCGGGTGACGGCCGCCGCGACCCACGTCAGACAGGTCGCCCCGGCCGCCGCCACCAGCCACCGCCAGTCGGCGGAGCCCAGCTGGGCCACACCGTCCAGCAGCACCCGCCGGTTGCGCACCGCGACCACCGCGACGAGCACCAGCGGCAGCAGACACAGGGCGCGGCGCACCGGCAGCCGCCGGAGACACCCCGCCCGGAGCGGGGAGCGCGGGGGCCGGGGGCGCGAGGGCCGGGTGGGCCCGGCGAGGGGGACCGCTGTCACATTCGGAGACGTTCTCCCCGCCACGTCAACACGGGATGACCGCAGCGTGGACGCAGGCAGGGAAGCAGCGCACATCGCCATGTCCCGCCCCCACCCTCCCCCTTCGGCACGCACGCCCCGACCGGAGCGCCCCGCCCGTACCCTTCTCCTCTTGACCTCAACAAAACTTGAGGTTCTACGGTCGCCGGTATGAGCATGGAGACCACCGCCTGGACGCAGCTCTACAGCGTCCTCAACGCCCGGCACGACGACCCCCGCGACGACGATCCCCGAGACGAGGACCCCCAGGACGGAAAACCCCGGCGCCGACGACGGCGCAGGCGTCCCTTCGACCGCGCCACCCTCCGCCGTATCGCCGTCTTCGCCCGCCCCCACCGCCGCCGGATCGTCCTCTACGTCGTCCTCGGCGCGGCCACCGCGCTGCTCGCCGTCGCCACACCGGTGCTGGCCGGGCGGGTCGTCGACGCGATCGTGTCGCACGGCGACAGCGGCACCGTGGTCCGCCTCGCCCTGCTGATCGCCGCCATCGCCGTCGTGGAGGCGGCCCTCGGCATCCTGGGCCGCCGCCTGTCCGCCTCGCTGGGGGAAGGACTCATCCTCGACCTGCGGACCGCCGTCTTCGACCACGTGCAGCGGATGCCGGTCGCGTTCTTCACCCGCACCCGCACCGGCGCGCTCGTCTCCCGCCTCAACAACAACGTCATCGGCGCCCAGCGCGCCTTCAGCAACACCCTCTCCGGCGTGGTCAGCAACATCGTCACGCTGGTCCTCACCCTCGCCGTCATGCTCACCCTGTCCTGGCAGGTCACCCTGCTCTCCCTCGCCCTCCTCCCGGTGTTCGTGGTGCCCGCCCGCCGCCTCGGCCGCCGGATGGCCGCCATGCAGCACGAGGCGGCGACCCTCGACGCCGCCATGAGCACCCGGATGACCGAGCGGTTCTCCGCCCCCGGCGCCACCCTGGTCAAGCTCTTCGGCCGGCCCGCCGAGGAGTCGGCCGAGTTCGCCGCCCGCGCCGCCCGCGTCCGGGACATCGGCGTGCGCACCGCCACCGCCCAGTCGGTGTTCATCACCTCCCTCACCCTCGTCTCCGCCCTCGCCCTCGCCCTGGTCTACGGCCTCGGCGGCAGCCTCGCCCTCGACGGCACCCTGGACCCCGGCGCCGTCGTCGCCCTCGCCCTCCTCCTCACCCGCCTCTACGCGCCGCTGACCGCGCTCGCCGGAGCGCGCGTGGAGGTGATGAGCGCCCTGGTCAGCTTCGAGCGGGTCTTCGAGGTCCTCGACCTCACCCCGCTCGTCGCCGAGAAGCCCGGCGCCCGCGAGGTCCCCGACGGCCCCGTCTCCGTGGAGTTCGACGGCGTCCGCTTCGGCTACCCCGCCGCCGACCGCGTCTCCCTCGCCTCCCTGGAGGAGGTCGCCGCCCTCGACACCCGCGGCGGCGCCGAGGTCCTGCACGGCGTCTCCTTCCGCGCCGAACCCGGCCGCACCGTCGCCCTCGTCGGCTCCTCCGGCGCCGGGAAGTCCACCGTCGCCCAGCTCCTGCCGCGCCTCTACGACGTCGACGGGGGCGCCGTCCGCGTCGGCGGGGTCGACGTCCGCGACCTGAGCGCCGACTCCCTGCGGGCGACCGTCGGCATGGTCACCCAGGACGGCCACCTCTTCCACGAGTCGGTCCGCGCCAACCTGCTCCTCGCCCGCCCCGCCGCCACCGAGGACGACCTCTGGGACGCCCTGCGCCGCGCCCGCCTCGACGACCTGGTCCGCTCGCTGCCCGACGGCCTCGACACCGTGGTCGGCGAACGCGGCTACCGGCTCTCCGGCGGCGAACGCCAGCGCATGACCATCGCCCGGCTGCTCCTGGCCCGCCAGCGCGTCGTCATCCTCGACGAGGCCACCGCCCACCTCGACAACACCTCGGAGGCAGCCGTCCAGGAGGCCCTCACCGAGGCGCTTCAGGACCGTACGGCGGTCGTCATCGCGCACCGGCTGTCCACCGTGCGGGCCGCCGATCTGATCCTCGTCGTGGAGGCCGGACGGATCGTCGAACGCGGCACGCACGAAGGGCTGCTGGCGGCCGGGGGACGGTACGCGGAGCTGTACCGCACCCAGTTCGCCCGCCCGGAGGACGAGACCCCGGCCCAGGAACCCACCCACGACCCCGCCCGGAAACCCACGCAGGACCCCGCCCGGAAACCCACGCAGGACCCCGCCCCGGCCCCGGCCTGAACTCCGCTCCGGCACAAGGGGGTTGCTCAGCCCCGCCGCCGGGCGAGCACGCTCAGCCCGTTCGCCGCGACCACGGCGCCGATCGCCGCCCACTCCGCTCCCCCCAGTTCCTGGCCGAGCCCGACGAGTCCGACCAGCGCGGCCAGCACCGGATTGACGCTCATGAACAACCCGAAGGCCTGCGGCGTGACCTGACGCAGCGTCAGCAGATCCGCGAGGTAGGGCACGGCCGAGGAGAGCACCCCGGCGGCCACGGCGCAGCCGACGGCCGCCGGGGTCGGCGGACGGTGCACCGCCACCACGATCCCGACGGGCAGGAACAGCAGGGCGGAGACCCCGGCCGCCGCGGCGGCGCCCTGCGCGCCGGGCACGCGCCGCCCGACGGTCCGGTTGAGCAGGATGTACGAGGCCCAGCAGGCGGCGGCCAGCAGCCCCAGGGCCAAGCCGACATGGTCGCCGGACGGGCGCGGGCGCAGCAGGGTGACGACGCCCGCCGCCGCGACCAGCGCGCAGCAGGCGTCCAGCCGGGTCCGGGTGGCGGCCAGCGCCACGGTGAGCGGGCCGAGGAACTCCAGGGTCACCGCCAGCCCGAGGCCGATCCGGTCGACGGCCGTGTAGAGGGACAGGTTCATGGTGCCGAAGACCACGGCGAGCAGCAGCACCGGCCACCACTGCCCCCAGGTGAAGCCGCGCAGCCGGGGGCGCCCCACGGCCAGCAGGACGGCCGCGGCGACGTACTGCCGTACCGCCACCACCCCCACCGGGCCGATCACCGGGAAGGCCAGCGAGCCGACCGCGGCGCCGACCTGGTTGGACAGCCCGCTCCCGGTCATCACGAGCACCCCGGCGAGCCGCCGGGAACCGGCCCCGGAGGCGCCGGGGACCACGGGAACGGCGTCCGGGGCGGCCGGGTCCGGGACCGCGGCGACGTCGGACCCGTGGCCCGCGCGAGCTGATGACATGCGCCGATCCTGGGTCCGGCCCCACCTCGCGCAAAATGCGCGGACCGGCCCATCCATACGCCACCGTCATGGATGGCGCCCGCCTCCATACGCTGGAGTCATGGACCAGGAAGCGACGCCCAGCCAGCCCGCGCGGACCGAGCACCCCGAGCGGACCGCGTCCCCGGCGGGGCACGCCGAGAAGGTGTCCCGCGTCGAACTGCGGCACCTGCGCGCGCTGGTCGCCATCGTCGACGAGGGCACCTTCACCGACGCCGCGCTCACCCTCGGCGTCTCCCAGGCCGCCGTCTCCCGCTCCCTCGCCGCCTTCGAACAGGCCCTGGGCGTAAGGCTGTTGCGGCGCACATCGCGGGAGGTGGCACCCACCCCGGCGGGGCTGCGGGTGCTGGAGCGGGCCCGGCGCACCCTCGCCGAGGTCGACGGGCTGGTCCGTACGGCGACCGCCGGGTCCGACGGGCTGCGGCTCGGCTACGCCTGGTCGGCGCTGGGACGGCACACCGCCGCCTTCCACCGCCGCTGGGCCGCGACGCATCCCGGCGCGGACCTGCGGCTGGTGCGGGTCAACGCGCCGACCGCCGGTCTCGCGGAGGGCGCCTGCGACCTCGCGGTCGTGCGGCGCGCCCCGGCGGACCGGCGGTTCGGCACGGCGGTGGTCGGCGAGGAGCGCCGGGTGTGCGCGCTGGCGGCCGACGACCCGCTGGCCCGCCGCCGCGCGGTCCGGCTCGCCGACCTCGCGGCACGCACCCTGCTGGTGGACCGCCGTACCGGCACGACCACCGCCGACCTGTGGCCGGTGGAGTCCCGGCCGGTCACCGAGGAGACCCTCGACGTCGACGACTGGCTCACCGCCATCGCGGGCGGGCGCGGCGTCGGTGTGACGGCCGAGTCGACCGCGCACCAGTACCCGAGGCCGGGCGTCGTCTACCGCCCGGTGCGGGACGCCGAGCCGGTCGCGGTGCGCCTGCTGTGGTGGCGCGCCGACCCGCACCCGGCCGCCCCGGACGTGATCGCCCTGCTCACCGCGCTCTACGCCGACGACTGAGCCGCGCGGGCGCCTCGGTGCCGCGCCGTCAGCCGGTGGGTTCCACGAACGCCTTGCCGACGTCGGGTTCCTTCTTGAGCACGTCCTCCTTCTTCAGGATGTCGGCCCACTTCTCCCAGCCCGCCCGGTCCGACTCCCCGCCGTAGGAGCCCAGCCGGATCTTCGCGGCGGCCTCCGCGGGCATCGTCGTGTACGTCGGCACGATCGCGCGCACCTCGTCGGGGTGGTCGGCCGCGTACCGGGCCGCCTTGCCGACGGCGCGCTGGAACGCCTTCACGACCTCCGGGTTGCCCTTGAGGTACTTCTCCGAGGTGACCAGCACGCTCTGCGGGGTGCCGATCTCCTGCCCGACACCCGCCGAGAGGAGCACCTGGGCCTTCTTGGAGGAGGTCATGAGGGTGACGAACGGCTCCGAGGCGTTCGCCGCGTCGATGCGCCCGGCGTCGAGGGCGGCGCCCATCTGCGGCATCGGCACCTCGATGAACTCGATCTTGGAGACGTCGACGCCCGACTCGCGCAGCGCGTTGCGGACGGAGAGGTCGGGGAGCTGGAAGAACGCGTTCACCCCGATCTTCCGCCCCTCCAGGTCCTTCGGGCTGCGGATCGGGCCGCCCGTCTTCGTCAGCAGGTTGATCTGGTACGTGTCGAGGTCGACGGCGGTCGCCCCGCGCGGGGCGATGGTCACCCCGTCGGCGACGGACACGACGGGCACCCCGTTGTCCCGGGCCACGAGGACGGCGGGCGCGCTCAGCCAGGCGAACTGCATGGCGCCGCTCATCACCGAGGGCACCGCGGCCGGGGACTCGATGTACTTGAGGGAGACCTTGAGTCCCTCGTCCGCGAAGTAGCCCTCCCGCCTGGCCAGTTCGAGCGGGGCGGTCGCGGAGATCGCGAGGGTGCCCACGGTGAGCGGCACCGGCTCGTCCGCCTTCGGCTTCGCGCCGGTCCCGCCTCCGCCGGCACACGAGGCCGTGAGCATCGCGGCGAGCACCAGTCCCGCCAGTCGTCTTTTCATGATCGCCTCCGCGCCGTTGCGGCTCGCCCTCGCGCCCTGACGGACTCCGAGGGTACCTACTGAGGTAGGTATCTATCCGGACCATAGGGGGCCGCGATTCGGACAGTCAAGCACTCTGCGGTCACTCGGGACTCGGGGACAGGTGCAGTGAGGTGCGGCATGCTGCTTGACGCTGTACCGGGCCCCCTCTAGGCTCCGTGTGTACTACGTAAGTAGGTACTACCGCCCGTTCGGTCAGGGCCGGACGCGCGGAACCGAAAGGTGTGTGCGATGAAACTGGACGGAGTCGTCGGCTTCCCGCCCGCGTACGCCGAGCGCTACCGGGCGCGCGGCTACTGGCGGGACAGGCCGCTGATCTCGCACTACGAGGAGGCCTTCGCGCGCTGGCCGGACCGCACCGCGCTCGTCGACGACGAGGAGAGCGTCACCTACGCGGAGCTGGCGGAGCGCTCCGAGCGGGTCGCGCGGGTCCTGCTGGACCTGGGACTGCGCCCCCGCGACCGGGTGATCGTCCAGCTCCCCAACACCGCCCGCTTCGTCTCCTTCTTCCTCGCCCTCCAGCACCTCGGCGCCATCCCGATCATGGCCCTGCCGTCCCACCGCTACCGCGAGGTCGAGCAGTTCGCCCGGCTCTCCGGCGCGGTCGCGCTGGCCTCGCCGCACCGGGCCAAGGACGTCGACTTCACCTCCGTCTACCGCCGGGTCGGCGACCTCCACCCCGATCTGCGGCTGCACGTCGTCGACACCCGGCCCGACGAGGAGGCGCCGCCCGGCGCGGTCGGCCTGCGCGAGCTGCACCGGCGGGAACCGCGCAGCACGGCCGGGGACCTGGCCCGCGCACGGGCCTCGATCGACCCCGAGGACCCGGCCGTCCTCCAGCTCTCCGGCGGCACCACCGGCATCCCCAAGCTGATCCCGCGCAGCCACAACGACTACGCGTTCAACTCCGAACTGGCCGTGTCCGTGTGCGACGTGCGCGAGGGCGACGTCCTCCTCGACATCCTGCCCGTCTCCCATAACCTCCCGCTGGCCTGTCCCGGCCTCCAGGGCTTCCTCTTCCGCGGCGCCACCGTCGCCCTCAGCGCCTCCACCCGCGCCGACTCCGTGTTCACCCGCATTGCGCGCGACGCCGTCACCCACCTGCACGTCGTGCCCGCGCTGCTGATCAAGCTCATCAACGACCCCGGCGCCGAGAAGGCCGGCCTCGGCACGGTCCGCGTCATCCAGAGCGGCGGCCAGCGCCTCCAGCCCGAGACCCGGCTGCGCGCCGAACGGGTCTTCGCCTCGGCCACCGTCCAGGAGAACTTCGGCATGGCCGAGGGGCTGCTGATGTTCGTCCGCCTCGACGACCCCGACGAGGTCCGGCTGGAGACGGTCGGACGCCCCGTCTGCCCCGACGACGAGGTCCGCCTCGTCGACGAGAACGGCGACGACGTCCCCGACGGCGAGACCGGCGAACTGTGGGCCCGCGGCCCGTACACCCTGCGCGGCTACTACCAGGCGCCCGAGCACAACGCGCGCGCCTTCTCCCCGGACGGCTTCTACATGTCCGGTGACCTGATGTGGCGCCACCCCAGCGGCAACTACGTCGTCGCCGGACGCACCAAGGACCTCATCAACCGCGGCGGCGAGAAGATCTCCGCCGAGGAGGTCGAGAACCTGATCCTCACCCATCCGGCCGTCCAGAACGTCGCCTGCGTGCCCGTCGAGGACCCCGTGCTCGGCGAGCGGATGTGCGCCTGCGTCGTCCTGCGGGACGGCTCCGACCTCGACCTGCCCGGCCTCGTCGACCACCTGACCCTGTTCGAGCTGGCCAGGCACAAGCTGCCCGAGCGGCTGCGCGTGTTCGGCTCCCTGCCCCTCTCGCCCGTGGGGAAGGTCTCCAAGAAGGCACTCGTGGAGCAGTTGCGGGAGGCGTGAGGCGGCGCCTCCGGTCGCGGCGGGACCGCGTTCCGTCCTGTCGTTAGTACCTACTGCGGTAGTATCTTGCAGGTACACACTGTCGACAGGAGAGCGAGCATGCAGCAGCAGGCAGAAGAGTTCACCGAATCCCTCCTGGCCCTCGGTTTCTCGTCGTACGAGGCCCGCTGCTACGTCGGTCTGCTCGGCCCCGAGCCCCAGACCGGGTACGCCGTCGCCAAGGCCACCGGCGTGCCGCAGCCCAAGGTGTACGAGGCGCTGCGGCGGCTGGTGGCGCGCGGCGCCGCCCGGCAGCTCGGCAGCGAGCCCGTCCGGTTCGTCGCGGTGCCGCCGCGGGAGGTCCTGGACGGTCTGGAGTCCACCTTCGAGGACCATCTGACCCTGGCCCGCAGCCGCTCCGTCCACCTGACCACCTCGGAGCCGCCGCCCGAGCACGAGCTGGTCTACCGCTTCCGCGACCGGGCCCGCATCATCACGGCGGCCTCCGCGATGATCGACGCCTCCGAGCAGCGCGTCTACGTCTCCTCCAGCCCCGGTGAGCTGCGGATGCTCCGCGAACCCGTGGAGCGGGCCACCGGCCGGGGCGTCGACGTCGTCGCGCTCTGCTTCGGCCGGGTGCCGTTCTCCACGCCGGGCATGCGCGTCTTCCGCCACGCCAGCACCGACGGCGTCCTCTACCGCGCCCACCAGGCCCGCCACCTCGGGCTGGTGACCGACTCGCGCGAGACCCTCTTCGGCCTGGCCGCCGACGGCCAGAGCTGGACCGGCATCCAGAGCGCCAGCGAGGCCGTCATCGCCGCCGTCAAGGGCTACATCCGGCACGACATCGACATGCAGCAGGTCTTCAACGACTTCGAGTCCGAACTCGTCGCCGCCTACGGCCCCGGCCTCCAGGGCCTGGAGAGCTACCGCGCCGCGCAGACCGGGGAGACGCCCGCCGCCCAGACCCCGGCGTCCGCGGAGGCGCCCGGAGCGGACGGCGACGGGCGGCCGGGCCAGGTGTCCCAGGCCGGCTGAGGCCACCCCGCGGCGACTCTCCCGCCGACCGCGCGGCCCCGGGCACTTGCCGTGCCCGGGGCCGCGCGCACACCCGGTTCAGGCCCAGGGGTCGACGATCAGACGGCCGGTCACCTCGCCCTTCGCGAGCAGGACATGGGCCTCCCTGATCCCGGACAGCGGGACGACCGCGTGGATCGCGGGGCGGATGCCGCCCTCCGCGAGCAGCCGCAGCACCGTCCGCTGGTCGTGGACGGTGGAGGCGCGGGCCCCGCGCAGGTTCAGCTCCAGCGCGATGCAGTCCTGCGTGGTCACCGGCAGCGGCTCCTTCGACCCCTCCCCGGCGAGCACGACCATGGTCCCGCCCGGCCGCAGACAGTCCAGGCCCAGCCGCACCATCGCGTGCTGCCCCGTGTAGTCCACGGCGCCGTCGAGCCCCAGCGGGTCGTGGGCCGCGCGCACGGCGGCCGGGGCGTCGTCCCGCGGCAGCACCAGCACCTCGGACGCGCCCCGCTCCCGCAGGAACGCCTCCTTGGCCCGCGACCGGGTGACCGCGACCGTCCGTACGCCCATCAGCCGGGCCAGGTCGAGGGTCGCCGTCCCCATCCCCCCGGAGGCCCCCGTCACCAGCACGCAGTCTCCGAGCCGCGCCCCGAGCCGGTCGGTGAGGACCCGGTGCGAGGTGGCGTACGACCACAGGGCCGCCGCCGCGTCCTGGAAGCCGACCGTGTCGGGCAGCGGCAGCCAGTACGTGTCGGGCCGGGACACGTACTGCGCGTTCCCGCCGAACATGGTGTGCCCCGGATAGTCGACGCCCGTGGAGAGGTTCCCGAGGCCCCGGATCGCCAGCGGGGAGTGCGGGTTCGCCGGGTGGACGAGTCCGGCCACCCGGTCGCCGGGCCGGAAGGCCCGCACGTCCTCGCCGACCGCCTCCACGACGCCGGCGGCGTTGCGGCCCGGCTGCATCGGCAGCGGCCACGTCCTGCGCCCCGGCAGCTTCGGGAAGACCCCCGAGCGGAGCTTCAGGTCCCAGCCCGTGACGCAGGACGCGAGGACCCGCACCAGCACGTCGGACCGGCCGACCTCCGGCAGCGGATGATCGCCGTACCGGAGCACCTCCGGTCCGCCGTACGCGTCGAAACGGACTGCCTTCATGGTGCCTCCCTGGGGCGACGGCGCCGCCCGTCCCGGGGCGGGCGCCGGTGAGAAGAAGGGGGGTTCGTGAACCGCCGGGTCAGCGGGACCGCTGCGCGGCCCGGCGCGCGATGCGCTCCCGCAGCTCCCGCAGCCGCCCGAGGAAGGCGGGCCGCGTCAGCGACCAGGCCTGGGCGCGTTCCTCGTACGCCAGCACCTCCGCGTGGCCCACCGGCCCGGCGGCGAGCCGCAGACCGGTGGTGAGGCGCCGCACGTACGCCGGTTCGTGGACGTCGAGGCGGCGGCCGAGGGCGATCGCCTCCGCGAGGAGCGTGTCGTCGGCGTGGACGGCGGCGACCAGGCCGTGCTCGCGGGCCGCGTGCGCGTCCCAGGTCTCCCCGAAGAGCGTCGCCAGCGTGGCCCGCTGGCCGCCGACCACCCGCGTCAGCAGCCAGGTGTGGCCGCCGCCCGGGTGCAGGCCGAGCGCCGCGAACCGGGTGTCGAAGACGGCGGACGCGGCGGCCAGCCGGACGTCGCAGGCGAGCGCCAGGTTGAACCCGGCGCCCACCGCGGGCCCGTTCACCGCGGCGATCGTCACCAGCGGGGAGCGCAGCACCCGCAGGAACCCGTCGTACACCTGGCGGACCGGCGCGAAGTCGCCGTCCGCCGCCGCCTCCAGCACCGACAGCTCCGCCCCCGCGCAGAACGCGGACCCGGCCCCGGTCAGCACCACGCAGGCGATCTCCGGGTCCGCCTCCAGGGCGTCGTAGGCCGCGCCGATCGCGTCGACGGCCGCCGCCGACAGCACGTTGCGCCGCTCCGGCGCGTCCAGGGTGACGACCGCCGTCCGGCCGTGCCGTTCCACCCGGACCGGTTCCGTGGGCTCCGGTCCGTCCGCTGCTCGTGTCGTCATGGTCCGTCCTCAGGTCGTGGCGGTGAAGCCGCCGTCGATCACGACCACCTCGCCCGTGACGAACGGGTGGTGCGCGGCCAGCGAGTAGATGCTCTCCGCCACGTCCTCCACCGTCACGTTCCGGCCCAGGGGTGTCTGGCGCGCCCGGCGGTCCATGAGGCGTTCGTAGTGCTCGCCGAGGGTGCGCTCCATCCACTCGCCGGAGATCCAGCCGGGCGCGACCGCGTTCACCCGCACCTGCGGGCCCAGCACCCGCGACAGCGTCTTCGTCAGGCTGACCACGGCGGCCTTGCTCGCCGCGTACGCCAGCGGCTGCGGGCCGGGGCGCAGGCCCACGATGCTCGCCACGTTCACGACCGAGCCGCCCGCCTCGCGCAGGGCGGGCGCGCAGGCGCGGGTCACCTGGACCAGGCCGCGCACGTTGACGGCGAAGACCCGGTCCCACGCGTCGAGGTCGATGCCGTCGAGGTCGTCCGGCGGGGTCTCGCTGGTGGTGCCCGCGTTGTTCACCAGGACGTCCAGCCGGCCCGTCTCGGCGGTCACCTCCGCCACCAGCGCGCGCACGGACGCGTCGTCGCTGACGTCGGCCCGGACGGCTCGGTGCTTCCCGCCGAGGGCGTGCAGCTCGTCCAGGGTGCGTCCGGCCCGGTCCCCGGAGCGGCTGTAGTTGATGGTCACGTCGTACCCGGCGCGGGCCAGGCGCAGCGCGGCGGCCCGGCCGATGCCGCTCGCCGAGCCCGTGACCAGTGCGGTTCCGTTCATGTGCGGTGTGCTCCCGAAGGTCGTACGGCGGAGGGTGCGGTGCGCGCGGAGGACGCGCGGGTGGGGGAGGGGCGCCGGGGGCGCGGGGGGCGGGGAGGGGACGGGGTCACAGGCCGAGGACGCGTTCGGCGTTCTCGTGGAAGACCTTGTGCATGATCTCCTCCTTGTAGCCGAGGTCGTCCCATTCGCGCAGGATGCGGTCGAGCGGGATGCTCGGATGGTCCGTGCCGAACATGATCTTGTCCTGGAGGCGGGCCCGGATGTCGACCTTCAGGCCCGGCGGGAAGTGCTTGGGGGCCCAGCCGGACAGCTCCCAGAAGACGTTGCCCTTGTGCAGGGCGACGGCCGTCATCTCGTCGACCCAGGGGAAGCCGGGGTGGGACGCGATGATGGTGAGATCGGGGAAGTCGGCGGCGAGGCGGTCCACCGCCATCGGGTGCGCGTCCTCGATCCGGGAGCCCAGGCCGCCCGGCAGGCCCGCGCCCATGCCGGTGGAGCCGACGTCGATCATCACGGGCAGCCCGAGGCCGCTGATGCACTCGAACAGGGGCTTCAGCTCGGGGGCGTCGACCCGGAAGTGCCCCATGATCGGGTGGAAGTGGAACCCGATGACCTTGTCCTCCTCGGCCGCCCGGACCGCCTCCGTCAGCGCCTCCCCGCCCTTGAGCGGGTCGACCGCGCCCCAGGCGCCGAGGAAGACGTCGGGGTGACGGTCGCGCATCTGCGCGACGGAGGTGTTCCCGCAGGGCGGCGCCCCGGTCAGCGACTCGATGTCGAAGGCGACGAGCAGGGACTGGAGGCCCGCGGCGCGGATGTCCTCGACGACGTCCTCCTCCCGCCGCCCCGTCCAGGGCTTGTTCCAGTAGCGGGCCAGGGCGTCGGCGAACGGTCCCTGGGACTCGACCCACTCCTGGGTCCCGGGATAGCAGTGCAGGTCGATTCGGCGCATGGTGAACCTCGTCAGGGGTCGGTGGGTTCCGGATGGTCGGCCACATGGCTCCCTCATCTTGCTACCTACCGTCGTAGGTGGCAAGATGACGGCATGAAGGACGGTACGAAGGACGGCCGTCGGCGGGGGAGGAAGCGGGACGTATGACACACCCACCACAGGAACCCCCGTGGGGGCTGGCGACCGTCACCACCGCCGGCCGGCCCGGCGGACGCGTCGCCGTCGCCCCGGTCGACGCGGCCCGCGCGGGCGGCACCTTCGTCGTCCCGGACGCGCTGCGCGACCTCACCGGCGTCATGGACGTCATGGAGCGCTGGGACACGTACGCGGAGATCCTGCGCGGCCTCGACCCGTACGACGGCGAGCGCGTCACGGCCGTCTCCGTCCTCAGCCCGCTGCGCTACCCGCGCAAGGTCCTCTGCTCCGGCCCCAACTTCCGCGACCACCTCGCCGAGATGGGGGAGTCGGGACTCGGCGAGGACTGGACCGCGTACTTCTTCCTCAAGCCCCCGACCACCACGGTCATCGGGCCCGAGGACCCCGTCGAGATCGGCGGCGACCCGGGCGACCGGGTGGACTGGGAGGGCGAACTCGCCGTGGTCGTCGGCCGCGGCGGCCGGGACATCCCCGTCGCGCGGGCCGCCGACCACATCGCCGGATACACGGTCGCCAACGACATCTCGCTGCGCGGCCCGCACCGCCGGACCACCCCGGCGGCGCCCTTCGTCTGGGACTGGCTCGCCTCCAAGGGCGCCGACTCGTCCCTCCCCGTGGGCCCCCTCGTGGTCCCCGCCTGGCAGGTCCCCGACCCCCAGGACCTGCGCATCCGTACGCACGTGAACGGCGAGCGGACGCAGGACGGCACCACCGCCGACATGGTGCTCGACATCCCCACGCTCGTCTCCCAGGCGAGCGCACTGGTCACACTCGAACCGGGCGACCTCGTCGTCACGGGCACCCCCGCCGGGGTCGGCGCCGCGCGGGGCACGTTCCTGGAGCCGGGGGACTCCGTCGAAGTGGACATCCCCGGAGTCGGCACACTGCGCAACGCGGTCCGTCTCCGGCAGAAAGGACCGACGTCATGGGCCTGATCACACGGCTGCGCAGCATCGACCTCTCGGCGGCCGACCCGTCGGCACTGCTCGACTTCTACGAACGCACCTGGGGGCTGCGCCGGGTCGCCGTCACCGACGACGGCGCGGTGCAGCTGCGGGCCCGGGGCGCCGAGCACCACGTCCTCACCCTCACGCCCGGCGTGGGGCACTCCCTGGAGCGCATCGCCCTCGCCGCCGCGGACCCGGCCGCGGTGGACGCCGTGGCCGCCCGCGTGCGCGCCGCGGGCCACACCGTCACGGACGGCCCCGGCCCGCGCACCGCGCCCGGCGGCGGATACGCCGTCGCCTTCCGCGACCCGGAGGGCCGCCTCGTCGAGGTCAGCTGCGGGCTGACCGAGCACACGGACGGGCCGCCCGGCGAGACCGGGGACGAGGCCACCGAGGCCGGGGGTGCCGGGGGCGCCGGGGGCGGCCAGGGTGTCGAGGGCGGCGAGGGTGCCGCTCCGCACGCGTACGGCCCCGACCGGCTCAGTCACATCGTCCTCAACTCCGTCGACCTCCCGGCGTCCAAGAGCTTCTACACCGAGGTGCTCGGCTTCCAGGTCTCCGACTGGTACGAGAACGACCAGATGGTCTTCCTGCGCTGCAACGAACTGCACCACTGCATCGTGCTCGCCCCCGGACGCTGGACCTCGCTCAACCACGTCGCCTTCGAGGTGGCCTCGGCGGACGAGGTCATGCGCGCCCTCGGCCGGATGCGCGCCGCCGGGTTCGACACCGTGTGGGGCCCCGGACGGCACGGCCCCGGCGGCAACGTCTTCTGCTACTTCACCGACCCGGTCGGCAACGTCATCGAGTACACCGCGGAACTCCTGGAGGTCGACGACACCTGGGAGGCCAGGTCCTGGGAACGCACCCCCGAGAACGCGGACGTGTGGGGCACCAGCGGCGGCATCACCCCCGACGTCATCGCCGCGATGAGCAACCCGCCCCGCACGGAGTCCGGCCGGTGAGGGCCGTCGTCCTGCGCCGCCACGGCGGCCCCGAGGTCCTGGAGTTCGCCGAGATCCCCGACCCGGTGCCCGGCCCCGGAGAGGTCCGGGTCCGGGTGGCGTCGGTGGTGGTCGCCCGCACCAAGGACGTCGCCACCCGCGCGGGCCGCCCGCCCTTCGCCGCCCAGCTGCCCGGACTGCCGCACGTCCTCGGCACCGAGCACGCGGGCACCGTCGACGCCGTCGGACCGGGCGCCGACCCGGAGCTGACCGGCCGCCGGGTCGCGGTCTCCGCCGTCCTCACCTGCGGCACCTGCCGGGTCTGCGCCCGCGGCCGGGAGGAGGCGTGCGACGCCTTCCGCCTGATCGGCGTCCACCGGCAGGGCAGCTACGCCGAGTACTGCGTGGTCCCCGAGGCCAACGTCCAGGAACTCCCCGACGGCGTCGGCTTCGCCCAGGGCGCCGCCCTCGCCGCCAACGGCGGTGTGGCCGCCGCCCAGCTCGACGCCGGGGAGGCGGGACCGGGGGACACCGTCCTGGTCGTCGGCGCCGCCGGGGCGCTCGGCTCGACCGCGGCGGCCCTGGCCGCGTTCCGCGGCGCCACGGTCATCGGCGTCGACCGGCTCGCCGACCGGCCCGACCGGCTGGACGGACTGCCGCTGGCCGCCGCCCTCGACGGCGCCGCGCCCGACCTCGGGCGGCAGATCCTCGACCGCACCGACGGCCACGGCGTCGACGTCGTCGTCGACAACCTCGGCCTGTCCGCGCTCTGGCACGGCTACCGCGACACCCTCGCGCCGCTGGGCCGGATCATCACCTCCGGCGCCATCGACCACACGCCCGTGGAGCTGCGGCTGCTGCCCTTCTACCTGCGCAGCCAGTCCCTGATCGGCGTCCGCACCGGCAACCGGCGGGCCATCGCCGGACTCTGGGCCGACGTGGCGAAGGGCTTCCTGGTCCCCGGCGCCTTCGTCCACACCCTCCCGTGGAACGAGGTGGCCCGCGCCCACCGCGCCAACGAGGAGGGCACCTCCCTCGGCCAGGCGGTACTGAGCGTGGAGTGACCCGCACCGGACACGGGCGGGGTACAGGATCGGGCGGGGTACGGGAGCGGCCCGGCACCAGGGGGAGATCCCCGGTGCCGGGCCGCGGCCGTGGGTGCTCACCGTTCCAGGACGACCGCCAGTCCCTGCCCGACGCCGATGCAGGCCGACGCCACCCCGAGCGAGGCGCCGCCCCGGTCGAGCTGGCGGGCCAGGGTGCCGACGAGGCGGGCGCCGGTGCAGCCCAGGGGGTGGCCCAGCGCGATCGCCCCGCCCTGCGGGTTGACGGCGTCCGGGTCGAGGCCGGGCCAGTGCCCGAGGCAGGCGAGGACCTGGGCGGCGAACGCCTCGTTGATCTCCATCACCCCGACCTCGTCCACGCTCCGGCCCCGGCGGCGCAGTGCCCGCTCGGTGGCCTCGACCGGGCCGAGGCCGAACAGCCGGGGCTCGCCCGCGCTGACCCCGGTGGCGGTGATCCGGGCCAGACTCGGCAGGCCCCACCGGCGCACCGCCCGGTCCCCGGCGAGGAGCACGGCGGCGGCCCCGTCGTTGAGCGGCGAGGAGTTGCCCGCGGTCACGGTGCCGCCCTCGGCGCGGAACGCGGGCCGCAGCCGCGCGAGGTCCGCCGCCGTGCTGTCCGGCCGTACGGACTCGTCGCGGGCGAGGTCCCAGGGGCCGGGGACCACCTCCTCCGCCAGCCGTCCGTCGGCCCAGGCGGCGGCCGCCTTGCGGTGGCTGTCCAGGGCGTACGCGTCCTGCCGCTCCCGGTCGACGCCGTACAGCTCGGCGAGGATCTCCGCGCCCTCGCCCATCGGGAGGGTGTGGGCGGGGTCGTGGGCGGGGTTGACCATGCGCCAGCCGATCGACGTCGACCACAGCGTCTGTTCGGCGTGCGGGAACGGCCGGTCGGACTTGGGCAGCACGAAGGGCGCGCGGGTCATCGACTCCACGCCCCCTGCGATCACCAGGTCCGCCTCGCCGAGCGCGATCGCCCGGTAGCCGCAGACGACGGCCTCCAGCCCGGAGGCGCAGAGCCGGTTGACGGTGGCGCCGGGGACGCGGACCGGCAGCCCGGCCAGCAGGACCGCCATCCGGGCCACGTTGCGGTTCTCCTCCCCGGCGCCGTTGGCGTTGCCGAGGATCACGTCGTCCGTCTCCGCCACGGCCTCCGGGTGACGCTCCGCCAGCGCGGCCAGGACGGTGGCCGCCAGGTCGTCGGGGCGCACCGCCCGCAGCCCGCCGCCGAACTTCCCCAGCGGGGTGCGGACCGTGTCCACCACGTGCACGTCGCCGTGCGCCGTCGTGCTCCGTGTCATCGCCGCCCGCCTCCTGTCCCGGTCCCGCTCACGCGGCGGGGGAGGGGTCGGCGGGGCGGGTGGGGCCGGCGGGGATGACGGGCAGCAGGAGGTACGACTCCCGGCCGGGCCCGGTGTGGACGATGTTGCGGCCCGGCGCGGCCGAGGCGGCCCGGTCCTCGGGGTCGTCGTGCAGGAACCGCAGCCCCTCCGCGCGGTCGGCGGCGCCGAGGACGAGGCCGAGCCGGTGGCCGCGGGCGAACACCATGCTGGTCGGCATGATCTCCACCGCGGCCCGGAACGGCTCCCCGGGCTTCACCGGCTCGGCCCCGGTGTGCGGGTGGAAGGGCCGGTGGGGGAGCGAGCGGTCCTCGTCCAGCGCCCGGTGCGACATGCGCAGCCACCCCTTGGTGACCGGTCCGGGCCGCCCGGAGGCGTCCTCGCAGGGCACCTCCCGCCCGCTGGGGTCGAGGTTGATGACGGTGACGAACAGGTCCATGTCGTCGGCGGTGTCGGTCTCGGCCCACAGGTGGAGCGCGAGCGGGCCGGTGACCTCGGTGTCCTCGGTGAAGGGTGCGGTGAGGAAGGTGACCGCCCCGTCCGGCGCCGGGTAGGAGGTCTCGGCGTTCTCCCGCGGCCCGTCGCCCTCGGGGGAGAGCGAGCCGGTGCGGGCGTCCAGGTGGAAGGGCTGCCACCGGGTCCGGGCGAGCGGCCACTCCCGCTCGGCGCGGAAGGCGCCGCCGTCGGCGGTGCGCACGAACAGCCGCACCGGCGGTTCGTCGTCGGGCCAGGCGTCGGCGTCGTCCTTGAGCCACCGGTCGAGGAACCGCTTCTGGTACTCGCGGGACTCCTCGGCGTAGAAGGGCGTGAAGTGGTTGCCCTGGTGCACCTCCAGCCACTTGTGCGCCGAGCCCGCGCCGAGATAGCCCTCGATGTTCCCGCGCAGGTGCAGGGAGTAGCCGCCCCAGTTCCCGCAGGACAGGACGGGCACCTCGATCCGGGACAGGTCCACCTCCCGCTCCTGGAAGTAGGCGTCGGCGAACGGGTGCTCGCGCAGCTCCCGCGGCAGCTCGGCGTTGCCCGCGACCGCCCGCCCGGGGTTGTCGTCGCCGGGGTCCAGGGCCTGCTGGTTGCCGGTGATCTGCCGGGGCCACCAAGCGTCGGTGAAGGAGTTGCTGAGGATGCCGCCGTGGCGTGCCCACTCCCGGTACAGGTCGCAGGCGCCCTCCCACGGCACGATCGCCGCGAGGTGCGGCGGGCGGAGCGCGGCGACGTGCCACTGCCCGATCGCGTAGTACGAGATGCCGAGCAGGCCGACCCGGCCGGTGCTCCAGTCCTGGGTGCCCGCCCACTCGATCGCGTCGTAGTAGTCCCGGTGCTCGCCGGGGCCCTGCAACTCCATCCGGCCGGGCGACTTCCCGGTGCCGCGCTGGTCGACCCGGACCACCGCGTACCCGCGCGGCACCCACCACTCCGGGTTGACGGTCTCCCAGTTCATGTACCGGCCGCGCTCGGTCACCAGGGAGTAGGCGTGCGCGTTGAAGTCCTCGAAGTGGATGTCCTTGCCGTACGGGCCGTGCGTCATGATCACGGGCGCGGGGCCGGGGCCCGCGGGCCGGAAGACGTCCGCCCGCAGGACGGTCCCGTCGCGCATCGGCACCGGAACGTCCGTCATGTGGATGAGTTCGACGGGTGCGTGCATCGTGTTTCCCTTCGCCGTGCCTTCGCCCAACCAGACGCTGCCTGCACACTACGTGAGTAGGTAGGGAATGGTCCATCGTGTGTCCGTCGTGTGTCATGGCCGGTCGCTTCACGTCGCCTGTTCGGCTGAATCCGGGCCTGCCTCTGGTGGTCTCCGCGATTGTGACGCAAGATGAGGAGTGCCCGAAGCTACCTACCGGAGTTGGTAGGTAGAAGACGGGTCGGGCACATGCCCGTGTACGAAGGGAGCCGTCACACATGACATCGATCACCGCGGTGCCGTCGGGACGCCCCGGCGGAGCGGACCCCTCCGGGCGGCGGCGCCCGGCCCGGACGGTCCTGGCGGCCGCCCGGGGAGCGGCCGGGTTCGCCGCCCTGGCGGGCGTCTACGAGATCCTGCGGGCCACGGGCGTCCTGCCCGCCGCCGACACGGCCGGCGTGGGGAGCGTGCTGGCCGCGGTGGCGGACGGCGTGGGCGACGGCTCGCTCACCCGCGCCACCCTGGAGACCCTGCACGCCTGGTCGCTCGGGCTGGCGGTGGCGGCGGTGATCGCCGTCCCCCTCGGCATCCTCGTCGGGAAGTCGTGGACGGCGTTCACCCTGACCGAGGTCGTGGTCGAGTTCCTGCGACCGGTGCCGTCCGTCGCCCTCGTCCCCGTCGCCGTCGTCCTGTTCGGCCTCGACCTCACCATGCAGGTCTTCCTCGTCGCGTTCGCCTGCGTCTGGCCCGTCCTGATCCAGACCCGCTACAGCGTCCGCGCGCTCGACCCCGTGATGCTCGACAGCGCCCGCACCTTCCGGCTGTCGCCCGGCGCCCTCCTCGTCCGCGTGGTGGTCCCGGCCGCCACCCCCGCCATCCTGACCGGCCTGCGGACGGCCGCGTCCCTCGGCGTGGTGGTGGCCGTCGCCGCCGAGATCGTGGCGGGCACCCCGGGACTCGGCCGCTATCTGGTCGACGCCCAGCAGGGCGGCCACACCGCCGCCGCCTTCGCCGCGGTCCTCGTCTCGGGCGTCCTCGGGCTCATCGTCAACGCCGTCTTCGCCGCCGCCGAACTCCGCCTCGCCGGATGGCAGCAGCACAGCACAGAGGAACGCCGATGAACATATCGCCCAGTCAGCCCGTGCGGGCCCGCGCCCACGACGGCCCGGCCCCGGCCCGCGCCGCCGCCCCGCCCCCGCCGCCCGCCGCACCGCCGGGCGGGCTCGCCCGGCTGCGCGGGCGGCTCGGGCTCCGGGCCCGCGGACGGCTCGCCCGCCGCCTGCGGGGCTGGGGCTTCCTCGCCCTGCTGCTGGTGCTGTGGGAGATCGCCGGCCGCCAGGACACCACGGGCCTGCTGCCGCCCGTCGGGGACGTCCTGAAGGAGGTCGGCACCATCGTCACCGGCGACGGACTCACCCGCGACGTCCTGCCGTCGATCGCCCGCGCCCTCGCCGGGTTCGCCGCGGGCTCCGTCGTCGGCATCCTCCTCGGGGTGGCCCTCGGCTGGTGGCGGTGGCTCGACCCCTGGCTGCGGCCGTCGCTGGAGTTCCTGCGCGCGGTCCCGCCGCCCGCCCTCGTCCCGCTGGCCGTCGTCGCGTTCGGCGCCAGCACCCCGCTGCGGATCGCCGTGATCGCCGCCGGAACCTGCTGGCCGGTGCTGCTGAGCACCACCGACGGTGTCCGCCGGGTCGAGCCGGGCTTCGTGGAGACGGCCCGCGTCTACACGCCGGGCGGCAGCCTCACCGTGCTGCGTCGCGTCGTGGTCCCCGCGGCCCTGCCCCAGATCATGAACGGTCTGCGGATCGGCCTCGCGGTCTCCCTGATCGTGATGGTGATCAGCGAGATGGTCGCCTCCTCGTCCGGCCTCGGCTTCCTGATCCTCCAGAGCCAGCGGATGTACGCCATGACGCCGATGTACGCGGGTGTCCTCCTGCTGGCCCTCGCGGGCTGGCTGCTCACGCTGACCTTCTCCGCGGTGGAGCGCCGTGCTCTGTCGTGGTTCGACGGAATGAAAGGGCGCGACCATGACTGACGCCACCGGGAGCCGGGACCTGCTGGCCGTCTCCGGACTGGGCAAGAGCTTCACGCACCGCTCCGGGACGAGCACCCCGGCGGTCGGCGACATCTCCTTCACCATGGCCGACGGCGAGTTCATCGCCGTGGTGGGCCCCTCCGGCTGCGGCAAGACCACGCTGCTGCGCTGCCTGGCGGGCCTCCTCGCCCCGGACCGCGGCACGCTCCACTACGCGGGGAAACCGGTCGACGGGGTGCCCGAGGGGCTGTCCGTGGTGTTCCAGGAGTACAACCGCAGCCTGCTGCCCTGGCTGACGGTCCGCCAGAACGTCGAGTTCGGACTGAGCGCCCTGCCCAAGTCCGAGCGCGCCGCCCGCGCCACCGCCGCCCTGGAACGGGTCCGCCTCGCCGACGTCATGCAGCACGCGCCGTGGCAGCTCTCCGGCGGCATGCAGCAGCGGGTCGCCGTGGCGCGCGCCATCGCCACCCGCCCCCGGCTGCTGCTGATGGACGAGCCCTTCGCCTCCGTCGACGCGCAGACCCGTATCGCCCTGGAGGCCATGACCGCCTCGATCAGCGCCGAACTCGGCCTGGCCACCCTGCTGATCACCCACGACATCGACGAGGCGATCTTCCTCGCCGACCGTGTCCTCGTCCTGTCGGCCCGCCCCAGCGAGATCGTCGCCGACATCACCGTCGACCTGCCCCGCCCCCGCGAGGAGGTCGAGGTCAAGGCCACCGCCGCCTACCAGCGCTACCGCAGGCAGGTCCACGGACTGATCGTGGGCGACGCCGTGGACGCGGGAACCGCCGTCCGCTGAAGACCCCGGCCGCCTCCGGGCCGGCCGCCTCCGGGCCGGCCGCCTCCGGGCCGGCCGAGGACGTCCCGGACGCGGGCGCGGCGCGGGTGTGGGCGCGCCGCCGCCCGCGGGACGCCGCGCGCCGTGGGTTGCGCGGTGCGGGTGTGGGCGCGCCGCCGCCCGCGGGACGCCGCGCGCCGTGGGGCGCGCGGCGTACGGGGCCGGGTGGGACGGGGACGACGGCGGGCGTGAGGGCGGCCGCCGTCGTCCCCTTCCGTTCCCGGCTTCCTGGCCACGCGCCACGACCGCGCGGCGGGCGGACTCCTGGCCACCTCCTGAGCCGCGCCCGCCGCGTGACCGGGGGGTGGCGCGGGCGGTCACCGCGCCGAGCGGAACGCTCTCCCCTGCGGGGTGAGCGCGCCGTCGCCGCGGAACAGGGTGGTGCCGGGGCCCTGTTCGTCGGTGCCGAGACCGAACCAGGCGTACCGCTGGAGGTAGGGCAGCCCGGCGAGCATCTTCGTCGCGGAGGTCAGGAACGCCGCCTGTTCGCCGTCGGTCGGGTACCGGGTGCCCTGCGAGAAGTCGATCAAGGCGAACTCGGTGAGCCAGATGGGCTTGTGGTAGCGCTGGTGGACGGCGTCGAGGTAGCCGCGCAGCTGGCTGACGGCCGCCTCGGTGCGGAAGTCGCCGCCGTACCAGTGCAGGGTGATGAAGTCGACGCGCAGGCCGCGCTGTTCGGCGCCGGTCATGAAACGGTCCAGCCAACTCCCCGACCGGTCCCCGCCGAACGCCACGGCCGGGCTGCCGAGCTTGCTGCCGGTCGACTCCAGGCGCGGCCACAGGTCGAGGGCCTGCTCGACGGACATGTTCGCCTGGGACGCGAAGTCCGGTTCGTTGAACCCGAGAAGGTACGGGCCCGCCGCCTTCGCACGCGCCAGGGCCTGCGGGGTGACGTTGTCGGCACCCCAGATCATCGGCACGAACTCGGCGCTGCCGCCCGCCACTTGGGGGTGGTCGGTGGACCAGGTGTAGTACCAGCCCGCGCCGGACCGGTCGAGCGCGCTCCGCGCGCCGGGGAAGGACCAGACGCCCACGCCCTTGCGCCGGGTGGACACCACGGGCGTCGCGGCCTCCGGCACCGCCGCCGCGCGCGTACCGGCCGCCGACGGGGTGGCCTTCGCCCGTGACGACGGCGACGCCTTCGGCGTGCCCTTGCTCGCCGACGGGCTCGCCGACGGCGACGGGGAGGCCGTGCCCGGGGTGGGGGAGGGGGTGAGCGTGCCGGGCGCCGACCGGGGCAGCCGGTCGGCCGCCGCGGTGTCCGCGCCGCTCCCGCCGTCCCGCGACGGCAGCAGGGCCCACGCCCCGAGCACCACGGTCGCGGTCGCGACGGCCGCCACGACGGTACGGGCGTGCCGGGCCGCCCCGGTCCGGGGCGCACGGTGGTGCCGCCCCGCCGAGTGCCGCCCACCGCTCCGGCCGGTCCCCGGCGTGACGTCCCCGCCGCCGTGCGCCGCCGGTCCCGCCGCGGCGGCCGTCGCCGTGTCCCGTACGACGGCCTCCAGCACCGCCCGGTGAAGACCCGCGGGCGGCACCAGCAGCGGCAGCCCCGTCAGCAGCCGCGCCACCGGCAGCAGCCGCCCCTGGGCCGCGCCGCAGCGGCGGCAGCCCCGTATGTGCCGGGCGATCCGCTTGCGCCACAGCGGGCTCGGCACGGCGTCCCAGGGGCGCGTCAGCTCGGCCAGCTCCGGGCAGGGCGGCTGGACCGCCAGCGCCCGCACGACCGTACGGGCCACGTCGAGCTGTTCCTTCAGCCGCTGGACGCGTACCGCCGTGTGCCGCCCGGACAGCCCGAGCGCCTCGCACACCTCCGCCCGGCTCAGCTGCCCGCTCTCCTCCAGCCACCACAGGGACAGCAGCTCCCCGCTGTCCCCGTCCAGCCAGCGGGTCGCCTCGGCGACCTCCCGGCGGTCGTCGTCCAGCGCGAGCCGCAGCACGGTGAGGGACGCGAAGTCCGAGGCGGGGTCGGCGAGCAGGGCCGCCGCCTCCATCGGCTCGCGCGTGCGGCGCTCCTGGCTCCGGTCCCTCATCCAGTCGCGTATCCGCCGCACAGTGATGGCCACCATCCACGATCGGTACGATTCCGGCCGTTCCAGCCCGTCGAGGCTGCGCACCACCCGCAGCAGCGTCTCCTGCACGACGTCGTCCACGTCCTGGTGCCCGTCCAGGGCACGGCCGACGAGGTTGTAGACGAGCGGCAGGGACTGGGCGACCAGCTCCTCGACCGCCCGTGGATCACCGGAACGGGCGGCCGACACCAGCGCGGTGCCGGGGCCGGGTCCGTGGTCTTGGCGCATGAACCGACGACTCCCTCAAGTCGAACCCCTGGAGGCGCCACGCCCCCTGCGGGACGGGCGCGGACGGGCCGAGCAGTGCCCGTCCACTATGGGAGACGTCCGTACACGGGCGCGACAACGAAAATCCCGCGCACGGATCGCCGGAGACCCTACGGCTATCGGTCCGCTCCGGTCACCGGCGCGGGGCGCGGAGCACGAGCAAGGTGATCTCGCTCGGGGCGAAGACACGGAACGGCGGGCCCCAGAAGCCGGTGCCGCGGCTGGTGTAGAGGAGGGTGCGGGCGCCGTGGCGGCTGAGCCCGGCGAGGGCGGGCTGGTCCAGCCGGACCAGGTGGTGGAAGGGCCAGATCTGGCCGCCGTGGGTGTGGCCGGACAGCTGGAGGTCCACCCCGGCCGCCGCCGCCCGGCCGACGAACGCGGGCTGGTGCGCCAGGAGCAGCACGGGAAGGTCCGGATCGGCGCCGGCCAGGGCCCCGGCCAGGTGGGCGCGGTGCCCCGCCAGGCCGGACGCCTCGGCGGTGACGTCGTCCACGCCCGCGACCACCAGGGTGTCGCCGCCGCGCTCCAGCAGCAGGTGCCGGTTGCGCAGCGGCTCCCAGCCCAGCTCGTCCATCAGGTCGACCCAGCCCTGCGCCTCGCTGTAGTACTCGTGGTTGCCGGTGACGTAGACCCGCGCCCGGGTGGCGCGCACGGTGCCGAGGGGAGCGGCCTGGGCGCGGCGCCGCTCGGCCGTGCCGTCGGCGATGTCACCGGTGTGGCAGACCACGTCGGCGTCGAGCGTGTTCACCGTCTCGCACACCCGCTCCGACCAGCGGGCCCGGTCGAGCGGCCCGTAGTGGGTATCCGTGATCAGGGCGACCCGCAGGCCGTCCAACCCGGCGCCCAGGCGCGGGAGTTCCACGTCGAGCCGCCGTACGCGGGGCACCCGGCGGGCCTCGGCGTACCCCCAGCCGAGCAGGACGGCGCTGACGCCGATGACGGCCCAGGCGACGATCCGGGCCCGGTCCTCGGCCTCCCCGACCCCGGCGAGGGTCAGGGCGAGCCGCAGCAGCACACCGAGCAGCACGGACCAGGTGAACAGCACCCAACTCGCGCCCAGCAGGGTGTCACCGAGGATCGCCGCCCCGTCCTGCTGGCGCCTGCCGTGGCCGCGCACCATCGCGAGCGGCATGGCGACGAGGCCGAGCGCGAACACGGCGGTGCCGGCCAGCGTCACGGGCAGCGGCCAGTGCTGGCCGCCGTGCAGCAGGACCCAGCAGGGCACGGCCCACAGCAGGAGGGGCGCGACCAGGGGGAGGAGGCGCATCGCGCGCCGCAGCAGCGGGCTCGGCTCCGCCGCGGGGGCCCGGCTGTCACCGGGATGGGTGTCGCTGGTGTCGGTCACGTGTACCTTCCCGGGCCGGGCTGCCGTCCGGCGCACTGTATCCGGTCCCCTCGGACCGGCCGACCGGAGTCCCGCCGACCGGACCGGGGCCCGCGCCCGGCGGACCGGGCGCGCGTCTGCTGTCCAGTGTGCCGCCGCGCGTACGGCGGTGGGGGTCAGCCGGAGGCGGTGGCAGTGGCGGTGGCCCTCCGGGTGCGGCCCGGCTTTTCCCGCGTCACGCGAGGAGTTCCTCGGAGCGGTCCCACAGGCGGCGGGCCAGGTCGGTGTCGCGGGCCTGGGCGCTGACGCGCCGGGCGGGCTTGCGCTTCTCGTAGTAGGCGCCGGGCTCCCAGTCGACGCCGGGGCGGCTCGTGGCGAGCCAGAACAGGGATTCTGCGCCCTTCTCCGGGGCGATGAGCAGGGACCGGGTGAGCGGGTTGGTGGTGACGAACCGCATCAGCCTGCTCTCGGAGCGGGTGCCGAAACTCGTGGCGACGTTCCCCGGATGGAACGCGGCGGCGGAGATGCCGTCCCCGTGGTGGCGGCGGTGCAGTTCCCGCGTGAAGAGGATGTTCATCAGCTTCGCGGCGTTGTAGGCCCGTACCGGGGTGAAGTTCCGGTCGTGGTTCAGGTCGTCGACGTCCAGTTTCCCGGCCAGGCGCGCGCCGACGCTCGACGTCTGGAGGACCGTCGCACGGGAGGCGGCCAGTTTCGCCAGGAGCAGCCGGGTCAGCAGGAACGGCGCCAGATGGTTGACCTGGAACGTCGTCTCGAACCCGTCGGCGGTCCTGACCCGGTCGCCGAAGACACCGCCCGCGTTGTTGGCGAGCACGTCGATCCGGGGACACGCGGAGTCCAGAGCGGCGGCGAGCGCGCGTACCTCGTCGAGGCGGGTGAAGTCGGCGACGTGGTGGTCCGCGCCGATCTCCCGGGCGACGGCCCGTGTCTTCTGCGGGGAGCGGCCCACGACGACGACGCGGTGTCCCTCCGCGTGCAGCCGCCGGGCCGCGGCGGCGCCGATGCCGTCGCTGGCACCGGTGATGACGACGGTCTTCTGCTGGTCCATGGTCTGCCCCTGCTGCGGAAACGGTCCCGGAGGATGACGGCGTCAGCATACGCCTGGTCTGTCAGTCGCTGTCACGTGCGCCTGTCGCTGCTAGGATCGGCGCATCATGAGCGACCAGCAGCCCGATCTCCGCGAGCGCACCCGCAGGGCCGTGCAGAAGGAGATCGCCGAGACCGCCAACGCGCTGTTCGTCGAGCGCGGCTTCGAGGCCACGACGGTGGACGACATCGCGGCGGCGGTGGGCATGTCGCAGCGCAGCGTGTTCCGCTACTTCGCCACCAAGGAACACATCGTCCTGGGCAAGTTCGACCTCGTCGTCGACGACCTGCTCGACGCGCTGCGCGCCCGCCCGGCCGACGAGCCCGTCTGGACGTCCCTGCGCCGGGTGTTCGACGTCCTGGTGACCCTCGCGCAGACGCCGGGCCACGAGGAGATGGTGGAGCCGGTCCACCGGATGGTCTTCGAGACCCCCGCCCTACTCGCGGGCTACCTCCAGAAGCTCCAGCAGCTTCAGGACGCCGTGGTCACCGAACTCCTGGCCCGCGCCGAGGCGTCCGGCAGCCCGTACGCCGCCGACGACCCGACGCCCCGCGCCCTGACCGCCGCCGCGTTCGGCTGCCTCGTGGCCGGGCAGCACGCGTGGCTCGCCTCCGCTCCGCGGGCGAGCTTCGCCCAGGCCGTCGACCGCGCCATGGCGACCGTCGTCCCCCGCACCCAGGGCGCGCCGCACGCGTAGGGCGGCCTGCGTCTCCTTGTTCCTGAGGGCCCCGAACGTACAGAACGCTCCGGTGACCCGGTGGCTACGGGTGGAACCGCCAGCGGCCCTCCGACACGACGTCCACCTCGCCGTCCCGGACGCGGACGGCCGTCTCGTCGTCGATGAAGTAGATCGGGAAGTCCGCCCGTTCGACGATGCGGTCGGCCCAGGCGTCGTTCCGCTCGGGGAAGTCGGGCGAGTCGAGATGCGGCTTGAGATACCAGTCGAACAGGCCGAACGGCGGCTCCACGTCGGTCGCGCCCAGCACGTGGAGGTCCGCGGCGTCCCCGATGACCTCGGCGGAGTGCGCGGTGAGATGGCGGCTGAAGATCATCGAACCGGCGCTGACACCGACGTAGACCCGGCTCTCCAGCAGTTCCCGGAAGTCCTCGGCGAGGCCGTTGCCGGTGATGCTGCGCGCGAGGTGGTAGTGGCTGCCGCCCTCGACGTGGACGACGTCGGCGTGGCGCAGCCGGTCGAGCACCAGGTGGCGGGGCAGGCCGTTCAGCTCCAGGATGTCGAACTCCCGCCAGCCGAGCCCGTGCAGCCGGTTCATGTCCTGGAGGACCCAGCCGTGGTCCCCGCTCTCGGCGACCGAGGCGGTGGGGACGAACACGACGTTCGCCGACCCGAGCGGCTTGCCCACCATGTCCCGCAGCGCGTCCCGCAGTGTCTCGTTGCGCAGGCCGCTCGCCGTCAGCAGAAGGTTCATCGCACGACCCAAACACGCCCGAACAGCACGCGCAAACGTTTTCGCGCCGGGCGCCGGGCGAGACCCGACCCTCTCCGGCCGCCCGCGTACGGCCCGCCGTGACGGAGTCGGTCAGGCGTGCTCACCGGGGCTCGCCGCGGGCGATCAGCGTGATCAGTTCCCAGGCGGTGTGGGCCGCGGCCAGGCCGGTGAGGTCCGCGTGGTCGTAGGCCGGGGCGACCTCCACGACGTCGCAGCCGACGATGTCCAGACCGGCCAGCCCGCGCAGCGTGCGGAAGAGTTCGCGGGTGGTGAGACCCGCCACCTCCGGCGTACCGGTTCCCGGGGCGTGCGCGGGGTCCAGGACGTCGATGTCCACGGAGACGTAGACCGGCCGGTCACCCAGGCGCCGCCGGATGCGGTCGACGACGTCGGCGACGGGCCGTTGCTGGAACGCCTCGCTGTCGATGATGTCGAACCCGGCCGCGCGGTCGTCGTCGAGTTCGCCGGGGTGGTGGACGCCGCCCCGGGTGCCGACGTGCTGGCAGTGGCCCGCCGCGAGAAGCCCCTCCTCGGCGGCCCGGCGGAACGGCGATCCGTGCCAGAGGCGGGCGCCGTGGCAGGTGTCCCAGGTGTCGAGGTGCGCGTCGAAGTGCAGCACCGCGAGGGGGCCGTGGACCGCGGCCGCCGCGCGCAGCAGGGGCAGCGCGACGGTGTGGTCGCCGCCCAGCGCGACGATCCGGGTCCCGCCGCCGGTGAGGTCGCGGGCCGCCGCCTCGATCGCGGAGACGGCCCGGCCGATGTCGTACGGGCCGACCGCGACGTCCCCCGCGTCGGCCACCTGCTGGGAGGCGAAGGGGAAGACGTCGAGGACCTGGTGGTAGGGGTGGAGCTGGCGGGAGCACTCGCGGATGTGGGCGGGCCCGAACCGCGCCCCCGGACGGAAACTCGTCCCGCCGTCGAAGGGGATGCCGAGGACGGCCACGTCCGCCCCGCCCACCTCGTCCAGGCGGGGCAGCAGGGCGAACGTGCCGGGACCGGCGTAGCGAGGCACGACGGAGGTGTCGCGCTGACCGACAGGAGTCGGATGAGACATCGGGGTCCTTCCTCTCTCGTCCGCCGACGGGCGGCACGCCGCCGCTGTTCCCGCCGGACGACGGACCGCCAGCCTCACCGGAACCGGCCGCCGGAAGAACCCCGTACGCCTTCCTCTGAGCGCAAGAAGAACTGATGCTTGTACGGTCTGGGGTAGCGTGGGCCGATGCTCAGTGCCCGACGGCTCAGCCTGCTCCGCGACGTCGCGAGGACCGGTTCCATCGCCGGGGCGGCCCAGCGCGCGGGCTGCACGCCCTCCGCCGCCTCGCAGCAGCTCGCGGCACTCGAACAGGACCTCGGCGTCGCCCTGCTGGAACGGACGCCGCGCAGCGTGCGCCCCACCGAGGCGGGCCGGGTCCTCATCGAACACGCCCACCGGGTCCTCGCCGCACTCGACGCCGCCGAGGCGGCCGTCCACGCCGTGTCCGGGCTGCGCGGCGGCAGGCTCCGTGTCGCGTCGTTCCCCAGCGTGGCCGCCGACCTCGTCCTCCCCGCGATGACGGCCTTCCGGCGACGGTACGGCGATGTCCGCCTCACGTTCACCGAGGCCGAACCGGAGGACTCCCTCCCGGCCGTCGCCTCGGGCGACCTGGACCTCGCCGTCACCCACCGGTACGGCCGGCTGCCCCGGCCCGACGCGGACGCGGGACTGCGCCAACTCCTCCTGCACCGCGACCGGATGGTGCTCGCCGTACCGCCCCACCTCCAGCGGTCCGGCCGCACGAGGGCCCGGCTGCGGGACTTCGCCGGGGCGACCTGGCTGGGCTCGCTGGCCGAGACGGGCTTCCAGGCCGCGACCGAACTCCTGTGCCGCGCCGAGGGGTTCGAGCCCGACATCGCCTACCGCTCCGACCGCTACGAACTCGTCCTCCGGATGGTCGCCGCCGACCTCGGCGTCGCCCTCGTCCCCGGACTGGCCGCCGTGCCCCACCCCGGAGTCGCCTTCGTCGAGGTGTCCGAACCCGGCGGTCTCACCCACGACATCCACCTCACCACCCGCGCCGCGGACACCTCACCCGCGGTCGAGGCGATGGCCGCGCTGCTGGTCGAACGGAGCGTGACACTTCCGGCCGGTGCCGGTGCCGGTGCCGGTGCCGGTGGAGGTGGCGGTGGCGTTCGCGCTGGCGACCCGGCGCAGGGCCGACCACTGGGCCCCTGACCGCCGTGTCCCGGTCGCCGTGTCCCCGGTCGCCCTGCCCCCATCGCGGTGTCCCGGTCCCGCCGCCTCCTGCACGCACGGGAGCGGGCCGTGCCGGTGGGCACGACCCGCTCCGTGTGTGGTGCCGTGGGGGGATCAGCGAGCGGCGTTCAGCTTCTTGACGGCGGCGGCGAGGCCGTTGACCCAGAGCTGGTTGACGCGGGAGCGCTCGGCCGCGTTCGGGTAGCGGTTGGTGCAGGACGTGCCGGGACCGCCGCCCGACATCAGCTCGCTGCACGGGCCGCTGTAGTGGTCCGGGAGACCGAGGACGTGACCGGTCTCGTGCGCGGTGACGCGGACCGAGTCGTACTGCCGGTTCTGCGCGTAGTCGAGGAAGATGTAGCCCCTGCCGTGGCCGTTGGTGGAGGCGTAGGAGCCGCGCGAGTCGTTGCCCTCGTAGTAGGAGAAGTCGCCGGTGCCCGAGGTGGCGGCCAGCTTGACGTTGGAGACGGAGCTGTTCCAGATCGAGGTGGAACTCGATATCTGGGAGCGGAAGCTCGGCGCCTGGGCGGCGTTGTAGTAGACGGTGACGACCCGCAGGCTGGGGTCGGCCGCCTTCTTCTGGGCGGCCGAGGCGAGCACGGCCTCGAAGAACGCCTTGTTGTTCTTGGCCTCCTCGGCGGAGCCCGCGTAGCGGGAGACCGGGGCGTCGGTGGGGGTCTGGGCGCTGGCGGGGACCGCGGTGCCCAGCGCGGCGGAGGCCAGGCCGACGCCGAGGGCGAGCGCCACCAGTCTCTGGGGAATCCGGGACATGGTCATGTGGGGGTTCCTCGTTCGTGTGGGGTGTGAACGACCGGACGCCATGAGTGTGGGTCAGCGGGAGCGCCCCGGAATGATGCCAAGTGGGGATAGCGCCGAGCTATCGGCCCCCAACTCGTACTGTTTCGTTGGTGTTTGAACATCTGGTACGGCCCGGATGACGCCCGTACGCTCTGCGCATGGAGTTGGAGGTGAGGCACCTGCGGGTGCTGTGTGCCGTCGCCGACGCCGGGAGCCTGCACCGGGCGGCGCGTGAACTCGGCATGGCTCAGCCCTCGTTGAGCACCCAGTTGCGGCGCATCGAGCAGACCCTCGGCGGCGCCCTGTTCAGCCGTGACCGCACCGGCAGCAGGCCCACTCCGCTCGGGCGGCTGGTGTTGAGCAGGGCCCGGCCGCTGGTCGCGGAGCTGACCGCGATCGTCTCCGAGACGAGGGCCGCCGCCGCCCGCGCGGCGGAGGGGCCGAGGCTGCGGATCGGTGCCACGGCGAGCCGGGCCCTGCCGGGCTGGCTGCGGCGCCTGCGCGGCCGGGTGCCGGCGGTGGAGCCCAGCCTGTCCGTGGACGTGTCCGCGAACTCGCTGCTGCGGCTGCTGGCCGAAGGACGGCTCGACCTGGCGTTCGTCCACGAGGTGGAGGGCAGCCCGCTGCGCGTCCCGGCCGGGCTGTGCGTACGGGTCCTCATGGAGCGCGAGCCCCAGTTCGTGACGCTCGCCGCCGACCATCCGGCGGCCTCGGGCCCGGTGGTGGCGCTGCGCGACCTGGCCGGGGACCGGTGGATGGTGGACGCCTCGGTGGACGGCGAGTGGGACGGCGTGTCCCGGGTGCTGCGCGAGGCGGGCCTCGACGCCGACCTCCTGCACGGCGACTACCTGACCGCGTACTCGCTGGCCGCGACGGGCGAGGTGGTCACCGTCAGCCAGCCCACCACGGGCCCCCGCCCCGACCTCGCCGTCCGCCCCCTGGCGGGCGACCCCATCGGCGTCCGCCTCCTCCTGGCCGCCCGCACCGAGACAGAACTCGACGAGACCTACCCCGAACTGGAGGCCGCCTACTGGGAAGCGGCCCGCCAGTCCCCGCCCTACCTGGCCTGGCTCGCCCGCGAACAGTCCCTGTCGGCCGGAAGCGAGGAGACGTGGACCCCGGAGGAGGCCGGAGGCGGCGGGGCGGCGGTGGTGGGGGCCTGACGACGCGGTCGGCGCGCGGCGATGCACGGTCCGGCTTCCGGCCCGGCGCCCCGGCTCCCGACCCCCGCCCAGCCCGTCCGCGTGACCGTGATCACGGCCGTTCCTCCGGGAACGCTGCGTAGGCTTGGGGCGTCGTGACTATGAGACAGCCCTTGACCTGCGAGGACGCGGGCAGGGAGCCTACTTGTGGGAGTTCCTTCATGCTGCGCACCATGTTCAAGTCCAAGATCCATCGCGCCACCGTCACCCAGGCCGACCTGCACTACGTGGGATCGGTGACCATCGACGCCGACCTGCTGGACGCCGCCGATCTGCTGCCGGGGGAGCTGGTGCACATCGTCGACGTCGACAACGGGGCGCGGCTGGAGACGTATGTGATCGAGGGGGAGCGCGGGTCCGGGGTGGTGGGGATCAACGGGGCCGCCGCGCACCTCGTGCACCCCGGGGACCTGGTGATCATCATCAGTTACGCTCAGGTGACCGACGCCGAGGCGCGTGCCCTGGAGCCCCGGATCGTGCACGTGGACCGCGACAACCGTGTCGTGGCCCTCGGCGCCGACCCGGGGGAGCCGGTGCCGGGGTCCGACCAGGAGCGCGGCCCGCAGGCGGTCGTCCGGACCGTCCCGCCCGTGCGGTCGGCCGCGGCCGCCGGCTGAGCGACCGCACGCCTCCACCGACCGCCCTACCCGCACCCGCACCGGTACGGCACCCAGACGACACCGCCACCACGAGGAGCGCGCCCATGAGTGACATCCGGATTCGTGACGACCGCCCGGCCGGACGGCTGGAGGCGCTGGGCGGGGACGGTGGTGGTGAGGTCGTCGGGCGGATCGAGTACTTCGTGCTGGAGGAGCCCGCCGCGGCCCTCGTCCCCGTGCACACCGTCGTCGAACCCGCCCACGAGGGCCAGGGCATCGCCGGAGCCCTGGCCCGCGAGCTGTACGCCCTCGCCGCCCGCGACGGCGTGCCCGTGGCGCCGCTCTGCCCGTACGTCGTGAAGTGGGCCGCCCGCCACCCCGAGGAGGCCCCGGCCGCCGACCCGGCGCTGCTGACCGCCGCCAAGGACTGGCTGCGCGCCCATCCCGGCCGCTTCTGAGCCAGGGGAGCGGGGGTCCGGCGGGGCGAGTGTCCCTCGTCCCGCCGGGTAGGCGGGGGAGTGATCCAGAGCCGAGAGAACCGCCACTGGCCCGGAGGACCCGATGACTCAGCCGTACCCCGAACCGACACCCCCCTCGCCCGTGCCCGGCCCGGACCCGTACCCCACCCCGGTACCGCCCCCCGAGCCGCCGCCGGGCCCGGACCCCACGCCCCCGCCGATGCCACCGACCCCGGTCCCCGACCCGTCGCCGGTCCCGCCGGACCCCGAGCCCGTGCCGTCCCCGGAGCCGGGACCCCCGCTGTCGTAGGCCACCGGGCGCCACCCGGCGCACACGCACGGAAGGCGGGCGGTGTCCGCCACGACACCGCCCGCCTTCCGTCTGCCGTCCCGACGCCCGGTCTCCGCTACGCGGTCACCTCCGAGCGGTCACCGCCCCACAGCGTGTGGAACGAGCCGTCGCGGTCGACGCGCCGGTAGGTGTGCGCCCCGAAGAAGTCCCGCTGGCCCTGCGTGAGCGCCGCGGGCAGCCGCTCGGCGCGCAGCGCGTCGTAGTAGGCGAGCGCCGCCGCGAAGCCCGGCGTGGCCACGCCCTGGAGGGTCGCCGCGACCAGCACCTCGCGCCAGGCGTCCTGCGCCGCCCCGATCTCGGCGGCGAACGTCTCGTCGGAGAGCAGGCTCGGCAGGTCCGGGCGGGCGTCGTAGGCGGCGCGGATGCGGTCCAGGAACGCGGCCCGGATGATGCAGCCGCCCCGCCACAGCGCGGAGACCGCGCCGAGGTCGATGTCCCAGTCGTACTCCTCGCTGCCCGCCGCGATCTCGTGGAAGCCCTGGGTGTACGACACGATCTTCGACGCGTACAGCGCCTGCTCGACGCGGTCCGCGAAGGCCTGCGCCTCCGCCTTGTCCAGCGCCTTCGGCGTCGGGCCCGGCAGACCCCGCGAGGCCTCCCGCAGGCCCGCGTGACCGGACAGGGAGCGGGCGAAGACCGCCTCCGCGATGCCCGACACCGGCACGCCGAGGTCCAGCGCGATCTGCACGGTCCAGCGGCCGGTGCCCTTCTGCTCCGCCTGGTCGGTCACCACGTCCACGAACGGCTTGCCCGTCGCCGCGTCCACGTGCGACAGCACCTCGGCGGTGATCTCGATCAGGTACGAGTCCAGCCGCCCGGTGTTCCAGGTGCGGAAGATGTCCGCGATCTCGGCGGGGGAGTACCCGGCCACGTCCCGCAGCAGCTGGTACGCCTCGCCGATCAGCTGCATGTCGGCGTACTCGATGCCGTTGTGGACCATCTTCACGAAGTGGCCGGCGCCGTCGGGACCGACGTGCGTCACGCACGGCGCGCCGTCCTTCGCCTTCGCGGAGATCTTCTCCAGCATCGGGCCCAGCGAGCCGTACGACTCCACCGAGCCGCCCGGCATGATGCTCGGGCCGTGCAGCGCGCCCTCCTCGCCGCCGGAGATGCCCGCGCCGACGAAGTGCAGGCCCTGCTCGCGCAGTTCCCGCTCCCGGCGGCGGGTGTCAGCGAAGTGCGCGTTGCCCCCGTCGATGATCATGTCGCCGGGCTCCAGCAGCGGCGCGAACTCCTTGATCACCGCGTCCGTCGGCTCGCCCGCCTTCACCATGATCACCAGGCGGCGGGGGCGCTCCAGCGCGGCCACGAACTCCTTGGCCGTCTCGGCGGCCACGAAGGAGCCCTCGTCACCGAACTCCTCCACCAGGGCGTGCGTCTTCGCCGCCGTCCGGTTGTGCAGGGCCACCGTGTAGCCGTTTCGGGCGAAGTTGCGGGCCAGGTTGCGGCCCATCACCGCGAGTCCCGTGACACCGATCTGGGCTGAAGTAGTCATCCGGTTTGGCTCCTCGAAATCTGTGCTCACTGGCGCCGGTCGCGTCCGCCGGTCCCGTCCTGCGGACCATCCTGGCGCGCCGGTACGCCGACCGCACGTGCTACGCGCGTGAAGTCGCGTACACAGATACGCACCAGGAGCCCCACCCGCCTCACCCGTCGCCCAACGGACCCGTGAACCGCCGGGGTTGAGCCAGTGCGGCCGATAGTCGTCTTGTCACGGGCAGTGAGCAGCCCTTACTTTTGCCGCTCCTGACGCATGTCGAGGGGGATCTCCCATGGCCGTACGCGGCCGGCACCGCCGGTACCAGCCGAACAGGATCAACCGGGCCTCGCTCACCGTGACCGCGGGAGGTGCCGGGATCGCGCTCCCTCTGATCGGCACCGGAGCCGCCCAGGCGGCCGACGTGGACACCTGGGACAAGGTCGCCGCCTGCGAGTCGACCAACGACTGGGACATCAACACGGGCAACGGCTACTACGGCGGGCTCCAGTTCACCCAGTCCACGTGGGAGGCGTTCGGCGGCACCCGGTACGCGCCGCGCGCCGACCTCGCCAGCAAGGACCAGCAGATCGCGATCGCCGAGAAGGTGCTCGACGGTCAGGGGCCCGGCGCCTGGCCCGCCTGCTCGGTCCGCGCGGGCCTCACGCGGGGCGGCGGCGAACCGGACATCGACCCGGGCGGCCGGTCGGAGACCCGCAAGGACACCGGCGGGAAGAGCGCCGCCGCGAGCAAGAGCAGCAAGGGCGAGAGCGCCAAGAGCGCGAAGACCTCCCTGAAGGACGTCCAGCCGCAGAGCACGCCCCAGTCGCGGGCGGGCAAGGCCGAGATGTACACCGTGGTGCGCGGCGACACCCTCTCCGGCATAGCCGACGACCAGGACGTCCGCGGCGGCTGGGCGCGGCTCTACGCCGCGAACCGGGCGACCGTCGGCGCCGACCCCGACCTGATCGTGCCCGGCCAGCGGCTCTCCGTGCACGCCTCGGGCGCCGTCAAGGCCCCCGCGAAGGCGCCCGCCAAGGAGAAGGCCGCCGAACGGACGGAGCGCAAGGAGACCAAGGCGCGGGCCCCGGAGAAGAAGCGGAGCACCGAGCGGAAGGCCACCTCCGGCGGCTCGCTGGTCGCGCCCGTCGACGCCGGGACGGGCACCCCGTACCACGCGTCGGGCTCCTCCTGGTCGAAGGGCTACCACACCGGGGTCGACTTCCCGGTCGCCACCGGGACCTCGGTGAAGGCGATCGGCTCGGGCGAGGTCGTCAGCGCGGGCTGGGGCGGCTCCTTCGGCTACCAGGTCGTCGTCCGGCACCCCGACGGCCACTACTCGCAGTACGCGCACCTGTCGGCGATCTCGGTCCGCGACGGCCAGTCCGTGGCGGCCGGGCAGCGGCTCGGCAGATCCGGCTCCACGGGCAACAGCACGGGCCCGCATCTGCACTTCGAGGTGCGGACCGGGCCCGGTTTCGGATCGGACGTCGATCCGGTGGCCTATCTGCGCGCGGGCGGCGTACGGCTCTGACCGGCCCGCCCACCGGGCGGTCCGGCGCGCGACCGCGCCGCCGCCCGGTGCTCAGGATTTGACGCGGACCCGGTGCCGGTTCACCACCGGCATCGGCACGTACGGGCCGCCGTAGAACGGGCCGAACAGCGGCAGCGGGGCGGCCGAGTCCTGGAGCGCCGAGCCCGGCAGGACCGCCGCGGGCGCCGTCGCCGGGGCCGCGTCCCGGGTGCGGTCCGGCGCCGGGATCAGAAGGGTGTCCGGCGCCGTCCGCGCCGCCACCGGGCCCGCGGCCCGGAACGTCTCCGGAAGCGCGCCCGCCGCTCGTCCCGCCGGGACCGGGCCCGCGTCCAGCGCCTGCCCGGACGCCGCCTGCTGCTCCGGAAAGGCGGCGATCAGATCGGCCGTGACGCCGGACACGCCCCCGGTCGGGACGGCCGCCGTCTTCTGCTCACCCCGCTCCGCCGCCGCACCGGCCTCGCGCGAGGTGTCCCGCGCCAGCCGCTCGGTCGTCAGCAGGATCAGCCCGCCGGCCGCCACCACCCCGCAGCTCAGCGCGAGCGCGGTGCCCGTGGTGCCGTAGCGGAACGTCTCGCCGAACATCGTGATGCCGACCGCGGCCGCCACCACCGGGTTCACCACGGTGAGCGTGGCCAGCGGGGCGGCGAGGCCCGCGCCCCGGTAGGAGGCCTGCGACAGCAGCATCCCGGCCGTGGCCAGCACGCCGATCACGGCCAGGGACGGCACGTCGCCCGCCGACACCCCGCCGGTCCAGTCGACCGCCACGGTCTTGGTGAACACCGACGACATGCCGAACGCGATGCCGGACGCCGTCGCCAGCAGCATGCTGCGCACCGCCGGATGCCGGTGCGCGGCCCGCCCGGCCACCATCAGCGCGACGATCGCGCCCCCGGTGACGACGGCCGCGCCCACCCGCTGCGGGGTGCTCAGCGACTGCGCGTCGGAGGCGCCGACCAGGGAGAGCAGACCGGCCAGACCGACCGTGGCCATGATCGCGCCGCGCCAGGCGGTCGCCCCGGCCCGGCGGCCCACGAAGAGCGCCGCCATGGGCAGCGCGAAGACGATGGTGAGAGCGCCCAGCGGCTGCACCAGGCTCAGCGGGCCGTAGGCCAGCGCCACCACGTGCAGCAGACCGCCGAGGCCGTTCAGCGCGACCGCCGCCCACCAGCCGGGGCGGCGCAGCGGCGCGTACTGCTCGTCCGGGGAGGACTCCGCGACCCGCTCCTGGACGATTGCTCCGCCCGCGTAGGCGACGGCCGACACCAGCGACAGGACCACGGACAACGCGAGGGCACTCATGTGCTGCTCCTCTGCGTGGGGCGGGGCTCCGGGGCCCGGCGCGGCGAACGGTCGGCTCTCATGACCAACACGATGCCTTGTGGATCTGTTCCCGTCGTCGTCCCTGAGCACCCAATGGGTCCTACTGCCGATGGAGTACGAAGGGACCACTGTCCTCCCCCGGGTGGGCGTCCGGGTGGACGTCCGGGGGGACCTCCCGTCGGGGACACCCCTGATCCGGCCCCGAGAAGCCTGGTACTACTCACCCGTGGACTCACCCGTCGGCCTCGACCCCGAACTCGCCGCGCTGCGCCCCCTCGGTGCCTACTTCGCCCTGCGCACCGGGCCCGCGAACCGGTCCGGGACGGCCCAGGCGGACCCGCCCCCGGGGCCCCTGCCGCCCACCCTGGCCACCGCTTACCTGCCCCCTGCACCGGACGGCCCCGACCACGACCCCGGCACCCCGGCGCACCCAGGCACACTGGAGGCCCCCGGTGACCCCCGCACCCCCGCCGCCCCCCGCGCCTCCACCGACCCCCTGACCCGCCGCGTCCGCCGGGTCGCCGCCGCGCTGCGCACCCCCGAGGCCCGGGTGGCCGCCTCCGTGGCGCAGCAGGGGCTCGCCGCCCGCCTCTGGTCGGTCGCGCTCGGCTGCGCCGTGCTCTACGGCCGCGTCCCCGACCTGGCGCCGTCCCGGCTGCGCTGGGACCCCGAGGGCAGCGCCCCCGACGACCTCCTGCTGGCGGAGGTCCGCGCGGCCGGACCGGGTGACGCGGCGACCCTGGCCGCCACCGTCCTCGACGGCCACCTGGAACCCCTCTCCGCGGCCCTGCGCCGCCGCCTGCCGGTCGCGCCCGGCCTGCTGCGGGGCAACGCCGCCTCCGCGCTGGCCGGGACCGCCCGCCAACTGGAGGCCCACGCGCGCGCCCACGGCCGCCCCGACCTCGTCGCCCGGACCCGCGCGCTCACCGCCGACCTGCTCGCCCACCCCCTCCTCGCGGACACCGGCCGCCTCACCGGCACCGCCTTCCGCCGCCACAGCTGCTGCCTCTACTACCGGGTGCCCGGCGGCGGGGTCTGCGGCGACTGCTGCTTCTCCACACCCCCGCGCTCTTCCCCCCGGCCCCTCTCCGGGTGAATCATGAAGGGGAACGACCGTCGTGCGAGACCAGGGGGTTCCGGGTGCGTGTGGGACTGCTGACCCGGGAGTACCCCCCGGACGTGTACGGAGGAGCGGGCGTCCACGTCGAGTTCCTCGCCCGCGAACTGCGCGAGCTGGTCGACCTCGACGTGCACTGCTGGGGCGAGGGCCGCGCCGACGGCGTTCTGCGCCACCGGCCCTGGCAGGCCCTCGACGGCGCCAACGACGCGCTGCGCACCTTCTCCGTGGACCTCGCCATGGCCGCCGCCCTCGAAGGCCGCGAACTGGTCCACTCCCACACCTGGTACGCCAACCTCGCCGGGCACCTCGCCAAGGAGCTGTACGGCGTCCCGCACGTCCTCACCGCCCACTCCCTGGAGCCGCTGCGCCCCTGGAAGGCGGAGCAGCTCGGCGGCGGCTACGCCCTGTCGAGCTGGGCCGAACGCACCGCCGTCGAGGCCGCCGACGCCGTGATCGCCGTCTCCGGCGCCATGCGCGACGACGTCCTCGCCTGCTACCCCACGCTCGATCCGGCCCGCGTGCACGTCGTGCACAACGGCATCGACACCGCCCTGTACCGGCCCGACCCCGGCACCGACGTCCTCGACCGGCTCGGCGTCGACCCCGCCCGCCCGTACGTGCTCTTCGTCGGCCGCATCACCCGCCAGAAGGGCGTCCCGCACCTGCTGCGCGCCGTGCGGGACATCGACCCCGGCGTCCAGGTCGTGCTCTGCGCGGGCGCCCCCGACACCCCCGAGATCGACCGCGAGTTCCGCGAGCTGTTCGAGGAACTGAGCCGGGCCCGCGACGGCGTGCACTGGATTCCCCGGATGCTGCCCCGTTCCGAGGTCGTCCAGCTCCTCACGCACGCCGCGGTCTTCGTCTGCCCCTCCGTGTACGAGCCGCTCGGCATCGTCAACCTGGAGGCGATGGCCTGCGGCACGCCCGTCGTCGCCTCCCGCGTCGGCGGCATCCCCGAGGTGGTCGAGGACGGCGTCACCGGACTGCTCGTACCCCTCGGCGACGGCGACGGCGCGGCCGCCGCCTTCGAGGCCGGCCTCACCCGCGCCCTGGACACCGTCCTCGGCGATCCGGCCACCGCGCGCCGCATGGGCGAGACGGGCCGGCAGCGGGCGGCGGCCGAGTTCGGCTGGGACGCGGTGGCCCGCCGGACCGCCCGTCTGTACGAGGAGATCGTCAAACAGGCGTAGTACGCCCCGGGCGGGGCAGGCATGGATCACAACTGGGTGAGGGGAGCGGCCATGCGTCGTGGTGGGCCTTCGGTCCTCGGAATCGTGCTCGCGGGCGGCGAGGGCAAACGGCTGATGCCCCTGACCGCGGACCGCGCCAAACCCGCGGTCACCTTCGGCGGGACGTACCGCCTGGTCGACTTCGTGCTGTCCAACCTGGTGAACGCCGACATCCTGCGCATCTGCGTGCTCACGCAGTACAAGTCGCACTCGCTGGACCGGCACATCACCACCACCTGGCGGATGTCGAGCCTGCTCGGCAACTACGTCACGCCCGTCCCGGCGCAGCAGCGGCTCGGCCCGCGCTGGTACCTGGGCAGCGCGGACGCCATCCTCCAGTCGCTCAACCTGATCTACGACGAGCGCCCCGAGTACGTGGCCGTGTTCGGCGCCGACCACGTGTACCGCATGGACCCGCGCCAGATGCTGGCCCAGCACATCGACAGCGGCGCCGGGGTCACCGTGGCCGGTATCCGGGTCCCGCGCACCGAGTCCTCCTCGTTCGGCGTGATCACCCCCGGCTCGGACGGGCAGACCGTCGAGGGCTTCCTGGAGAAGCCCGCCGACCCGCCCGGCCTCGCGGACGCCCCGGACTCCGTGTTCGCGTCGATGGGCAACTACCTCTTCACCACGAAGGCCCTCATCGAGGCGCTCCAGCGCGACGCCGAGGACGAGGACTCCGTGCACGACATGGGCGGCTCGATCCTGCCCCAGCTCACCGCGCGCGGCGAGGCCCAGCTGTACGACTTCAGCGGCAACCACGTGCCCGGCGAGACCAGCCGCGACCAGGGGTACTGGCGCGACGTCGGCACCCTCGACGCGTACTACGACGCCCACATGGACCTGATCGCCGAGCGGCCCGCGTTCAACCTGTACAACCGCACCTGGCCCATCTACACCCACTCCAACCAGCTCTCCCCGGCCCGGTTCAACGCGGGCGGCATCGCGGGCGAGTCGATCATCAGCGCGGGATGCCTCATCCGGGGGCAGGTCACCCGTTCGGTGCTCTCGCCGGGGGTGCTGGTCGACCCGGGCGCGGTCGTCCAAGGCTCGATCCTCCACGACAACGTCCACATCGGGCGGGGCGCGGTGGTGCGCAACGCGATCCTCGACAAGAACGTCGAGGTGCCGCCCGGCGCCACCATCGGCGTCAACCCGGAGCGGGACGCCGAGCTGTACTCGGTGTCGGCGAACGGGGTGATCGCGCTCGGCAAGGGCCAGCGCGTGACCTGACGGCGGGCCGCGGAGTCCGCCGGGGCGGGCCGCCGGGCCGGGTTGCTCCGTCCGGCGCACCCGTAATCCGCTGTTAACTGTGCGTAGCACGAGCGTGCTTGACCGTGATCGTCCGGACGGGATTGACTGGCAGGTCCATCCCGTCGCCGACGCGAGGCAAGGCCGTGACTGCTGATCCGCTCGCACCACTCGACCTGGCGTTCTGGAACATCGAGTCCCCCGCGCACCCCATGCACCTCGGCGCGCTCGGCGTGTTCGCCGCACCTGCGGCCACCGCCGCCGCGCACGCGGCCGACCTGCTCGCCGGGCGCTCCGCCGCCGTCCCCGGCCTGCGCATGCGCATCCGCGACGTCTGGCAGCCGACCGCCTTCGGGGGCGCGGTCCGCGAACCGGCCCCCGCGTTCGACCCCCGCCACCACGTCCGGCTGCACCTGCCCACCGACGACTTCCAGGACGCGGCCGGACGCCTCATGGAGCAGCCCCTCCTGCGCGGCCGTCCCCCGTGGGAGGCGCACGTCCTGCCCGCCGCCGACGGCGACTCCTTCGCCGTCCTGTTCAAGTTCCACCACGCCCTCGCCGACGGGCTGCGCGCCCTGACCCTGGCCGCCGCCGTCCTCGACCCGATGGACCTCCCCCCGCGCCGCCCCCGGCCCGCCGCGCCCGCCCCCTCCCGGCTCCCCGACGTACGGCGCCTGCCCGGTCTGCTGCGCGGGGCGCTCTCCGACGTCGGCCGCGCCCTCGACATCGGCGCCTCGGTCGCCGTGCACACCCTCGGCATGCGCTCCACGGGCGCCCTCACCGCCGCACCCACCGGCACCCGCCGCACCGCCGGGGTGGCCGTCGACCTCGACGACGTGCACCGGGTGCGCAAGGCGGTCGGCGGCACCGTCAACGACGTCGTGATCGCCGTCGTCGCGGGCGCCCTGCGGAGCTGGCTCGACGAGCGCGGCGACGGCAGCGCCGGGGTCAGCCCGCGCGCCCTCATCCCGGTCTCCCAGCGCCGCCCGCGCACCGCCCACCCCCAGGGCAACCGGCTCTCCGGCTACCTGATGCGGCTGCCCGTCGACGAGCCCGACCCGCTCGGCCGCCTCGCCGCCGTCCGCACCGCCATGGACCGCAACAAGGACGCCGGACCCGGCCGGGGCGCGGGCGCCGTCGCCCTCCTCGCCGACCACGTGCCCGCCCTCGGCCACCGCATCGGCGGCCCCCTCGTCGGCCAGGCCGCCCGGCTCTGGTTCGACATCCTCGTCACCAGCGTCCCGCTGCCCGGCATCGGCCTCACCCTCGGCGGCCACCCGGTCACCGAGGTCTACCCCTACGCCCCCCTCGCCCGCGGGCAGTCCCTCGCCGTCGCGATCTCCACCTACCGGGGCCGCGTCCACTTCGGGCTGGTCGCCGACGCCGAGGCCGTCCCCGACCTCGACCGGTTCGCCCGCGCGCTCACCACCGAGGTGGAGACGCTCCGCGCGGCCTGCGACTGCTGACCGGCGGGGCCGTACGCCGCCGCCCGGCCCGCGACCGCCGACCGGGACGGGTTTGGAGGACGGGCCCGCCGCTCCGTACACTTCCCCGTTCGAAGGCGGGCGCGGTCGGAGCGCCGCTCGGGTCAGCAGGGAAACGGCAGCGCGATGACGGTGACAGAGGACGGCTCGGCGACGATCACGGACGAGGTCGTGTACGGGCCGGGCATCGACCCGGAGCGGCTCGCGGTCTGCCTCGCCGTGCTCGCGGAACTCGACACGATCGACGTCGACCACCCCGACGCGATCGCGGTGCGCCGGGCCACCGCGGGCATCTACCGCACGGTCAAGCAGCGCCGCCGCCAGGACCGCCGCGCCGCGAAGACCGCCCACGACAAGGCGGTCACCGAGGCCACCGCGACCGGCTCCGCCCAGCGCATCGACGACGAGACCGAGGGCATCCTGCCGTCGTCGGTCACCGAGCAGGGCCAGATCGCGGGGATACTCCAGCGGCCCCGCTCCTGCTACACCTGCAAGACCCGCTACGTCGAGGTCGACTACTTCTACCACCAGCTCTGCCAGAACTGCGCCGCCGAGAACCGGGCCCGCCGCGACGCCCGCGCCGACCTCACCGGCCGCCGCGCCCTGCTCACCGGGGGCCGCGCCAAGATCGGCATGTACATCGCGCTGCGGCTGCTGCGCGACGGCGCCCACACCACCGTCACCACCCGCTTCCCCAACGACGCGATCCGCCGCTTCAAGGCCCAGCCCGACAGCGCCGACTGGATCCACCGGCTGAAGATCGTCGGCATCGACCTGCGCGACCCGGCCCAGGTGGTCGCGCTCGCCGAGTCCGTCGCCGCCGAGGGCCCGCTCGACATCCTGATCAACAACGCGGCCCAGACCGTACGCCGTTCGCCCGAGGCCTACAGCGAGCTGCTGACCGCCGAGTCCGGCCCGCTGCCCGCCGGGGAGCTGCCCGCCGCCGAGGTGATCGGCACCTTCGGCTCCGGCGCCGTCGCCGCGCTGCCGGTCGCCGGGGGCGGCGCGCTGACCGCGCAGGAGGTCACCGACCTGGCGCTGGTGTCGGGTTCGGCGTCCCTGGAGCGGATCGCGGCCGGGACGGCGATCGACGCGGGCGGCCTCGTGCCCGACCTGCACGACACCAACAGCTGGATCCAGTCGGTGGAGGAGGTCACGCCGGTCGAGCTGCTGGAGGTCCAGCTCTGCAACTCCACCGCGCCGTTCATCCTCATCAGCCGCCTGCGCGCCTCGATGGCCGCGGCCGCCGCCGACCGCACCTACATCGTCAACGTGTCCGCGATGGAAGGGGTGTTCAACCGCGGCTACAAGGGCGCCGGGCACCCGCACACCAACATGGCGAAGGCCGCCCTGAACATGCTGACGCGCACCAGCGCCCAGGAGATGTTCGAGAAGGACCGCATCCTGATGACGGCCGTCGACACCGGCTGGATCACCGACGAGCGCCCCCACCCGGACAAGGTCCGCCTCGCCGAGGCCGGATTCCACGCCCCGCTCGACCTGGTCGACGGCGCCGCCCGCGTCTACGACCCGATCGTCCGCGGCGAGCAGGGCGAGGACCTGTACGGCGTCTTCCTCAAGGACTACGCGCCCGGCAAGTGGTAGGCCGCTGAGGCGACTTCGGGGGTAGGGCGGCCCGGTCACCGGCCGCCGTACGCGTCCCGGCCCGCCGTCCCGAGCGGGGAGACCCGCGCCGCCACCAGCTCCAGCACCGTGCGCCAGTCCTCCAGCACGCCCGCGTCGAAGGCCCCGGTCCGCGCGTCCTCGGCCGCCTGCCGCAGCCGCACCAGATCGTCGTGCTCGGCGGGCCCCGGCCAGGGCTGCCGCCCCACCAGCCACGCCACCCGCGCGCCCAGCAGCGGCCGTACGGCGTCGGCGGCCCGTGCCGCGCCGCCCGCCGGGTCGGCCGGACGCAGCAGCCGCCCGACGGGATGCACCAGACCCGTCACCTGGAGTTCCTTGTCAGCGGGGCGACTTCGGCGCAGCAGCGCGGCCGTCCGCAGCGCGTGCTCGTGCACATCGACCCCCGGCGCGCCCCGGCCCGGCGCTCTCCGGCCCGGAGCGTCCCGTACGCCCTGCCCCGTGGAGAGCAGGTCCATCAGCTCCTCGACGCTGCGCAGCTCCATGCGTCCGTCCTCCCCGCGCGTCGGTCCCAGCGGCACGTCAGCTCAGCACGGTCACCTTGCGGCCGGGCCAACGGCACCTGAACTGCGCGGCGATGGGGTCGGCGGCCACCCGCCGGAAGGGGGGCGGGCCGGTGCCGAGGGGAGGTCGGGGGGGCGGGGCGCTACGCCGTCCGAGTGAAGGTCAAGGGGTGCCAGAACCGCCGAAAGGGTTCAATTCACCTGCGGGGACATCTAGGTGACGTGCCATGGTTACCTCAAATTTTCAGCGCTATCGAGCGACCACCCGCTCATTTGGTTAGTCTGTTGCCGACGGACCGCAGGACGGAGTGCCACCCCCACCCACTGTCCGTCATGGGACAAGCCGGTTCACAACGGCCCGCTCCTGCAAGAGACACCGGCGCCACCGCGTCCGAACAGCCCTCGAGCCAGACCCTGTGGGGCGTCACGCGCCGGATCGGCAGACCGACCGGCCCGCCCCGAGGGTGACCGACACATAAGGAGTGCGCGGTGACACCGGAGATGACGAATCGCGATCAGCGCCCCAAGGAACGCACGGAGCGCGCGGGCCGCAGGCCCGGAGAGATCGGCAGCCTCGACGTGTGGGCCCGGTCCGCCCCCATCCGCCTCGCCGGATACGAGGACGACCTCAACGAGCCCCACATCCTGCCCAGCGTCGACTGACGCCCAGGATCTCGCGCGATCGCAGGACGCGTGGGCGTCGCCCCGGCACCCGCCCCGGCCACGCCCATGCAAACCCCGGACCGCACCGTCGCGCTCCCGCGCCCTCGCGGCGCGCCGACCGCCTGGCCGGGCTACTGATCCCCGCGCGGCCCGCTCAGCCGGGTCGGCGGCAGATACTCCCACACCACCGTCCGCTCCCAGCAGGCGCCCGTCTCCCGCAGCTCCCGCCAGGTCGTGTACCGGTAGCGGAACAGCCGGGCCCGGACCCACCGCGGCGGAGCGCCGGGCGGGAACGGGGAGCGGCGCAGCAGCCGCAGCGTGGCCGGATCGCCCTCCAGCAGCCGCTCCACCAGCGTCCCGAACCACGGCCCCGCGTAGGCGGGGGAGAGCGCCGCGAACCACATCATCCAGTCCAGCCGCAGATGGTAGGGCGCCCACTGGCGCGGCCAGCGCCCCGGATCGCCCGGCTTGCCCCGGAACTCGTACGCCTCCCAGTCCCCGTCCGCGCGCGGCACCTCGTCCCGGCTGCCCTCCAGCACCACCTCGTGACGGACCCGGCCGACGCTGCCGAAGGCGCCGTAGGTGTTCACCAGGTGCAGCGGGTCGTACGAGCGGTTCATCACCTGCCGCGGCGAGACCATGTTCACCACCGGCCGGTACGACAGGACGACCAGCAGCGCCGACACCGCCAGGACCACCACCTCGTACCAGAGCGGCGCCGGGGGAGCGGGCCGTCCGGAGACGCCCGGCGGGCGCACCGCCGACAGGGCCAGCGCCACGGTCAGCCAGTTCAGCCAGGAGAAGTTGCCCGACAGGACCAGCCACAGCTGCGTGACGATCATCAGCGCCGCCGCCCACGTGGCGAGCGGCTGCGGCGCGAACAGCAGGAACGGCACCACGAGCTGGGTGACGTGGTTGGCCGCCACCTCCACCCGGTGCACGGGCCGGGGCAGACGGTGGAAGAACCAGCTCAGCGGGCCCGGCATCGGCTGCGTCTCGTGATGGTGGTCGAGGCAGGTGAGGTTCCGCCAGCAGGGATCGCCGCGCAGCTTGATCAGGCCCGCCCCGAACTCCACCCGGAACAGCACCCAGCGCAGCAGGAAGAGGACGACCACCGGCGGGGCCACCTCGTCGTTGCCGAGCAGCACGGCGACGAACCCCGCCTCCAGCAGCAGCGACTCCCAGCCGAAGCCGTACCAGGTCTGCCCCACGTTCACCACCGACACGTACAGCGCCCACGGCAGCAGCCACAGCAGCATCGCCGCCCACAGCGGCACCAGCCCGTCCACCCCCGCGAGCAGCGCCACCGCCACCGCGCACCCCGCCCAGGCGCAGCCCGCGAAGAACCGGTCCGAGTACCGCAGCCGGAACAGGCTCGGCCCCCGCCGAAACGGCGTCCGCGCCACGAACGCGGGCACCGGCAGCAGCCCGCGCTCCCCGATCAGCGGCCGGAACTGGAGCGCCGCCGTCAGGAACGCCACCCCGTACACCGCCGCCAGCGCCCGCTGGAACAGCAGCCGTCCCAGCCAGTCACCGGGTGCCGCGAACCACTCCACGCCCCTGCCTCTCCAGGTCCCTGTCCCTCTCGGTGCTCCCCCTCCGTGTTCCACGCCCGGCCCCGGTCACCCCCCTGTCCCCTCCCGGTCGAAGAATCGGATATTTCCTGGCAAGGTGGCCCCATGGTTGATCGGGGAGCGAGCGCGCTGTCCCTCCCGGACGACTGGCCCCGCGATCCGGACCCGATCCTGGCGCTCAACGGCATGGGCAGCTTCGACTGGGACCTGGACTCCGGGGTCTTCGCCATGGACCCCCGCGCGTACGAGATCTTCGACGTCCGCCCCGACGAGTACGACGGCGACCCGGAGACCCTGGCGATGCGGGTGCCGCCCGCCGAGGGCGTCCGCCTCGACGCCCTCGTCGCCCAGGCCATCAAGGACGGCAGCGAGCACTACGGCTGCTACTTCCGCGTCCGCCGCCGCGACGGCAGCCTCTACTGGACCCACACCCAGGGCCACATCCACCGCGACGACTCCGGACTGCCCCGCCGCATCATCGGCATCATCCGCGACGCCACCGAGGAACTCGCCGACCTCGCCGCCCGCCGCGACGAGGACGCCCTCGACATCGCCCGCCGCGAACAGACCAACGTCGTCCAGCTCACCACCGCCGCCCTGGCCCACGCCCGGACCGTCCGGGACGTCATCGACGTCCTCAAGGACACCCGCGGGCTCACCCACCTCGGCGCGACCAGCCTTGTCATGGGCCTGGTGGAGGCGGGCCGCATCCGGCTGATCGCCGAGGGCCCCGCGGGCAGCTTCGTGCCCGGCACCGACATCACCCGCATCGACGAGCCCTACCCGATGAGCGAGGTGGTCCGCACCCTCACCCCCCGCTTCATCGAGTCGGCCGAGGAGTTCGCCGACGGCTACCCCGTCCTGTGGCCGCACCTCACCGACCTCAGGATCACCTCCGCCGCCTACCTCCCGCTGATCGTGCAGGCCAACCCGATCGGCGCCATGGGCCTCCTCTACAGCGACCGGCACGGCTTCACCCCGGAGGAACGCAACATCCTCGTCGCCCTCGGCAGCAGCATCGCCCAGAGCCTCCAGCGCGCCATGTTCTACGAGCAGGAGAAGGACGTCGCGCAGACCCTCCAGCAGGCGATGCTGCCGCGCACCATCCCCAGCGTGGCCGGTGCCGACGTCGCCGTCCGCTACCGCGCCGCCCCCATCGGCGGCCTCCACGGCCGCGACATCGGCGGCGACTGGTACGACCTCATCCCGCTGCCCGGCGGCCGGGTCGGCGCCGTCATCGGCGACGTCCAGGGCCACGACACGCACGCCGCCGCCGTCATGGGCCAGCTCCGCATCGTGCTGCGCGCCTACGCCTCCGAGGGCCACACCCCGGCCACCGTGATGGCCCGCGCCTCCGTCTTCCTCCACGAACTCGACACCGACCGCTTCGCCACCTGCCTGTACGCGGAGGCCGACCTCGCCACCGGCGTCGTCCAGGTCGTCCGCGCCGGGCACATCGACCCGCTGGTGCGCTCCACCGACGGCACCTGCCGCCGCGTCTGCGTCCCCGGCGGCCTGCCGCTCGGCCTGTCCGCCGAGTTCGGCAGCCTGGAGTACCCGGTCGCCACCCTGGAGATCGACCCCGGCCACACCCTCCTGCTGTGCACCGACGGACTCGTCGAGACCCCCGGCGCCGACCTCGACGACGGCATGCGCGCCCTCACCGACCTGATCGCCGACGCCCCCCAGGACGTCCGCGCCCTCGCCGACCGGCTGATCGAGGTGGCCGAGGAGCGCGGCGGCGACGACGACGTCGCCCTCCTGCTGCTGCGCCGCCCCGGACTGGAGCCCGCGCGGGCCGGGGGCCGCCTCCAGCAGCACGTCGCGCCCGGCGACCCGGAGGCCCTCACCGAGGCCCGCCACCTGATCCGCACCGCCGTCCGCTCCTGGGGTGCCCGGGACCGCGCCGACGAGATCGAACTGGTCGCCGACGAGCTGATCACCAACGCCCTCATGCACACCGAGGGCGCCGCGATCGTCACCCTGCGGGTGCTGGGCGGCGCCGACCGGCGGCTGCGGGTCGAGGTCGAGGACTCCTCCAGCGCGCTGCCCCGCCGTCGGGAGGCCGGGGAGTCCGGGGTCTCCGGCCGCGGACTGCTCCTGGTCGACCTGCTGACCGACGCGTGGGGCGTGGAGGCGCGCGGCGGCGGCAAGTGCGTGTGGTGCGAGTTCGTGGTGCCCGAGCCGACCTGAGGCGCGCCGCGGCCGACCTGATGGCCGGGCCGCCGGGTGGCACCCTGGACGTATGCCGGAACTCCCCGAGGTCGAGGCGCTCAAGGACTTCCTCACCGAGCACCTGACCGGCCACGAGATTGTGCGCGTCCTCCCGGTCGCGATCAGCGTCCTGAAGACCTACGACCCGCCCCTCACAGCCGTCGAGGGCGGCGAGGTCACCGCCGTGCACCGGCACGGCAAGTTCCTCGACCTGGAGACCGCCGACGGACTCCACCTCGTCACCCACCTGGCCCGCGCGGGCTGGCTGCACTGGCGCGACCGGCTCCCCGACGGGCCGCCCCGCCCCGGCAAGGGTCCCCTCGCGCTGCGGGTCGCCCTGGAGACCGGCGAGGGCTTCGACCTGACCGAGGCCGGCACCCAGAAACGGCTCGCCGTGTACCTCGTACGCGATCCGGGGGAGATCCCCGGCGTGGCGCGGCTCGGTCCGGACCCGCTCGCCGACGGCTTCGACGAGGAGCGGTTCGCGGCGCTGCTCAAGAACGAGCGGCGGCAGCTGAAGGGCGCCCTGCGCGACCAGTCCCTGATCGCGGGCGTCGGCAACGCCTACAGCGACGAGATCCTGCACGCGGCCCGGATGTCACCGTTCAAGCTCGCCGCCTCCCTCACGCCCGAGGAGACGCACACGCTGTACGCGGCGCTGCGCGACACCCTCACCCAGGCGGTGGAACGCTCGCGCGGCGTCGCGGCCGGGCGGCTCAAGGCCGAGAAGAAGAGCGGGCTGCGCGTCCACGGGCGGACCGGCGAGGCCTGCCCGGTCTGTGGCGACACCGTCCGCGAGGTCTCCTTCAGCGACTCCTCGCTCCAGTACTGCCCGACCTGCCAGACCGGCGGCAAGCCCCTGGCGGACCGGCGGATGTCACGGCTGCTGAAGTAGGGGAAGTCAGAAGTCAGGGGAGAGGCGGGCCGACGGGGGCCGGTGATCCGTGGGGACGTGGCCGCGGAGCCGCGCACGCCGGCGGTGTCCGGCCGGGCGGGTCACTTCGGGTCGAGGGCGACCAGGGTCTCGCCGGTGCTGGTGCGGACCTCGTAGCGGGCGATCTCGTCGGCGTGCTTGGCGGCGCCGCCCATCATCGTGTTGGGGCGGGCGTCGTGGTCGGGCACGGTGAAACTGGTGACGGTCTGCTCCGAGCCGTCGTGGCCGATGATCACCAGGCGGCAGGGCCGGGGTCCGGCACCGTCCTTGACCTTCAGCTCCACCGAGCTGCCCCACACCCGGTCCTCGGTGGTCACCTGCGCCCACACCCCCGACTTCGGGTCGGTCGCGGTGAGGCGGACCGGTTCGTCACCGCCCCCGCCCGCCGCCATCGCCAGCACGGGGCCGCCCACGGCGACGACCACGGCCGCCGCCACCGCGTACAGCAGGCGGCGGCCGACCCGGCGGCGCCGGGCGGCGACCTCGGCCAGCAGCCGGTCGAGCAGGTGCGGTCCGGGACCGGCGAACGGGTGCACGGTGCGCGGGGTGGCCCGCCGGTACAGCATCATCTGGCGGGTGGTGGCCCCGAACTCCGTGACGTGCGCGGTGCATTGAGGACATTCCATGAGGTGGTCCTCGAATCGGAAGGCCTCCGCCTCGTCCAGCACGCCCAGCGCGTACGCGCCGACGTCGCGATGCCTCTCCAGGGACCTCATGCCGAAACCTCGTGCCGTTGAGTGCCAGTGGGGTTACTCCTTGCTCCCACCGGTACGCACCGGGCCGTCGAATCACTCAAGTCACGTACCGAATCGTGACCGGAGACGTTCGGAGCCGTCGGGCCCGCGGATTGGTCGGATTCCGCGCGACCTCGAAAGAAATCCCGGACGGCCTAGAAGAGATGGATCGCGAGGTGCCCCAGCGGCAGGCCGAGCTGCCAGGCCGGGGTCCAGACCTCGTTCCCCTCGCTCTCCCCGGGCGGCACACCGCCGGGCACCGCGTCGAGGTCCGGCGCCAGCAGTTCGGTCTCCTCCAGCCAGCGCCAGGCCGCCGCGGCCAGCTCCAGATCCGGGCCGGTACCCCCCGACTCGGCCGTCTCCGCGGTGAGTTGGTCCATCCGCTCGGCCACCCAGTCCTGCCACGGCTGGTCGTAGGCGGTCAGCGACAGCCAGGTGTCCAGCTGGGTCACCACCCGGATGCCGGGGAGTTCCCCGTCGGTGTCGGAGAGGAAGATGGTGAGCGCCAGCGCGTCGCGGCCCGCCCGGAACTCGAAGGACGTCGGCGGCATCAGATCGCCGGTGCGCAGCAGTTCGTCGGCGATGTACTCGGCGTACAACCAGGCCATCGGCACGACGAGTTCGGCGCCGTCGGCACGGCCGGTGCCGTCACCGCCGTCGGTCCCGTCCGTGCCGTCGGCACCGTGCTCGCCCTGTCCACCTCTGTGCGGCATCCCTTTCCGCCCTCCTCCGGTGCGTGCCTGTGACCCGCCGCCGGACCCCTCATCCGGAACACGGATAAGGACACCCGATTACTCAACAGGGCTACTCGGCAAGGGGCTTTACGGAGGCTTGACCTGAGTGTCGGTTTCAGTCCAGGTCGGGCGCGTACCCCGGAAGGACCCGGCGCAGGGCGCGCAGGGCGTAGAACGCGCGGGACTTGACGGTGCCGGGCGGGATGCCCAGGACCTCGGCGGCCTCCGCCGTACTGGCCCCCTGGAAGTACACGAGCACCAGGACGTCGCGGTGTTCCGGCGTGAGGGTCTTCACCGCCTCGCGCACGTCCAGGGCGGCGGTGGCCCGGTCGGCGTGGTCGCCGCAGACCGGCGCGTTCTCCAGCACCGCGTCCCCGACCTCGGCGGGCCGGGCCTGCCGGGCCCGCCGCGCGTCGATGGCCAGCCGCCGCCCCACGGTGAGCAGCCAGGGCCGCACCGACTCGAAGGCGTCGGCGCGCAGTGCCTCGGGGTGCTGCCAGGCCCGCACCAGCGTCTCCTGGACCAGGTCCTCGGCGCGCTGCCGGTCGCCGTCGCACAGCCGCAGCAGCAGCGCGAAGAGCGGCCTGCCGTGCTCGCGCTGGAGCGCGGCGAGTTCGTGTTCGGCGGTCGTCGACCCGGTCGTCGGTGTCCTGAGCGTGGTTCCGGCGGTCATGCGCGTATGGCACCCCAGCCCGCCCCTTTCGGACAGGTCGCGCACACGGGTCTGCGACGGACGGTCGAACGCGTCGGTGAACGGTACGACGAACGGTCGGGGCGGCGAGGCGGCCGTCGCCGCGAGCGGTCGGGACCGGCGGGGAACGGGGCGGCCCGTCGCCCCGAGCGGTCGGGGCGGGGCGGGTGCCGCCGGAGCGGTGCCGGCGGGTCCGGCTACGCCGATCGCGGGCATCCGGGGCCGTCGGCGGGAGCGCCGGGTCCGTGCGCGCCGCGCCATCCGCTAGGAGTGGGATGTGCGCAAATATGACAAATCAGATGAGACGGGGTGATCCGGTGCTCGCTCGCAGACACCAGGTGGCGCTGGCCCTGACGGTCGTCCTCGGCGCCGCCGCCGCGTGCCAGGCCGACCGGAGACCCGAGAGCCCGCCGGGCCACGCGGCCCCGGCGGCGGCCCGCGGCTTCACCCTCGTCGCCTCCGGCGACGTCCTGCCGCACACCTCCGTCCTCGACCGGGCCCAGTTCGACGCGGGCGGCACGGGCCACGACTTCCGTCCGATGCTCGACGGCGTCCGGCCCGTCGTCTCCGGCGCCGACCTCGCCCTCTGCCACCTGGACGCCGTCGTCGGCACCGAGACCACCCCCACCGGCACCCCCGCGTCCACCGGCACCCCCGCCCTCACGGCGCCGCCCCCGCTCGCCGACGCCCTCGCCGCGACCGGCTACGACGGCTGCTCCACCGCCTCCGACCACAGCCTCGACGCCGGGCCCGACGGCGTGCGCCGCACCCTGGACGCCCTCGACGGCGCGGGCGTCCGGCACGCGGGCACCGCCCACACCGCCGCCGAGGCCGCCACCGTCACCCTGCTGCGCGCGGGCCCCGCCAAGGTCGCCCACCTCGCCTACACCTACGACACGGGCGGGCTGCCGCTGCCCGAGGGGCAGCCCTGGGCGGTCGGTCTCATCGACGAGAACCGCGTCCTCGGCGACGCCCGGCTGGCCCGGCAGCGGGGGGCCGACGTGGTCGTCGTGTCCCTGCACTGGGGCACCGCCTGGCAGGACGCCCCCGACGACCGCCAGCTCGGCCTCGCCCGCACGCTCACCGCCTCCCGCACCGACGGCCGCCCGGACATCGACCTCGTCCTCGGCACCCACGCCCATGTGCCGCAGGCGTACGAGAAGGTGAACGGGACCTGGGTCGTCTACGGGCTGGGCGACCAGGTCGCCGGGCAGACGACGAACACCGCCGGTGCGCTCGACCCGCGCGGCAACCAGTCCACCGTCGCCCGCTTCACCTTCGCCCCGCCCGCCGAGGAGGGCGGTCGCTGGCAGGTCCGCCGGGCCGAGTTCCTTCCGCAGCTCTTCGACGTGGACGCCGGACGCGTCGTGGACCTGAACAAGGCCCTCGCCCAGGGCGCCGGGGTCCAGGGCGTCCGCGACCGCATCCGCGACGTCGTCCTCAGCCGGGGAGCGGCGAAGGACGGGCTGGTGATGGGGGAGTAGCACCGCCCCGGCACCCGCCACACTGGCACCCGTGTTCCGGCACCCGCCACCCGGCCCGCGGGTGCCGTCGGCGGCTACGGCAAGACCGTCAGCCGCCGACGGCTACGGCACCACCGTCACCGGCCACTTCCCCGCCTTGACCAGCCGTACCGCCACCGAGCCGACGATCCGGTGCCCCGCCTGCTCGGAGGCGCCCACCACCACCGCGTCGGCCTTGAGCCGGTCGGCGGCCTGCGCCAGCCCGCCGTAGGGGTCGCCGCGGAAGGTGTGGAACTCCCAGCGCACGTCGAACGTGCCGCGCAACTGCTCCGCCGACTCGCGGATCTGCGCCTGGAGGTCGTCGGCGATCTCCCCGGTGGTCTCCGCGATCGGCGCGCCCAGCACGGCGCCGCCCGAGATCGGCGGCTGCACGTACACGACGGCCAGCAGGGCGTGCTGGCGCCGGGCCAGCCCCGCCGCGTAGGCCGCGGCCCGCATCGAGGAGTCGGAGCCGTCCACCCCGACGAGGATCACCTTCGGGCCGTCCGTACCCCGTTCGAACGGGGTCGCGTGCTGTTCCGTCACGGCGCCGAGGCTATCGAACACCCCGCCGCGCCCGCCGGGCGGGCCGCTCGACGGGCGCGACCGCCGGGCTCTTCCTACAGTCGGAACATGAGCGCCCGCGCGGACACCGCCCCGGCCAGGGAGAGCACCGGCCCCACCCGGCCGCCGCCCGGCTCCGGACTCCTCGCCCGGGTGCCCGAGATCTTCGCCGGATTCCTCGGCGCCCTCGGCACGCTCTGTGTGCTGCTCGCGATCATCCCGCCGCTGCGCTCCCTGCTGCGCCCGGTCGTGCGCTGGCTCGACCTGCTGATCGTCCCGGTCAGCGCCAACCTCGCGTACGCCGTCTTCCTGTTCCTCCTCGCCGCCGCCACCGCCGCCCGCAAGAAGGTCGCCTGGTGGCTGGTGGTCGTCTACCTCGGCCTGTGCGTCCTCGCCGACGTCCTCGGCGTCGTCGCCGGACTGTACGTCGACTCGATCCCCTCCCTCGTCGTGTGCGCGCTCGCGCTGGGCGCGCTGATCCTCGCCCGCGGCGAGTTCTACGCCGCGTCCCGCCGCGCCGCCGTACGGCGCGCCCTCGCCGTCCTCGCCGCCGGGCTGGTCCTCGCGGTCCTCGTCGGCTGGGGCCTCGTCGCCCTCTTCCCCGGCACCCTGCCCGCCGGACAGCGCCTCGGCTGGGCCGCCAACCGGGTCCTCGGCGGCCTGGTCTCCACCGGCTCCTTCGACGGCCGCCCGCCCCACCCCCTGTACTTCCTGCTCGGCCTCTTCGGCGCGCTCGCCCTGCTGAACGCCGCCGCGACCCTCTTCCGCTCCCAGCGCATGGAAGCGGCCCTGCACGGCGACGAGGAACCCCGCATCCGCGCCCTGCTGACCTCCTACGGCGCCCAGGACTCCCTGGGCTACTTCGCCACCCGCCGCGACAAGGCCGTCGTCTTCTCGCCCAGCGGCAAGGCCGCCGTCACCTACCGCGTCGAGGCCGGTGTCTGCCTGGCCAGCGGCGACCCCGTCGGCGACCGCGAGGCATGGCCGCACGCCATCGCCGCCTGGCTCGACGTGGCCCGCCGGCACGCGTGGGCGCCCGCCGTGATGGGCGCCTCCGAGGACGGCGCCCGCGCCTACGCCCGCGCCGGGCTCGGCGCCCTCCAGCTCGGCGACGAGGCGATCCTGCACGTGGCCTCCTTCGACCTGTCCGGCCGCGAGATGCGCGTCACCCGGCAGGCCGTCCACCGCGTCCGCCGCTCCGGCGCCACCTGCCGGGTCCGCCGCCACGCCACGCTCACCGACGCCGAGATGGAGGAGCTGATCGACCGCGCCGACGCCTGGCGCGACACCGAGACCGAACGCGGCTTCTCCATGGCCCTGGACCGCCTCGGCGATCCCGCCGACGGCGACTGCCTCCTCGTCGAGGCCCTCGACGGCGACGGGCGCCTGCTCGCCGTGCTCTCCTTCGTCCCCTGGGGCACCGACGGCGTCTCCCTCGACCTGATGCGCCGTGACCGGGGCGCCCCCAACGGCGTCATGGAGTTCATGGTCGCCGAGCTGTGCGCCGCCGCGGGCAAGCTGGGCGTGCGCCGGATCTCCCTGAACTTCGCCGTGTTCCGCTCCGCGTTCGAGGAGGGCGCCCGCATCGGCGCCGGACCCGTGCTGCGGCTCTGGCGCCGCCTGCTGCTGTTCTTCTCCAAGTGGTGGCAGCTGGAGGCCCTCTACCGCTCCAACGCCAAGTACCGCCCCGAGTGGTACCCCCGCTTCCTGTGCTACGCCGACGCCGGGTCCCTCGCCCGCGTCGGCCTCGCCTCCGGCATCGCGGAGGGCTTCGTCTCCGTACCGTCCCTGCGCACGCTGTGGGGCAAGCGGCGGCCGAAGGGCGGGGAACGGGCCGCCGCCGGAGCGGCCCCGCCGGTCCTCGCGGCGCCCGCGCCCGACGCGCCGACCGGGCCGCAACGCACCGTCGGCGGGCCGCCCGAGCAGGTCCGCGTCCGCCACCGCACCCTCGACCGGCTGCGCGCCGACGGCACCGACCCCTACCCGGTCGGCGTCCCCGCCCCCACCCACGCCCTCGCCGACGTCCGCCCCGGCGACCACGTCACCGTCGCGGGACGCGTCCTGCGCGTCCGCGACTTCGGCGGGATCATCTTCGTCACCCTGCGCGACTGGTCCGGCGACCACCAGCTCGCCCTCACCCGCGACCGCGGCGGCCTCGGCCGGTTCCGCGCCGACACCGACCTCGGCGACCAGATCTGCGCCACCGGCGACGCCGCCCCGAGCGACCGGGGCGAACCCACCGTCTTCGTCACCTCCTGGCAGCTCACCGCCAAGTGCCTGCGCCCGCTGCCCGACAAACGCCGCGGCCTCACCGACCCCGAGACCAAGGTGCGGCTGCGCCACCTCGACCTGATCGCGAGCCCCGCCGCCCGCGACGTCGTCCGGGCCCGCTCCACCGCGATCCGCGCCGTCCGCGACCACCTCCTGGACCGCGGCTACCTGGAGGTCGAGACCCCGGTGCTCCAGCAGATCCACGGCGGCGCCAACGCCCGCCCCTTCGTCACCCACATCAACGCCTACGACCTCGACCTCTACCTCCGCATCGCCCCCGAGCTGTACCTCAAGCGGCTCTGCGTCGGCGGCCTGGAGAAGGTCTTCGAACTGGGCCGCACCTTCCGCAACGAGGGCGTCTCCTTCAAGCACAACCCCGAGTTCACCGTCCTGGAGGCCTACCAGGCCTACGCCGACTATGACGTGATGCTCGACCTCACCCGCGAACTGATCCAGTCCGCCGCCACCGCCGCCCACGGCAGCCCCCGCATCGTCCGCGACGGCCAGGAACACGACATCTCCGGGCCGTGGCCGGTCCGCACGGTCTACGGCGCGATCTCGGCGGCGCTCGGCGAGGAGGTCGACGCCGACACCCACCTCGCCGTCCTGCACCGCCACTGCGACCGCGCGGGCGTCCCCTACACCCCCGACGACGGGCGCGGCGACGTCGTCCTGGAGATGTACGAGCGGCTTGTCGAGGAACGCACTCGACTCCCCACCTTCTACAAGGACTTCCCCACCGAGGTCTCCCCGCTGACCCGCCGGCACCGCGCCGACCCCCGGCTCGCCGAACGCTGGGACCTCGTCGCCTTCGGCACCGAACTCGGCACCGCCTACTCGGAACTGACCGACCCCGTCGAGCAGCGCCGCCGCCTCACCGAACAGTCCCTGCTCGCGGCGGGCGGCGACCCGGAGGCGATGGAACTCGACGAGGACTTCCTCGACGCCCTGGAGTACGGCATGCCGCCCACCGGCGGACTCGGCATCGGCGTCGACCGCCTCGTCATGTTCCTCACCGGCCTGACGATCCGCGAGACCCTTCCCTTCCCGCTGGTCCGCCGCCGCTGAGACGGGACACCGGGTGACGCGCCCACCCCGGCCCGACCGGGCGCGCCGGGGACCCTCCCGGCTGCGCCGTGCGGGTGGAATCGTGCCGCCGCCCCGGTGTCGCCGTGGTGCGTCGGGCCGGTGCCGGGCGACTGATGACACATGCAGAAGGATCAGTTGTTCACGCGGCGCGGGGCGCTCGCCGCCGGCGTCGCCACCGCCGGCGCGGCGGTCACGGCCGGTCTGCTCGCCCGCGGCACCGGCGATGCCCCGGCCCGCCCGGCCGCCCCCGCCGCCGGAGCCCCCGCCCGCGCCGCCGAGAAGCCCTCCGCCTACCGCCTCCAGCCGCTCACCGGCTACGGCCCCCCGCGCACCGCCGAGCGCCTCCCCGTGCGCCACGAGCCCCTGCTGCGGATCTCCGGCCGCGGCCGGACCATGGTCCTCACCTTCGACGACGGACCCGACCCCCGCTACACGCCGGGCATTCTCGACACCCTCGCCGCCTACGACGTACGGGCGATGTTCTTCGTCTGCGGCGAGATGGCGTCCTACAACCCCCGCCTCCTGGCCCGGATGGCCGACGAGGGCCACGTCATCGGCAACCACACCTGGTCCCACCCCCTCCTCACCGACCTGAGCCGCCGCCAGATCCGCTCCGAGATGACCCGCACCAGTGACGCCGTCGAGGACGGCTGCGGGGAACGCCCCCGCTGGTTCCGCGCCCCCTACGGCGCCTGGAACCGGACCGCCTTCCAGCTCGGCGCCGAACTCGGCATGGAGCCGCTGGCCTGGACCGTCGACACCCTCGACTGGACCACCCCCGGCACGAAGACCATCGTCGACCGGGTCGAGAACGGCGCCGCCCCCGGTGTCGTGGTCCTCTCCCACGACGCCGGGGGCGACCGCTCCCAGTCCGTCCAGGCCCTGCGCCGCTACCTCCCGCGGCTCCTCGACTCCGGCTACCACCTCACCGTCCCGCGCCGCCAGGACGCCTGAGACGCCCCGCCCGGCCGGGGTCCGGTCAGCGGACCTCGGTCAGGCGGGCGAACGCGACCACGTTGCCGTCGTAGCCGTTCGCCTGGGAGAACCCGCCGCCGCAGGTGATGACCCGCAGTTCGGGCGCGCCCTTGGAGGCGTACACGCGGTCGCCGGGGAAGTTGTTCTTCTCGAAGACCTCGACGCCGTAGATCTCGAACACCGCGGTCTTCCCGTCCCGGCGGGCCACCTCGACGTGGTTGCCCTTCTTCAGGGCGCCCAGGCCGTAGAAGACCGCGGGGCCCTGTGTGTTGTCGACGTGGCCGACGACGACCGCCGTGCCCTTCTCACCGGGGGAGACGGCGCCGGTGAACCAGCCCGCAAGGTTCGGGTCCTCCGGGGGCGGGGCACCGACCCAGCCGTCCGCGTCGAGGCCGACCTGGGTGACCGGGGCGTCCACCTGGATCGCCGGGATACGGACCCGGTCCGGCTCCGCGAACGGCAGTGCCTGCGGGGTCCGGCCGAAGGTGTCCTGCGTGACGCGGCCGTCGGCCGCCGCCGCCGAGGCGGGCTGGGGCGGGCCGGAGTCGAACTCGCCCGAACCGTTGCGGATGAGCGCGAGTCCGGTGAGCAGCACCAGCGCTATCACCCCCCACGGGGCGCGCTTCCTCGGCCGCTCCTCCTCTTCCGCCGTGCCGGACAGCTCGTAGCCAGACATTCGCCATCCCCTTCCGACGCGGCCGTCGCCCCGTCCTTTCGCGCCTACGAGAACGCTAAGCGCCCCGCCGCGATGCGGCGACGGGGAAGGGGGCGAACGGGTGGCCCCTCCGGCGTCCGGTGCGCCATCCGAGTCGGCATCCCCAGGAAATTTCTGACGGTCCGTGACCTGCGGTGATGGCGCCGCGCGGTGACCGCTGTCGGCGTGTCGGCTCACCGGGACGGACCAGCCCCGACATGCGGGGCCGGGAGGGGCCCCTGAGGGTCGAGCCGGGAGGTGCTCTCTCGCCGACAGACCGGGGACGGGCCCCGGGGCGCCTTCCGCGGAGGATCACATGCGAAACTCACGCGCCCTGGCGGCCGCGGCCACCGCGGCCGCCGTCCTCGGGCTCGCCGCCCCCGCCGCCGTCGCCGACGGCATGCCGCCCAACCCCGGCAGCCAGAGCGACACCGCCTGGTCCGGGAACGGCAACGGGAACACCGACTGGGGCAACAACACCGGCAACAACAACGGGGGCAACGGCAACAACAACGGAGGCAACGGCGGCGGGAACGGAGGCAACAACGGCGGCAACAACGGCGGGAACGGCGGTGGCAACGGAGGGAACGGCGGCGACTTCCTGAGCAACATCGTCGCGATGCCCGGCGTCGTCCCCCGCGGCGGTCAGCTCACCGTCACCGTCGACGGCTGCCGCAACGGCGGCACCGTCAGCTCCGACGCCTTCCGCACCACCAACCTCCGGGCGCTGCTCGGCTCCCACAACACCGCCGAGGCCACCGTCACGGTCAACAGCGACGCGCGTCCCGGCACGCACAGCATCACCGCCCACTGCAACGGCCGGACCCTCACCAACGCCACCGCCTTCCGTGTCATCGGCGGTGTCCGCGGCGGTCTCGGCGGCAGCACCACCAGCGGCGCCACCCCGACCGACGTGGCCATCGGCGGCGGGCTCGTGGCCGCGGCGGCGATCGGCGGCGGCGTCTTCTGGATGCGCCGCCGCGCGGAGCGCCGCGCCTGACAGCCCGTCCGGCTCCCGGCCCGACGCCGGGCCGGGAACCCTCGTGGCCCCGGCCCGGCGGCCCGCACCGCACCCGCCTTCGCCCCGGCTCCTCGCAGGAGGAGCCGGGGCGAAGGCGTCGTCCGCGCCGGACACCGCGCGCACCGGACGCACCCGCGGGCCCGTCAGGCGCCGTCCTCGCCGGAGCGCCGCCGGGTGAAGTGGTACGCGGTGCCCAGCGATCCGGCGATGAGCGCGGCACCGAGGCCGATCTCCTTCGCGTCGAACCCGCCGAGGCTGCCGCCCTCACCGGCGTGCACCCCTCGCGGGACCGGGGCGGTGGTGGCGGGGCGGTCCCCGGCGACCGTCACGTCCGTCGAGCCGCTGACCCCGTCACAGCTGAAGTTGACCCGGTAGGCCGTGCCCGCCCGGACGTCGTAGTCGATGCTGGTGGTCGCCGTGGAGCGGTCGGCGGCGATCCGCACCGACGCGAAGATGCCCGAGGTGATGGTGGCCGCGCCCTTGCAGCCGCCGCGCTCGCGGTCGATCCGGAGGGTGACCTGACCGCCCGCGGCGATCGTGGTCGGGGACACGCTGTAGCCGAACGGGGTCACGTCGCCCTCGGCGGCGGAGGCCGGCGCGGAGAGGGCCGTGGACAGGGCCAGGGCGCCGACACCCAGCACCGCGGCCGACGCGACACGTATCGCGTGCATGGTTTCCTCCGGTCCCGAGGGGCGGCCGCGGACCGTTTCCGCAGGGGGGACGCCGGCACCTCGATGACCGAGACGCTAGGAACAGCTCCGTCCGCCCGCGATCCGTACCGCGCCGCCCGAAGCCCCCGGAGGGCCGCACGGGGGACCCTCGCGGGGCGTCCGGGGGACCCGTACGGCGTGGCGGCGTGCGCTCCGGGCCGGGCGCGGGCTCAGCGGTCGACGCCCGGGAAAAGATGCAGGAAGGGTTCGGCCGAAGCGGTGACGCCCCGGCTGTAGGGGGCGTCGAAGTCCCAGATGAGGAAGAGCAGGAAGGCGATGAGCGCGGAGAACAGCCCGGCGAGGATCAGCTCCCGGGCCGTGCGCCGGATCTGGAGGGCGAACACCATGCCGATGGTGATCACCGCCCCCGCCAGCAGCCCGAACCACACCACGCCCGGCATGGTCGCCCCCGTCGAGTTCGCCCGGTTGGTGCGGGCCTGGTCGGCGGCGGCCATCTGGTCCAGCAGCGGCTGGTAGGCCTGCGCCTCGAAGTCGGAGGCGGGCTCGTAGTCGGTGAGGTCCACCCGGACCCGCTCCAGCAGCGCGTCGCCGCGGTCGGTCACCTCGTCCCGGTCCGCCATCGCCTTCCACTCGGTGGTCACGACGTGTCCGACATAGGCGTTGACGTCGTCCCGAATGCGGTCACGGACGGCGGGCGGGTACACCCGCACCCGCTCCGAGATCTCGTGCAGCGACTGGGCCTCGGCCTGCACGTGGTCCTGCGCGACGCTGCGGGCCTCCCACACGCCCGCGATGGCCAGACCCAGGACGATGGCGTAGACGACGCCGATCCACATCGTCATGTACTCGATGACGTCCGGGGTCTCGGTCGGGTCCTCGTCGTCGGACGCGGCGCGGTGCCGGACCAGGGTGACGGCGATCACCACCGAGCAGGCGGCGACCATCGCGAGGGTGAGAACAAGCCATTCCGGCAAGAGATGCCTCCTGGAGGCGTCAGCGGGGCCGCAGCGCCGCGACGGCGACCACGGCGGGCAAGGTGATCAGCAGGACGTAGGTGACCGGCGAGGGGCCGTTCCGGGTGGGCGCCCGGCGAGGCTGGGCCCGGTACTCCGGATAGCTCACGGGCGTCGCGGACGGGCTCGGCGGGGGCGTCGGGGCCGGGGTCGGCTCCGGCGCGGGCCGGGGCTTCGGGGGCGGCGCCGGGGCGGGCGGCGGCGGGGCCGCGGGACGCGGGGCGGGCGGGGGAGCGGGGCGGGCCTTCGGCGGCGGGGCCGGGGTCCGGGGCTTCGGGGGCGGCTTCGGCGTGGGTGTCGGCGGCGGGGTCGGCTCGGCGGGCGGGGTGGGCTTCGGAGTCGGTCTCGGGGTCGGCGGCGGCGGCGTGGGCTCGGGCTCGGGCTCGGGCGGCGGGGTGGGCTTCGGCGGGGGTGTCGGCTTCGGGCTGTGGCAGCCCGGCGGGATCGGCCAGGACAGGTGTCCGGCGACCGCCACCGCCTCGGTCCCGTCCGGGCCCGTCGACGCGTACGCGCAGGCGTCGGCCACCGCGGTCCCGGCCGGGGCGGCGGCCAGCAGCCATGCCACGGCGGTCAGTGCCAACGCCCGTGTCACCAGGGCGGATCGGGTCGGTCGGGAACCATGCACGAGCCCGATCATGGGGCTTTGCGCGCGGGCGCACGCCCGCGAGCGGGACGATTGCCCCGATCGGGGGAAGTCCGCCGCCCGGGGTTTGGGCACCGAGCACGCGGGCGCGCGGTCCGCCGCACGGGTGTGCGAGGAGGGGATCTCCCGGCCGGTCCGGAAAAAGTTCTCCGCGCCGCGTTGAACACAACGACCGCCTTTGTGCGTACTCAGGACCGTGCGGCGGCGCAGCAGGGCGCTGCGACACCCTTGTGATGATCGGGGAGTTGACGATGAAGACGTCCTGGCGGAGCGCCTCACTGGCGGCGGGCGCCGTGTCCGTGCTGGCCCTCACGACGGCGTGCGGGACGGAGAGCGGCGGCTCGGCGGCCAGCCAGAACGTGGGCATCACGGCCCCGGCCGGTACCGCGGGCGCCACCGGCGGTGTCGGCGCCGGAACGGAGGCCCCGCCGGTCGGCGGCGGCGTCGGCGCGGGGACCGGCACCCAGACCGGCACGGGCGCCGGTGAACTCGCCGTCTCCGTCAGCGACGACCTCGGCAAGATCCTCATCGACGGCGAGGGCAACACGCTCTACCGCTTCGACGCGGACACCGCGGAACCCCCCAAGTCCAGCTGTGACGGCGACTGCGCCACCACCTGGCCGCCGGTGCCCGCCGACGACGCCACCGCCGGTGACGGCATCGACAAGTCGCTGCTCGGCGAGGTCACCCGCACCGACGGCAGCAAGCAACTCACCGTCGACGGCTGGCCGGTGTACCGCTACGCCAAGGACGCCAAGGCGGGCGACACCAGCGGCCAGGGCGTGGGCGGCAAGTGGTTCGCGCTGGCCCCCGACGGCAAGAAGGCCAAGTCGACCGGCGGCGGTGGCGGTGGCGGCGGCACGGCGGCGGCTCCCGGCCTCTCCGTGCGCACCGACCCCAACCTCGGCGAGATCGTCGTCGACCGCAACGGCATGACGGTCTACCGCTTCGTCAAGGACAAGGCGTGGCCGAAGCCGGTGACCGAGTGCCTCGGCGCCTGCATCGAGAAGTGGCCCGCGGTCGCCCCCGTCGCCACCAACGACACCAAGGGCGTCCAGAAGAAGGGCCTGATGAGCTTCACCCGGCCCGACGGCGTCAAGCAGATGACCGTCAACTGCTCGCCGATCTACACCTTCGCCGGTGACAAGGCCCCCGGTGACATCAACGGTCAGGGCGTCGGCGGCACCTGGTACGCCGTCGCCCCCGACGGCAAGCTGGTCGGCGCGCCGAAGCAGTAGCGATCGCCTCCCCAGGGCAGATCACCGCACCTGCGACGGCACGTCCGGCCCCCGGTCCGCCCCCTCCGCGCCGCACGGAGGGGGCGGACCCCTGTGCGTGGTCCCCCGGACGGTCCGCGCGCCCGCAGCCGCGACGCTCCGCAGCGCGTCGGGTACGGTTCGTCGATCCCCGCCGGGGCGGCCGATCCGGCACGTGCCGCAGGCAGTGACCGGGAACGGACGGTCAATTTCCGTTTCTGCTCGCTCCTTTGGCGGGCGATCAGTAGCCTCTGCTCGAACACCGGATCGCCTACGCCTTGGAGAGAACAGATGGAGCGTCCTGCCTGGGCTCCACGGAGCATCGACATCTCGGTGCCCAGTGTCTCGCGGATCTACGACTACTACCTGGGCGGTTCGCACAACTTCGAGGTCGACCGGGAAGCGGCCCGCAAGGCGATGGAGTTCCTGCCGGGACTCCCCAAGATCATGCAGGCGAACCGGGCGTTCATGCGCCGCGCGGTGCGGTACGCGGCGGCCGAGGGCATCACGCAGTTCCTCGACATCGGCTCGGGCATCCCCACCTTCGGCAACGTCCACGAGATCGCCCAGGAGACCCGCCCCGGCGCCCGCGTCGTCTACGTCGACCACGACCCGGTCGCCGTCGCGCACAGCCGCGCCGTCCTCGCGGGCAACGCCGACGCCGACGTGGTCGCCGCCGACCTGCGCAAGCCGCGCGAGATACTCGCCGCCCCGGAGGTGCAGCGGCTGCTCGACCTCGACCGGCCCGTGGCCCTGCTCCTCGTTGCCATACTGCACTTCGTGGAAGACGCGGACGACCCCTGCGCCGTGGTCGCCGAACTCGGCGCCGCGCTCGCCCCCGGCAGCCTGCTCGTGCTCACGCACGCCTCGTACGAGGGCATTCCGCTGCCCGCGGAGCGGACCGACGGCCTGGTGGACGTCTACAAGGACATCCGCAACCCACTGATCATGCGCTCGCGCGAGGAGATCGCGCGGTTCTTCGAGGGGTACGACATGGTGGAACCGGGACTGGTGCCGATGGCGCGCTGGCGGCCGGAGACGGCTCCGGAGGACGAGGACCCGTACGCCTTCTCCGGGTTCGCGGGCGTGGGGCGTACATCGTGACCGCCGCGCCGGACGGGCCGGAGGACAGACTGCGGCGGTTCGCCACGATCTGGAGCCGGGCGGTCTTCCCGGTGACCTCGACGTCCCTGACCCGCCCGGAGTTCGAGGACCAACTCCTGCCGCTGGCCCGGCTGCTGAGCGAGGCGCTGCTCGCCCGGACGTTCGACCCGCACGCCGCCCGCGACGTCGGCGCCGCCCTCGTCGACGCGCACTGCACCGACCCGGACGCCCTCAGCCACAGCCTCGACTGCGTCGACGCCTACCTGGTGCTCTACTGCGGCGGCGACGGCCCCCAGGAGGAGCTGCGCACCCGCTGCTCCCGCCTCCAGCACGCCCTGGCCGCCGGGTTCGCCGAGCGGCTGCGCCGACGCACCCTCGCCGAGCAGGAGTCCATCGCGCGCGCCGCGCTCCAGGCGCAGGGCGTCGTCGCGCAGGCGCTGCACGCCAGCGAGGCCCGCTTCCGCGCGGTGTTCGAGGGCGCGGCGATAGGGATCGCCATCGCCGACCTCGACGGGAAGATCCTCCAGGTCAACGGGGCGCTCACCCGCATGTTCGGCGGCGCCGAGCAGTCGCTGCGCGGCCACAACGTCAGCGAGTGGACCCACCCCGAGGACGCCCCCCAGGTGTGGCGGCTCTACGAGGAGCTGGTGCGCGGCGAACGCGAGCACTACCACGTGGAGAAGGCCTTCTACCGGCCCGACGGCACCGCCCTGTGGACCAACCTCACCGTCTCCCTGCTGCGCGACCCCGACGGCCGCCCCGAGTACCAGCTCGCGCTGATGGAGGACACCACCGAGCGGCGGCTGCTCAACCTGCGGCTGCGGTACGAGGCGACGCACGACGCGCTGACCGGCCTGCCCAACCGCACCCTGTTCTTCGAACGCCTGGAGAAGGTCCTCGCGGCGGGCGAGGGGCAGCGGTTCGGCCTGTGCTACCTGGACCTCGACGGCTTCAAGACCATCAACGACAGCCTCGGCCACGCCGCCGGCGACCGGCTGCTCGTCGAGATCGCCGACCGGCTCCAGTCCTGCGCGACCGCGCCCGGCGAGATGGTCGCCCGGCTCGGCGGCGACGAGTTCGTGGCCCTCACCACCGGCCCGGACACCCGCCGCGAGGTCGACGAACTCGCCGCCCGCATCATGAACGTCCTGGTGGCGCCGGTCCGGATCGAGGGCCGGGAGCTGACCGTGCGCGGCAGCATCGGCATCGTCGAGGGCCCGGCGGGCGAGCGCAGCCCGGCGGAGGTGCTGCGCAGCGCCGACATCACGATGTACCGGGCCAAGTCGGCGGGCGGCAACCGCTACGAGCTGGCCGACCCCGAGGCCGACGCCCGCGCGATCACCCGGCACGGCCTGACCACCGCCCTCCCGGCGGCCCTGGACCGGGGCGAGTTCTTCATCGAGTACCAGCCGCTGGTCCACCTCGGCGACGGCAGCGTGCGCGGCGCGGAGGCGCTGGTGCGCTGGCTGCACCCGCAGCACGGCGTCCTCGGCCCCGACCGGTTCATCCCGCTCGCCGAGCACACCGGGCTGATCGTGCCGCTCGGGCGCTGGGTGCTGGAGCAGTCGGTGCGGCAGGCCCGCGAGTGGCGCGAGCGCAACGGCGACGGCGGCCCGCTGCGGATCAACGTCAACCTCTCGCCCTGCCAGCTCACCCACCCCGGCCTGGTGCAGGACACCGTGGACATCCTGGAACGGGCCGGGGTGTCGCCCGACGCGCTCTGCCTGGAGGTCACCGAGTCCGCGCTCATCGGCGCCGACGACGACCTGCTCAAGCCGCTGCGCCGCCTCGCGGAGATGGGCGTCGACATCGCCCTGGACGACTTCGGCACCGGCTACTCCAACCTGGCCAACCTGCGCCGCCTGCCGGTGAGCGTCCTCAAGCTGGACCGCTCCTTCACCCAGAGCATGCAGCAGTTCCCCGCCGACCCCGTCGACCTCAAGATCGTCGAGGGGATCGTCTCGCTCGCCCACAGTCTGGACCTCGCGGTCACCGTGGAGGGCGTGGAGACCGGCGCGCAGGCCGAGCAGCTGCGCATCCTCGGCTGCGACACGGCCCAGGGCTGGTACTACGCCCGCCCCGGCCCGCCGGACCGGCTGCACGAGCTGGCCCTCGTGGACGCCACCGGATGAGCACGGGCGCGCCGGGCCCCGGGGACTCCGGGACGGCCGGCGAGGCGGACGCCGGGGCGGCCGAGGCGGTGGCCGCCGCCGTCGCGGGCGAACGGGCCCTCCTGGACCCCGCCGTCCGCGCCTCGGCCACCGGGCCCGCCCGCCTCCTCGACCCCGAGTTCGTGGAGGTCGGCGCCTCCGGGAGGCGCTACACGTACGCCGAGATGGTCGCCGAGCTGGCCTCCCACCCGGGCGGCTCGGCGGACGGCCCCCGCTACGAGCCCTCCGAGATCACCGGGGTGCTGCTCGCCCCCGGCCTGGTCCACCTGACGTACGAGACCGACTTCGAGGGCCGCCGGGCCCGGCACAGCTCGCTGTGGCGCAGGCGTGAGGGCGGGACGGAGTGGCGGATGTACTACCACCAGGGCACGCCGATGCCGTAGCGCCACCGGGCCCCTTCCGGCGCGGCGCGCCTCAGCGTTCCAGCAGCATCCGCTGGAGTTCGCGGGCGGCGCGCGGCGGCGCCACGTCGCTGCGGTGGGCGAGCGCGATCGCCCGGTGCAGGCCGGGCCGGGCGAGCGGGGTGACGCGCAGGCCGTGGCCCGAGCGGGCGGCCACCATGCGCGGCACGACGGCCACCCCCAGACCGGCCCGCACGAAGCCCAGCACCGCGTCCATCTCGCCGCCCTCCACCGCGAAGTCCGGCTCGAAACCCTCCGCCCGGCACGCGGCGACGGTGAGTTCCCGCAGGTCGTAGCCGTGCCGGAACATCACCATCCGTTCGTCGGCCAGGTCGGCGATACGGACCGAGCCGCGGCCGTGGCCGGGCCGGGTGGCCTCCGGCGCGGACACCACCACCAGGTCCTCGCGCAGCAGCTCCACCGTGGTCAGCGCCGGGGACGGCGTCGGCAGCGGCAGCACCACCAGCGCCAGGTCCAGGGCGCCGCGCGCCAGTTCGCGCACCAGGTCGTGCGAGCCGCCCTCCTCGACCATCAGCCGGATGCCGGGATAGCGGTCGTGGAAGGCGCGCAGCACGTCCGGCAGCAGGCCCGTGCAGAGGCTCGGCGTGGCCCCCAGCCTGACCCGGCCGCTGCGCAGCTGCACCAGCTCCTGCACCTCGTACCGGGCCGTCTCGGCGTCCGCGAGGATGCGCCGGGCCAGCGGCAGCAGCGCCTCGCCCGCGTCGGTGAGGGTGATGTTGCCGCGCGCCCGCAGGAACAGACCGGCCCCCAGCTCCCGCTCCAGCGCCTTGATCTGCTGCGACAGCGAGGGCTGCGCCACGTGCACCGACTCGGCGGCCCGGGTGAAGTGCCGGGTCTCGGCGACGGCCACGAAGTACTGGAGCTGCTGGAGCTGCATCCGACCAGCATAGGCAGCCACGATAGGGGACGGCTATCGGAACGAGCCGGACCATGTCTTGGACTGATGGGGCTCTTCGGCCCTAGCGTCCTGGACATGGCACTGGCAACGCGGACGGACCGACGGCCGTCCATGGCGCGCACTCTGTGGGACTCCTCCGTCGGCAAGAAGACCGTGATGGCCGTCAGCGGCCTGATCATGCTGCTCTACCTGGTCGTCCACATGATCGGCAACCTGAAGATCTTCTTCGGGTCCGGCGAGTTCAACCACTACGCGCACTGGCTGCGCACCGTCGGCGAACCGTTCATGCACTACGAGTGGACGCTCTGGCTGATCCGCGTCGCCCTGGTCGTCGCCGTCGTCGCGCACATCGTCTCCGCCTACCAGCTCAGCCGCCGCGACCTGCGGGCCCGCCCGAGCAAATACGTCCACAAGAAGGCCCGCACCAGCTACGCCACCCGCACCATGCGCTGGGGCGGCGTCATCCTCGCCCTGTTCATCGTCTGGCACATCCTCGACCTGACCACCGGCACGGCACACCCCGGCGGCTTCGAGGAGGGCAAGCCCTACCAGAACGTCGTGGACACCTTCTCCACCTGGTACGGCAACACGATCTACATCACCGCGATGCTCGCCCTCGGCCTGCACGTCCGGCACGGCTTCTGGAGCGCCGCCCAGACCCTCGGCGTCGGCAGCCGGACCCGCGACCGCGCCCTCAAGACCTGTGCCGACGTCCTCGCGCTGCTGCTCACGGCCGGATTCATCGCCGTACCCGTGGGCGTCATGACCGGAGTGGTGAGCTGACCATGACCTCCTACGCCGACTACACGACCGGCACCCCGGTCACCGACACCAAGGCCCCCGCCGGGCCGGTCCACGAGCGCTGGGACACCCGCCGCTTCGAGGCCAGGCTCGTCAACCCCGCCAACCGGCGCAAGCACACCGTCATCGTGGTCGGCACCGGCCTCGCGGGCGGCTCGGCCGGCGCCACCCTCGCCGAACAGGGCTACCACGTCGTCCAGTTCTGCTACCAGGACTCCCCGCGCCGCGCCCACTCCATCGCCGCCCAGGGCGGCATCAACGCCGCGAAGAACTACCGCAACGACGGCGACTCGATCCACCGCCTGTTCTACGACACCGTCAAGGGCGGCGACTTCCGCGCCCGCGAGTCCAACGTGCACCGCCTGGCGCAGATCTCCGTCGAGATCATCGACCAGTGCGTCGCCCAGGGCGTCCCCTTCGCCCGCGAGTACGGCGGCCTGCTCGACACCCGCTCCTTCGGCGGCGTCCAGGTCTCCCGCACCTTCTACGCCCGCGGCCAGACCGGCCAGCAGCTCCTCCTCGGCGCCTACCAGGCCCTGTCCCGGCAGATCGCCGCCGGGAACATCGAGATGCACGCCCGCACCGAGATGCTCGACCTCGTGGTCGTCGACGGCCGCGCCCGCGGCATCGTCGCCCGCGACCTCGTCACCGGGAAGATCGACACCTACTTCGCGGACGCCGTCGTCCTCGCCAGCGGCGGCTACGGCAACGTCTTCTACCTGTCGACGAACGCCATGAACTCCAACGCCACCGCCGTCTGGCGCGCCCACCGGCGCGGCGCCCTCTTCGCCAACCCCTGCTTCACCCAGATCCACCCCACCTGCATCCCGCGCACCGGCGACCACCAGTCCAAGCTGACCCTGATGAGCGAGTCGCTGCGCAACGACGGCCGGATCTGGGTGCCGAAGGCCAAGGGCGACACCCGCCCCGCCGACCGCATCCCCGAGGACGAGCGCGACTACTACCTGGAGCGCATCTACCCCTCCTTCGGCAACCTGGTCCCCCGCGACATCGCCTCCCGCGCCGCGAAGAACGTGTGCGACGAGGGCCGCGGCGTCGGCCCCGGCGGGCAGGGCGTCTACCTCGACTTCGCGGACGCCGTCGCGCGGATGGGCCGCAAGGCCGTCGAGGCCAAGTACGGCAACCTCTTCGACATGTACCAGCGGATCACCGACGAGAATCCGTACGAGACACCGATGCGGATCTACCCGGCCGTGCACTACACGATGGGCGGACTGTGGGTCGACTACGACCTCCAGACCACCGTCCCCGGCCTGTTCGCGATCGGCGAGGCCAACTTCTCCGACCACGGCGCCAACCGGCTCGGCGCGTCCGCCCTGATGCAGGGCCTCGCCGACGGCTACTTCGTGCTCCCCGCCACCATCAACGACTACCTCGCCCGCAACCCCCACCAGGACCCCGTCACCGACGAACACCCCGTCGTGCAGGAGGTGGTGGCCGAGTCCCAGGACCGGCTGAACCTGCTGCTGTCCGTGGACGGCGACCGCACGCCCGACTCCTTCCACCGCGAGGTCGGCGAACTCATGTGGGAGTACTGCGGGATGGCCCGCGGCGAGGCCGGACTCCGCAAGGCCCTGGAGCGCATCCCGCAGATCCGCGAGGAGTTCTGGCGCCGCATCAAGGTGCCCGGCACCGGCGAGGAGTTCAACCAGTCGCTGGAGAAGGCCAACCGCATCGTCGACTACCTGGAGCTGGCCGAGCTGATGTGCCTCGACGCGCTGCACCGCGCCGAGTCCTGCGGCGGCCACTTCCGCGAGGAGTCCCAGACCCCGGACGGCGAGGCGGCCCGCCGCGACGAGGACTTCTCCTACGCGGCGGCCTGGGAGTTCACCGAGACCGGCGCGCCGCCCGTCCTGCACCGCGAAGACCTCGTCTTCGAGTACGTCCACCCCACCCAGCGGAGCTACGCATGAAGCTCACCCTGCGCGTCTGGCGCCAACGCAATGCCGACGCCGACGGCGCCATGTCCACGTACGAGGTCGACGGGATCTCCTCCGACATGTCCTTCCTGGAGATGCTGGACACCCTCAACGAGGAACTCATCCTCAAGGGCGAGGACCCGGTCGCCTTCGACCACGACTGCCGCGAGGGCATCTGCGGTGCCTGCTCGCTCGTCATCAACGGCGACGCCCACGGCCCCGAGCGCACCACCACCTGCCAGCTGCACATGCGGTCCTTCGCGGACGGCGACACCATCGACATCGAGCCGTGGCGGGCGTCCGCGTTCCCCGTCGTCAAGGACCTCGTCGTCGACCGGTCGGCCTTCGACCGGATCATGCAGGCCGGCGGCTACGTCACCGCCCCCACCGGCGCCGCCCCCGAGGCGCACGCGACGCCCGTGCCGAAGCCCGACGCCGACTTCGCCTTCGAGCACGCCGAGTGCATCGGCTGCGGCGCCTGCGTGGCCGCCTGCCCCAACGGCGCGGCCATGCTGTTCACCTCCGCCAAGGTCAACCACCTCAACGTCCTGCCGCAGGGCGCGCCCGAACGGGAGACCCGGGTGCTGGACATGGTGGCCCAGATGGACGCCGAGGGCTTCGGCGGCTGCACCCTCGCCGGGGAGTGCGCCACCGCCTGCCCGAAGGGCATCCCCCTCATGTCCATCACCGGCATGAACAAGGAGTGGCTGCGCGCGACACGGAAGGCGGGCAGGCGCTAGCCGATCGGGCAAGGGAGAAGTCCCGCGGTCCGGGAACCGCGGGACACACAGACGTTCGCCGACCGTGCGGACGGGCGGGCCGGGAGTGGTGCTCATCCCCGGCCCGTCTGTGTGTTCCGGCACGCCCCCCTGTGAGGGTGTCCCGGCCCCGGCCCGTCGGTGTGCTTCCGGAGCCCCGCCGGACCCCGCCGCCGTCGGGCCCAGGCGCTCCCCGGCTTCCCGGGATTTCCCGGCGGAGCGGCCCGCGTTCTCCGGTCGTACAGCCGTTCGCTCCTGGCATTCAGCAATCCCACACCCGCGCTCCTGGCACCCGTCACGTACACGCCAACCGGGCTCGGCAGAAACAAGGGGTACCCGCTCCGTCCCCCTTGCGTGTGTGTCCAGGAGAGAGCCATGACCGGCGTTTCCACCCTCGCTCGCCCCCCGCAGCCCGCCGCACCCGTCCGCTACACCGTCACCCTGGCCCGCGACGAGGCCGACGTGCGCGCCGCCCAGCGGCTGCGGCACGACGTCTTCGCCGGGGAGATGGGCGCCCTGCTCGCCTCCCCGCAGCCCGGTCTCGACGTCGACCCCTTCGACGCCCACTGCGACCACCTCCTGGTCCGCGAGACCGGTGGCGGGCAGGTCGTCGGCACCTACCGGCTGCTGCCCCCGGAGCGCGCCGCCGTCGCCGGACGGCTCTACTCCGAGAGCGAGTTCGACCTCACCCGGCTGGACCGGGTCCGGCCCGGACTCGTCGAGGTGGGCCGGTCCTGCGTCCACCCCGACCACCGCGACGGCGCAGTCATCGGCCTCATCTGGGCCGGGATCGCCCGCTACATGGTCGACCGGGGCCACGAGTGGCTCGCGGGCTGCTGCTCCGTCCCGCTCGCCGACGGCGGCGCCACCGCCGCCGCCACCTGGGACCGGGTCCGTGACAAGCACCTCGCGCCGGAGGAGTTCCGGGTCCGGCCGCTGCTGCCCTGGGCGCCGACGGCGGGGTCGCTCACGGCCGGTACGTCCACGGCGGGGACGTCCACGTCGCCCGCCGCGCGCACCGAACTGCCCGCCCTGCTGCGCGGCTACCTCCGGCTGGGCGCCTGGGTGTGCGGCGAGCCCGCCCACGACCCGGACTTCGGGGTGGCCGACCTCTACGTCCTGCTGTCGATGCGCCGGGTCAACCCGCGCTACCTGAAGCACTTCCTCTCCCTCGTCCCGGCCTGATGAGCGGCTGGCTGCCCAGCGCGCCCTGCACCCCCGAGGCGTGCGTGGACCGGGCGGCGCGGGCGGGCGCCGTCCCGCGCGGCGTGCTGCGCCTCGCGGCGGTCGTCGCGCTGGTGCTGGCCGGGATCGCCCTGCTGCCCGCCGGGCGCTTCGTCCCGGCGGGCGCGGTGCGCGGGTGGGCCCGCGCGATCGTGCGGGCGGCCGGGGTCCGGCTGCGCCTCACCGGCCCCGCCGCCCCGTCCGGCGGGGTGCTGCTGGTCGCCAACCACATCTCCTGGCTGGACATCCCGCTCCTGGCGGCGGTCCGTCCCGCCCGGATGATCGCCAAGGCGGAGATACGGCGCTGGCCGGTCGCGGGCCCGCTGGCGGCGCGCGGCGGGGTCGTCTTCCTCGACCGGGACCGGCTGCGCACCCTGCCGGACACGGTCGCCGACATCACCGCCCTGCTGCGCGCGGGGACCGCCGTGGGCGTCTTCCCCGAGGGCAGCACCTGGTGCGGGCGGGCCCGGGGCACGTTCCGGCGGGCCGTGTTCCAGGCCGCCCTGGACGCCGGGGTGCCCGTCCTGCCGGTCCGCATCCGCTACCTCCGGGCCACGGGCGCGGCCAGCACCGCCCCGGCGTACGTCGGCGAGGACTCCCTGGCCGCGTCCCTGTGGCGGGTGGTCACCACCCGCGGCCTGGTCGCCGAGGTGGAGGTACGGCCGCCCCTCGCGCCCGGCACCCACCCGGACCGCCGCTCCCTGGCCCGCGCGGCCCAGGCGGCGGGGGAGGGCGGCGACGCGCGCGGGGGCGACGCGCCCGTGGGGGGCGAGGGGGTTGCCGGGGGCGGGGGAGCGGGGCACGCCCCGCCGTCCGCGGCCGTGGGTCCGGCGCGCGGCCCGCGGGTCCGGCCGCGGCCGGCGCTTCCGCGGCCCCGTCCGGTCAGCCGGTCCCGCTGACGAGGGCGCGTTCGAGATGGCGGGCGGTGGCGCTGTCCGCCGCGCGGGACACCTCGGCCGGCGTGCCGGCCGCGACGACGCGCCCGCCGCGGTCGCCGCCGCCGGGGCCGAGGTCGATCACCCAGTCCGCGTCGGCGACGACCGCCATGTCGTGCTCCACCGCGATCACCGTGTGCCCCGCGTCGACCAGCCCGTGCAGCCGCCGCATCAGCACCGCCACGTCCGCCGGGTGCAGTCCGGTCGTCGGCTCGTCGAGGACGTACACCGTGTCGCCGCGCCGGGTCCGCTGCAACTCGCCCGCCAGCTTGATGCGTTGGGCCTCGCCGCCGGAGAATTCGGTGGCGGGCTGGCCGAGCCGGAGATAGCCGAGCCCCACATCCAGCAGGGCGGCGAGGCTGCGCGCGACGCCGGGCACGTCGGCGAAGAACCCGGCCGCCGCCTCCACGGTCAGGTCCAGCACCTCCGCCACGTTCCGTCCCCGGTAGGTCACCTCCAGCGTGTCCGGGCGGTAGCGGGCGCCGCCGCAGTCCGGGCAGGGCGCGTAGGTGCTGGGCAGGAAGAGGAGTTCGACGCTGACGAACCCCTCGCCCTGACAGGTCTCGCACCGCCCGCCCGCCACGTTGAAGGAGAAGCGGCCGACGCCGTACCCGCGCCGCCGGGCCTCCTCGGTGGCGGCGAACTCCCGGCGGACGGTGTCGAACAGGCCGGTGTAGGTGGCGAGGTTGGAGCGCGGGGTGCGTCCGATCGGGCGCTGGTCGACGACCACCAGCCGTTCCACGCCCGGCAGTCGCTCGGTGACCTCGCCGACGAGGGTGGACTTTCCCGAGCCGGAGACGCCGGTGACGGCGGTGAACACGCCGAGCGGGACCTCGGCCGTCACCCCGCGCAGGTTGTGCCGGGTGACCGGGCCGACCGTCAACCAGCCGCGCGGCGCCCGGAGTCGGCGCTCCGGGCGGGGCGCCCGGCCGAACAGGAAGCGGGCCGTCTCCGACGCGGTGACCGACGCCAGGTCCGCGACCGGGCCGCTGTGCAGCACCCGTCCGCCGTGCTCGCCCGCGGCCGGGCCGACGTCCACCAGCCAGTCCGCGGCCCGCATCACGTCCAGGTGGTGCTCGACCACGAACACCGAGTTCCCGGCCTCCTTCAGCCGGGTCAGCACCGTCAGCAGGGCCTCGGTGTCCGCCGGGTGCAGTCCCGCCGACGGCTCGTCGAGGACATACACCACGCCGAACAGGCCGGACCGCAACTGCGTGGCCAGGCGCAGGCGTTGGAGTTCGCCGGCCGACAGGGTGGGGGCCGGGCGGTCCAGGCTGAGGTAGCCGAGGCCGAGTTCGACGACCGGGCCGATCCGGGCGAGCAGGTCGTCGGTGAGGACCCGGGCGGTGCCGACCGCGCCGTCCAGGGCGTCCGCCAGCTCCGTCAGCGGCAGCGCGGCCAGTTCGGCGATCGTCCGGCCCGCGAAGGTCACCGCCAGAGCCTCCGCCCGCAGCCTCCGGCCCCCGCACAGCGGACACGGCGCACTGCTCAGGAACCGTTCGGCCTTCGCCCGCAGCGTCGCGCTCTTCGAGTCCGCGAACGTCTTCAGCACATACCGCCGGGCACTCATGTACGTTCCCTGGTACGGCCGTTGGATACGGTCGGCGTCGCGCACCGGGTGCACCGTCACCACCGGCTGCTCGTCCGTGAACAGAATCCACTCCCGCTCCGCGGCGGGCAGCTCACGCCACGGCACGTCGACATCGTGACCGAGGGCGTCCAGGACGTCCCGCAGGTTCTTGCCCTGCCAGGCACCCGGCCAGGCCGCGATCGCGCCCTCCCGGATCGACAACGACGGGTCGGGGACGAGGAGTTCCTCCGTCGTGCCGTGCACCACACCCAGGCCGTGGCACTCCGGGCAGGCGCCCGCCGCGGTGTTCGGGGAGAAGGAGTCCGAGTCGAGGCGCTCCGCCCCCGGCGGGTAGTCGCCCACGCGGGACAGCAGCATCCGCAGCGAGTTGGAGAGGGTGGTGACCGTGCCCACCGAGGACCGCGAGGTCGGCGCGGACCGCCGCTGCTGGAGCGACACGGCGGGCGGCAGCCCGCTGATCCCGGCCACCTTCGGCGTGCCCACCTGGTGGATCAGCCGCCGCGCGTACGGCGCCACCGACTCGAAGTAGCGGCGCTGCGCCTCCGCGTAGACCGTCCCGAACGCCAGCGACGACTTCCCCGAGCCGGACACCCCGGTGAACACGGCGACCACGTCACGCGGGATGTCGACGTCGACGCCCTTGAGGTTGTGCTCGCGGGCACCGCGGACCCGGACGAACGCGTCGTGGGGGCTCGGCATGACAGGCGGCTCCGTACGGTCGGTGGCGCTGCGGCGGACCACCCGTACGAGGGCGCACGCCGGTCGGACAAACCCCACGATCCTACGCGCGCCGCCGGTCCGCCCCTCCGGCACGGCACCGGTCCGCCTTCCGGCGGGCCACCGCCCCGTCCGGCGCACCCGGCCCCGCCGGTCCGGCGAGGTGCCTCAGGCGGCTCCGCCGAGCCGGGCGATCGCGGCGAGGCGCCGGTAGGAGTCCAGCAGCGCCGCCCGGTCGTACGTGCTCGTGGTGACCAGCACCTCCTGCGTGCCGGTCACCTTCACCACCGTCGCCAGCTCGTGCGCGACCTGCTCCTCGGTCCCGGCGAGCTGGCCGCGCAGCCCCGACTCGTAGAAGCCGCGCTCCTTGGCCGTCATCGGCCGCCGCTCGGCGTCCTCGGCCGGAGGCAGCGGCGGGAAGGTGCCGTGCGTGCGGGAGTACGCCATCGACCAGGCCTCGGGGACCAGCAGCCGCGCCGCCTCCTCGGGGGTCGCGGCGACCGCCACCGTCCCGGAGATCACGACGTACGGCTCGGCGGCCCACGGGGACGGCCGGAAGGCGGCCCGGTACGCGTCGACGCCGCGCCGCATCCGGTCCCGGTCGCGCAGGTCGCCGATCACCATCGGCAGGCCCGCCTCCGCCGCGATACGGGCGCCCTCGTTCATCGCCAGCACGAACGGCGGCACGGTGAGGCCCTCGGCGGGCCGGGCGCGCACCCCCGTCGGTGAGCCGCCGGTGAACCAGCCGAGCAGTTCGTCGAGTTGGGCGGCGAAGTCCTCGGCGTCGGCGTCGTCCCGGTCGCGGCCCAGCGCCCTGCGGACGCCGTCGGTGAAGCCGACCGAGCGGCCGAGGCCCATGTCGATCCGCCCCGGGAACAGGGACTCCAGCACACCGAACTGCTCGGCCACCACCAGCGGACGGTGGTTGGGCAGCATGACGCCGCCCGTGCCGACCCGGATCGTGGCGGTGGCGGCGGCGACGGCCGCCGCGAGGACGGTCGGCGCCGAACCGGCGACGCCGGGCACCCCGTGGTGCTCCGAGACCCAGAAACGGTGGTAGCCGAGCGCCTCGGCCTCCCGCGCGAACGCGACGGTGTCCCGCAGCGCCTCGCCGGCCGGTCGGCCCTCGCGGGTGCGGGACCGGTCCAGCACGGAGAACCGGACGCCGTCGAAGACGCCGCCCGCACCGGTCGTACCGCTCATGTCGTCGCTGCCGCTCACACCGTCCACACGGTGTTCAACGCGTGACGCGCGCCGGGATTCCCGCGTCCGATGCCCGCGTCCGCGTGCCGCCGCCGGGGCGGGGTCAGTTCTCGGGGTGCAGCAGGCCGCGCTCGTAGGCCCGTACGAGGTGCTGGGGGACGAGGTGCCGGACGCCGTCGACCGTGATCGGGACGAGCGCGGGCGTGCTCGCCTTCCACTGCGCGCGGCGGTGGCGGGTGTTGCTGCGGGACATCTTCCGCTTGGGTACGGCCATGGTGATCCTCCTCGGGAGCCTGGTACCGGCGGAGCCGGACGGGCACCGAGGACGCTATCTGAAAATGGATGCCATTAACAATTCAAGCCGGGAGGGGGGCGGCGGTGGGCCTGCCTAGGGTGGTGTCCGTGACCGACCCCCGTGAGGCCTCGCCGCCGCTCGCCGTGTTCGACCTGGACAACACCCTCGCCGCGACCGCGCACCGCCAGCCGTTCCTGGAGCGGCGGCCTCGCGACTGGGACGCCTTCTTCGCCGCCGCGCCGGACGACCCGCCGATCCCGGAAGGCGTGGCGCTGGCCCGCGAGAGCGCGCGGGCCTGCGAGGTCGTCTACCTGACCGGGCGGCCCGAACGCTGCCGGACCGACACCCTGGAGTGGCTCGCCCGGCACGGGCTGCCCGAGGGTCGCGTGTTCATGCGCCGGGACGGCGACCGCAGGCCGGCCCGCCGTACCAAGCTGGAACTCCTGCGCCGCCTCGCGCGCGGACGCGAGGTGCGGTTCCTCGTGGACGACGACGAGACGGTCTGCGACGACGCCGAGGCGGCCGGGTTCACCGTCGTCCGGGCACGCTGGGCGGCCCCCTCCGCCACGCTGCGCTCCGCGCAGGGGCGGGAGGGGCGAACCTGAAGGGCGACGGTTCGCCGCGCCGACGGCGTGTCAGTCCTGCTCGTCCAGGCGGAAGCCCACCTTCAGGCCCACCTGCCAGTGGGCCACCTGCCCGTCCTCGATCTGGCCCCGCACCTGTGTGACCTCGAACCAGTCCAGGTTGCGCAGGGTCTGGGCGGCGCGCGCCACGCCGTTGCGGACCGCCTGGTCGACGCCGTCCGGCGAGGTGCCGACGATCTCTGTGACCCGGTACGTGTGGTTCGACATGCGGGTGCTCCTCTCGGGCGTGACGGGAGATGTCGGATGTGTCACGCGTCACTCCACCGTGCCCCAAGCTGCGGCGGAGCGCGAGGCGTCGGGATGGGGTGCTTGGTCCCTCTTGACCTATGGATTGGTCCATACCAAAATCCTGCTCACCCGTGCGGGCCACCGCGCCCGTTCCCCCCACGGCGGGTTCCCCACCCCTGTCCACCAGGCAGAACAGGACCCCCGTGAGACGTCGTCGCCTCCTCGCCCTCCTCTGTGCGTCCGTCCCCCTCGCCTCCCTCGTCACCGCCTGCGGGGCGGTGCCCGGTCTGGGCGGCTCCGACCGGGAGACCGTCACGGTGTGGCTGATGAAGGACAGCGCCTCGAAGGACTTCCTCGACCGCTTCACCGCGGACTTCGAGCGCGACAACCCCGGGCTCGACCTCGACATCCGCATCCAGGAGTGGACCGGCATCGGCGAGAAGGTGCAGACCGCGCTGGAGGCCGACGGCGACGGTGACGGCGGGCCCGACGTCATCGAGGTCGGCAACACCCAGGTGCCGCAGTACGTCGACGGCGACCGGCTGCTCGACCTCACCCTGGAGTCGGTCGCCAAGTGGGGCAAGGAGGACTGGCTGCCCGGCCTCGCGGACCCGGGACAGCGCCGGTTCCACCAGTACGGCATCCCCTGGTACGCCGCCAACCGCGTCGTGATCTACCGCAAGGACCTGTTCCAGCAGGCCGGGATCACCGCCCCGCCGCGCACCCGTGAACAGTGGCTGTCGGTCACCGAGAAGCTCAACTCGGCCGGACACCAGGGGATCTACCTCGCCGGACAGGACTGGTACACCCTGGCCGGGTTCATCTGGGACGAGGGCGGCGACCTCGCCACCGAGGACGGCGTGGGCCGGTGGGAGGGCGCCCTCGACTCCCCGGCCGCGCTGCGCGGCATGGAGTTCTACCGGCAACTCCAGGCCCTCGGCGACGGACCGGTCGACGCCGACGAGGAACACCCGCCGCAGTCCGGTGTGTTCGCGGCGGGCGAGGCCGCCCAGATCGTCGCCGTACCCGGCCTCGCCCGCGTCGTCCTCCAGCAGAACCCGCAACTGGAGGGCAAGTTGGGCTTCTTCCCGGTGCCGGGCAAGACGACGACCAAACCCGGCGCCGTCTTCATCGGCGGCTCCGACCTCGTCATCCCCCGCAACACCGACCGCCGCAAGGGCGCCGTCGCGGTGGTCGCCGCCCTCGCCGGGGCCGAGTGGAACACGGACCTCGCGCGCAGCATGAACTACGTCCCCAACAAGGCGAAACTCTCCCCCGCCGTCGCCAGCGAGGAGGGCGTCGCCGCCATGGCCGCGGGCGCCGCCCAAGGCCGCGCCACCCCCAGCACCCCCGAATGGGCCGCGGTCGAGGCCGACAACCCGATCAAGGCCTACATGACAAGAGTCTTGACCGGAGCAAACCCCGAGAAGGAGTCCCGCAAGGCTTCGGCGGAGGTCACGAAGGCTTTGACGGTGGGGTGAGGGGCGAGCGCTTTTCGAGGTTGGCCAGGTGCCATCCCCCGCACGCGCGGGGAGCACCGAAGGAAACTCCGGCGGCGACCAGAGCTGAAGGGACCACCCTCGCACGCGCGGGGAGCACTGCGAGATGTTCTTGACGCGAAGCGTCTTGCCGGGACCACCCCCGCACGCGCGGGGAGCACCGTCTACTACGTCCCGGTCCAGTACCGGGTCCGGGACCACCCCCGCACGCGCGGGGAGCACGCCACCGGCTGGGTCCACCTGTACAGCGACCCGGGACCACCGCCCGCACGCGCGGGGAGCACGCGAGCGACCCGGGGTTCGGCTACCACTCCATGGGACCACCCCCGCACACGCGGGGAGCACATGCGCACCACCATCACCTCCAGCCTGCGCACGGGACCACCCCCGCACGGGCGGGGAGCACCATGGCGTCCTCGGGTGTTGGTGTGGTGGCGGGGGACCACCCCCGCACGCGCGGGGAGCACGGCCGAGTTCGGCCTCTGCGGTGGCTAAGTCCGGGACCACCCCCGCACGCGCGGGGAGCACAGTCCCGGAATCGGGAGCCGATCAGCCGCGAGGGGACCACCCCCGCACGCGCGGGGAGCACAGCCATTGATCGCCTGTGGTGCGCACCCGGGGGGGACCACCCCCGCACGCGCGGGGAGCACGCCGAGACCAGACCGGAGCAGTCCCACGACGGGGGACCACCCCCGCACGCGCGGGGAGCACTTGGAGATGGTGGAGTTGGACGCCATCTTCTTGGGACCACCCCCGCACGCGCGGGGAGCACGGGGCGGGCTGTCGAGCCGGGCGACCCCCTATGGGGACCACCCCCGCACGCGCGGGGAGCACCTTCCTGAGCTGCGCGTTTGTCTCACGCCCAACCCGTTCTGGGCCACCTTCGATCGGTCCGGCAATTCGTGCATTTCGGGCAATGTCGCTCCGTCCGGTCGCCCTACGCATCGAGGGGATCGCCACGGTGCGGAGACCATCCAAGCTTCGGCCCGGACGGGTGGCAAGCCGTTCTGGGAATGCGAGGGCCCTCACCCGGCACGCGCGCGGCCCTGCCCCTGACTCGGAGGGGCAGGGCCGCGCAGGTCGGGCTTAGCGGACCGTCGACAGGGACAGGGCGAAGCGGTCTGCTCGGTCGGTCCACCAGTGGGTCAGGGCCAGGCCCGCCGTGGCCAGTTCGGTGCGGACGCCCTCCTCGCGGAACTTCGCGGAGATCTCGGTGCGCAGTTCCTCGCCCGCCGCGAAGTCGACCGCGAGGTCCAGCGCGGGCACCTTGACGGTCTGGGTCCGGCGGGCGCGCAGGCGCATCTCGATCCATTCCGCGCGCGGGTCCCAGAGGGCGACGTGGTCGAAGGCGCCGGGGTCGAAGTCGGCGCCGAGTTCGCGGTTGACGACGGCCAGGACGTTCTTGTTGAACGCGGCCGTCACCCCGGCCGCGTCGTCGTACGCCCGGACCAGCACCTCCTCGTCCTTCACCAGGTCGGTGCCGAGCAGCAGCGCGTCACCGGGCCGCAGCAGCGCCCGGACCGAGGCGAGGAACGCGCCCCGTTCGGCGGGCAGCAGGTTGCCGATCGTGCCGCCGAGGAACGCCACCAGCCGGGGTCCCGGTGTCTCGGGCAGGGCCAGCGACGCGGTGAAGTCGGCGATGAGGGCGTGGACTTCGAGCGCGGGGCGCTCGGCGACGAGGGCCTGTCCGGCCAGGGTCAGCGCGCTCTCGCTGACGTCGACGGGCACGTAGACCCGCAGGTCGGTGAGCGCGTCGAGGAGGTGCCGGGTCTTGTCGGAGGAGCCGGAGCCGAGTTCCACGAGGGTGCGGGCCCCGGACGCGGCGGCGATCTCGGGGGCCCGGTCCACGAGGATCTCCCGCTCGGCGCGGGTCGGGTAGTACTCGGGCAACTCGGTGATCCGTTCGAAGAGTTCGCTGCCGTGCGCGTCGTAGAACCACTTGGGCGGCAGCGTCTTCGGGTCGGTGGTGAGGCCGCGCAGGACGTCGGAGCGCAGGGCGGCCTCCGTGGCGTCCTCGGGCAGGGTGCGGGTGATCTGGAAGGGACTCACGTGCGGGTCTCCTCGGGTGGTACGGGGGCCGCGGCCCCGCTCGACTCCTTGAGGGGGGTGAGCAGGACCTCGGTGCGGGTCGCCGTCAGGAGGGTGCGGTCGGGGACCTCCCGCCAGCGCGGATCGTCGTCGTACGGCTCGGAGGCCACCACCGCGCGGCCGGGCTCCGCCAGGTACCAGAGGCTGTCGCCCCAGGCCGTGGCGGCGATCGCCGTACCGTCGGTGAGCAGCAGGTTGAGCCGGGACCCGGGCGCCGTGGCGGCCACCTCGGGCACGAGGTCCGTGAGGGCCTGCCCCATGGGGTCACCGGCGCGCAGCCGGGCCAGGAGCAGCGCCCAGACCAGCGCCGAGTCGTTGCGGGCCTCCAGCGCCAGCACGTCCGCCGCGGGCAGGGTCCGGGCGAGGCCCGCGAGGGACGCGGGCCAGCCGGTGACGGCCCCGTTGTGGCTGAACAGCCAGGGCCCGGCCGCGAACGGCGCCGCCGCGGCCTCCGCGTCGGCCCCGGCGAGCGTCGCGTCCCGTACGGCGGCCAGCACCGCGCGGCTGCGCACCACGCGGGCGAGGTCGGCGAAGGACAGGTCCGCCCAGATCGGCCCGGCCCGGCGGTAGCGGGCGGGGGCCGGATCGCCGTCGGCGTACCAGCCCACCCCGAAACCGTCGGCGTTGACCGTGCCGTGCCGCTGCCGCCGGGGCGCCCACGACTGCCGGTACAGGGCGTGCGGCGGCTCCGTCAGCAGCCGCCCGAGCGGCTCCTCCGGGCCCAGGTACGCCACATGACGGCACATCAGGAAGCCCCGGCGGCCGTGCGGGCCGTGCGGAACCCGGAGAAGATCTGCCGCCGGATCGGATAGTCCCAGTTGCGGAAGGTGCCCCGGCAGGCCACCGGGTCCACCGCGAACGAACCGCCCCGCAGCACCTTGTGCTCCGGCCCGAAGAACACCTCCGAGTACTCCTTGTACGGGAACGCCCGGAACCCCGGGTAGGGCGCCAGGTCGCTCGACGTCCACTCCCACACGTCACCGATCAACTGGCGTACCCCGAGCGGCGACGCGCCCGCCGGATAGCTTCCGGCGGGGGCGGGCCGCAGGTGCCGCTGGCCCAGGTTGGCGTGCTCGGGGCCGGGATCGGCGTCGCCCCACGGGTAGCGGGTGGAGCCGCCGGTCGCCGGGTCGAAGCGGGCCGCCTTCTCCCACTCGGCCTCGGTGGGCAGCCGCCGCCCGGCCCAGCGGGCGTAGGCGTCGGCCTCGTACCAGCACACGTGCAGGACCGGCTCGTCCGGTGGGACGACCTCGGTGACGCCGAACCGGCGCCGCAGCCACTGCTTGCCGTCGCGCTGCCAGAACAGCGGTGCCCGCAGCGAGGTGCGGCGCACGTGCGCCCAGCCCTCCGGCGTCCACCAGCGGGCGTCGTCGTAGCCGCCGTCGTCGATGAACGCCTGGTAGGCGGCGTTGGTGACCGGTGTGGTGTCGATGTGGAAGGCGGCCACCTCACGCCGGTGCGCGGGCTGTTCGTTGTCGAGCGCCCACGGCTCGGTGGAGGTGCCCATGGTGAACGGGCCGCCCGGGACGAGGACTTCGGCCGGTCCGGTGAAGAGCGGGACCGGCTCCGGGTCGGGCGCGGAGAGCACCGCGGGGCCCTTGCGGAGCTGATGGGTGATCAGCATCGTCTCGTCGTGCTGCTGTTCGTGCTGGGCGATCATCCCGAAGGCGAAGCCCGCCTCGGTGAGCCGGGTGCCGTGGAAGTCGGCCGACTCCAGGATGTCCAGCACGCGTCCGCGGACCTCCGCCGCGTAGCCGCGCGCCTCGGCGGGCGCCAGCAGCGGCAGCGAGGGCCGTTCGGAGCGCGGGTGCTCGAACGCGTCGTAGAGGCTGTCGATCTCGGGGCGCATCGGCTCGCGGCCGCCGACCGTGCGCAGCAGCCACAGCTCCTCCTGGTTGCCGATGTGCGCCAGGTCCCAGACCAGGGGCGACATCAGCGGGGAGTGCTGGGCGGTGAGGTCGGGTCCCTCCACGCAGTCGGTGAGCAGCGCGGTGCGCTCGCGGGCGGTGACGAGGGTGCGCAGGGCGCGCTCGCGCAGCGCGTCGGCGTCGAGCGCGGTGAGCGGGGTGTGCCCGTCGAGGGGCTCGCGGGTGTCGAGGGTGTCGACGGCGCCCGGTCCGCCGGGCGGGCCGGCGGCGTCGGCGGTGCGGGGGGTGTCGGGGGTGGGGTCGGTCATGTGCGGATGTCCTTCCCGTGTGCGCGGACGTCGGCCCCGCGCAGGCGGTCGAGCTGGTCGTCGGCGGGGCAGCGGCCCCGCAGGACGTAGCGGTCCAGGTAGGCGCGGACGGCGTCGGTCACGGCCTCGGTGGCGCCGAGCCCCGGCAGGGCCTCCAGCGCCGTACGGAAGCAGGTGACGGCGACCTCCCGCAGTTCCGGGTCGGCCAGTCCGTCGCGGGCGGCGTCGCTCCACAGCGGGTTGTGCGGCGCCGGGTGCGGACCGGACCGTTCGGCGAGCGGCTTCACCGCGCGGTAGGCGCGTTCGGCGGCCTCGGGGTCGTCGAACAGGGCCGTCGTCACCGCGAGCGGCACGATCCAGCCGTCCTCGCCGGGCTGCGCGTCGATCATGCGCAGCTCCAGGTGACCGCGGGGTCTGACCGGCGGGAACAGCGTGGACACGTGGTAGTCGAGGTCCGCCCGGGTGGGCGATCCGCTGCGGGTCCACTCCCGGAAGGTCAGGTCGTCGGGCACCTCCCAGGGCCCGCTGTCGCGCCGTACGCACATCACGGGCGCGTCCACGACGTGCCGGGCCCACGCCGTGCGCGGCTCGGTGTCCAGGGGCGGCGCTCCCGCGCGGCCCGGACCGATCTCCGCCCACAGCAGCTGCCGGGTGGACCGCCACCCGGTGTCGGTGCCGCTGAGCAGGGGCGAGTTGGCGAACGCGGCCACCAGGACCGCGCCCAGGGTGTGCGCGAGCCACCAGCGCCGCCCGAGACCGAGCGGGCCGGGCTCCTCGAACCCGGCGTCCAGGCAGACCTGGACGGAGGCGGAGGTGCACATCATGGCCCGCCCGGCGGGGCCGGTCCGGCCGAGATACGCCTCCATCGCGTCGTAGCGCGGTTCGTGCAGGAACCGGCGGGGCGGGAGCCACGGCTCCGTGCCGATCCCGGCGAGGGCGAGACCCCGCTCACGCAGGACGGCCCGGACCGCGTCCAGGTCGTCCGAGACGAGGGTCACGCACTCCATGAGGGAGGCGGCGGGCGGCGAGCTGAGTTCCAGCTGGCCGCCGGGTTCGACGGTGAGCGCCGAGTTCAGCGGCACCGTCTCCAGCGCGGCGTAGGCCGCGGCGAGTCGTTCGGGTGTCACGGGGAGCCGCGCGTCGCGCAGCTCGTGGACGAGCCATTCCAGTTCGACCCCGACCGTGCGGGGCGGGCCGGTCTTGAAGCAGATGCCCCTGACCAGGGCCTCCACCTCGGCCTCCGAGAGTGACGTACGAGGTGTCGTACAGTCGCTCCCCGAAGTGTCGCTCGATATGTCAGACATGTGGGGATCGATCCTCCTGAGATTCCACCATGCCACCGGTCCGGCGTCGGTGGTGCCGGACCGGCTTGCTCATCCCACCCAAGACGCTCGCCTCGATTCGCACAAGGGTGCGCATGAGGGGCGTTCGGGACACGTAATCTCCCTTTCCCGGTCGGTCCCGGGCCGTTCCCGGTACGTCACTGTCGTCTGCCCCGTCCGGGGAAACCCAGTTGCACCGCCCGTCCAGCATCGCTGACGATGCGTGCATGAGCACGACGGGGGAGCCGGGCCGGTGCCCGGCGGGAGTGTCCGGGGGAGTGCGCGGGGCCGCGCCCCGCACGCGCACGGCGTCCACGGGGGTGGCGCCGTGAGCGCGCGGCTGCGCGGTGTCGCGCGCGACACCGAGGCGGCCGTCGCGGCGGGCGCCTACCGCGCCCCCGACGGCCGTGAGGTGCCCCTCGCCGCGGCGATCGAGGCCGCGCGGGCGGGGACACGGATGCACGGCCCCGGGCCGGTGACCGTGCCGTCGGCCGGGCCGGTCCCGGGGCCCGCGTCCGTCCCGGCCCGGATCGAGGTCACCGGCGAGAGCAGCCTGGACGCCGCCCGCAGACTCGTCACCGGACATCCGGCCCCGCCGCCGGGAGACCGGCCCGCCGACCCGGTCGCCGTCCTCAACTTCGCCTCCGCCCGCAACCCCGGCGGCGGCTACCTCAACGGCGCCCAGGCCCAGGAGGAGGCCCTCTGCCGGGGGTCCGCGCTCCACACCTGCCTGCTGCGCGCGCCCGAGTTCTACGACCACCACCGCGCGCACCGGGACCCGTTCTACACCGATCGGGTGATCCACTCCCCGGCGGTGCCCGTCTTCCGCGACGACCGCGGCGCCTTCCTGCCCGAGCCGTACGCCGCGGGCTTCCTCACCGCCGCCGCGCCCAACGCCGGAGTGGTGCTCCGTACGGCTCCCGAGCGCGCCGCCGAGCTGCCCGGCGTCCTCGCCGTCCGCGCCGAGCGCGTCCTGGAGACCGCAGCCGCCCACGGCTACCGCCGCCTGGTCCTCGGCGCCTGGGGCTGCGGCGTCTTCCGCAACGACCCGGCCCAGGTCGCCGCCGCCTTCCGCGGCCTGCTCGCCCCCGGCGCCCGCTTCGCGGGCACCTTCACCCACGTGGTCTTCGGCGTCCTGGACCGGACACCGGGGAACACGGTGCGCGGCGCGTTCGAGCGGGCGTTCGACGCGCGGCCCGTCCCCGAGGGCCACGGCGCCGGGACCTGACCGACGAGCCCCCGGGGACCTCGGACCGTACGAGGGGTCCCGGCGCCTCGGAACCGTACCGGGAGACCGCAGCGCCGCGGACCGTACCGAGAGACGCCAGGTCCGCTCAGCCCCCGTTCCGCGCCGGATTCTTCAGCCCCACGAGGCGCAGGACGGCGTTGCGCTGCCGGTCGCCCGTCCACGGCGGTACGGCGTTCGCGCTGAGCCGCGCCATCAGACGGCTCTGGTACACGACCGACTTGGGGTTGCTGAACGCCGCGAAGCCGACCTCGCCGCCCTTGTACCGGCCCATGCCGCTGGGGCCCACGCCCCCGAAGCCCATGCTGTCGGACAGGGCGTGCAGGGCGAGGTCGTTGACGGAGACGCCGCCGCTGGACGTGCGCCGCACGACGGTGTCGATCGCGCGCCGGTCGTGCCCGAAGACGTACAGGCCGAGCGGCTTGTCCTTGGCGTCGACGATGCCGATGGCCTCGTCGAGCGTGTCGTAGGTGTGGACGGACAGGACCGGCCCGAAGACCTCCGTCCGGTGCAGGCGCAGACTCTCGTCGGGGTCGACGACGATCGTCAGGGGGAGCTGGCGGGTCACCGAGGTCGGCGGCTCGTCGGCGTAGAGGTCGGGGCGGACGACGCGGAACCCCTTCGCGCGGGCCTCGTCGACCAGGGCGGTGACCCGGTCGTAGGACCGCTGGTCGATCATGGCCGAGACCTCGGGGTTGCCGTGCAGGGTGGGGAAGTCCGCGGCGTTCTTGCGGAGCACGGCGTCGAGGAACGGTTCGAGGGCGGCGCGGGGGACGAGGGCGTAGTCGACGGCGAGGCAGACCTGGCCCCCGTTGCCGAGGCGGCCCTGCGCGATCTTGGCGCCGACGGCGTCGATGTCGGCGTCCGGGAGGACGAACGCGGGGCATTTGCCGCCGAGTTCGAGGATGACGGGCGTGAGGTGGGGCGCCGCGGCGGCCAGGACGCGTCGGCCGACCTCGGTGCCGCCGGTGAAGACGAACGTGTCCCAGGGCAGCGCGGCGAAGTGCGCGGAGACCCGGGCGTCGCCCTCGACGACGGCCAGGGTCCGCTCGTCGAACACCTCGGCCGTGAGCCGCCTGAGCAGCGCGGTGAGCCGGGGCGTCGACTCGGACGGCTTGATCATGACACTGTTCCCGGCGGCCAGGGCCTCGATCGCGGGATCGAGGGCGAGGCTGACGGGCGCGTTGAACGGCGACATCACCCCGATGACACCGAGCGGTTCGTACACCAGACGACTGCGTACGCCGGTGAGGCCGAGGACGCCGGAGGAGCGGCGCCGGGGCTTCATCCACTGCTTGAGGTGCCGCTTCACGTGCCGCAGATGGAGCAGCGGCGGCACGATGTCGGCGCTGAGGATCTGGTCGCGGCTGCGGTGCCCGAAGTCCTCGACCAGCGCGTCGACCATGCTCGTCCAGTGGGCCCTGAGCATGCCTTCGAGCAGGTCGAGCCGGTCCATGCGCTCGGCGTAGGCCGGCGGGTGCGCCGGGGAACAGGCCGCCTTCTGCGCCCGGAAGATCCGGTCGATGTCCGCGACGGGGTCGGTCAGGGCGAGGGTGGTGAGAGACGTCATGTCCGTCAACTCCGTGAACTGGTGGGCGCGTCGGCGTCCGGGGCGGGTGGGGGGAGAGGAGGTGCGGGCTGATCGGGGTGGGGGCGGAGGGTGCCAGCGGGCAGCGGGCAGCGGGCAGGGGGCGGTGGGAGGTCGGCCTGCGGGGCGGTGGTCAGGGGGTCCGGACCGGTGGGCGGGCGTGCGTCACGCGGCCTCGCGGCGCGGCCCGCCCCGCCCCGGCCACCGGGGACGCGTCAGGCCGCCACGGCGATCGACTTGTGCTCGACGTACTGGGTGAGGCCGACGGCGCCGAACTCGCGGCCGACCCCGCTGGCCTTGTAGCCGCCGAAGGGCGCGTCGAAGCCGGACGGCGCCCCGTTGACCACGAAGGTGCCGGTCCTGATCCGCCGGGCCACGGCCAGCGCGCGCCGCGGGTCGCCGCTCCACACCCCGCCGCCCAGGCCGTACGGCGAGTCGTTCGCGATGCGGACCGCGTCCTCCTCGGTCTCGTAGGGGATGAGGACGAGAACCGGGCCGAAGATCTCCTCGCGGGCGATCCGCATCGCGTTGTCGACGTCGGCGAAGACGGTCGGCCGGACGTAGTTGCCCCCCTCCAGCCCGGCCGGCGCGCCGGGGCCGCCCGCGACCAGGCGGGCGCCCTCGTCGAGGCCGGAGCGGATGTAGGACTCCACCCGGTCCCGCTGCGCGGCGGTGACCAGCGGTCCGACGAAGTTCGCGGTGTCGGCCGGGTCGCCGACGGTCAGTTTCTCCACGGCCGCCGCGACCGCGCCGACGACCTCCTGGTAGCGGGAGCGCGGCACCAGCAGCCGGGTGTGGGCCACGCAGGACTGCCCGTTGTTGGTGAACGCCATGAACGGCACGGCCGCGACCACCGCGTCGAGGTCGGCGTCGTCCAGGACGATCGACGCCGACTTGCCGCCCAGCTCCAGACTGACCCGCTTGAGCTGCTCACCGGCGAGCGCCGCGATACGGCGTCCGGCGCGCGTCGAGCCCGTGAAGGCGACCTTGTCGACGCCCGGGTGGGCGACCAGGTACTCGCTGGTCTCCCGGTCGGCGGGCAGCACGCTGACGACGCCCTCGGGGAATCCGGCCTCGGTGAACAGCTCGCCCAGCAGGAGCCCGTCCAGCGGTGTCTCCTGCGCGGGCTTGAGCACGACCGTGCAGCCCGCCAGCAGCGCCGGAACCACCTTGACCAGCGCCGACTGGTGCGGCGCGTTCCACGGGATGACCGCGGCGACGACCCCGACCGGCTCCCGCCGGACCAGCGAACGGGCACCGGACGGGCTCGTGACCTCCTCCTCCCAGCCGAAGCCCTCCGACGCCCTCAGATAGGCGCCCGTCTGCTCGGCGAGCGCGCCCTGGAGCGAGCGGGTGAACCAGGCCGGGGTGCCGTTCTCCGCCGTGATCAGCGCGGCGATCTCCTCGGCGCGCGCCGCGTGCAGCGCGTCGAAGCGGGCCACGACCGCCCGGCGCTCCGCCGGGGACAGCCGCGGCCACGGACCCTCGTCGAACGCGCGCCGCGCCGCGGCGACCGCCGCGTCGACGTCGGCCGGGCCCGCCTGCGCGGCGCGGCCGACCAGCGACCCGTCGTGCGGGGAGCGGACCTCGATCCGCGCGTCGACGGAGGGGGCGGCCCAGTGGCCGCCGATGTAGAGCTGCTCGTAATCGGTCATGACGCCTTCTCGTACAGGCCCCGCGGCACGACGGGCCGCCGGGGGAGAGGGGCCGGGGCGGGGGGGAAGACCGCACACCCGACATCAAGGAAGTAGGTGGTTACCTACTTATTCGACCGTAGGCCCGTCCGGGTGACTTTGCAAGTGGGTGCCTACTTACTTACAGTGGGCGCATGGCACGCAACGCGGACGAGACCCGGCGCAAGATCCTGGAGGCCGCCACCGACGAGTTCGCCCGGCACGGCATCGCCGGTGCCCGCGTCGACCGGATCACCACCACGGCGGGCGTCAACAACGCCCTGCTGTACCGCTACTTCGGCAGCAAGACGGACCTGTTCGACACCGTCTACAGCCGCCTGGTCACGGAGATCGTCGACGCCGTCCCCATCGACCCCGCCGACCTGCCGGGCTACGCGGGCCGCCTCTACGACTACTACGAGGCGCACCCCCAGGTGGTCCGCCTCACGGCGTGGCGGCAACTGGAACGGCCCGAACTGGCCCAGCCCCAGGTGGTCGAGGACGCCCAGCGGGAGAAGGCCGCCGCCATCGCCCGCGCCCAGCGCGAGGGCCTTGTCCCCGGCACGCTGGCCCCCGAGGAGTTGCGCGACCTCATGGTTCTGCTCTCGCTCGGCAACGCCCCCGTGGTGCCCGGCGCGGCCACGGACGCCGAGCGGGCCCGGCGCCGCGCCACAGTCGTCGCCGCCGCCACCGCCGTCCTGCGGATGTGATCCGCCCCGACCGGGCCACCCGTGCCGATTCCGGAGCGCCCAAGACCGACAACGGAGCATCGATGACCGATTTCGGAGCGCCCATGACCGACCCCCGAGCCTCCACGGCCGAACCCGCGGCACCCATGGACGTCGTCGTGTTCGGCGCGTCCGGCATGGTCGGGCACGGCGTGCTCCACGCCTGCCTGGAGGACCCCGGCGTCGCCCGCGTGATCGCCGTGGGCCGCCGCCCGCTGGGCGTCAGCCACCCCCGGCTCACCGAGATCGTCCACCAGGACTTCGCGGACCTGTCACCCGTCGCCGACCGGCTCACCGGAGTGACCGCCTGCTTCTACTGCCTCGGCGTGTCCGCCGCGGGCCACACCGAGGCCGCGTACACCCGCGTCACCCACGACTTCACCCTGGAGGCGGCCCGCACCCTCCTCGCCGCCAACCCCGGCCTCACCTTCACCTACGTCTCCGGCGAGGGCACCGACAGCACCGAGCGCGGCCGGACCATGTGGGCCCGCGTCAAGGGACGCACCGAGAACGCGCTGCTCGCCCTGCCGATGGACGCCTGGATGTTCCGGCCCGGCTACATCCGGCCCCGCCGCGGCGCCGTCTCCCGCACCCGCGCCTACCGCGTCGTCTACGGCCTGACGTCCTGGCTGTACCCCCTGCTGCACCGCCTCGCCCCCGGCCACACCACGACCACCGACCACCTCGGCCGCGCCATGCTCGCCGTCGCCCGCCACCCCGGGCAGGCCGACCGGAGCGAGCGCGTCCTGTACAGCCGGGACATCAACCGCCTCGGCGAACCCTGAGCGGGCGGCGCGGCCCGCCCCGGCCGCGCCTCACCGCCAGCCGTACCGCTCCCGCAGGCGCAGCACCACCGAGTTGAACCGCATGCGGTCCAGCGCGCAGGCCTCCCTGCGCATCCCCCGCTCGTGCAGCCGCAGGACCCGGTCGACGGCCACCCACGAGTCGCGGCCGGACCGGTCCCAGGGGCCGCTGCCGATCGGCACCCACTCGCGGTCGCCGTCGTGCCGCCTGCTGGAGAGCTGCACGGCGAGCAGGGTCCCGGCCGCCTCGCGGGCCACGACCAGGACCGGCCGGTCCTTGCCCCGCCCGTCGTTCTCCTCATAAGGAACCCACGTCCACACGATCTCGCCGGGATCGGGGTCGCCGTCGTGCGCGGGCGCGTACTCGGTACGCACCCGGCCGACCTCGCGGGGGTCCGCCTCGGTCGTCGCGGAGGGGCCGGAGCGGCCCGGGACGTGTCCGTCGGTCGATGTCGTCACGGGGGCACCCTAGACCGCGCCCCCGCGACCCGACCGCGCGGACCGTTCAGCCCACCGGGGAGTCGGTCGTCAGGGGCTCCGGCCAGCGTTCGTACCAGCGGAGTTCGTCCTCCAGGCGCGCGGCGAGCGCGATCAGCAGCGGCTCGCTGTGCGCCGGGCCGAGGAGCTGCGCCCCGACCGGCAGGCCGTCCGGCGTGAACCCGGCGGGCACGTTGACGCCGGGCCAGCCGAGGACGTTCCACGGCCAGGCGTACGGGCACGCGGCGATGATCGCCCGGTCGGTCGCGAACCCGCCGAGGTGCGCCATCGCCCCGATCCGGGGCGGGGGAGCGGCCGTCGTCGGCGCGAGGACGACGTCGTACGTCTCGAAGAAGCGGCCGATCCGGCGGTGCAGGACCGCCTCCGCGCGGCGCGCCGCCCGCAGCGGGGGCCCGCTGAGCAGCCGGCCGAGGCGGGCGGCCTCGCGGGTGCGCGGGTCGAGGAGTTCGGGGAACGGGGCGTCCGCCACCCACTCCGCGATCCCGGCGGTGGCCCGCGGCACGAAGGTGAGCCCGATCTGCCCGTACGGCGGGTTCGCCTCCTCGACCGTGTGCCCCAACGCGGCGAGTCTCGCCGCGAGTTCGACGACCGGGCCGCGCACCTCGGGGTGCAGCCGGGCCGGGACCGCGGTGAACGGCGGCTTCAGCGCGAGCGCGATCCGCAGCCTGCCGGGGTCGCGGCCCACCGCCGCCGAGGCGTCCACGGCGGGCGGCCGGTGCGGGTCGAGGGCGTGGTTGCCGCTGGACGCGTCGAGCAGGAGGGCCGCGTCGGCCACCGTACGGGCCAGGGTGCCGTTGACGGTGATGCCCTGGAAGGCCTCCCCGCGCGGCCAGGTCGACACCCGCCCGCGCTGCGGCTTGATGCCGACCAGGTGCGTCCAGGAGGCCGGGATACGGACCGAACCGGCGCCGTCCGAGCCCAGCGCGGCCGGGACCAGGCCCGCCGCGACGGCCGCCGCCGACCCGCCCGAGGAGCCGCCGGGGGTGTGCCCGGTGTGCCAGGGGTTGCGGGTGTCGCCGAAGGCGTGGCCCTCGGTGAACGGCCACTGCCCCAGCTCGCACGCGTTGGTCTTGCCGACGATCACCGCGCCGGACGCGCGCAGCCGCCGTACCGCCTCCCCGTCCTCCGCGACCGGGGGATAGGCGCCCGCGCAGCCGAAGGCGGTGGGCTCGCCCGCCACGTCCATGTCGTCCTTCACCGCGACCGGCACCCCCAGCAGGGGCCTGCGGGCACCGGACGCCAACTCCCGGTCGGCGGCGTCGGCTTCGGCGAGGGCGGCCTCGGCCCGGACGATTCGGAAGGCGTTCAGGGTGCCCTGCGTCGCCTCGATCCGCGCCAGGGCGCGTTCGACCAGCGTGCGGGAGGACACCTCACCGACGGCCAGCGCCCGCGCGGTCTCCGTCAGGCCTGCGGAACGGTCGAGCGTCATTGCGGGACACCTCCGGGAGCACGTTGTCTACCGAACGGTAATCTCTGGTGGCCCGCAGGGGAACGTTCCGCGCGCGACGGCGGGTTGCCGTCGGCCGCGACGCCTGACGCATCGTCAGGCGCTGTGCGTGGGACCCCCGTCGGTGTCCGGCGGGCCGTCCTCCGGGCGGGGCCACGGGCGTCCGCCGATCGCCTCGATGCCGTTGTTGAAGCGCTGGAGATAGGTCGCGAACGCGGCGATGTCCGCCTCCGGCCAGTCGGCCATCACCCGGTCCAGGACCTCGACGATCCCCTCCCGCTCCTCGTCGAGCAGGCGCCCGCCCTCGGCGGTGAGCCGGAACTTGCGGGCCATCCCGCCCGCCGGATCGGGGATGCGCTCCAGCAGGCCGCCGCGCACCGCCGCCGCGGTCTGCCGGTTCAGCGTGGAGGCGTCGAGCGCGAAGGCGTCGCTCAACTCCCCGATGGACAGGGGCCCCTGGACCCGGATGCGGCTCAGCAGGATGTAGGCGCTGCGCTCCAGCACGGCGTCCAGGCGGCGGCCCCCGCGACGGCTGAGGAAGGTGTGGCGGCTGAGCAGCATCTGCTCGTACTCGACCTGCTCCGTGGGCCGCGCCGGGCCCCGCGTCCGCCGCGTGTGTCGGGTGTCCGCCGTGTCCGCCGTCCGTCCCGTGTGCCGCATCCGCCCGCGCCCTCCGTCCGTACGAGCCGCCCGTCCGTACGGCCGCGCGGGGCTCGGGTCGGCGGCCGTTCCATCCTTGCACGCGGCCGTGCGGCCACCGCGCAGCGTGCTTGATGCATGCCATATGTATGATGCACATCCACTGTCATGCACGCCCACTGTCCTCTCCCGCCGTCCGCGGCGTCGAGACATCGAGGAGTCCGCCCATGGACGCCCCCCAGCCCGCCTCCCGAGCGGGCGGCGTGGTCGCCACGCTCGCGCTCGCCGGCATCACCGCCGCGATCATGCAGACCCTGGTCACCCCGCTCATCGCCGACCTCCCGGAGATCCTGGACACCTCGGCCTCGAACGCCGCCTGGGTCATCACGGTCACCCTGCTCGCCGCCGCCGTCTGCGTGCCCGTCGTGGGCCGCCTCGGCGACCTGGTCGGCAAGCGGCCCATGCTCCTGGTCTGCGCGGTGCCGCTCGTCGTGGGCTCGGTGGTCTGTGCGCTCGCCTCGGACGTGGTCACGATGATCGTCGGGCGCGGCCTCCAGGGCATGGGCATGGGCGTGGTCCCGCTCGGCATCGCCCTGCTGCGCGACGTCGTCCCCGCCGAGCGGCTCAGCCCCTCCATCGCGCTGGTCAGCGCCTCCATGGGCATCGGCGGCGGCCTCGGCCTGCCGGTCGCCGCCGCGGTCGCCCAGTACGCCGACTGGCGGGCGCTGTTCTGGGGCGCCGCCGCCCTCGCCGTCCTCGTCACGGCGCTGATCTGGTTCCTGATCCCCGACGTGCCCGCCGCCGCCCGGGGTCAGCGCTTCGACCTGCCGGGCGCGCTCGGCCTCGGCGTCGGCCTGGTCTGTCTGCTGCTCGCCGTCTCCAAGGGCGCCGACTGGGGCTGGGGTTCGGGCACCACGCTCGGCCTGTTCGCCGCGGCCGTCGTGACCCTCGTGGCCTGGGGCTTCTGGGAGATCCGCACCACCGACCCGCTGACCGACCTGCGGACCACCGCCCGCCCGCGCGTGCTCCTCACCAACCTGGCGTCCGTCTTCGTCGGCTTCGCCATGTACGCGAGCATGCTGGTGATGCCGCAGCTGCTCCAGTTCCCCGAGGCCACCGGCTACGGCCTCGGCCAGTCGATGCTCGCCGCCGGTCTCTGGATGGCGCCCGGCGGCATCATGATGATGTTCGTCTCCCCGCTGGGCGGGCGGCTCACCAATGCCCGAGGCCCGAAGGTCACCCTCGTCAGCGGCGCCCTCGTCATCGCCGCCGGGTACGGCCTGTCGATGGTCCTCATGGGCTCGGCCTGGGGCCTGATGGTCGTCGGCATCGTCATCAACAGCGGCGTCGGCCTCGCCTACGGCTCCATGCCCGCGCTGATCATGGGCTCGGTCCCGCTCTCCGAGACCGCCGCCGCCAACGGCTTCAACACCCTCATGCGTTCCCTCGGCACCTCGGTCGGCGCCGCCGTCATCGGCGTGATCCTCGCCCAGATGACCACCACGCTCGGCGGCCGGACCTTCGCCTCCGAGGACGGCTTCCGCACCGCGCTGCTGGTCGGCGGCGCCCTCGCGCTGGTCTCGGCCGCCATCGCCGCCGCGATCCCCGCCGCCCGCCCGGCCCCGGCAGCCCCGGTGGGCGACCGGGCGGCGGACGAGCCGGAGCAGGCCGCGGTCTGAACCACCGGAGGCGGCCTCCGGCCCTCCCGCGCCGCCGCCCGCTCCCGAGCGGGGCGGCGGGCCGGTCAGGGGGCCGGGGCCGCGTCCGCCCGCATCAGCACGCAGTCGAACTCGATCACCCGCCCGGTGGTCGCCTCGCGGGTCACCGGGTACATCCCGGTGATGCCGAACCCGGCCGCCTCGTACGCCGCGACCGCCTCGCCCATGCCGGGGCTGCCCTCGTAGAGCCGCAGCACGGCGACCTCGGACTGCATCCCGGCGAACTCCCCGATCCGCTTCCCGGCCCCGGCGAACACTTCCAGGTCGTAGCCCTGGGTGTCCATCTTCAGGAAGGGCCGGGGGTCGTCCAGGCCGGCCAGCGCCTCGTCGAGCACCTGGTCGAGGCGGCGGACGCGGATCTCCTCGGTGTCCCGCGTGGTGAAGCGGCTGTAGCGGTCGCGGCCGTAGTCGCTGGCGTCCAGCAGGGAGTTCATGGTGTTCCAGCCGGTGTGGATCTCGGCGGTCGTCTCCTCCCGGCCGAGCCCGTAGCGGTACGTGAACCAGTCCGGGTCCCCGGCCGCCGCCTCCTCCAGCCGGGCGAAGGCCGCCGAGGTCGGCTCGAACGACACGATCCTGCCCCGGTACCCGGCCCGGCGCAGCCGCCGCGCGTACTGGCCGTGGTTCGCCCCGACGTCCAGGACGACGTTCACGCCGTACAGGTCGAGCATCGCCGCCACGTGCCAGGAGCACAGGTGCTCGGCCGCCGCCAGCTGCACCCCGCGCTCGTCGCCGCGCGCGGCCCGGTCCAGGAGCAGTGTCGCCCCGGTCCGCCCGAGCCGTACGGTGCTGTGGCCGCCGCCCGGCGCCGCGGCCTTGCCGCGCCGGACGACCCAGACACTGTCGCCCACGGTGGTCACCGCGGGCGGACGCGGGGACCGGGAGACCAGCGCGGTGCCCGGAGCGAGGTCCGTCACCCGAACGCCGAGGCGCGGCATCAGCCTCAGGAGTCGTCGATAGAGGGTCTGCATCCGGCCAGCCCTATCAGACGGGACGGGGTGCGGTCGCCGGGTTCGACGTCATTCGTCACACCGGTAACCAGCTTCTTACGTCCCCTTCTCGGCCCCGACTCCGCGCGCCCCGCCTTGACCTGGAGAACACTCGAACGCATAGCGTCGTCGGAGTCGGAGAGCGCGGTCGGCGCGGAACCCGGAACCGGTGGCCGGAAACCCCGGCGCGTCGGCGTGCCGACCCCATGACCCGGTGCTCCCGAGGCCGGAACCCCCGTGCCCCCGACCCCAGAACCCGTGAACGGAGACCGACATGCGTGTGGGCGTACACATCAACCGGTTCGGCGGTCCCGGCGGCGGACCCGCCCCCGCCGCCGAACTCGCCGCCGCCGGGGCGGCCGCCGAGGCGGCGGGCGTGAGCCGGCTGTCGGTGATGGACCACTACTTCCAGATGGAGTTCAACGGCGGCGCCGAGGAACCCATGCTGGAGGCGTACACCACCCTGGGCTTCCTCGCCGCCCACACCTCCACGGTCCGGCTCGGCGCGCTGGTCACCGGGGTGACGTACCGCCACCCCGGCCTGCTCGCCAAGATCGCCACGACCCTCGACGTGCTGTCCGGCGGCCGGGCCTGGCTGGGCATCGGGGCGGCCTGGTACGACCGTGAGCACGCGGGCCTCGGCGTGCCGTTCCCGCCGCTGGCCGAGCGGTTCGAACGGCTGGAGGAGACCCTGCTGATCGTCCGGCAGATGTGGGACCCGGAGCGGAACGGGCCCTTCGAGGGCCGTCATCACCGGCTCGCCGAGACGCTGTGCGTGCCGCCGCCGGTCAGCACACCGCACCCCGAGATCCTGATCGGCGGCGGAGGCGAGCGCAAGACGCTGCGGCTCGTCGCCCGCTACGGCGACGCCTGCAACCTGTTCGCCTCCACGCCGGAGGAGGTCCGCCACAAGCTGGACGTGCTGCGCGGCCACTGCGAGACGGAGGGCCGCGCCTACGACACCGTCCTCAAGACCCTCACCTACTCGGGCGAAGCGGCCGACGCGGAGGACCTCGACGCCTTCCGCAAGGAGATCGCCGGGTACGCCGGGCTGGACATCGACACCGTCATCCTCGGACCGCGCCGCGCGGAGACCTCCGGCTGGATCGAGCGGTTCGTCGCCCCCGCGGTACAGCACCTCGCCGACCTGCGCTGACCGACCTGCGCTGACGGGTTGGGCGGGCGGGGGCGCGACCATGACGAAGGGGCCCGGAGCGGAAGGCTCCGGACCCCTTCGGTCCCCCTGTGCGCGTCACACCGTGCTACGCCGCCGGGCTCAGGCGGCGGCGGCCTCACCGGCGTGGCTGTGCAGCCGGGACACGACCTCGGTCAGCTGGGCGGCGACCTCGGCGTCGTCGGACGGGTGGGTCTCGGCGAAGCGGGTCAGCGAGCCGGGGATGGAGAGCTTGAGGTCCTCGATGACCTTGCCGCCCGCGATGCCCACGGCCTTGCGGGCCTCGTCCTGCGCCCACACGCCGCCGAACTGGCCGAACGCGGTGCCGACCACGGCGACCGGCTTGCCGCCGAAGGCACCGGCGCCGTACGGGCGGGACAGCCAGTCGATGGCGTTCTTCAGCACGGCCGGGATCGTGCCGTTGTACTCGGGGGAGAAGAGCAGGAAGGCGTCGGCGGAGCCGGCGGCCTCCCGCAGGCGGGCGGCGGCGGCCGGGACGCTGCCCTCGACGTCGATGTCCTCGTTGTAGAACGGGACGTCGGCCAGACCGTCGAAGAGGTCGACCTCGGCGCCCTCGGGCGCGACCTTCACCGCGGCCTCGGCGAGCTGGCGGTTGGTCGAACCGGCGCGAAGGCTGCCGACGAGGGCGAGGATACGGACAGACATGGGTGCACTCCAGGGGACTGAAACATTGCCGTCATGAATACGGACCGGGGTCCGTTTAACTTTCTAGCACCCTAACCGGACCGTGGTCCAGTTTCATTCCCGTGCTTTACGCTGAGTTCATGTCCGCCGCGCTGCCGCCCTTCCCCCGGCCAGAAGTGCCCCTCGGCGAGCCCGACCTGCTCCAGCTCGGGTCGCTCCCGTTCGGGGCCGACGACGACGAGCCCTGCCTGCGCGCCGACGCGGCCCGCAACCGCGCCCGGCTGCTGGACGCGGCCGCCCGGCTGATCGCCGAGCACGGGGTGGCGGGGGTCACCATGGAGGCGGTCGCGGCGGCGGCCGACGTCGGCAAGGGCACGGTCTTCCGGCGCTTCGGCGACCGGACCGGGCTGCTCACCGCGCTCCTCGACCACTCGGAGAAGAAGTTCCAGGCGGCGTTCCTCAGCGGGCCGCCGCCGATGGGGCCGGGCGCCGAACCCCTGGAGCGGCTGCGCGCGTTCGGCATCGCGTTCCTGCGGCGCTGCGTCGACGAACTCGACCTCCAGCTCGCCGCCGAGCCCGGCCCGGACCGCCGGTTCCTGCTCGGCGTACGGCGGCTGCACCACGGGCATCTGGTCCTGCTGCTGCGCCAGGCGGCGCCGGAGTGCGACGCCGAACTCCTCGCGCACACCCTGCTGGGCTATCTCAACCCGGTGCTCGTCCACCACCTGGTCCACCAGTGCGGGATGCCCGCGGCGCGGCTGGAGGCGGGCTGGACGGACCTGGTCGAGCGGGTGACGGCGGCGGGCTGAGCCCGGTCCCGGCTCGCCGTTCGCCCTGGCTCGCCGTTCCGCCCGGGTGGGTGGGCGCCGGTCGCGTTCCCGTGCCCGCGGCGCGGTGGGCTCAGGCGTGGGCGGCGAAGAGGTCCAGCACGGCCTGCGGCGCGTCCGCGCGGAAGAGGTCCACGAGGTTGCCCGCCGAATCGGCCGCGGCCCGCTCGCTGCGCGGGAAGAGCCGCTCCTCGTACGCGCCGAGCGCGGCCTCGGGGTCGCCGGGGTGCGCCACCAGCGCCCGCGCCAGCTCCGCGCCGTCCAGCATGGCCAGGTTGGCGCCCTCGCCCGCGAACGGGGACATCAGATGGGCGGCGTCGCCGAGCAGCGTCACGCCCGGTGTCCGCTCCCAGCGGTGGCCGACCGGCAGGGCGTGGATGCGGCGCGGCACCAGCGGGCCGTCGGCGTCCGCGAGGAGGGCCCGCAGCCGCCCGTCCCAGTCCTCGAACTCGGTGAGGACGGCCGCCTTGGCCGCCGCCGGGTCGGTGAAGTCGATGCCGTCGAGCCACTGTTCGGGGACGTGCAGCGCGGTGTAGACGTGCAGGCTGCCGTCGGGTTCGCGGTGGGCGAGGAAGCCCTTGCCGGGGCCGAGCGCGAAGGAGAACCCGGTGCCGACCAGGGCCAGGCTCTCCGGGTGGCGGACCTCGGCGTCCAGGAGGTCGCCCTCGACGAAGGACACCCCGGTGTAGGCGGGCCGGGCGTCGGACAGCAGCGGCCGCACACGCGACCAGGCGCCGTCGGCCCCGACCAGGAGGTCCGTGGTGAGGCGGGACCCGTCGGCGAGGGCGACCTCGTGGCGTCCGCCGCCCGGCGGGCGGGCGCCCGTCACCTTCGCGCCCCAGCGGACGATGCCCTCGGGGAGGGAGCCGAGCAACAGGTCGCGCAGGGCGCCCCGTTCGACCTCGGGGCGGCCGCCGTCGCCGTCGTCGGGGGCGTCGAAGCGGACGACGCCGTGCCGGTCGAGGACGCGGGTGGCCTCGCCGCCGGTGAGGACCAGCGCCTCGAAGTCGGCGTGCAGCCCGGCGGCGCGCAGCGCCTCCTGCCCGGACTCCTCGTGGATGTCGAGCATCCCGCCCTGGGTGCGGGCGTCGGCCGAGGCCTCCAGGTCGAGGACGAGGGACGCGATGCCGTGGACGTGCAGGACGCGGGCGAGGGTGAGCCCGCCGAGCCCGCCGCCGACGATCACCACCGGGTGGTGCGCGCTCTCGGCGGGCGGGGTGTGCGGTGCGGGGGTGGGCTCGTGCGGTACGGGGGTGTGCGAAGTGGCGGTGTTCATGACTGCTCCTCGGGTCGGCGGGACACGGCGGTCCGCGCGATGCCGGTGATGAGTGCCTGCGCCGCCCAGGACAGCCGCTCCTCCGGGTGTCCGGAGAGCAACTCGCCCGCGGTCGCGGCGATGTGCGGGTGGGTGGCCGGGTCCGCGCCGTGCAGGGCGCGGGTCAGGGCGTCCCACTCCTCGGCGGGGGTCTGCTCGGCGTGCTCGGCGGCGTCCGCCGTGGCGTGCTGGAGCAGCAGGTCGACGCCCCAGGCGGCCTGCGCGGGCGGTACGCCGCCCTCGTCCAGCAGGCCGAGCAGGGTCTCGATCAGCGCCAGGTAGTGCGGCCCGCTGGGGCGGGCGGTGAGCGCGGACCGGGCCAGTTCGGGATGGCGCACCAGCATCAGGGTGTACGCCGTGAGCACCCGCTCCAGCCGCTCGCGCCAGGTCCCGTCCGCGGGCGCCGGGCCGACGGTGCCGAGCAGCTCGTCGAGGACGGCGGCGTGCAGCTCCGCGGTGTTGCGGACGTACACGTAGAGCGAGGCGGGTCCGGTGTCCAGTTCCTCGGCGAGGCGGCGCATGGTGACCTTGCGCAGCCCCTCCGTGTTCAGGACGTCGAGCGCCGCCGCCACGATCGCCGCCCGGCTGAGGGCGGGCTTGGCGGGCCGCTCGCGGCGGCTGCGGGGGGTGTCACGGCTCTCTGTCATGCCTCCACCGTAACGAACATGTTCGCTACGAACAAGTTCGTGACGAACATGTTCGTCGAACGCGCGTAGACCGCGCCCCGGAGGCGAGGAGATTCCCGACAAGCGGCGCCTTCCCGTCCCGGCCGAGCCACGCGGCCCGCGCTTCTGTCAAGATGCCCTCGTCATGGTGCAGATACCGAACACGCCCGCGCCGACACCGCCGTCGGCGCCGCGCTCCGTGCCCACCAGTGCCGACGTCGCGCGTCTGGCGGGCGTCTCGCGCGCGACCGTCTCCTACGTGCTGAACAACACCGGCGCCGTACGGATCAGCGAGCCCACGCGCCGCCGGGTCCACCAGGCCGCCAAGGACCTCGGATACGTCCCGCACGCCGCCGCCCGCAGCCTGCGCGCCGGGCACAGCCGGATGGTCCTGATGCCCGCCCCGCCCGCCTACGCGGGCACCCTCTACAACAACTTCGTGCACGACTTCCAGGCCGCCCTCAGCCGCCTCGACTACACGGTCGTCCAGTACGGCGCGGGCGGACTGCACGGCGACGAGGCGGCCCGCGCCTGGGCCGAACTGCGGCCCGTCGCCGTCCTGGCACCGGTCCCCGGCTTAGGGCAGGAGGGCGTGGACGTCCTCAAACGCTCGGGCGCCCGCGCCGTGGTCACCATCGGCCCCGAACCCGTCGAGGGCGCGCACGCCCTGCTCACCGACCACGGCGTCGTCGGCCGTCTCGCCGCCCGCCACCTGTACGCCCGCGGCCGCCGCCGCTTCGGGGTCCTCATGCCCGAACTGCCCGCCCTGCGCATGTTCTCCGAGCCCCGACTCGCCGGGGTCCGCGAGGGCCTGCACGGCACCGACGCCACCGTCACCCCGCTGCCCCTCGCCTACACCGAGGAGTCCGCGGCCGCCCTCGTGCCCCGCTGCCGCGCGCTCGGGCTCGACGCGGTCTTCGCCTACAACGATGAATACGCGATGCTGCTGATGTGCGCCCTCCACGACGAGGGCGTGCGGGTCCCCGAGGACATCGCGGTGGTCGGCGCCGACGACCTCATGCTGGGCCGCCTGCTGCGCCCCCGCCTCAGCACGGTCCGTATCGTCCTGCCCTCCGGGCGCCGCCTCGCCGACCTCGTCGACCGCGCGGTCCGCACCCCCGGCGCCGCCCCCGAGTCGCACGAACTCTCCGGGGCGACGCTGATCCACCGCGACTCCAGCTGAGCCGCCGCCGCGCGGCCCGGCGGGTGGGCCGCTCCGGCCGCCGGAGGCGGAGCGGCGCCCCGCGAACCCGCCCGCTACGCGACAGGGCGCCCCGGCGTCGTACCACCGCCGGGGCGCCCTGCGCGTGCGTGTGCCGCGGGCCGGACTACGCGCCGCGCTCCTGCGAAGCACCCTGCGCGCCCTCGGCGCTCTCCGTGCCCTGCTCCGCCTGCTGCTGCTCCACGGACTTGCGGACCTCGTCCATGTCCAGCTTGCGGGCCTGCTCGATGAGGTCCGTCAGGGCGGCCTCCGGCAGCGCGCCCGGCTGGGCGAACACGGCGACGCGCTCCCGCACGATCATCAGCGTGGGGATGGACTGGATGGCGAAGGCGGCGGCCAGCTCGGGCTGCGCCTCCGTGTCGACCTTGCCGAAGACCAGGTCGGGGTTGGCCTCCGCGGCCTTCTCGTAGACGGGCGCGAACTGACGGCACGGCCCGCACCAGGACGCCCAGAAGTCGATCAGGACGAAGTCGTTGTCCGTGACCGTCGCGTCGAAGTTCTCCTTGGTCAGCTCCACGGTGCTGCTCATGACGTGATGTCCTCTTCCCGTTCCCGGTGCTTCCTGGCGGGCGCGTCCCGGCAGGGGGCGAAACCGTCGGCGACAACGCGCGCGGCCGGTCCCGTATTCCGCGCCCCTACCCGTGTGGCCACCCCGCACACCACCCACCAGACTGGCCCCATGACGGAAACGGAAACCAACACGTACGACGTCGTGGTGCTCGGAGCCGGCCCGGTGGGGGAGAACGTCGCCGACCGCGCCCGCGCGGCCGGTCTGACCACGGCGGTCGTGGAGAGCGAACTCGTCGGCGGCGAGTGTTCCTACTGGGCCTGCATGCCCAGCAAGGCCCTGCTGCGGCCGGTCATCGCCCGCGCCGACGCCCGCCGCGTGCCCGGCCTCGCCCCCCTCGTCCAGGGCGACCTCGACACCCCGGCCGTGCTCGCCAAGCGCAACTACGAGACCTCCGACTGGCACGACGACGGCCAGCTCGCCTGGCTGGACGGCATCGGCGTCGACCTGTACCGCGGCCAGGGCCGCCTCGCCGGACCCCGCGCGGTGACGGTCACCGCCCCCGACGGCACCGTGACCACCCTCACCGCCCGGCACGCCGTCGCGGTCTGCACCGGCACCCGCGCCCTGCTGCCCGGCCTGCCGGGCCTCGCCGAGGTCAAGCCCTGGACCAGCCGGGAGGCGACCAGCGCGCAGGCCGCGCCGGGCCGCCTGATCGTGGTCGGCGGCGGTGTCGTCGCCGTGGAGATGGCCACCGCCTGGCAGGCCCTCGGCTCCCGCGTCACCCTCCTCGTCCGCGGCAAGGGCCTCCTGCCGCGCAACGAGCCCTTCGCGGGCGAACTCCTCGCCGAGGCGCTCACCGAGGCGGGCGTCGACGTCCGCGTCGGCGTGTCGGTGGAGTCGGTGACCCGCGAGAACGGCACCGTCGTCGCCGTCACCGACCAGGGCGACCGTGTCGAGGGCGACGAGATCCTCTTCGCGACCGGCCGCGCCCCGCGCACCGAGGACATCGGCCTGGAGAGCGTCGGCCTGGAGCCCGGCTCCTGGCTGGAGACCGACGACAGTCTCCGCGTCACCGGCACGGACTGGCTGTACGCCGTCGGCGACGTCAACCATCGCGCGCTCCTCACCCACCAGGGCAAGTACCAGGCCCGCATCGCGGGCGCCGCGATCGCCGCGCGCGCGGCGGGCGACACCGCCGAGGACGGCCCGTGGGGGCCGCGGGTCGCCACCGCCGACCACCACGCCGTGCCCCAGGTCGTCTTCACCGACCCGGAGATCGCCGCCGTCGGGCTCTCGCTCGCCGAGGCCGAGCAGGCGGGCCACCGGGTCCGCGCCGTCGACGTCGACTTCTCCTCGGTCGCCGGGGCGGGCCTGTTCGCCGACGGCTACAAGGGCCGCGCCCGCATGGTCGTCGACCTGGAGCAGGAGATCCTGCGCGGCGTCACCTTCGTCGGCCCCGGCGTCGGCGAGCTGATCCACTCGGCCACCGTCGCCGTCGCCGGACAGGTCCCGCTCTCCCGCCTCTGGCACGCCGTCCCGTCGTACCCGACGCTCAGCGAGGTGTGGCTGCGCCTGCTGGAGGCGTTCCGCGACAACTGACCGGCCGCCAGAGGGAGTCCGGGGCGGTCACGGCAGCTCGAAGCCGAGCTGCCGGGCCGCCTCCGCCGGGGTCGGCTGCGCCCACCGCTCCGCGACGGCCGCGTTGGCCGACAGAGAGCGCGGTTCGGCCCGGTCCAGGTAGAGCAGGCCGTCGAGGTGGTCCGTCTCGTGCTGCACGATCCGGGCGGGCCACCCGGCGAACTCCTCGTCCAGCGCCCGCCCGTGCTCGTCCTCGCCGGTCAGCCGCACCCGCGCGGACCGGGCCACCACCGCCTGCCACCCCGGCACACTGAGGCAGCCCTCGAAGAAGGCCGCGCGCCCCGTCCCGACCGGCGTGTACGACGGGTTCACCAGCACCCGGTACGGCTGCGGCACCCGCCCCCGCGCCACCCGCACCTCCTCGGGCACCGGCGCGGGGTCCTCGATCACCGCGATCCGCAGCGCCACCCCCACCTGCGGCGCCGCCAGGCCCACACCGGGCGCCGCGTGCATGGTGACGCGCAGCGCGGTCACGAAACGGGCCAGCAGGGCGGGGTCGAGGTCGCCGTCGTAGCGCGGGGTGCCGGCCCGCAGGACCGGATCGCCCGCCGCGACGATCGGCAACGGGCCGCCGGGCGCGAGGAGTTCCTCGATCCGCTCGGCGAGGGGGACACGGGGACGGGGAGATGCCATCCGGCCAGGATGCCACGGCGGCCACGAGCACGACGCGGGTCGCTTCGACGCCCGGCAACCGGACACGGCCCTGCTCCGACCACTGGACCGCCCCCGCTGAAACGCCATGACAGCACGGCCGGAACCCGCTCAGGCATCGACCGTGGCCACGGTCAGACCCCGGTCTCACGGACCGTGACACGCGGGACGGCCCCCGCCGGTCGGCTGCCGGTGGGGGCCGTTCGCGTGACGGGTCGGGCGCCGGTCAGTCCTGCGGGAAGTCACCCGCCAGGGCCGAGGCGAGCCGCAGGTGCGGCGCCGCCTCCGCGTGCCGGCTCTGCCGCTCCAGGGTGCGGCCCAGCATCAGCCGGGCGTACCCCTCCACCGGGTCCCGCTCGACGATGACCCGCAACTCCGCCTCGGCGCGGCGCAGTTGGGCGGAGTGGTAGTAGGCGCGGGCCAGCAGCAGGCGCGGCCCGGTCTGCTCCGGCACCTCCTCGACGAGGCCGACCAGGACCCGGGCGGCCGCGGTGTAGTCCTTCGCCTCGAAGAACTGCTCCGCCCGCTCCCACCGCTCCGCCGGGGTGCCGTGGGAGTAGTAGGCCGCCGCGCTGTCACCGGTGCCGAAGCTCTCGTAGATCTCGCCGGTCTCGTACGTGGTGTCCACTGTTGCCTCCTTCGCTCACCGGAACCGACCGGGTTGGTTGAATATTCCAGTACCCCGCGCGGGGAGGCGGTGCGGCTCAGAGGGCGGCGAGTTCCTGGTCCGCGCGGCGGGTCACCTGCGCCAGTACGCGCGCGGTGGCGGCCAGGTCCTCGGCGGGGATGCCGGCGTAGATCCGGGCCGCCACCGCGCCCGTCTCCACGCCCACCGCGTCGTACAGCGCGCGCCCGCCGCCGGTCACGGTCAGCGGGCCGTCGTCGGTGGACAGCAGTCCGCGGGCGAGGAGGTCCGCGACGGCCGCCGCGGTCTCGGCCGGGTCGTTCTTCAGCTCGCCGGAGACCCGCGCGACGAGGGTGTCCCGGTCCACGGGCGCCCCGGCGACGACGGCGTGCCGGAGGGTGATCTGCTGCGGGAAGGTCAGTCCGTGCCGGGCGAGGACGCGTTCCAGGACGGCGCGCCCGGCGTAGTGGGCCAGGCCGATGGTCCGCCCGCCGACGGGCGGAGGCGTGGGCGTGGTGGCTGTCATGACGTCGGCTCCTTCGGTTCGGTCGTGGATGCGGTGACGGAAGGGGGCGTGCGCCCGCTCGGAGGGCCGGGCGCGGGGTCGGGTTCGGTGTCGAGGGGGACGGCGAGCAGGGTGGTCAGGTCGGCGGCGAACGCACGGGTGCGGGCGCTGTCGAGACCGCCCAGCGGCTCCGTCAGGCGCTCCAGTAGACCGTGCACGACCTCGACGGCCCGCCGGGTGACGTCCTCGCCCCGCTCGGTGAGCGTCAGCCGCACGGCACGCGGGTCGCGCGGGTCACGGTCCCGTTCGATCAGGCCCGCCGCCTCCAGGGCGCGCGCCAGCTTCGACACGTAGAGCGGTTCGAGGCCGGTGTGGTCGGCGAGGCGGCGCTGGCTCGGCCGCTCGCCGCCGCGCCGCATCCCGTACAGGGACGCGACCAGCGTGTACTGCGCGTGGGTGAGACCGAGCGGCGCCACGGCCCGGTCGACCGCCACCCGCCATTTCGTGGACAGGCGCCACACCAGATAGCCCGGCGTGGGCCCTTCGGGACCCTTGCTCATGTCGATACCGTACATGGCTACAGTAGTCATGGCTACTATTTTTGAATGGGTGCCGGAGGGGCCGGAAGCGGGGCGGGAAAGCCCGTTCTCAGGGCGCGGAAACCCGGTCGCGGTCCGCGCCGGAAGTCAGTACCTTCCGTCGGGGCAGTGGCGCGCGGCCCGCGGCGACGAGGGGAGCGGACCGTGGGAACCGAAGGGCCGAGGACCGACCGGCTGGGGCTGCTGATGGAGCAGTTCGACCAGGCCCGGGAGATGGCCGAGGTACGGCTGAAGGGGCTCGGGGACGAGGAGTTCCTGTGGGAGCCGGTGCCCGGCTGCTGGTCGCTGCGGCGGCGGGAGGAAGCGGTGACGCCGCGGGCCTACGGCCCCGGCGCGTGGGTGCTGGACCTGGGCGCCCCGGACATCCCGGCGAACGAGTACGCCGAGATCGGCCGGCAGGTCGCCTCCGGGATGACCGTCGAGGAGATCGCCGCGGACTGGAGCGTGAGCGTGGCACGGGTGGAGGAGGTCCTCGCCCACACCGGCGAGCCGGAGCCCGACGCGACGCCGGTCACCACCATCGCGTGGCGCCTCGCCCACCTGCACTCCTGCTTCGCGGGCCAGTGGGAGTGGACCTTCGGCGCACGGCGCGAGCCGCGGCAGCTGATCGACTTCACGCCGTCCGCGAGCCTGGCCCTGGACCGCTTCTGGTCCACCCTCGACCGCTGGCGCGAGAGCGTCGGTGCCGTCACCGAAGAACAGCTCGACACGGTCGGCTTCTCCCAGTACCCCTACGGCTCCGACCCGAACGACCCGTACGTCTCCGTGGTGTGGGGCTCCAACCTGGAGCTGGTGCACCACATGGCCGAGATCGCGCTGCTGCGCGACCTGTGGCGGGTACGGGGCGAGCTGGGCCGGTAGCCGGTAGCCGGTAGCCGGTAGCCGGTAGCCGGTAGGGGGTAGGGGGTAGGGGGTTGGGGGGACTGCGCGCCGGGCGGTGCGGACTACGGCGCCCAGGGCCGGATCATGTCCTTGATCGCGTCGGTCGCCGCGAGCTGGAGGAGCGGGCCGTAGGTGATGCGGCCGACGCCGAGACGGCGGAAGCGTTCCAGGTCGTGCCGGACCGGGTGGGCCGTGGAGTTGACGGGGACGGAGACGGCGTCGACCACCGCGGCGAGCAGGGCGTCGTCGTCCTGGATGCGCACCGGGTACACGCTGTCGGCGCCCGCCCGCTCCAGGGCGCGCAGCCGCTCGATCGCCTCGTCGAGGACGGCGGAGGCGTCCTCCGCGTGCAGGAACAGGTCGGTGCGCCCGTTGACCCAGACCGGGACGCCCGCGTCGTCGGCCGCCGCGCGCACCCCGGCGATGTAGGCGGCGTGTTCCTGCGTGGTGCGCACCCGCCTGCCGTCCGAGTGGACGGTGTCCTCGACGTTGAGTCCGGCGCCGCCGACCTCGACGAGTCCGGCGACGAGATCCGCGGGCTCCTGCCCGTACCCCGCCTCCAGGTCGACGGAGACGGGCACGTCCACCGCCGCGATGATCGGCCGGACCGCGGCGAGGACCTCCTCGAAGGTCTGTCCCTCGTGGTCCTCGGCCCCGCGCGAGTCGGCGAGCGGATGACTGCCGATCGTCAGCGCCGGGAAGCCCGCGGCGGCGGCCGTCCGCGCGGACCACACGTCCCAGACGGTCGGCAGGACGAGCGGCGTGTGGTCGGCGTGCAGCTTCCTGAGGTGTCGAGCGCGCTCGACGACGGTGCGAGAGTCCATGGTGAGGACGCTACTCCCCGGCCGGGTCCGGCAGGACGCATCGACGGGACCGCGCCACCGCGACGTCCTGATTGTCAGTGGTCCCCTGTTCACTGGTCGCATGAACGACGACAAGACACGGCACGGCCAGGACCGCCCGACCACCGCCCGGACGCCCGGTGCCGTCATGACGGAGCCCTCCCGTTTCACGATCCGCGACGTCCGGATCGACGGCCGGGGCGACGTGGTGACGGTGCGGCGAGGCGGCGCGTACGAGGTGCGGTTCGCGCTGCTCCACGACTGCGGGGGATGCGGCAACGCGATCAACCAGGTGATCGTCGGGCTGGCGGGGGAGGACCGCGCCCAGGCGTCGGTGTGGAACGGCAAGCAGCGCAGCGGGGGCGGCCTGCGGGTGGTCAACTCCGGTACGCCCGTGGAGGCGTTGGCCGAGGACAACCCGGGCCCGGCCGAGTGGGTCGAGATAGCCTGCGACATCGTCGTGCCCGACGCCCCCGGTGTCCACGAGATCCGGGCACGGTACGCGCAGGCGTACCAGGGGCGCCTCATGACGCCCGAAGGGCGGGCGGTCCCGCAGCCCGAGTACCCGGACGTCCTGGGCTGGTGGACGGTCGACCGCCCGGACGGGCCCGGCCCGGAATCGACGATAGGCACGATCGTCGTCGGGGACTGAGGCACTGGGGGATTGGGGGGGGGTGGGGGGTGAGGGCGCGTCCGTGACCGGTCGTCACGGGGGGCGGTGCCCGCCGTCGTTCAGGCCGCTGCGCGCCGGTTCAGGAACGGTCCGGCGACCACCCGCGCCGTCGCGCTCAGGGTCTGCCCGTGCCGGGCGAAGAGTTCGTCACGCGAGGCGAAACGGCCCAGGTCGGCCCGTACGGCGGCCGACAGGTCGTGGTCTCCGCAGCCGCTGTCCGGGGCGCCCTGCGGCCCGCACAGGCCGGCGGTGCCGTCCCAGTCGACGGCGGTGGAGGACAGCGCCTCGAACAGGGTCTGGCTGCCTGCGTTGGTGAACCCGCGCGGATTCCGCGCCCGCAGCTCGTCGAGGCTGGCGTACAGCTCGGACACGGCCGTCCACACCCCGTCGACGTGGAACTCCGGCCAGGCCAGGACGACCTGGTCGGGGACGAGGAGACGCAGCCGGGGGAAGCGCGGGTACCAGAAGGAGCCGTCGATCAGCAGGCCGCGCACGCGCGTCGGGACACCACCGGAGCGTGCCACCGCCTCCAGCACGGCCAGCCGCTGGCTGCACGAACCCCGGCCCAGGGCGAGGGTCCGTGACACGGGCTGTTCGTCGTCCATCGCGTAGACCGGGCTGATCCCGGCCGACACGAGCCGGTGCGCCGCGACGAGGAACGCCCGGTCGCCGCCGCCCGGCACCGCCGCCGCGCGGGCCCGGTCCGCCAGCGCCCGCACCCGTCCGTGCCGCCAGTCCAGGATCGGGGTGTCGGCCAGCAGGCGCGCGTCGTCGGCCGCCGGTCCCGCGGCGTCCGCCGCGTGGGTCCGGCCGAGGCGGCGCCGCCACCAGGGGGTCAGGATCGCGCAGGTCATGCGGGGAGCGTACGCCCGCGTCCGAGCGGGTCCGCGGGCGGGATCACCCCGTCGGACCACCCGGGGAGGCGGGGTCCGCGACCGGCTCCGGCCATGCCCCGCGGTCCCGCAGATCGAGGACGAGGGCGGCGATGTTCCACGCGTCGTCCTCCCCGCGGTGGTGCCGTCCTTCGAGAGGCAGCCCGGCGATCGTGAGGGCCTGGTCCATGCCGGGTTTCCTGCGCAGCCCGTGGGCGGTGGCGAAGACGGCCTTGGCGTTGGTGTGGGTGCGCTCGGTGGGATAGCCGAACGGGTAGGCGACCCCGTCGGCCTGGCTCTGCCGGGCGAACTGACGGCGGTCGTACTCGCCCCAGCTCGTCCAGGGCCGCTCTCCCGCCGCGTACTCGGCGACGAGGACCCGGCAGGCCTCGGCGAAGGAGACGCCGCGGTCCACCTCGGCCTGCGTCAGTCCCGTCAGCTCGGTGCAGAAGGCGCTCACCCTCGACCGGGTGGGGCGGACCAGGAGACGGTGCCGGGACACCCGGCGCCCGGCCGACACATCCACGACGGTGAGACCGATCTCGATGATCTCGTGCACCGACCCGGGCGGCGGCTGCCCGTCCCAGCAGGTGGCTTCCACATCGATGACGTTCAGCAGGGCGGCGGGTGCGGGGCGCATGGGGCCGAGCGTAGGGAGGGCCACCCGGTCACCGCATCCGCATTTCGTCCTGTCGGACGCTCGGTCAGTCGGTCATTCGGACGGTCGGTCGGGCAGGAGGCCCTCGACTCCCTGGAGGAGCGTCTCGCCGATCAGCTCCGGGTCGAAGAGGCACCCGGCGGCCATCGCGCCGTCCCGGAGCATCACGAAGTGGCGGCCCGCCGCATCGGCGGGCGCACAGCCCGCGCCCTCCATCAGATCCGTGACCGTCTCCAGGAACCACTGCCGGTGTGCGAGTACGGCCCGGTGGACCGGGTGGGCCGGATCGGGGTACTCGGCCGCCGCGTTCAGGAAGGCGCAGCCGCGGAAGCCGGGGGACCGGATGCCCTCGGCGACGTACCGGCCGACGGCGCGCACCGTGTCGGCCGCCGGAAGGTCCTGGGCCAGGATGGCGCCGACCTGGCTCCGGATGCCCAGGTCGGCCCGCTCCAGGTAGGCGAGGACCAGGTCCTCCTTGCCCTTGAAATGCCGGTACAGAGTGGCGCGTGTGCCCTGGGCCTCCGCGATGATCCGGTCCACGCCGACCGAGTGGATTCCCTCGGCGTAGAAGATCCGGGTCGCCGTGTCGAGCAGCTTCGCCCGCGCCTCGGACGGACCCCGGCCTCCAGTACTCGCGCTCATGCCGCCACCGTACCAAACCGGCAAGGGAGAACGTTCGGTCTTGACAGGGGGGTGGCGACCGCCGTTAGATGAACGAGAGACGAGACAGAACGTTCTCCCTTGACTCCTCGATCCCCCAACCTCCCTGATCTCGTCACCTTCCACCTTCCACCTGCCTCCTTCTCTCCGGCGCTTCGTGGGAGGCAGCCGCCGTCCGTCACCGAAAGGCCCGCCATGGACACCTCGTTCGCAGCCCCCACCCCCGCCCCGGCCACCGCGCCGACCGCCGTCGAGAGCGCGGCGCTGCGCCGCCTGTACTTCCTGCGCTTCGCGTTCGCCGCCGTCTGGGCCGGTCTGCTGTTCGTCTCCGCCGACTCCCTTAGCGCGCTGAGCGTGACCCTGCTGGTGATCTATCCGCTCTTCGATCTGGCGTGCGCGGTGGTGGACGTCCGGTCCGCCCGTGCGAGCAGCGGACCCGTCCGCGGGCTCTACGCGAACATCGTGCTCAGCGCGCTGACCACCGCGGGCCTGGCCGCCGCGGCGGCCTCCGGCATCCCGGCCGTCCTGCGGGTCTGGGGCGCGTGGGCCGTCACCGCGGGGCTGGTCCAGTTGGTCGTGGGCGTCCTGCGGCGCGGCATGGGAGGTCAGTGGCCGATGATCGCCAGCGGCGCCATCTCCACCCTCGCCGGAGCGTCCTTCGCCGCCCAGGCGGGCGCGGACGACGCCTCCCTCGGCTCCCTGGCGGGGTACGCCTTCCTGGGCGGGGTGTTCTTCCTCGTGTCGGCACTCCGGCTGGGGCGGGCCCGCGTGGGCGCGAGGTCCCCGCGCTAGACAGCGGCCCGGCCGGTGCGGTGCGGCCGAAAACGGCTCGCCGCACTCCCGGACCGGCTGACAGAGTGCGGCGGGTGACACCCCGACACCAGATCCGTGCCGACCACGACGCGCGCACGATCGTGGTCTACCAGGCGTACGCGCCCGCCATCGCCGACGCGGCCCTGCGGGCGGGGCGCTTCGTCGCCCCGTTCTCGTTCCACCGCATGACGTGGATCAAGCCGTCGTTCCTGTGGCTGATGCACCGCAGCAACTGGGCCCGCAAGCCCGGCCAGGAGCGGGTGCTCGCGGTGCGGATCACCCGCGAGGGCTGGGAGGAGGCCCTGTCGCGCGCCGTGCTGACGACCGCCGATCCGGCGGCCGTGGCGCGGGCGGCCGTACACGTCCAGTGGGACCCGGAACGCTCGTCACGCGGAGCCGCGTTGAACCACTACAGCATCCAGGTCGGCATCGGCCGCCACCTCATCCGTACGTTCACCGACGAGTGGACGGTCGGTCTCACCGACCTCACACCCCAGGTCCGCAAGGCAGCCGAGCTGATCCGGACCGGGCACGCCGACAAGGCCCGGCGCCTGTTCCCGCCGGAGCGGGTCTACCCCGTGCCGCGTGCGGTGGAGAACGTCATCTCGCCGGGCGGGTGAGGGCGACGGCACCCGGCACCCCGTCCTGTTCACCGCACCGCACAGCACCGCACAACGCAGCGCGGGACGGCGGGGCGTGGGCTGTCAGTGGCGCGTCGCCGGTCAGCGGATCTCGTGGTCGGGGTGGGCGCGGTCGTAGGACGCGCGGGCCTGCGCGATGGGGGCGCGGTGGGCGAGCGACCAGTCGGCGAGGGCCTTGACGAGGTGGGTCAGGCTCGTCCCCGTCTCGGTCAGCCGGTAGTCGACCTGGGCCGGCACGGTCGGGTGCACGGTCCGCAGGACCAGCCCGTCCCGTTCCAGCCGGCGCACCGTGAGCGTCAGCATGCGCTGGGAGATCCCCTCGACGGCGCGCTGGAGCTGCCTGAACCGCCGCGGGCCGCCCGCGAGTTCGACGATGACGAGCACCGACCACTTGTCGCCGACCCGGTCGAGGACGTCACGGATGCCGCAGTCGGGGTGATCCCGCTGTCCGCAGGGTTCGAGCGCGGCGGGTCCGGTGGTTACCTCGGTGTGCGTCACTGACACAGGACTGCCTCCTTGTGGGCCCGTCCGGGCCGGTCGAGGATCTCACCCTAGTTACCGAAGAGAACCACGGTGGGAGACAGAACCGCAATGATCATGGTCACCGGGGCGAGCGGACACCTCGCCTCTCGCACGCTCCAGGCACTGGCCCGGCGCCACGCGCCCGCCCAGGGAGGCACCCGATCGCCCGGGGAGGGGCAGCGGCGACTCGACTTCGACGACCCCGCGAGCCTCGACCTCGTCGGCGTGTCCACGCTGGTCCTCGTCTCGGCGGGATACGCCGAGGACGACCGGGTCGTGGCCCGGCACCGGGCCGTGCTGACCGCCGCGGTCCGCGACGGCGTGCGCCACGTCGTCTACACCAGCCTGACCGGCGGCGGCGACCACCTCGCCTTCGCGCTCGCCCACCGCGCCACCGAGCGCCTGGTCGAGGCGAGCGGACTCGGGTGGACCGTCCTGCGCAACGGGCTCTACGCCGAACTCTTCGGCGCGCTCCTGACCCGGACCGCCGACGGTGTGGAGTCGGCGTTCGGCGAGGGAGCGCTCGCCGCCGTGGCACGGGCGGACCTGGCCGAGGCCGCCGCCGTCGTGGCCGCCGATCCCGCCGCCCACGCGGGCCGGAGCTACGACCTGGTCGGCGAACCGATCACCGCCGCCGACGTCGCCCGCCACCTCGGCGTCGCGCACCGGACCATCGGCCTGGGCGAGTACCGGGACCGGCTCCTTGCGGACCGGACGCTGCTGCCGTTCCAGCCGCCGATGCTCGCCTCGATCGCGACCGCCGTCCGGCACGGCTTCCTCGGCACCCCCGGTCCCGACCTCGCGCACCTGCTCGGCCGCCCGCTCACGGACCCGCTCGCCGTCGCCGCGGCGGCCGTCCCCGTGCACTGAGCGAGCGGACCACCGGCGGAACCACCGGTGCGCCGGAGTTGACGGCGGACGCCGCCAGGATCACGCTCCGGCGGGTCCGGCTGCTGCTCCAGGGCGACGAGCCGGTGCGCGGCCTGCGCGGCCTGCACGGCCCCGGCCCCTCCTGCGTCACCGGCCGTACCGTCCAGCGGACCCTGACCATGCTGGACGGCGTCGTGGAACCGCAGGCTCTGGAACCGGGCGGGGCGGGGGGCTCGTCGGCTGCGGTCGCCTCTCCGGGCGTACGGGCGCGCGGTGCCTTCGCGCGGTGCGGCATCCCCGCCGATGGTGGTTCCTGAGTGATTCCGTGCGGATGTGTTTCCCGCGGGTGTGTTCCGTGCTACGTTCCCTCACGCCCCAGGGCCGGACCGCCGGACGGGCCCCTGAACGAGCCGCACGTGCAGCGCCACCGTTCCACCCGCACCGGACCCCGTACGCCGCCGGGGAGGTCCGCCGTGCGCCGGGCCCCGTGACGCGGGGGGACGTCGGCACGGCTCCCCTCGCCGCGGTGACCCCCGTTATGTTTTCCGCGGTCCTGCAAGAGGGCCGCTGGCCTCCGGGCCCGGCATGACTGTTCCCCCCTGTCGAAGGCATGACCTGGGGGGTG